>NZ_LN831024.1:5310000-5910000 GCF_001457615.1 Pseudomonas aeruginosa | reverse complement strand
TGCTGGTGCACGGTTCGCGTCCGCAGATCGAGGCGCGCCTGGCCGCGCGCGGCCTGGCTCCGCGCTATCACCGCGACCTGCGAGTGACCGATGCGCCGACTCTGGAATGCGTCATCGACGCCGTGGGTAGTCTGCGCATCGCCATCGAGGCGCGGCTGTCGATGGACATGGCCGCCTCGCCGATGCAGGGCGCGCGCCTGCGGGTCGCTGGCGGCAACCTGGTCACCGCGCGGCCGATCGGCGTGGTCGAGGGTGTCGACTACCACCATACCGGCGAGGTCCGTCGCATCGACCGCAAGGGCATTGGCCGCCTTCTCGACGAGCGCAGCATCGTCTTGCTCTCGCCGCTGGGCTACTCGCCGACCGGGGAAATCTTCAACCTGGCCTGCGAAGACGTGGCCATGCGCGCCGCCATCGACCTGGAAGCGGAAAAGCTGATTCTCTACGGCGCCGAACAGGGCCTGCTGGACGCATCCGGCAAGCTGGTCCGCGAACTGCGCCCGCAGCAGGTGCCCGCGCACCTGCAACGGCTGGGCAACAGCTACCAGGCCGAGCTGCTGGACGCCGCGGCGCAGGCCTGCCGGGCCGGGGTCAAGCGCAGCCATATCGTCAGCTACACCGAGGACGGCGCGCTGCTCAGCGAGCTGTTCACCCGCACCGGCAACGGCACCCTGGTCGCCCAGGAGCAGTTCGAGCAGTTGCGCGAGGCGGGCATCGAGGACGTTGGCGGGCTGATCGAGCTGATCCGCCCACTGGAAGAGCAGGGCATCCTGGTACGCCGTTCCCGCGAGGTGCTGGAACGCGAGATCGAACAGTTCAGCATCGTCGAGCGCGAAGGGCTGATCATCGCCTGCGCCGCGCTCTATCCGATCGCCGATTCCGAGGCGGGCGAGCTGGCCTGTCTGGCGGTCAACCCGGAGTACCGCCACGGCGGGCGTGGCGACGAACTGCTGGAGCGGATCGAGGAGCGCGCGCGCGGACTCGGCCTGAAGACCCTGTTCGTGCTCACCACGCGGACCGCGCACTGGTTCCGCGAGCGCGGCTTCCAGCCCAGCAGCGTCGAACGGCTACCGGCGGCGCGGGCCTCGCTGTACAACTTCCAGCGCAATTCGCAGGTATTCGAGAAGAGCCTGTGATCCGCCGGCGCGTCCCTGGGCGCAGGGGCGCGCCGGCTTGGCTCAGTTGCTGATCAGGCCGAGGATGCTCGCCTGGTAGGCGGCGACGAAGGTATCGAAGTCGCCATCCTGGTCGCGTTCCAGCTCCGTCTGTTCGGCCAGGGAGTCGCTGGCCATCTTCTCGAAGCGCGCCTGCTCTTCGGCGGCCAGCGGATGCTGGCGGAAATACTCCGCGTGTTCGCGGCTCTGGCGCAGGGAGAACGCTTCGAAGCTCTCGCCGCGCTCGCGCATGACCTTCAGCACCTGCGCCGAAGGCGTCAGTTCCGCATCGGCCACCTTCGCCCGCTGCGCTGCCAGCGCCGCCGCGTGGGCTTCGCCGCCGCGCGCGCGGTCGAGCAGCGCCGCGGTGTCGGCGATTCGTTCGAGCAGCTCGTTCGCCCAGACCTGCAATTCCACCGGCTGGCCGCGACGTTGCAATTGCAGGCCCGGCCGCCTGCCTTCCTTGACCACGGCGAGGAAGTTGTCGGTGGCGTCGCTGCACTCGCCGTTCAGCAGCGGGCTGTCGCTGAACGCGCAGAACAGCAGGAAGGCGTCGAGGAAGCGCGCCTCGTCCAGGTCGATGCCCAGCGGCAGGAACGGGTTGATGTCCAGGCAGCGCACTTCCACGTACTGCACGCCGCGAGCGGCCAGGGCCTGCACCGGACGCTCGCCGGTGTAGGTGACGCGCTTTGGCCGGATGCTCGAGTAGTACTCGTTCTCGATCTGCAGGATGTTGGTGTTCAGCTGCACCCATTCGCCATCCTGCTTGGTGCCGACCTTCTCGTAGGGCGGGTAGGGCGTGCTGACCGCCTGGCGCAGGCTGTCGATGTAGCTCTGCAGGTCGTTGTAGCAGGGCGTCAGGCCGGCCTGGGCGTTGTTCTGGTAGCCCAGGTCGCTCATCCGCAGGCTGGTGGCGTAGGGCAGGTAAAGCGTGTGTTCGTCGAGGCGCTCCAACTGGCTCGGGCGGCCACGCAGGAAGCCGGCGTCGAGGGCCGGCGAGGCGCCGAACAGGTACATCAGCAGCCAGCTGTAGCGGCGGAAATTGCGAATCAGGGCGATGTAGGCGGCGGACTGGTAGTCGCGTTCCGACAGCTCGCTGCCTTCGGCCTGGCGCAGCAGCGGCCAGAGCCTCTCCGGCAGGGAGAAGTTGTAGTGGATGCCGGCGATGCACTGCATGGTCTTGCCGTAACGCAGCGCCAGGCCCTTGCGGTAGACGTACTTCAGGCGGCCGATCAGCGAGCTGCCATAGCGGGCGATCGGGATGCTCTCCTCGTCCGGCAGCTCGCAGGGCATCGATGGGCTCCACAGGTATTCGCCGTCCAGCTTCGAACTGGCGAAGCGGTGGATGCGCTCGAGATCGGCCAGGGTGTCGGCGACGTCGGTTTCCGTGGGCGTGATGAACTCCAGCAAGGCCTCGGAGTAGTCGGTAGTGATCTGCGGATGGGTCAGGGTCGAACCCAGGGCCCGGGGGTGGGGGGTGAGCGCCAGCTTGCCGTCGCTATCGACTCGCAGGCATTCGCGCTCGATGCCATGCAGGCACTCGGTCAGCAGGGGCAGGTTGGCTGCGGCGCCGAGCAGAGCCAGGCGGCGGGAGAGAAGATCGCTCAAGTCGGGATTCCTTGTGATCGCGTCCCAGATCGGTCGCCCCAATATGAGGGTGGACCGAGCGGTCTACAAGAGGGAGGACGTAAATGCGTTTTCGCTTCGTCCGGGGGCCGGTCGCCGCGCCTTCGGCGGGAGCCGTCGAGGCGGGCGCCCGGCACGGATCGGGATCGCCGTTGCGCGCCACTCTGCCGCATGGCGGCCGCGCCGGTTTACAACTGGGCGAAGGTACCTTGTCCTTTCGCGACCAGTTTGTCGCCTTGCCGCACCTCGGCTTCCACCACCAGGCTGCGGCGCCCGGCATGGAGGACGCGGGCGACGCAGCGCACCTCGCCGTCGGCGACGGCGCGGATGTAGTTGATCTTGCATTCCAGGGTGACGCTCTGGCGGTCGAAACCATGGGAACTGGAGCAGGCCAGCCCCATGGTCACGTCCATCAGCGAGAACAGCGCGCCGCCATGCATGACCCCGCCGCGGTTGCGCAGGTGCGCGGCCATCGGCAGGCGTACCTCGGCGACTCCGTCGCCGAGGCTGACCGGGTCTAGGCCGACCAGTTCGCTGTAGGCGCTGATCATCTGCTCGCGGGCGGGCATCTCGCTCATGGACGGCTCCGTCACTTCTTCTTCAGTTGCTTGGCGTTGGCGAACAGCGCGGCCATGGCGTTGTTCGCCGGCGGCGCGCTCTGTCCGCGCGGGGCGCCACGCTCCTGGCGCGGCTGGCCGCTGCCGGCGGGACGCCCGCCGCGCTGGCCTTCGACCTTCTCGCCGGGGGTGTCGCTCATGCGCATGGACAGGCCGACACGGTTGCGCGGGATGTCCACTTCCATGACCTTGACCTTGACGATGTCGCCGGCCTTGACCACTTCGTACGGATCCTTGACGAACTTCTCGGACAGCGCCGAGATGTGCACCAGGCCGTCCTGGTGGACGCCGATGTCGACGAATGCGCCGAAGTTGGTGACGTTGGTCACCACGCCCTCCAGGACCATGCCCGGCTTGAGGTCCTTGAGGCTCTCGACGCCTTCCTGGAACTCTGCGGTCTTGAACTCCGGACGCGGGTCGCGGCCGGGCTTGTCGAGTTCCTTGAGGATGTCGGTGACGGTCGGCAGGCCGAAGGTCTCGTCGGTGAACTTCTTCGGGTCGAGGCGCTTGAGGAACGCCGAGTCGCCGATCAGCGAGCGGATGTCGCGCTCGGTGTCGGCGGCGATGCGCTGCACCAGCGGATAGGTCTCCGGGTGCACCGCCGAGGCGTCCAGCGGGTTGTCGCCGTTCATCACGCGGAGGAAGCCGGCGGCTTGCTCGAAGGTCTTCTCGCCCAGGCGGCTGACTTTCTTCAGCTCGTCGCGGGTGCGGAACGCGCCGTTGGCGTCGCGGTGCGCGACGATGTTCTGCGCCAGCGTCGAGTTGAGGCCGGAGATGCGTGCCAGCAGGGCGGCGGAGGCGGTGTTGACGTCGACGCCGACGGCGTTCACGCAATCCTCGACCACCGCGTCCAGGCTACGCGCCAGCTTCAGCTGGGACACGTCGTGCTGGTACTGGCCGACGCCGATCGACTTGGGCTCGATCTTCACCAGCTCCGCCAGCGGGTCCTGCAGGCGACGGGCGATGGATACGGCGCCGCGCAGGGACACGTCCAGCTCGGGGAACTCCTTCGCCGCCAGTTCGGAGGCGGAATACACCGATGCGCCGGCCTCGCTGACCATGATCTTGGTCAGCTTCATGCCCGGATATTTCTTGATCAGTTCGCCGGCCAGCTTGTCGGTTTCGCGGCTGGCGGTGCCGTTGCCGATGGCGATCAGCTCGACCTGGTGCTTGGCGCACAGCGCGGCGAGCACGGCGAGGGTCTGGTCCCACTGGTTCTTCGGCGCATGCGGGTAGACGGTGGCGGTGTCCAGCAGCTTGCCGGTGGCGTCGACCACCGCGACCTTGACCCCGGTGCGCAGGCCCGGGTCGAGGCCGAGGGTGGCGCGCGGGCCGGCCGGGGCGGCCAGCAGCAGGTCGTGCAGGTTGCGCGCGAACACGCTGATCGCCTCGTCCTCGGCGCCGTCGCGGAGCTCGCCGAACAGGTCGGTTTCCAGGTGGGTATAGAGCTTGACCTTCCAGGTCCAGCGCACCACCTCGGCCAGCCACTTGTCGGCGGCGCGGCCCTGGTTGGACAGGCCGAAGCGCTGGGCGATCATGACTTCGCATGGGTGCAGGGTGCCCGGCGCTTCCTCGCCGACCTTCAGCGAGGCGCTGAGGACGCCTTCGTTGCGTCCGCGGAAGATCGCCAGGGCGCGGTGCGACGGGGCGCTTTTCAGCGGCTCGTCGTGTTCGAAGTAGTCGCTGAACTTGGCGCCTTCCTGTTCCTTGCCGGGGACCACGCGGGCGGTCAGGGTCGCTTCGTTCTTCATGAACACGCGCAGCTTGTCGAGCAGCGTGGCGTCTTCGGCGAAGCGCTCCATGAGGATGTACTTGGCGCCTTCCAGCACCGCCTTGACGTCGGCGAAGCCTTTCTCGGCGTCGACGAAACGCGCGGCCTCGCTTTCCGGGACCAGGGTCGGGTCGTCGAACAGTGCGTCGGCCAGCGCGCCGAGGCCGGCTTCCAGGGCGATCTGGCCCTTGGTGCGGCGCTTCTGCTTATAAGGCAGGTAGAGGTCTTCGAGACGGGTCTTGGTGTCGGCGAGCTTGATGTCGCGGGCCAGTTCGGGGGTCAGCTTGCCCTGTTCCTCGATGCTGGCGAGGATCGCGCCGCGGCGTTCTTCCAGTTCGCGCAGATAGCGCAGGCGCTCTTCCAGCATGCGCAACTGAGTATCGTCGAGGCTGCCGGTGACCTCTTTGCGGTAACGGGCGATGAAGGGAACGGTGGAGCCTTCGTCGAGCAGGGCGACGGCAGCGGCGACTTGCTGCGGTTGAACGCGGCCGGAGGGCAGTGCGGAGAGCTCTTCGGCGATACGGGTGTTGATGCTGTCCATTGATCCACCTGGTAAAACGAACGAAAACGGGCCGTGTAGACAACGCCCCGCCGCAAAAGCGCCGCATTATACCTGCCAAGTTTCGCCTTGGAGGGCGGCTGGTCGGGGAAAAATCTGCTAACAATGGACAGTCCGGCCCAGCCGCTACCTGGGCGATAATGCCCGCCTGACTCATTCTGGGAGTTTCTATGTCGAACCCTGCCGCCCTGGCCGAAGGTGAAAAGATCCTCGTCGTCGACGACGACGCCCGCCTGCGCCGCCTGCTCGAACGTTTCCTCGACGAGCAGGGCTACCGCGTCCGCGCGGTGGAGAACACCGAGCAGATGGATCGCCTTCTATCCCGCGAACTGTTCCAGCTGGTTGTGCTCGACCTGATGCTTCCCGGCGAGGACGGCCTCACTGCCTGCCGCCGCCTGCGCGAACAGAACAACCAGGTGCCGATCATCATGCTCACCGCCAAGGGCGACGAGGGCAGCCGCATCCAGGGCCTGGAACTGGGCGCCGACGACTACCTGGCCAAGCCGTTCAACCCGCGCGAACTGCTGGCGCGGATCAAGGCCGTGCTGCGCCGCCAGGCGCCGCTGGTGCCCGGCGCGCCTGCCGGTGCCGACGAGGTGGTGACCTTCGGCGACTACCAGCTGTTCCTCGCCACCCGCGAACTGAAGAAGGGCGACGAGGTACACATGCTGACCACCGGCGAGTTCGCCGTGCTCAAGGCCCTGGTGCAGCACGCCCGCGAACCGCTGACCCGGGACAAGCTGATGAACCTCGCCCGTGGCCGCGAGTGGGATGCCCTGGAGCGTTCCATCGACGTGCAGATCTCGCGCCTGCGCCGGCTGATCGAGCCGGATCCGTCCAAGCCGCGCTATATCCAGACGGTCTGGGGCGTCGGCTACGTGTTCGTGCCGGACGGCAACGCGCGCAAGGCCTGAGTCTCCGCGCGGCCGGTGCAGCGATGCACCGGCCGCGTCGTCTTACCCGCAACAGGCGTCGGCCCCGTCCGCCGGCGCGCAACCGGTCCGATCGATGAAAACGCCGCTCTGGTTCCCGCAAAGCTTCTTCGCCCGCACCCTCTGGCTGGTGCTGATCGTCGTGCTGTTCTCCAAGGCGCTGACCCTGGTCTACCTGCTGATGAACGAGGACGTGATCGTCGACCGCCAGTACAGCCACGGCGCGGCGCTGACCATCCGCGCGTTCTGGGCTGCCGACGAGGAGTCGCGCGCGGCCATCGCCAAGGCTTCCGGCCTGCGCTGGGTGCCGAGCAGCGCCGACCAGCCCGGCGAGCAGCACTGGCCGTACACGGAAATCTTCCAGCGGCAGATGCAGATGGAGCTGGGGCCGGACACCGAGACCCGCCTGCGTATCCACCAGCCGTCGCAGCTCTGGGTGCGCGCACCGAGCCTCGGCGAAGGCTGGCTGGCGGTGCCGTTGTATCCGCATCCCTTGCGTGGCCAACGGATCTGGAGCGTGCTCGGCTGGTTCCTCGGCATCGGCCTGCTCTCCACCGCCGCCGCCTGGATCTTCGTCCGCCAGCTCAGCCAGCCGCTCAAGCGCCTGGTGGTCGCCGCCCGCCAGTTCGGCCAGGGGCGCAGCGTGCGCCTGCCGCTGGGACCGGAGACGCCGAGTGAAATGGCCGAGGTGTATCGCGCCTTCAACCAGATGGCCGAGGACATCGAGCAGGGCGGGCGCGAACGCGAATTGATGTTGGCCGGTGTCTCCCACGACCTGCGCACCCCGCTGACGCGCCTGCGCCTGTCGCTGGAGTTGCTGCCGGAGAGCGAACGGGAGATGGTCGAGGACATGATCCGCGACATCGAGGACATGGACGCGATCCTCGACCAGTTCCTCGCCTTCATCCGCGACGGCCGCGACGAGCCGGTGGAGGAGGGCGACCTGACCGACCTGGTGCGCGAGGTCGTGGCGCCGTTCAACCAGACTCGCGAGCAGGTGCGCATGGCCTTGCAACCGGTACCGGCGATGCCGTTGCGGCGTGTGTCGATGAAGCGTCTGCTGGGCAACCTGATCGACAATGCCCTGAACCACGGCGGCGGTTCGGTGGAGGTGGCCAGCTACGTGGCCGGCGAAAGCGCGGCGCCCTACGTGGTGCTGAGCGTGCTCGATCGCGGCCAGGGCATCGATCCCGCGGAAGTGGACAGCATCTTCAATCCCTTCATCCGTGGCGACAAGGCGCGTGGCGGCAAGGGCACCGGCCTCGGCCTGGCGATCGTCAAGCGCATCGCCGCCCAGCACGGCGGCAGCGTCGAACTGCGCAACCGCGATGGCGGCGGCCTGGAAGCGCGGGTCTGCCTGCCGTTGGGGTTGCTGCTGCCGCGCGGCGCGGCCTGATACCTGACGGGTTTGTGCCGTTCCAGCGGCACTTCCCGCCCCCTCTCGCGCTTACGGAGAAGGGCGCGCCCCGTCCCTACCAGCGCAACCGGTTTCCCTCGAGCACCGCGGTCTTCCCGTAAGGCCAGGCTCGGTTCTGCGCACCATGCCCGCTGGGCAGGTGGTGGTAGAGCGGCACCTCGATGGCGGCGGCGTATTCGCCGAAGATCCGCTCCAGGCTGTGGGCGACTTCCTTGCGCGGGCAATCGGTGAACGAGCCCAGGCAGATCGCGCCGAGCTGGCGCGCGTCGATGCTTTCGAGCAATTGCCAGAGGCTGCGCTCCAGGCGGTAGTAGGGTTCGCCGACGTCCTCCAGGGCCAGGATCGACCCCGCCGGGGCGTGCAGGCCGCCGAGTGTGCCGGCCATGCAGGCCAGGGCGGTGAGGTTGCCGCCGATCAGCGCGCCTTCGACGCGTTGCTTGTGTCCGCCGAGGTGCTGCACCGGGAGTTCATGGTCGATTCCGGCCAGCAAGCGGCTGACCGAGGCCAGAGAGGCTAGCCGCTCCTGCTGCTCGCGGGGGGCGCTCAGCGGCGACAGACCGAGTCCGGTGGCCACCGGGCCGTGGATCGCAGGCAGGCCGTGGCGGTGGAAAGCGCTGAGCAACACCGAGATGTCGGAGAAACCGATCAGTGGTCGCGGAGAGGCCGCCTGCAGGCGCCCCCAGTCCAGGCCCGGCAGCAACTGGCCGCAGCCGTAGCCGCCGCGCAGGCACCAGACCGCGGTGATGTCCGGCATGTCGAAGGCGTTGTGCAGGTCTTCCAGGCGCTGCTCGACCGTCCCGGCGAGGTAGCGGTAGCGGGCTTCGACGTGGCGGCCGAGATGGTAGTCCACGCCGTGCACTTCCAGTTGCCGCAGGGTCGCCTCCAGCACGTCGGTGGCGATGGCCGAGGCTGGCGCGATCAGCGCCACCCGGCCGTCGATGGGCTGCCAGGTCTGGTCGGAGGAAGGACGAGAGGTCATGCGGCGATTCCGTGAAGCGTCAGGAAAGGATTCGAGTGCCGGAAGAGCCCAGGGTTCGGCGGGGTTTCCGGCATCGGTTGCGGCGGTGCTTCATTCAAGCGTGGCATGGACCTTCTGTCGAGGCCGGGATCGCCAGCGTAATGCGGTGCGTCCGATGGGCTGGGACAACGCATGCGTTGTCTGGTCCGGCTCACCCCTTTCCCTTCGTCCTGGCCAGGTGGGGGCCGCCGTTCTTTTCCAGGTACTGGATGATGATCCCGGCGATGTCCTTGCCGGTGGTGGATTCGATACCTTCCAGGCCCGGCGAGGAGTTCACCTCCATTACCAGCGGACCATGGTTGGAGCGCAGGATGTCCACCCCGGCGACGTTCAGGCCCATCACGCGGGCGGCGCGGATGGCGGTCATGCGTTCTTCCGGGGTGATCTTGATCAGGCTGGCGCTGCCGCCTCGGTGCAGGTTGGAGCGGAACTCGCCGGGCGCTGCCTGGCGCTTCATCGAGGCGATCACCTTGTCGCCGACCACGAAGCAGCGGATGTCGGCGCCGCCGGCTTCCTTTATGTACTCCTGGACCATGATGTTGTGCTTGAGTCCCATGAAAGCCTCGAGCACCGATTCGGCGGCCTTCTCGGTTTCGCAGAGGACCACGCCGATGCCCTGGGTGCCCTCCAGCAGCTTGATCACCAGCGGTGCGCCACCGACCATCTCGATCAGGTCCGGGACGTCGTCCGGGGAATGAGCGAAGCCGGTCACCGGCAGGCCGATGCCCTTGCGCGACAGCAGTTGCAGCGAGCGCAGCTTGTCCCGCGAGCGAGCGATGGCGACCGACTCGTTGAGCGGGAACACGCCCATCATCTCGAACTGGCGCAATACCGCGCAGCCGTAGAAGGTCACCGAGGCGCCGATGCGCGGGATCACCGCGTCGAAGCCCTCCAGCGGTTGTCCCCGGTAGTGGATCTGCGGCTTGTGGCTGGCGATGTTCATGTAGGCGCGCAGCGTATCGATGACCACCATTTCATGGCCGCGCTCCCGCCCGGCCTCCACCAGGCGACGGGTCGAGTAGAGCCGGGGATTGCGCGACAGCACGGCGATTTTCATTCAGCACCTGTGGATGGGTTGGACCGGCTGGCGGGCAGCGGCGGCGAGGCTGTGGGTTGTCGTCGCGGCAGGCATCGGACCGGCCGTTTCGGGAATGGATGGAGGTTGGACAGGTGCTGCCGGCGAATGGCTCAAACCGGGCTCCCGTCGAGCAGGTCGATGCTCGTCGCCGCGGGCAGGGCGGCCGGCGACTCGGGACGATCCTGGACGTAGGCCAGGGCCGGGTTGACCACCAGTTGCCCGGCGATCAGCGCCTTGGAGCCGAGCAGCACGCGATAGCGCATGGACTTGCGGCAGGCCAGGGTGAACTCTACCGGCCACATGCGATCGCCCAGCGCCAGGGTGGTGCGGATCACGTAGCGGGTCTGGGCCTGGCCGTTGGAGCTGCGAATGCTCTTGCGCGCGACCATCGGCGCTTCGCAACGGTGCCGGCGCTGCACCAGCGTGCCGAGGTGGGCGGTGAAGCGCACCCACTTCTCGCCGTCGCGCTCGAAGGGAACGATGTCCGATGCATGCAGGCTGGAGGTGCTGGCGCCGGTGTCGATCTTCGCGCGCAGCCCGACCATGCCCAGTTCGGGAAAGGCGATCCACTCGCGCAGACCGATGACGGAAAGCTGGTCGAATGTCTTCACGGGTAGGCATTCCAGGCGTTTTGCCGGCATTCTAGCAGGGCTATGGGCGGCCGCCAGGCGGCTGCCCGAGGATGCCGAAGACGAACCTAGCGGCTGTCGATGACCGTCGCGAGACAGCGGCGGAACGAATACGGGAAATGCCAGTGAGCGAGAAAGACGACGACAAGGTGCGCCTGGACAAGTGGCTCTGGGCGGCGCGCTTCTTCAAGACCCGGGCGCTGGCCAAGGCCGCGATAGAGGGCGGCAAGGTGCATTGCCGGGGCGAGCGGTGCAAGCCGAGCAAGGAACCCAGGGTAGGGGAGGAGTTGACCATTCGTACGGGCTTCGACGAGCGAACCGTGACCATTCGCGCGCTTTCCGTAGTCCGGCGTGGCGCGCCGGAGGCCCAGGCTCTCTACGAGGAAACCGCGGACAGCGTGGCAAGCCGCGAGCGCGCGGCGGCCATGCGCAAGGCCGGGGCGCTGGGCGTACAGACAGAGGGGCGGCCGAGCAAGAAGCAGCGGCGGCAGATCCACCAGTTGCGCGGCGGCCAGGACTGAGAAGCGCCGGTCTCCCGCAGGGGAGACCGGGATGGCCTCAGGCCGAGTCGCGGACCACGCCGAGGCGGCCGATCAGCGGCAATTTCGCCAGCAGGCGGAACAGCGGTTCGGTCACCTGCACCAGCCAGCCGCTGGCCTTCGCCGCCAGCGGTGTGTAGCAGCCCCAGGCGAGGGCCAGCAGGGCCATCTGCAGGCCGCCGATGTAGTCGTCCTGGCCCCAGTGCGCGCCGGCTACCAGGCGCGGCATCATGAACAGCACGGCCAGGGTCCAGATCAGCAGGAACTGCCCGGCGCGGCGAGCGAACAGCGACATGAACAGCGCCCAGACCAGCAGCACCGAGGCGTGGTCGCCGGGGAAGCTGCGCTTGGAGCGGTCCTTGATTTCCCACACGCGTTCCCAGTCCGGGAAGTGGTCGCTGAGGTGGATGGCCTTGTCCATCAGCATCGACAGGCTGGCGTGCTGCCAGTGCAGATGGTGGGCGATCTTCGCGTAGAGCACGCGGATCACCACCAGGATCAGCAGGGTCACGATGAAGCCGAAGGTCAGCCGCCGTACCTGGTTCGCCGGCAGCAGCCAGTCGCCGCGAATCAGCAGGCAGAGCAGGATCACCCCGACCACCGCGTCGAACGGTCGGGTACTGAGCAGGCCCCAGAGTTTCAGCCAGGTTTCGTTGAGGGCGAGGGAGCCGTTGAGCTTGTCGAAGAGCCAGAAGTCGAAGCCGTTCATCAGCTCGCGGGTGGGGCCCCAGAGCCACAGGATCAGCAGCAGGAGCGCCAGAAGATGACAGGTGGCGAACTTGCGCCATTGCCAGGCCGCTTGGAACGGAGAGGCATTATCCATAAAATCGTTTCCCCCTATCGGCGCCGGGTCGGCGTACGACTGTCACGAAGCGCGCTTTTATAGGCCTTTGTCACTCACTTGTCATTCCCTCATTCGTAGCGTTGTGTCCCGCATGTCCCATTCAGATCAGAGCCAGCGTTTCCTTTTCGACGATACCGACGTGCGCGGCGAGATGGTCGATCTCGAGCGCAGCTACAGCGAAGTGCTGGCCAAACATCCCTATCCGGAACCGGTCGCGCAGCTGCTCGGGGAGATGCTCGCGGCGGCCTCGCTGCTCTGCGGCACGCTCAAGTTCGACGGCCTGCTGGTATTGCAGGCGCGCTCCAGCGGCGCGGTTCCGCTGTTGATGGTGGAGTGTTCCAGCGACCGCCAGGTGCGTGGCCTGGCCCGCTATTCGGCGAAGTCCATCGGCGCCGACGCCGGCATGCAGGAACTGATGCCCGAAGGCGTGCTGACCCTCACCGTGGACCCGGTCAAGGGCCAGCGCTACCAGGGGATCGTCGCCCTGGAGGGGGTGAACCTGGCGGAATGCCTGTCCAACTACTTCGCCAGCTCGGAACAGCTGCCGACCCGTTTCTGGCTCAACGCCAACGGCCGCCGCGCCCGCGGCCTGCTGCTGCAGCAGCTTCCCGCCGACCGCCTGAAGGACCCCGAGGCCCGCGAGGCCAGTTGGCAGCACCTGACCACCCTGGCCGACACGCTGACCGCCGAAGAGCTGCTGGCGCTGGACAACGAGACCGTCCTGCACCGCCTCTACCACGAGGAAACCGTGCGCCTGTTCGAGCCGCAACCGCTGGTCTTCCATTGCAGTTGCTCGCGGGAACGTTCGGCCAACGCCCTGGTCAGTCTCGGGCAGGCCGACTGCGAGCGGCTGCTCGAGGAGGAAGAAGGCTCGATCAGCATCGACTGCCAGTTCTGCAACCAGCGCTACCTGTTCGACGCCTCCGACGTCGCCCAGTTGTTCGCTGGCGCTGGCAGCCAGGGGCCTTCCGAGACCCGCCACTGACGATTTTTCATCCAGCGGGCTTTTCTGGCATAATCCCGCCACTTTTTTCCTGTAGTGAGTTTTTTGAAGCGCTACGAAGTTTGGAGGACTCGGCCTCTGGCCGACGGGGAACCACATGACGCAAGCCAACAACGCCGTGTACACCGATATCAGCGCCGCCCAACTGGTAGAAGAAGCCATTCGCCGCGGTGAGGGCGAACTGGCCGCCAACGGCTCGCTGGTCGTACGTACCGGCCATCGCACCGGCCGTTCGCCGGTCGACCGTTTCATCGTCGAAGAGCCGAGCAC
The DNA here is from genome assembly GCF_001457615.1 of Pseudomonas aeruginosa. GTDB lineage: Bacteria > Pseudomonadota > Gammaproteobacteria > Pseudomonadales > Pseudomonadaceae > Pseudomonas > Pseudomonas aeruginosa. The sequence goes on along the minus strand of NZ_LN831024.1, from coordinate 5,896,543 downwards.
CAAGGACGCGATCGCCTGGGGCAACATCAACCGTCCGTTCCCGGCCGACAAGTTCGATGCGCTGTGGGCCCGCGTGGAAGCGTTCAACAACGCCCAGGACCATTTCGTTTCCCATGTTCATGTAGGTTCCGCCGAGGCTTACTACCTGCCGGTGAAGATGACCACCGCTACCGCCTGGCAGAATCTGTTCGGCCGTTGCCTGTTCATCGAGCCGGAGCAGTACAACCCGGCCGGCAAGGACGAGTGGCAGGTCCTCAATGTCGCCAACTTCGAATGCGTGCCCGAGCGCGACGGCACCAACTCCGACGGTTGCGTGATCCTCAATTTCGCCCAGAAGAAAGTGCTGATCGCAGGCATGCGCTATGCCGGCGAGATGAAGAAAGCCATGTTCTCCGTGCAGAACTTCCTGCTGCCCGAGCGCGACGTGCTGCCGATGCACTGCGCTGCCAACATCGGCGAAGCGGGCGATGTGACCCTGTTCTTCGGCCTGTCCGGCACCGGCAAGACCACCCTGTCCGCCGATGAAAGCCGTTACCTGATCGGTGACGACGAGCACGGCTGGGGCGAGGGCGTGGTGTTCAACGTCGAAGGCGGTTGCTATGCCAAGTGCATCGACCTGTCCGAGAAGAACGAGCCGGTCATCTGGAAAGCCATCAAGTTCGGCGCCGTGCTGGAGAACGTGGTTCTCGACGAAGAGCGCGTGCCCAACTACGCCGATGACAGCCTGACCCAGAACAGCCGCGCCGCCTACCCGCTGGAGCACGTCGAGAAGCGTTCGGAGAAGAACCTCGGCGGCGAGCCCAACGCGGTGATCTTCCTGACCTGCGACCTGACCGGCGTACTGCCGCCGGTATCGATCCTGAACAATGAGCAGGCGGCCTACCACTTCCTGTCCGGCTACACCGCGCTGGTCGGCTCCACCGAGATGGGTTCCGGCGGCGGTATCAAGTCGACCTTCTCCACCTGCTTCGGTGCTCCTTTCTTCCCGCGTCCGGCCGGCGTCTATGCCGAGCTGCTGATCAAGCGCATCAAGGCCTTCGGCTCCAAGGTCTACCTGGTCAACACTGGCTGGACCGGCGGTGGCTACGGCGTCGGCAAGCGCTTCAACATCCCGACCACCCGTGGCGTGATCGCGGCGATCCAGAGCGGCGCGCTGATCGGCGCGGAAACCGAGCACCTGGAGATCATCAACCTGGACGTGCCGAAGGCCGTTCCGGGCGTCGAGACCAATCTGCTCAACCCGCGCAACACCTGGGCTGACAAGGCTGCCTACGACGAGGCGGCGAAGGGCCTGGCCAAGCAGTTCATCGAAAACTTCAAGAAATTCGAGGTTTCCGATGCGATCAAGGCCGCCGGCCCGCAGCTGTAAGCCACGTTTCGGCACCATGAAAAAACCGCCTTCGGGCGGTTTTTTCATGGGCGAACGTCAGGGGTAGGTGACGGTGATCAGGTAGTTGCCGGAGCGGCGACCGCTTCCTGCCAGCTCATAGCGCGCCGAGAAATCCCGTTCACCGATGACCGTATCGCTGGGTTGCAAGTGGCGCACCTCGCCGGTCTTCATCGAACGGATGCTGACATCCGCGGTGCGCGCCTGCATGGGACAGCCACTGAGGTGGAAACTGCCCTTGCTTTCGTCTTGGCGGGGAGCGCTCATCGAGCATGGTGGCTCGACAATGGCGCCGGTGAAGCGGATGACGCCGCTGATGCTGCCGGGGGCGGCGAACAGGTTGCTGGAAGTTCCTACAAGAAGACCGAACAAAGCCAGTTGGCCCATCCTGTTCATGAGCTTACTCCTACGTGAGTTCATCCTTATTTTTCTGCGTTCGTGCGTCCCGGGAGGGGCCCTCTCCCAGACGCTGGCATTGGAGTGGAATATAGGACAATTCCTTAGGAAAATTCCTTCCTAGGAATAGTCCTAGTCTTAATTCTGTAAGTAGCTGCTGTGGGGCTGCGTCGGATTTATTGAAGTCTGGTTTATCTTCTCGCCAATGCCCTAGAGTGGGTGCCCCTTTGTTCCCTCGCAGTGGATTTCCCCCATGCATATCGAAGACGCCGTTCGTAGTCGCCGTGCCATCAAGGGCTACGACTCATCCTTCAGCCTGACTCGCGAAGAGAAGGACCATCTCCTGGACCTGGCGCTGCATGCGCCTTCCGCCTTCAACCTGCAACACGTGCGGCTGGTCGAGGTCAGCGATCCGCAATTGCGCGTGCAGTTGCGTGAAGTGGCCTGGGACCAGGCGCAGGTCACCGACGCGGCGATGCTGGTGGTGGTGTGCGCCCAGCTCGACAGTTGGGAGCGCAACGCGCAGCGGGTCTGGGACGGTGCTCCCGAGGCGGTACAGGCGTTCATGGCAGGCGCCATCGACACCTACTACCGCGGCAAGCCCCAGGTACAGCGCGACGAAGCCATGCGCAGCTGCGGCCTGCTGGCGCAGACCCTGATGCTGGTCGCCCGCGGCCAGGGCCTGGATTCGTGTCCGATGGATGGTTTCGACTTCGATGCCGTGGCCCGGCTGATCAACCTGCCGGACAACCATGTGATCGGCCTGATGGTCGCGGTCGGGAAAAAGGCCGTTGAACCCTGGCCGCGCAGCGGCAAGCTGCCGCGGGAAGAACTGGTCATTCGCGACCGCTTCTGACTGCCCGGATTCCCCTAGTCCGGTCCGGCGGCCCCGACCTGGCGGATCTGTTCGACCAGCCATTGCAGGGCGATGTCGCGTTCGCGCTGGGCCAGAAACACCAGTTCCAGGTGGAACGGGCCGAGGTCGAACGGCAGGTCGAACGATTGCAGGGGCAGCAATCGTTCGAAGTAGTGCGCCAGTTGTCGCGGCAGGACGCCGACCAGGTCGCTGTACGCGGCGATGTGCGCTGCCTGCAGGTAGTTCGGCGTGGTGTAGGCCACTTGCCGCTTGAGCCCCTGGCTGCCCAGCCACTGGTCGACCATCCCCTTGGTCTGCCCGCCGTGCACCCACAGGTGCTGCAGCTCCAGGAAGGTGGCCAGGTCGGGAGCCTGCGCCAGCAGCGGGTGCTGACGCCGGGCGACCAGTTGCAGGGTCTCGCTGGCCCAATGGCGGCGCTGGAAGCGCGCCGGGACGTTTTCGAAGCGGCCTAGCACCAGGTCCAGTTCGCCTTTGTCCAGCGCCTCGGCCGGCAAGGTCGGGGTCAGGTGCTGGATGGCGATGGAGATTCCCGGCGCCCGCTCACTCAGGCGGCGCATCAGGGCGGGCATGCAGATCAGTTCGACGTAGTCGGTCACCGCTACGGTGAAGCGCTGCCGGCTGCGCCCCGGATCGAAGCCCTCGCCGTCGCCCAGGCTCTGTTCGATCTGCCGCAGCGCCGCGCGGATCGGCGCTTCCAGCGCCAGCGCCCGGGGCGTCGGCTGCATCGCACGACCGGCGCGGACCAGCAGCGGGTCGTCGAGCAGCTCGCGCAGGCGGTTCAGCGCATTGCTCACTGCCGGCTGGCTCAGCGCCAGGCGCTCCGCCGCGCGCGAGACGTTGCGTTCGCGCAGCAGCGCGTCAAGGACGCGTAGCAGGTTGAGGTCGAAGGTTTGGATATTCACTGCCTGAATTCCAGCTATCACAAGACTAAATTTCAAAAATAGTACGACCTTCCCCTAAGGTAGTGGTCGCTTTTTGTGCGGTCGGACTGCCCCAGGTTTCGTCCACCGTTCCTCCTGCGCTCGCTACAACGAGGACAAGACCATGAGCCAGAACTTTTCCTTCCGCCAGGCCGCGGTGATCGGCGCCGGCACCATGGGTCGCGGTATCGTCATGTGCCTGGCCAACGCCGGTCTCGACGTGCAGTGGCTGGACAGCAACCCGCAGATGCTCAACCAGGCGCTCGGCGCCGTGGCCGACACCTACGCGCACAACGTGCGCCAGGGGCGCATCGGCGAAAAGGAAGCGGCCGCGCGCCGCGCCCGCATCACGCCGGTCCAGCACCTCGCCGCGATGCGCGAGGCGGACCTGGTGATCGAGGCGGTCTACGAGAACCTGGAACTCAAGCAATCGATCTTCCGCGAGCTGGACGCGGCGCTGAAGCCCTCCGCGGTGCTGGCCAGCAATACCTCCTACCTGGACATCGACGCCATCGCCGCGGTCACCGCGCGTCCGGGTCAGGTGCTCGGCCTGCACTTCTTCAGCCCGGCGCACATCATGCGGCTGCTGGAGATCGTGCGCGGCGCGCAGACCGCGCCGGCGGTGCTGGAGGAGGCCCTGGCGCTGGGCGAGCGGATGGGCAAGGTCAGCGTGGTGGCCGGCAACTGCCACGGCTTCATCGGCAACCGCATGCTCGAACCCTACGCCACCGAGGCCCGCCTGATGCTGCTGGAAGGCGCCCTGCCGTACCAGGTGGACCGGGCTCTCCAGGCGTTCGGTTTCGCCATGGGGCCGTTCCGCATGTACGACGTGGTCGGTATCGACCTTGAGTGGCGCGCCCGCGAGTTGGCCGGGGTCGGCCAGGACCAGCCGGCCGTGCAGGTGGACAACCGCCTTTGCGAGATGGGCCGCTTCGGCCAGAAGAGCGGTGCCGGCTACTACCGCTACGCGCCGGGTAGCCGCCAGGCGGAGCACGATACCGAGGTGGATGCCCTGGTGCTCCGGGTTGCCGAAACGCTGGGCTACCCGCGGCGCGATTTCGCCGACGAGGAAATCCTCGAGCGTTGCCTGCTGGCGCTGGTCAACGAGGGCGCGAAGATCCTCGACGAGGGTATCGCCGCCCGTAGTGCCGACATCGACACTGTCTACCTGAACGGCTACGGCTTCCCCGCCGCGGAGGGCGGTCCCATGGCCTGGGCCGATCGCCTCGGCGCGGCCGAGCTGCTGCAACGCTTGCGTTTCCTCGAACAGCGCCACGGCGCACGCTGGAAGCCGGCGTCCCTGGTCGAGCGCCTGGCCGCCGAGGGCGGAGCCTTCGCCGACCTGCAGGAGGCGCGCTGAGATGGATTACCAGGCCCCCTTGCGCGACATGCGCTTCGTTCTCCATGAACTGTTCGATGTCGGCGCGCATTGCGAACTGCTGGGCAACGGCATCGATCGCGAACTGATCGACGGCGTGCTCGAGGAAGGCGCGCGCTACACCGGCCAGGTGGTGGCGCCGCTCAATCGCAACAGCGACGAGGAAGGCGCGAAGCTGAAGGACGGCGTGGTGTCCACCCCCACCGGCTTTCGCGAAGCCTACCGGCAGTACAGCGAGAACGGCTGGGCGAGCATGACCGGACCCACCGAGTACGGCGGCCAGGGCTTCCCGCAGATGGTCTCCGCGTGCTTCCACGAGATGCTGATGGCCGCCAGCCTGTCCTTCCGCGTCTATTCGGGGCTGACCGAGGGCGCCGTGCTGGCCCTGTACAAGCATGGCGACGAGGCGTTGCGGCGCGACTACCTGGGCAAGCTGGTGAGCGGCGAATGGGCCGGCACCATGTGCCTGACCGAACCCCAGGCCGGCACCGACCTCGCCCTCCTGCGCACCCGCGCCGAGGCGCAGGCCGACGGCAGCTACGCGATCAGCGGCAGCAAGATCTTCATCAGCGGTGGCGAGCAGGACCTCACCGAGAACATCGTCCACCTGGTGCTGGCGCGCCTGGCGGACGCGCCGGCCGGGGTGAAGGGCATCAGTCTGTTCCTGGTGCCGAAGTTCGTCGCCAATCCCGATGGCTCCCTGGGCGAGCGCAACAGCCTGGGGTGCGGCGCCATCGAGCACAAGATGGGGATCAAGGGCGCCTCCACCTGCGTGATGAACTTCGACGGCGCCAGGGGCTGGCTGCTGGGCCAGGCGAACCAGGGCCTGGCCTGCATGTTCACGATGATGAACGACGCGCGCTTCCAGGTCGGCCTGCAGGGCCTGGGTATCGCCGAACGGGCCTTCCAGGGCGCCCTCGGCTACGCCCGCGAACGCCTGCAGTCGCGCGCCCTGGTCGGCCCGCAGGCACCGGACAAGGTCGCCGACCCGATCATCGTGCACCCCGACGTGCGGCGCATGCTGCTGACCCAGAAGACCCTGGTCGAAGGCTGCCGCATGCTGGCGGCCTGCTGCGCACGCCAGCTCGACCTGGAACACGGCCATCCGGATGCCGACGGCCGGCGCGCGGCGACGCGCCGTGCAGCGCTGCTGATCCCCATCGTCAAGGCCTTCCTTACCGATGTCGGCCAGGAAGTCGCCAGCCTCGGCGTACAGGTCTATGGCGGTCACGGTTTCATCCGCGAATGGGGCATGGAGCAATTGATGCGCGACAGTCGCATCACCCAGATATACGAAGGCACCAATGGCATCCAGGCGCTCGATCTGGTCCGCCGCAAGCTGCTCGGCGACCAGGGCGGCGAACTGCTGGCGCTGCAAGGCGAACTGGCGGTGGCCAGCGAGGCGCTGCAAGGGCGTGCTGCGCTGGCGCCACTGGCTGAGCCGGTGCTGCAACGCCTGGAGGAGTGGCGGCAGCTCACCGGCCAGGTACTCGAGGCCTGCGCCCGCGATCCCCAGGAGATCGGCGCCACTTCGGTGGACTTCCTCCAGTACAGCGCCTACGTATTGCTCGCGGCCCTCTGGTTGCAAGCCGCGGCACGAGCCCAGGAAGCGCTGGACGGCGGCTCCGGCGAGGGCGATTTCTATCGGGCCAAGCTGCGCAGCGCCGATTTCTACCTGCGGCGCATCCTGCCGCGGGCGAGCATGCACCGCGAAGCCTTGCTCGGTGGCGCCGACTGCCTGATGGCCCTGCCCGAGGAGCATTTCTCGTTCTGACGGGCGTCTCGCCCAGGGAGACCGATATGCAAGCTTTCAGTTTCGCCACTACCGCGCAGATCCTCTGCGAGGCCGGCTCCGCCATCCGCCTGGCGGAACTCTGCCGCGAGCGAAGGGCGCGCCGCGTGTTGATCGTGACCGACCCGGGGATCACCCGGCTCGGCTTGCTGGATGCGATCCTGCCCGGCTTCCCGCGCCTGGGCCTGGCCGTCGAGGTGTACGACCAGGTGCTCGCCGATCCGCCCGAGGCGGTGGTCGAGGCCGCGCTCGGGCGGGCGCGGGGCATGGCTGCCGAGCTGGTGGTCGGTTTCGGCGGCGGCAGCTCCATGGACGTAGCCAAGCTGGTCGCGCTGCTCGCCCACCCAGAAGCAGGGCAGGGGCTCGGCGAGGTCTTCGGGGTCGGCAACGCACGCGGGCCGCGCCTGCCGCTGATCCAGGTGCCGACCACCGCCGGGACCGGCTCCGAGGTGACGCCGATCGCCATCGTCACCACCGGCGAGACCACCAAGATGGGCGTGGTCTCGCCCCACTTGCTGCCCGACCTGGCGCTGCTCGACGCCGACCTGACCCTCGGCTTGCCGCCGGCGGTCACCGCGGCGACCGGTATCGACGCGATGGTGCATGCGATCGAGAGCTATACCAGCAAACTGAAGAAGAACCCGCTGTCCGACCTGCTGGCGCGGGAGGCGTTGCGCCTGCTGGCGGCCAACCTGGAACGCGCGGTAGGCGACGGCGGCGACCGCGAGGCGCGCCAGGCCATGCTGCTGGGCGCCTGCCTGGCCGGGCAGGCCTTCGCCAATGCGCCGGTGGCGGCGGTGCATGCCCTGGCCTATCCGCTGGGAGGGCATTTCCACATTCCCCACGGCCTGAGCAATGCGCTGGTGCTACCGGAGGTGATCCGTTTCAACGCTCCCGCTGCCGCTGGACTCTATGCCGAGCTGGCGCCGCTGCTGCTGGGCGACCGCTTGCGTCCGGGCGATCGCGACGCGCTTACCGTGCAGCTGATCGACGAACTGGCCCAGCTCAGTCCGCGCAACGGCCTGCCGAGCCGCTTGCGCGACGCCGGGGTGGACGAGGCGATGCTGCCGCGCCTGGCCGCCGACGCGATGCTCCAGCAGCGTCTGCTGGTCAACAACCCGCGCGAGGTCGGCGAGGCGGATGCCCTGGCGATCTATCGCGCGGCATACTGAATCCCTTCTACGAGGACCGGGCATGGCGACCGCCCCGCGACCGCTGCGCGAGCAGTACCTTCATTTCCAGCCGATCACCACGCGCTGGCACGACAACGACATCTACGGACACGTGAACAACGTGACCTACTATGCGTTCTTCGACACGGCGGTGAATACCTACCTGATCGAGCGCGGCGGCCTGGATATCCAGGGCGGCGAAGTGATCGGCCTGGTGGTCAGTTCCAGCTGCGACTATTTCGCGCCGGTGGCCTTCCCCCAGCGGATCGAGATGGGCCTGCGGGTGGCGCGCCTGGGCAACAGCTCGGTGCAGTACGAACTGGCCTTGTTCCTCGAAGGGCAGCGGGAGGCCTGCGCGGCCGGGCGTTTCGTGCATGTCTTCGTGGAGCGCCGAAGCAGCCGCCCGGTGGCCATTCCGCAGGAACTACGCGATGCGCTGGCCGCGCTTCAGAGCGCGGCCCAGTGACAGAGATCGCCCGCCGCCCGTGACAGGGCGATGGCATGCAGCTCGTCCAGGCGATCGTCGCGTACCTGCCGTTGCAGCGCCTGGTTGAGCCTCGGCCGGCAGTCGTCGACGCGCAGTTCGGCGAGCGCCGGGGCGTAGCCGCGCAGCAGCTCCAGGTTGAGCTGATTGAGGCGGCTGCGGATGCGCTCCAGGTCGACCGCCTGGCCAGCGTCCGGTAGCGGCCGGCTGAGCAGGCGGTACTGGACCAGCTTGTTCGCCTCGATCTGCGCGGCGAACAGCAGGCGCACCTGCTCGGCGCCGACCCCGTGGCTCCCGGCTTGTCCGGCGAGCATCTGCAACTGTTGTTCTTCCCGCGGGCTGTCCTGTACCGCCTTGCCCGACTGGGCCTTGCTCTGGGCTACCTGATCGGCTAGTTGCAAACGCTGGCTGCTCAGGCTCAACAGTTGCTGGAGAGCCGGTGACAGCGGCTGGGCCTGGAGCAACGGGCCTTGCAGGAGCAGGAGGGCAAGCAGGCCCCAACTGGCGAACGACGGGCGCATCTGGAAATCTCGGATGGAATTGATGTCCGGCACGCTAGCAAAGCGAGCCCGGTGCGACAATCCATGACATGGCGTGAGGCGAACAGGAAGCGCTGGATGGGACATTTCTGATTGAACGTTTGCAGTCTCGACGCTGGAGCAATGTTCTGTGACCATCCCTCCACACCATTTCATTCACCAAAGGGGCCGGTTTGCCCCTGCTATGACTGGCAAGGACGCGGAACATGGGTTTCCTGATACTCTCCCGCCGAGAAGGCGAAGGCATCACCCTGTCCCTCAAGGCCGACTACCCGGCGGAGGAACTGATTCGGCAGTTGCGCGAAGGCGGCATCCGGATCCTGGTCACCGATATCATCGGCAACCAGGCCCGGGTCGGGATCGAGGCGCCGCGTGGCGTCCTGATCGTTCGCGACGAGTTGAAAACGGCACCGAAAGGCTGACGAACGGTAGAAAGTAAAAGCCCCGCGTTCGCGGGGCTTTTACACATCAGCTTCGGCAAGCATGCCGATCAACGATGCTTGTGCTTGCGGTGTTTCTTGCCGCGGTGACCGCTGTCGTTGTCCTTGCCCAGGTTGTTACCGACCGCGCCACCCGCTGCGCCGCCGAGGCCTGCACCTATGGTCGCGCCGGTGCTGCCGCCCAGCTTGTTGCCGATCACCGAACCGCCGGCCGCGCCTAGCCCGCCACCCAGGGCGGCTTCGGTCTTGCGCCCGTCCTTGGCGGTCATCGCGCCGCCGGCCGCGCCACCCAGGCCGGCGCCTATGGCCGCACCGGTGCTACCGCCGATGGCGCCGCCCACGACGTTGCCCAGGGCACCGCCTACGCCGCCGCCCACCGCGGTCTTGGTGGAATCGCCGGCGAGCGCGGCTTGTGCGCTCAGCAGGCCGAACGCGATTACCAGGAGAGATTTACGCATCGTGCGTGCCTCATCGTTTCAATCGGGAGGGAAATACGGTCGTTCGCACAAAGGCCGGACCATCCGGCCCGGCCTTTGCCTCGTAGGGAGCGGCGGGTTCAGTCGTCGTAGTAGCGACGATGATGCTTGTGGCGCTTCCACTTCTTGTACTGGCCATAGTGATGGCCGTTGTCATGCCGGTAATAGCCATCGCGATAGCCGGCGCGGCGGTAGTAGCGACGGTCGCGGTAGTCGTCATCGTCGTCGTAGCGGCGGTTGCCGTCGCCATAATGGTTGCCCAGCGCGCCGCCGCCGGCGCCGCCGAGGGCCGCGCCGATCAGGCCACCGGTGCTGCCACCGATCTGCCGGCCGATGACGTTGCCGCCTGCGGCACCGAGGCCGCCGCCGATCGCCGCTTCGGTCTTGTTGCCGCGTCCGGCGCCGACTGCACCGCCCGCAGCGCCACCGATGCCACTACCGATCGCGGCGCCAGTGCTGCCGCCGACCGCATCGCCGACGACCGAACCCAACACCCCGCCCAAGGCGCCGCCGATGGCCGCGCGGGTGTCGTCGCCTGCGAAAGCGGTACTACCGACCAGACTCAGGGACAACAGGAGTATCGAGGAATACTTCATAGAGAGTTTCTCTCTGTGGGGATGACGGCTGCGATGCTGGGGTTGGCCCAAACCGCTGACAAGCGCCAGCCGACGATTGGTAGAGCAAATTCGAAATATTCCAAGTACTTGTTTTGTATGGGGAACTTTCTTAAGTAGAGGCGGTCGTAGACCGAATGTGAAGCGCGATTTCAGGGGCGAAATCGGTATTTTTGCTGGCGGGATGCTGGCCATTCTAACGCCGACGAGCGGCCTGCCTTCAAGGCCTTTCATCGACTTTTTCCTTAAGACGCCGCCTCCTGTTGCAGGAGGCGGCGTTTTTCATGGGCTTCAGATAATGCGCCCGTCGCCCGTGGCCTTTTCCAGGCGTACCGCGATGAACTTCGAAGTCGGCGTATGGCTGCCGACGCCGACGCTCTCCAGCGGCACCAGGGGATTGGTTTCCGGGTAGTAGGCGGCTGCCTGGCCGGCCGGGATGTCGAAGGCGAGCAGGGTGAAGCGGCGTACCCGGCGTTCGATGCCATCGCTCCACAGCGAGACCAGGTCGACCTTGTCGCCCGGCTGGTAGCCCAGGCGGCGGATATCCGCCTCGTTGGCGAATACCACTTCGCGCTGGCCCTTCACTCCGCGATAGCGATCGTCCAGGCCGTAGATGGTGGTGTTGTACTGGTCATGGGAGCGCAGGGTCTGCAGGATCAGGTCGGGTTCGAGGCCGCTGTCGCGCACCTGTGCCGGCAACAGGTCGCGGGGCAGCGGGTTGGCGACGAAGTTGGCCTTGCCGCTGGCGGTGTTCCAGCGTCGTTCGCCGGCGGAGTTGCCGAGGTAGAAGCCACCGGGATGGCGGACGCGGCGGTTGAAGTCGGCGAAACCGGGGATGGTGTCGGCGATCAGCTCGCGGATGCGCTCGTAGTTGGCGATCAGCGCGTCCCAGTCCACCGGATGGTTGCCCAGGGTTGCCTTGGCGATGCCGGCGATGATCGCCGGCTCCGAACGCATCTGCTGCGAGAGCGGCTCCAGTTGCCCGTAGGATGCGTGGATCATGCTGAACGAGTCTTCCACCGTGACCGCCTGCGGGCCTTCGGCCTGGCGGTCGATGTCGGTGCGCCCCAGGCAGGGCAGGATCAGTGCGTCGCGGCCGGTGGTCAGGTGGCTGCGGTTGAGCTTGGTGCTGATGTGCACGGTCAGGTCGCATGACGCCAGGGCGGCGTGGGTGCGCGGACTGTCCGGGGTGGCCTGGGCGAAATTGCCGCCCAGGCCGATGAAGACCTTCGACTTGCCGGCGAGCATCGCGGCGATCGCCTCGACGGCGTTGTGCCCGTTGTGGCGTGGCACTTCGAAGCCGAAGCGCCGTTCCAGTGCGTCGAGCAGCGCCGCCGGCGGCCGCTCGTTGATGCCCATGGTGCGGTCGCCCTGAACGTTGCTGTGGCCGCGGACCGGGCAGAGACCGGCGCCCGGGCGGCCCAGGTTGCCGCGCAGGAGTTGCAGGTTGACGATTTCCTGGATGATCGCCACCGAATGGTGGTGCTGGGTGATGCCCATCGCCCAGCAGACGATGACCCTGTTCGCCCGCCGGTACATCCGCGCAGCCTGCTCGATTTCCGCCAGGCCCAGCCCGGACTGGCGCTCCAGGTGTTCCCAGGGGGTGGCATCCAGTTCGGCCAGGTAGGCCTCGAGGCCGTCGGTGTGCTCGGCGATGAAGGCGTGGTCGAATACCGGCTCGCTACCCTCGGCCTGGGCTTCGCGCTCCCAGGCGAGGAGGAACTTGGCGATCCCGCGGATCGCCGCCATGTCGCCGCCCAGTGCCGGACGGAAGAACGCGGTGTTCAGCGGCGAGGACCCGTTGGTCAGCATTTCCAGCGCGTTCTGCGGATGCTGGAAGCGCTCCAGGCCGCGCTCCTTGAGAGGGTTGAAGCAGACCACCTGGGCACCGCGCTTCACTGCCTCGCGCAGCGGCTCGAGCATGCGCGGGTGGTTGGTGCCGGGGTTCTGCCCAAGGATGAAGATCGCGTCGGCGTGTTCGAAGTCGTCGAAGGTCACGCTGCCCTTGCCGACCCCGACGCTGCGGCCCAGTGCCACGCCGCTGGCTTCGTGGCACATGTTCGAGCAGTCGGGGAAGTTGTTTGTGCCGAACGCGCGGACGAACAACTGGTAGAGGTAGGCCGCCTCGTTGCTGGCCCGCCCGGAGGTATAGAACTCCGCCTGGTCGGGGCTATCCAGGCGTCGCAGGTGCTCGGCGACCAGGGCGAAGGCGGCGTCCCAGGTGATCGGCTGGTAGTGGTCGCTGAGCGGGTCGTAGCGCATCGGTCCGGTGAGGCGGCCTTGGTATTCCAGCCAGTAGTCGCTCTGTTCGCGCAGGGCGCTGACGCTGTAGCGGGCGAAGAACGCCGCGTCGACGCGGCGCTTGGTGGCTTCCCAGTTGACTGCCTTGGCACCGTTCTCGCAGAACTTCACCCGGCCGTCTTCCGGCGAGTCGCCCCAGGCGCAGCCGGGGCAGTCGAAACCGCCGTTCTGGTTGGTCTTGAGCAGGGCGCGGAGGTTCTTGAACGGCTGTTTGCTGTCCAGCCAGAAGTGCGCCACGCTGCGCAGCGCGCCCCAGCCGGCGGCGGCGCCGGCATAGGGCTTGTAGCGGGGTTGGAGAGGTTGCAGGCTCATGGCGGACTCACTCGGTTGCGGCCGGCGCCGGGCTGTAGACCCGCGGGGCGTTGTGATGGGGCTGGTGGATCAGGTTCAGTTGGTGGCGGCGCGCCCATTGCACGGTCAGGGCGGTGGGTGCGGAGAGGCTGACCAGGGTGCCGATCCCAGCACGTACGGCCTTGTGGATAAGCTCCAGGCTGCAGCGGCTGGTGACCACGGCGAAACCGCGCGCGGCGTCGAGGCCTTGGCGGTGCAGGGCGCCGATCAGCTTGTCGAGGGCGTTGTGGCGGCCGATGTCCTCGCGACACAGGCGCAGCTCGCCATGCCCGTCGAAATACAGCGCGGCATGCAGGGCGCCGCTATGGCGCGCCAGTCGCTGGGCCTGCTCGATACGCTGGCGCAGGGCGCCGAGATGGGCGGCGGGAGGCAGCGCCTGCGGCGACCGTTCCGGCAGTTGCGGCAGGGCCTGCTCCAGGGCTTCGACGCCGCACAGGCCGCATCCGGAAGTGCCGGCCAGTTGCCGGCGTTGGCGCTTGAGGTTCCAGAACGCGCGGCTGCTGATTTCGACCTCGGCGTGGAGGGATTCGCCTTGGCCGCTGACGCGGATTTCATAGATGTCGTCGATGGACTCCACGAAGCCGCTGCTGAGGCTGAAACCGCGGACGAAATCCTCGATGTCCTCGGGCGAGGCCATCATCACCGCCTGGTTCAGTCCGTTGTAGCTGATCGCCACGGCACACTCGGCGGCAAGGGAGGCCTGGCCGACCTGCTGCGGCAGGTGCAGGTCGGCGTAGCGGTAATCGTCGGGAACGGCGGAAGGCGCCCAGGTATCCGCGGATACCGGGCATGCAGGCTGGCAAGGCATGGGCTGGGCCCTATCGTTCTAGGTGTGGCACCAGCCTAGGCCTGACGCGGGGCAGCGTCTAATCGGTTGTGCCGATGCGCTGATCGACGTGATCTATCAAGACTGCGGCGCCAACCAGTTCCGGGCTTCCTCGAAACAGGCTTCGGCCAGCGCCGAGCGCGGCTGTCCGCTGCGGATGATCAGACCGAGCGCTGCCAGGGTATGGGCGTCCTCGATGGGGATCAGGCGCAACTCGCCGTCGACTTCGCTGCCCAGCGGCATGATCGCGCAGCACAAGCCGCGCTGCACCGCCTGCAGCAGTTGCTGTACCGAGTCGGTTTCCAGGCGCGCGATGGGGCTCAACCCGCGGCTGCGGAAGTTGTGGTCGATGGATTGGCGGAAGTGCATGCCCGCCGAGAGCAGGCCTAGCGGCAGGCCAGCCAGCGCTTCCCAGTTCAGCAGCGCGGCGTCGAGCGGGAAATGGCTGGGGTGATGGAGCAGGCCCATGCGGGTCTCCGCCAGTTCGATGCCCTCGAAATGGCTGCGGTCCAGACGGTCCAGATAAGAGACGCCGAGATCGAACTGGTTGCGCGCCAGGCCTTCGAGTACCTGTTCCGAACTCAGGGAATAGAGCTGGAAACGCAACTCCGGGTGGCGCCCGGCCATGTGCTGGACCAGGCGCATCGGGTCGAAGCTGGCCAGCGGCACCACGCCCAGGCGCAGGGTCCCGACCAGTTGCCCGCGGCAGGCGGCGGCTTCCGCGTACAGCCCTTCCTGGGCCGCCAGCAGGCTGCGTGCCCAGGCCAGTACGCGCTCGCCGGCCTCGGTGAAGCCTTCGAAGCGCTGGCTGCGTCGCACCAGTTCCAGGCCGAGTTCTTCCTCCAGGCTGCGCAGGCGCATGGACAGGGTCGGCTGGGTGACGTGGCAGCGCGCGGCGGCCTGGCCGAAGTGGCGGGTTTCGTCGAGGGCGCAGAGGAATTTCAGTTGCTTGATGTCCATCGGCGCTTCCGTGGCGGGGGTGTCGCCGAATCTTAACGCGAATGGGCGCAGTGTTATGGGGTGACGAAGGAGCCTGGGGATATTTCGCCGGTTTTTGCAGTCTAGACTTGGCTAGTCGCGGATCGGGATTGCGCCGGCCGCTTGCAACCGTAACCGTAAAGGGAGAACCAAAGATGGGTATTTTCGCGTTCGTGAAGGAAGCCGGTGAAAAGCTGTGGGATACGCTGACGGGGCATGAGGCACAGGCGGCCGAGTCGCTGAAGGAGCACGTCGCCAAGGTCGGCCTGGGCAACCCGAACATCCAGGTTTCGGTGGAAGGCGACAAGGTCATCGCCTCGGGCGAGGTGGCCAGCCAGGAGGAGAAAGAGAAGATCCTGCTGGCGCTGGGCAACGTCGCCGGCGTCTCCTCGGTGGAAGACAAGATCACCGTGGCCCAGGCCGCTCCGGAGGCGCGCTTCGTCACCGTGAAGAAAGGCGACACCCTGAGCGCCATCGCCAAGGCCGAATACGGCAATGCCAACGCCTACATGAAGATCTTCGAGGCCAACAAGCCGATGCTCAGCCATCCGGACAAGATCTACCCCGGCCAGGTCCTGCGCATTCCCGAGTGATCCCGGCGTTTCGCCAACCCCGCCCGCGTGGCGGGGTTTTCGTTTCCGCGGCTACGGCAGTCCTTCGAGCAGCCGCCGGTAGTCCTCCTGGGCGGCGAACTCCTCGGTGTCCCGGACCTGGCCACGGCTGTCCGGGTGGCGTACCGCCAACAGGTGGGCGACACCATAGGCGCGGGCGCTGCGCAGGATCGGCAGGCTGTCGTCGATGAACAGGCTGCGCTGCGGGTCGAAGCCGAAATCGGCTTGCAGGGCGCTCCAGAAGCGCGCGTCCTCCTTCGGGTAGCCGTAGTCGTGGGAGCTGATCAGTCGGTCGAAATAGGGCGCCAGTTCGATCCGTTCCAGCTTCAGCGACAGCGAGTCGCGGTGCGCGTTGGTGATCAGCGCCACGCGCTTGCCGGCCCGGCGCAGGGCGGCGAGGAAGGTATCGGCGTGCGGACGCAGCGAGATCAGGTGCGCCACCTCGTGCTTGAGTTCGCGGATCGACAGGTCCAGTTCCCGGCTCCAGAAATCCAGGCAGTACCAGTTGAGCTGGCCGGCGTGTTCGCGGAACAGCGGCTCGAGCACGGCGTCGGCTTCGGTGCGACTCAGGCCGTTGCGTTCGGCATAGCGCTGGGGCAGGTGTTCCAGCCAGAAGTGGTTGTCGAAGTGCAGGTCGAGCAGGGTGCCGTCCATGTCGAGCAGCACGGTGTCGATGGCGGACCAGGGCAGGGTGGGCATGGCGGCTCTTGTCGCGGTTCGTCGCGATCGATGCGGAAATCTGTCGCTTCCCATCAATCTCCGACAGGGATAATCGGAAAAGCCGGGGTATGATAACCCGCCGGCTTCGCCAAGGAGTTATCCACATGCGTCAGAAACCCACCGTACTCGCCAGCGAGATCGTCGCGAAGAGCCGACTGTTCGCTGTCGAGGAGTTGCAACTGCGCTTCAGCAATGGCGTCGAGCGCACCTACGAGCGTCTGGTCGGCAAGGGCCAGGGCTACGGTGCGGTGATGGTGGTGGCCATGCTCGATGCCGAGCACGCGGTGCTGGTGGAGGAATATTGCGCCGGGGTCGACGAATACCAGTTGTCGCTGCCCAAGGGCCTGGTCGAGCCGGGCGAGGACATCCTCGCGGCGGCCAACCGCGAGCTCAAGGAGGAAGCGGGCTACGGTGCCCGGCAACTGGAGCACATCACCGAACTGTCGCTGTCGCCGGGCTACATGAGCCAGCGCATCCAGGTGGTGCTGGCGCGCGACCTCTACGAGGAGCGCCTGCCGGGCGACGAGCCGGAGCCGATGGGCGTCGATCGCATCAGCCTGCGCGAACTGTCGAGCCTGGCCCAGCACGCCCAGTTCAGCGAAGGCCGCGCCCTGGCCGCGCTGTACCTGGTGCGCGACCTGCTCACCCAGCGCGGCGAGTACCAGGCATGAGGCCGGTGCCCTGGGGCGAATTGGTGGCGCTGGTGCGGCGCGCCGGCGAGGCGATCCTGCCGCACTGGCGCGCCGACGTGGCGGTGCGCTCGAAGGCCGACGAATCGCCGGTTACCGCCGCCGACCTGTCCGCGCACCATATATTGGAGGCGGGGTTGCGGGCGCTGGCGCCGGACATTCCGGTGCTTTCCGAAGAGGATTGCGAGATACCGCTGAGCGAGCGCGGCCACTGGCGGCGCTGGTGGCTGGTGGACCCGCTGGACGGCACCAAGGAGTTCATCTCCGGTAGCGAGGAGTTCACCGTCAACGTGGCCCTGGTCGAGGATGGCCGGGTGCTGTTCGGTCTGGTCGGCGTGCCGGTGAGCGGCCGCTGCTACTACGGTGGCGCCGGTCTCGGTGCCTGGCGCGAGGAGGCCGATGGCCGCGCGCAACCGATCAGTGTGCGCCTGGAGCCCGAGGAGGCCTTCACCGTGGTGGCCAGCAAGCGCCATGGCAGCCCGGCCCAGGAGCGCCTGCTGGATGGCTTGAGCGAGCGCTTCGGCGACCTGCGGCGAGCCAGCATCGGCAGTTCGCTGAAGTTCTGCCTGCTGGCCGAGGGCGCTGCCGACTGCTATCCGCGCCTGACGCCAACCTCGCAATGGGACACGGCCGCCGCCCAGGGTGTGCTGGAAGGCGCCGGCGGCGAGGTGCTCGACCTGCATGGCGCGCCATTCACCTACGAGCCGCGCGAGGACTACCTCAACGGCTCCTTCCTGGCCCTGCCGCGCGCTGCTGAGTGGCGCAGCGAGCTGATCCAACTGGCGCGCGCGCTGCACTGAAACGGAAGAGCTGGTCGAACCCTAATGCTGTTTACTTAAGAAAAACGCCGCACCCCAATGGGGGCGCGGCGTTTTTCTGATCTGTTTTCTGGTCTCTATGGGAGATTACGATGTTTTGCCCGCTCGGGCTGACAGAAAACATGCAAATAGCCCGCAGCAGATGACTGACAGCGGGATTCGGTAGTGGCTCATCAAATATTCACTTTGGTGAACGGCATGACCGTATGAGCGGGGCTTTTCGTTGAGCTGTCGGCCGGTGCCGATAGGGGTGGCGCCTGAGTAAGTTCCTGTGTGATTTTTTCCGAAGCCTGGGGAGGATCATGGGCTCCATGAAAACTCCATCGTAATCGCACACGGGGAGAGCATGTAGAGCGTAGAGTTCTCGCGTTTGCGGGAGGGCGCTATGCCAACATATCCATCGATCTATCGTTTTCGTGTTTTAGCTGCGGCTGTGATGGCGAGCGTATCGATTTATCTATTCTCAGCTTCGCTGGGTATGGATGTTTTGAAAAGCTCTGAGGTGTTGGCAGATATCTATCCTGAGAATATGAATGACTATGCTTCAAGACTGACCGCTGAAGAGAAATTTCAAGACGAGTTGTTCCGGCAGCTTACCGATAAGATCTATCTGGAGCGGTATTCGATTTGTGCGCTTATTTTGGCGCTCGCTATATTCTTTCTGCCATCTCCGGTAGTCGTGAGGAGAAGTCGTGTGCTTTTGGTTTTTCTCTATTTGGCGACTCCAGTTTCCATTGTGCTTTCAGAAGTTTTAGCAACCTCTTTAAGTCTGGATAGAATGCTGTATCCAACGTGGAGGGACAATATAGTAGTTGCCTGGTTTGTCTCTTGTGCGGTCGCTTTTGCCGTCTGTTTTATGCTCCTGCCGTTGCTGATTATAGGTTGGCGTAGTACCTCTGGAGGACTGATATTTCGCAGTAAGACCACACAGGTGTTGAGTGGAATTCTTCTTGCGGTTTGGCTGGTAGGGTTTGCCTGCTCTTTTTTCAGTGGGGATTATGAGGCAATGCTTCCCCTATGGCTGGGGTTCGTATTTTTTTACTATGTGCTTTCCTCCAGCGATGAGAAAACACCTGTCAATAAATAGGTGTTTCGAGGGGCTATCAGAACGGATATCCAGTGCCTGATAACTCAATGGGAGCTTCACCGTGGAGCTTGATGTCAAAATTGGCCGATCGGTGCTTTTTCAGTTCCGCCAGGAACCTCGTCGCTGTTTGTTCCTCCATGAGACGCTGGAAGTCCAGATCGGCATCGTACCCGTGAACTTCCAGCGGCTGTCGGTGAAACGCTGGAACTGGCCATCACCTGATCCAGCGCATCCAGATAGGCTCGCCGAGTGGCGCAGCGAGCTGATCCAACTGGCGCGCGCTGCACTGAAACGAAAAGGCCCGGTCTAGCCGGGCCTTTTCCGTTGTGGTGGCGCTCAGTCGAGCATGTCACTGAAACGCGCGTCCTTCTTGTATACCAGCGGCTGGCTGAAGCCGGGCACCGTCACCTGTTCGGCGCTGACCTCGATGGCGTGTTCGTCGATCAGGTCCTGGCCGAAGTTGTAGATGATCTCCAGGTCGCCCTGCAGCGCGCGCTGGTCGTAGGCGCGGGCGGCGGCGCGGGTCTGCTCGCGCTTCTCGACGTAGGCGGCGAAGGCCGCTTGGCCATGGCGCTTGCGCAGCATCTTCTCGGCGATTCGCGGCGACAGCACCACGCCGCTGGCGTTGTTGCCGCCGAAGCCCTTGGAGTTGATGAAGCACACCTCCAGCGGCTTGTCCTGGCGCATGTCGCGATTGGAGATGCTCAGGCGCTGCTGGTGGACGTCGTCGGCGACCTTGTCGATGGTCTTGATCCCAGGGAGGATGCCGTACTTGAAGGTGCCCAGGGCGGAAATCAGTTGATCGGCGCTGGCGGTGGCCAGGGAGTGGCCGACGTAGGCCTTCACCGCGGTGACCGGCCAGCCGTCGATGCCGAAGGCGCTGGCCACGCGGTCGAGGATTTCCGATTCGGTGACCCGGTTGGCCGGCGTGCTGGAGCCGTGGGCGTGGACGAAGCTGGCGTGGCGCACGGTGTCCAGGCCGACGATCTGCACCGCGCTGGCCACCGCCTTGGCTACCGTCAGGTAGTTGCCCGGGCCGGGGGCGGAGATGGACTTCTTGAAACCGTCGGCGTTGATGAACACGTCGGTTACCGCGCCGTGGATATCCGCGCCCAGGCGCAGGGCCAGTTCGTCGTCCATCAGCACTACGTATTGGCTGGACTCGGCCAGGGTGAAGCCGCAGTTCTCGCCGAAAGGCCGGCTGGCGCGGCGGAAGTCCACGTCGTCGCGGCCTTCGATCAGGCGCAGGCCTTCTTCGGTGGCCAGTGCGCCCATGGCGCTGTAGCCCTCGATGCACTCCGGCAGGATCGGCGCCTCGCTGTTGCCGACGATGACCACCCGGGCCTGGCCGCTGGTGATGACGTCGATACCCTTCTGCAGGTTGTAGAGGAAGGTGGCGCAGGCGCCTGTGATGCTGCCGGTCATGCCGACGCTGCCGAGCACGTAGGCATTGATGAAATCGGTGGGCATGCTGTTGAAGCCCAGCGGCAGTTGCTTGGCCGAGACCCGGTGGCCCTTCAGGCGGGATTGCATCAGGCCGCCGAAACCGTTGTCGTCGAGCTGGCTCATGATGCTGCCGGAGAATACCGCGATCTCGTCGGGCTGGACGTTGTCGACGATGGTCTTCCAGTCGATGCCGGTGGAGCGGATCGCGTCGGTCGCGGCGACCACCGACATCTGCAGGCCGCGCGGGTGGAAGCGCGAGTTGTACAGCTCGCCCGGTTCGAAACCGGTGGGCAACTGGCCGGCGGACTTCACCGTCAGCGCACGGTAGCTGTCCACCTTGAACTCGCAGCGCTCGTGGATGCTCACCAGCACCTCGCCGTCCTCCGCGGGAGCGATCGTCCAGTTGGCCGGCAGCGGCTCGGGCAGTTGCTTGGGCGAGGCCTTGAAGGTCAGCGCCTGGCCTTCGGCAGGGGACAGCTCGAGGACCTTGTGCCAGTGGACTGCATCCGGGTCGAGGTACTGCGGTTCGATGCGTCGCACCAGGGTAGAGGCGAAGATGCGTTCGGCGTAGCGCCGCTCGATGTCCTCCGGGGACAGCGGCGTGCCGTCTTCGGCCAGGTAGCGGCCGCCTTCGGCCTTGACCAGTTTCATCATGACCGCCAGGCCGGCTAGGGTTTCCTGGCGCGCCTGCGGGTCCATCGATTCGATGACCATGCGGCGGAAGCCGTGGTGGAAGGAACTACGGCCTGCTGCGTTGTAGCCACCGAAACCAACAATGACCGGTAGTCGATACATCACTCAGAAACTCCTTCGAATAGTCGTTCGCGTGCCGGGCTGCTGCCTGGTCCGGAGCGGGAAGCGCGTGGCGGCGATGGCGGCCTTTCCCGTCGGCGAGGCGAGCTTCACGGACCCGGGCACGAGCCAGTGGCCGTTGAAATGATCAGGGTGACTATGCTGACGTGAATCATGACTATCGAGTCACGTATTTTCCTACTGAATACCGCGTTGCGTGGGCTTTCCACAAGTGCTGGCGGTCTGCCGTGGGGGGATTGACGCCCATGGCCGGGCTGTTGGCAGAGGTGGGGCGTGGGCGAGTGTTGCGGGACTTGCTTGAAAGTCCGCGCGCAGAGGCGTGGCGCTATCCACCTTTCGCCCGATGCCGGCAGAGGAGAATGAAGAAGGGCCGCGAAGCGGCCCTGGGGGTGGTGTATCAGCGGTACTCGATGCCCGCCTTGCGCGTGCTGACCCGTGTTCCCGCCTTGCCCTCGGTGATTGCGACGATGTCCGCGAGCGAACCGATCACCGCGTCCTTGCCGGTGGCGCGGGCGAACTCGATGGCGGCCTGGACCTTCGGACCCATGGAGCCGGCGGCGAAGCCGAGGCGCTCCAGTTCGTCCGGGTGGGCCTGGGCGATGGCCTTCTGGGTCGGCTTGCCCCAGTCGACGTAGGCCGCGTCGACGTCGGTGGCGATGATCAGGATGTCGGCCACCAGCTCCTGGGCCAGCAGCGAGGAGCAGAGGTCCTTGTCGATCACCGCCTCGACGCCGCTGAGCTTCTTCCCGGCCTCGTCGTACATGGTCGGGATACCGCCGCCGCCAGCGCAGATGACGATGGTGCCTTTCTCCAGCAGCCACTTCACCGGGCGGATCTCGAAGATCCGCTTCGGCCGCGGGCTGGGCACCACGCGGCGGAACTTGTCGCCGTCCGGGGCGATGCTCCAGCCCTTCTCGGCGGCCAGGCGCTCGGCTTCTTCCCTGGAGTAGACCGGGCCGATCGGCTTGGTCGGGTTCTGGAACGCCGGATCCTTACCGTCCACCTCGACCTGGGTGAGGATGGTGGCGAACGGCACTTCGAACGGCAGCAGGTTGCCCATTTCCTGTTCGATCATGTAGCCGATCATGCCCTCGGTTTCCGCGCCGAGGACGTCCAGCGGGTAGGGCGAGACCTTGTCGTAGGCGGCACCCTGGAGGGCCAGCAGGCCGACCTGGGGGCCGTTGCCGTGGGCGATCACCAGCTCGTTGCCGGGCGCCACCTTGGCGATCTGTTCGGCGGCGATCCGCACGTTTTCCCGCTGGTTGTCCGCGGTCATGGGTTCGCCACGGCGTAGCAGGGCATTACCGCCCAATGCGACGACGATACGCATATCGGTTACCTCCGGAAGGCGGCTGCGCCCGGCCGCGTGGGCCGGGGCGCAGGAGCGCGGTCAGATGTCGGCGAGGGTCGAGACGAGGATCGCCTTGATGGTATGCATGCGGTTCTCGGCCTGCTCGAAGGCGATGTTGTAGGGCGACTCGAAGACGTCCTCGGTCACCTCGATGCCGTTGGCCAGGTTCGGATACTGCTCGGCGATCTGCTTGCCGACCTTGGTCTCGCTGTTGTGGAACGCCGGCAGGCAGTGCATGAACTTGGCCCGCGGGTTGCCGGTGGCCTTCATGATCTCCATGTTGACCTGGTAGGGCAGCAGTTCCTTGATCCGCTCGCCCCAGGCTTCCACCGGCTCGCCCATCGACACCCAGACGTCGGTGTGGACGAAGTCCACGCCCTTCACGGCTTCCTTCGGATCCTCGGTGAGGGTCAGCTTGGCGCCGCTTTCCTCGGCGAACTTCTTGCACTGGGCGACGAACTCGTCGTGCGGCCAGAGCGCCTTCGGCGCGGCGATGCGTACGTCCATGCCGAGCTTGGCGCCGATCAGCAGCAGGGAGTTACCCATGTTGTTGCGCGCGTCGCCCAGGTAGGCGTAGCTGATGTCGTGCAGCGGCTTGTCGCTGTGCTCGCGCATGGTCAGCACGTCGGCGAGCATCTGGGTCGGGTGGTATTCGTCGGTCAGGCCGTTGAACACCGGAACGCCGGCGAACTTCGCGAGTTCCTCGACGATTTCCTGCTTGAAGCCGCGGTACTCGATGGCGTCGTACATCCGGCCGAGAACCCGCGCGGTGTCCTTCATGCTCTCCTTGTGGCCGATCTGCGAGGAGTTCGGGTCGATGTAGGTGACGTTGGCGCCCTGGTCGTAGGCGGCCACCTCGAAGGCGCAGCGGGTGCGAGTGGAGGTTTTCTCGAAGATCAGGGCAATGTTCTTGCGCTTCAGGTGCTGCTGCTCGGTGCCGGTGTACTTGGCGCGCTTGAGGTCGCGGGACAGGTCGAGCAGGTAACGCAGCTCGCGGGTGCTGTGGTGCATCAGGCTGAGCAGGTTACGGTTGTGCATGTTGAAAGCCATGATTGATCTCCTTGTGGGAAGTCGGTGGGCGGCGCCCCTCCTGGGGACGCCGCCGTTCAGCTCGAGAGCGGGTTGTCTGTCAGTAGTCGATCGGGTCGCGGATGATCGGGCAGGTCATGCAGTGGCCGCCGCCGCGACCGCGACCCAGTTCGCTGGCGCTGATGGTGATGACCTCGACGCCGGCCTTGCGCAGCAGGGTGTTGGTGTAGGTGTTGCGGTCATAGCCGACCACCACGCCCGGCTCCAGGCAGACCACGTTGTTACCGTCGTCCCATTGCTCGCGCTCGGCGGCGAAGCTGTTGCCGCCGGTCTCGACCACGCGCAGTTTCTTCAGGCCGAGGGATTCGGCGACCACTTCGAGGAAGGTTTTCTCCTCGCGGCGGATGTTCATGCCGTAGGGGCTGCTCGGATCGGGGCGCAGGCTGAAGGGCACGATTTCCTTGACCACTTCCGGGAAGACCGTGACCAGGTCGCGGTCGCAGAAGCTGAACACGGTGTCCAGGTGCATCGCGGCGCGGGACTTCGGCAGGCCGGCGACGATCACCCGCTCGGCGGCGCCCTTGGCGAACAGCGACTGGGCGACCTGACCGATGGCCTGGCGCGAGGAGCGCTCGCCCATGCCGATCAGGACCACGCCGTTGCCGATCGGCATCACGTCGCCGCCTTCCAGGGTCGAGGAGCCGTGGTCCTTGTCCGGGTCGCCGTACCAGATCTCGAATTCGGCGTTGGCGAACTCGGGATGGAACTTGTAGATGGCGGTGGTCAGCAGGGTTTCCTGTCGTCGCGCCGGCCAGTACATCGGGTTCAGGGTCACGCCGCCGTAGATCCAGCACGTGGTGTCACGGGTGAACTGGGTGTTCGGCAACGGCGGCAGCAGGAAGCTGGAATGGCCCAGGTACTCGCGGTACATCTTGAGGATGTCGGCGCCTTCGCTGGCGGGCAGGTCGTCAGCGGCGACGCCGCCGATCAGGTACTCGGCCAGCTTGCGCGGCTCCAGGCTCTCCAGCCAGGAGCGCAGCTCGCTGGTCAGGCCCAGGCCGACGCTGTCGGCGGTGATCTTGCGATCGAGGATCCACTTCAGCGCTTCCGGGTTCTGGATGGTCTCGGTCAGCAGATTGTGCATCTCGAGGACGTCGATGCCGCGCTCGCGCATCTTAGTGACGAAGTCGAAGTGGTCGCGCTTGGCCTGGTTCACCCAGATCACGTCGTCGAACAGCAACTCGTCGCAGTTGCTCGGGGTCAGGCGCTGGTGGGCGAGTCCGGGCGAGCAGACCATCACTTTGCGCAGTTTGCCGGCTTCGGAGTGGACGCCAAGTTTGGTTTTTTCCGTGCTCATTTCACGTCTCCAGTGGAGTAATCAGAGGGTGAGGAAACCGTCGTAGAGGCCGTAGGCAGCCACCAGGGCGCCAATGACGACTGCGGCGAAGATCAGTTTTTCGATTCCGGTGAAGATCGGCTGGCCGACCTCGTGCTTGGCCTTGGCGAAAAGGATCGCGCCGGGCGCATACAGCAGGGCGGACAGCAGCAGGTACTTCAGGCCCCCGGCGTAGAGCAGCCAGACCGCGTAGGCCACGGCGATGCCGGCGATGACCAGGTCCTTGCTGCGTTCGCGGGCATCGTTCTCGTAGGTCTCGCCCTTCAGGGTCAGCAGCAGGCCATAGGCGGCGGACCAGAAGTACGGGATCAGGATCATCGAGGTGGCCAGGAGCAGCATCTTGGTGTACGGGTCCATGCCGTCCGGGTCGCCCGAGGTGAAGAACACCACCACCAGGAACACCTGTACGCAGATGTTGGTCAGCCACAGGGCGTTGGCCGGCACCTGGTTGGCGTTCTCGCGGCGCAGGAACTCCGGCATGGTGTGGTCCTTGGCGGCGGCGAACATGATCTCGGCGCACAGCAGCACCCAGGAGAGCAGCGCGCCCAGCAGCGAGATCAGCAGGCCGACGCTGATCAGCACGGCGCCCCAGTGGCCGACCACATGCTCGAGTACCAGCGCCATCGACGGGTTCTGCAGCTTGGCCAGTTCCGGCTGGGTCATCACGCCCATGGACAGCACGTTGACCAGCACCAGCAGGAGCAGGACGGTGATGAAGCCGATCACGGTGGCCTTGCCGACGTCGGAACGTTTTTCCGCGCGGGAGGAGAAGATGCTCGCGCCCTCGATGCCGATGAACACCCAGACGGTGACCAGCATCATGTTGCGCACCTGGTTCATCACGCTGCCCAGGTCCGGGTTGCTCTTGCCCCAGATGTCGGCGGTGAAGATGTCCAGCTTGAAGGCGAACAGGCAGATCAGGATGAACAGGAACAGCGGCACGACCTTGGCCACGGTGGTGACGGTGTTGATGAACGCCGCCTCCTTGATCCCGCGCAGCACCAGGAAGTGCAGGGCCCAGAGCAGGACCGAGGCGCAGACGATCGCCGCGACGGTGTCGCCCTTGCCGAAGATCGGGAAGAAGTAGCCGAGGGTGCTGAACAACAGGACGAAGTAGCCGACGTTGCCCAGCCAGGCGCTGATCCAGTAGCCCCAGGCCGAGGAGAAACCCATGTAGTCGCCGAAGCCGGCCTTGGCGTAGGCGTACACGCCGCCGTCGAGTTCGGGCTTGCGGTTGGCGAGGGTCTGGAAGACGAAAGCGAGGGTGAGCATGCCGACGGCGGTGATCGCCCATCCGATCAGGACGGCGCCGACGTCGGCGCTGGCTGCCATGTTTTGCGGAAGGGAGAAGATGCCCCCTCCGATCATCGAGCCGACAACCAGAGCCGTTAGCGCTCCTAGTCGGAGTTTTTGGCTGGATTCTTGGGACATTTTCGGAATCTCCCTATAGGAATTGAGAGTGAAGCCATTAGGCGGCAGCGGCTATTGTTGAATGCTGATCCACGTCAATAGCTTCCTACTCAAAGTAATTAGATGACGCATTCCTGTAAGTTGCGAGTGCCAAAGATAGAAGAGGAATCTAAGACCTGCCCGGAATAGGGCGGTTTTTTCATGTGATAGGGGAAGTCTTGCCATCCGCTACGGGGAAAGCTTGAAATTGCTCGAAATCGGGCTATAAGCCGCGGATCAAGCCGGATCGTTGATGCCGATCAATGAATTTCGCGAGACGGTATTCTGACTTTTGGAGGGGGGCTCGCCAGCTTGTTGGCGGTCCGTCGAAAACCGCCACGGTTTGCCAGAGAAGTGTTTCAGTATTTCGGTGTAGGTGCTTTTTTATTTATAAGTAAAAATAATTTTCCGCTCTTATCAAAGAACGAAAAAGCACAAGGAAAGAAATGAAGAAGCCCGGCGTTCGCCGGGCTCTTCATTTGGGCTTCAGGGTATGAAGACCGCTGGGGGGACGGGATCGCCGCCCACCCGCCGCGCGTGCTGGCGCACGTCGGCACAGGGGAAGGGGCCGCCATCCGGTTCGTGGCCGAAGGGCGCGGTTCGCTGGGCGAACCGAAAGCCGGTGCCAGGGGCACTGCGAGCGATTGAGCAAGCGGCGTGCCAGCCATCGACAGGTGGCCCGGCCCGTCAACTGCGGGGCACGGGCCTGCGGCATGAGCGGATTTTTGCCGAAGGCCCGAGCGCAGGGCGGGGTTTTCCGCCGTCGTTACCGTTCCGTCAGCTCATCCCCAGCCAGTTCGGCAATGCCAGGGATACCGCCGGGATGTAGGTCACGATGATCAGGAACACCAGCAGGATCATCAGCCACGGCAGCGCTGCGCGGATGGTCGCGCCCAGCGGCATGCCGGTGACCGCCGAGGTGACGAACAGGTTGAGCCCGACCGGCGGCGTGATCAGGCCGATCTCCATGTTCACCACCATGATGATGCCGAGGTGGATCGGATCGATGCCCAGCTCCATGGCGATGGGGAAGAAGATCGGCGCCAGGATCAGGATGATCGCCGAAGGCTCCATGAAGTTGCCGGCGATCAGCAGCACGATGTTCACCACCAGCAGGAACATCCATGGCGAAAGTCCCAGTTCCGTGACCCAGCTGGCGATGCTCTGCGGTATCTGCTCGGTGGTCAGCACGTGGGCGAAGAGCATGGCGTTGGCGATGATGAACATCAGCATGATGGTCAGCTTGCCGGACTCCAGCAGCACCTTCGGGCATTCGCTCAGGCGCATGTCGCGGTAGACGAACAGTGCGACGAAGGCCGAGTACACCGCGGCGACGGCGGCGGCCTCGGTGGGGGTGAAGGCGCCGGAATAGATGCCGCCGAGGATGATCACCATCAGCAGCAGCCCCCACAGCGCCTTGCGCGCGCTGGCCAGCCATTCGCGCAGACTGACCCTTGGCATGGCGGGCAGCTTCTTGACCCGGGCGACGATGTAGATCACCACCATCAGGATCAGTCCCAGCAGCAGCCCCGGAACCACGCCGGCGATGAACAGCTTGCCCACCGAGGTCTCGGTGGCGGCGGCGTAGACCACCATCACGATCGATGGCGGGATGAGGATGCCGAGGGTGCCGGCGTTGCAGACGATCCCGGCGCCGAACGCCTGTGGATAACCCGAGCGGACCATGCCGGCGATGGCGATCGAACCCACTGCCGCCACCGTTGCCGGAGACGAGCCGGATAGCGCGGCAAAGAGCATGCAGGCGAGCACCGCGGCGATCGCCAGGCCGCCACGGATGTGTCCGACGCAGGCGTTGGCGAAGTCGATCAGGCGCCGCGCCACGCCACCGGTGGTCATGAACGCGCCGGAGAGCAGGAAGAACGGGATCGCCAGCAGGGTGTAGTGCTCGGAGGTCTCGAACAGCTTGATCGCCAGCGAGCGTACCGAGTCCGGGCTGAACAGGAGGATCGTCAGTGCGCCGGAGAGACCCAGGGAGACGGCGATCGGCACGCCGATGAACATCAGCAGGAAGAGCAGCAGGAAGAGGAACAGAATGGTCATGCCTTGGGCTCCTCGTGCTCGGTCAGCTTCAGCGCGTCGGCAGCCTCGTCGGCCAGTCCCAGTCCGGTCTGGCGGTTGCGCAGGATGCGCACGAGGATCTCGGCGAAACGGATGAACACCAGGGCGAAGCCGACCGGCACGATCAGGCCGATGTGCCATTGGCGGATGCCGAAGTGGTCGAGGTCCTCGGCGCCGATGCCGGCGATGAACAGGGTCTTCACCCAGTCGTAGCTGGCCACGCAGAGCAGGCCGGCGTAGCCGAGGCAGGCCAGGCAGGCGATCACGCCGAGCACTCGCTGTACCGGTCGCGAGGCCAGCTTCACCAGCACGTCCACACCGAGGTGCCCGGCGGTGCGTACGCCGTAGGCGATGCCGAGGAAGATCAGCCAGGCGAACAGGGCCTTGGTCAGGGCGTTGCTCCAGGTCATCTCCTGGGCCAGGGTGAGGACCCCATCGCCGATGGCGAGCAGCGTCTCGTTGCCGCCCTCCCAGAGATCGGCGAGATCGTAGAGCAGCGTATAGAGGTTATTGAGGACTACATAAACGAAGGTAACCAGCGTCATGGCGGCGAGGAGGAAGGCGATCAGGCCTTCCTCCAGGCGCGCCCAGACGCGCGCGAGCGCGTGCATGGGCTTTCCCTCTTCTTCTTATTGGGCCTGGTTGGCGGCTTCGGCGGCCTTGATCAGGTCGGCGCCGATCTCGCCTTCGAACTTCTTCCACACCGGCTGCATGGCCTTGCGCCATTCGGCCCGCTGTTCGGGAGTGAGTTCGATGATCTCGCTGGTCTTGGCCTCGACGATGCGCTGCTTGTCGCCCTGGTTGAGCGCCTCGGCCTGCTTGTTCACCTCCACGGTGACCTCGTCCATGGTCTTGGCCAGCACGCCGCGCACGTCTTCCGGCAGGCCGTTCCAGAACTTGGTGTTGGTGATCACCATGTAGTCCAGCACGCCGTGGTCGGACTCGGTGATGTACTTCTGCACTTCGTGCATCTTCTGCGAGTAGATGTTCGACCAGGGGTTCTCGGTACCGTTGACCACGCCGGTCTGCAGGCCCTGATAGACCTCGGCGAAGCTCATCTTGCGCGGGTTGGCGCGCACCGCCTTGAACTGTTCCTCGAGCACCTTGGAGGCCTGCACGCGGAACTTCAGGCCGCGGGCGTCCTTCGGCTCGCGCAGGGGCTTGTTGGCGGACAACTGCTTCATCCCGTTGTGCCAGTAGCCGAGGCCAGTGATGCCCTTGTCCTGCATCGAGGTCAGCAGCTCCTTGCCCTGCGGGCTCTGCTGGAAGCGGTCGACCGCCTGGATGTTGTCGAACAGGAACGGCAGGTCGAAGATCTGCAATTTCTTGGTGTACTGCTCGAACTTGGCCAGCGACGGCGCGATGATCTGCACGTCGCCCAGCAGCAGGGCTTCCATCTCCTTGCCGTCGCCGAACAGCGAAGAGTTCGGGTAGACCTCCACCTTGACCTTGCCCGGCAGGCGTTCCTCCACCAGTTTCTTGAACAGCAGCGCGCCCTGGCCCTTGGGCGTGTGCTCGGCGACGACGTGGGAGAACTTGATGACGATCGGGTCGGCTGCCTGGACGATTCCGGCGACGGTCAGGGAAAGTGCGCAGACGAGCGCCTTCGCGGTGTGCTTGAGCATGAGACTTCCTCTTTGTTCTTGTCTGTCTTTTATGAAGAGGACGGGTGTCCTCTCGGCGTGGCCGAACAAGGGAAGTCTAGGCAGCGCAGCGGCAGATGCTGCGTGAATCGGAAAAGCGCCTGGTCTTCTGCTTGTTGGAACGCTCGGGAAGCCGTGAGCAAGCCCTGTGCCAGTCGGGCAAGGGTACGCAGGGGAGATGCTGCGGGCGCGGATGGCGAACGGTTGGCGGTAATCCGCCATTCATTCGCCATCATCTGGCGGATTTTCGCCAGGCGTGTTGAACGGCAGGCCGTGCTTGCGCAGCTTGTCGTGCAGGGTCTTGCGCGGGATACCGAGGGCCTCGGCGACGCTGCGCAGCGAATTGTGCGGGCGTTCCAGTTCGGCAGCGATCAGCGAGCGCTCGAAGGCCTCGACCTTGGCGCTGAGGTTGTGCGGCTCGTCGGCGGCGTCGGGCAGGACTCCGTCGTCCAGGCTCAGGCCGAGACCCAGGGCGAAGCGCTCGGCGGCGTTCTGCAATTCGCGCACGTTGCCCGGCCAGTCGTAGGCCAGCAGCCGCGCCGACTGGCCGGCGTCCAGTTCGCGTGGCGTCAGGCCATGACGCATGGCGCCGGCTTCGGCGAAATGGCGGAACAGCAGCGGGATGTCTTCGCCGCGCTCGCGCAGCGGTGGAATGCGCAGGCTGGCGACGTTGAGGCGGTAATAGAGGTCGGCGCGGAAGCGGCCCTGGTCGGCGGCCTGGCGCAGGTCTTCCTTGGTTGCCGCGATGATGCGGATATCCAGCGGGATCAACTGGTTGGAGCCGAGCCGCTCGACTACCCGTTCCTGCAGCAGGCGCAACAGCTTGACCTGCACGTCCAGGCTCATGCTCTCGATCTCGTCGAGGAACAGGGTGCCGCCATTGGCGTACTCGAACTTGCCGATGCGGCGCTTCTGCGCGCCGGTGAAGGCGCCGGCCTCGTGACCGAACAGTTCGCTTTCCACCACCGATTCGGCGAGGGCGCCGGCGTTGATCGCGACGAACGGTCCGTCGCGTCGGCTCGACAGGTCATGCAGGGCCCGCGCGACCACCTCCTTGCCGGCGCCGGTTTCGCCAAGGACCAGCACGTCGGCCTGGATCGCCGCCAGCGAGCCGACCTGCTCGCGCAGGCGCTGCATGCCGGCCGAGCGTCCGATCAGGCGCCCATGCAGCTCGTGGCGTTCGGCCAGGGCCAGGCGCAGGGTGCGGTTCTCCAGGACCAGCCGGCGCACCTCCAGGGCGCGGCGCACGCTGTCGAGCAGGGCGTCGCTGGGGAAGGGCTTTTCCAGGAAGTCATAGGCGCCGCCGCGCATGGCCTGGACCGCCAGCGGCACGTCGCCGTGGCCGGTGATCAGGATCACCGGCAGGTCGGCGTCCTGTTCGTGCAATTGGCGGAGCAGTTCCATGCCATCGATGCCGGGCATGCGGATGTCGCTGACCACCACTCCGGGCCAGTCCTTGCACTGCGCGGTATCCAGCTGGCGCGCGTCGTCCAGGGTCGCGACCTTGAGCCCGGCGAGGTCGAGCGTCTGGCGCAGGGCCTGGCGCAGGTGCGGATCGTCGTCGATCAGCAGGACCTGGGTCTGGGCATCGAATGGCGCGAAGGGACTCATGCGCGGGTTTCCTCCTGGGGCATGGCGGCGACGCCGGGAACTCCCGGCAGCAAGTGCAGGCGCACCACGGCGCCGCCTTCGAGATGGTTGCCCATTTCCAGGCGGCCGCCGAGGGCGCGCAATAGGTTATCGCAGATGGCCAGGCCGAGGCCGAGCCCTTTGGCGGTGGTCTTGGTGGTGAAAAAGGGTTCGTGGGCGTGGGCCAGGGCGTCCTCGGAAAACCCCGGGCCGTTGTCGCGCAGAGTCAGGGTCACGCCGTGCTGGTCCTGGCTGGCGATTACCCACAGGCGCCGCGGCGGAGCTTTCTCGGCGAGCGCGTCGAGGGCATTGGTGAGCAGGTTGCCGAGGATCTGCCGCAAGCGGGTCTCGCCGGCCTGGACCCACAGCGGGGCGTCCGGCACGTCGCGCAGCAGTTCGACGTTCATCGCCCGCCGCCGGCTGGCCACCATCGACAGGGCGTCCTCGATCGCCGGCTGCAACTGCACGTTCTCCGGCGCCCGGCGCGCACCGCGGGCATAGGCCTTGAGGTGGGCGATGATCGAGGCCATGCGGGTGGTGAGGTCGCTGATCTGCTCGAGATTGCCGCGGGCGTCCTCGGTGCGCTGGTGGTCGAGCAGCACCCGGGCGTTGTCGGCGTAGCTGCGGATCGCCGCCAGCGGCTGGTTGAGTTCGTGGCTGATGCTCGCCGACATGGTGCCGAGGGCCGTGAGCTTGCCGGCCTGGACCACTTCGTCCTGGGCGCGCATCAGCTCGCGCTGGGCCTGCTCGCGTTCGTGGACTTCCTGCTGCAACTGCGCGTTGGCGTTCTCCAGCTCGCGGGTGCGTTCCAGTACGCGCTCTTCCAACTGGCGCTTGGCCTCGGCCTCGAGAGCGATGCGGTCCAGGTAGTGACGGCGGCTGAGGGTCAGCAGGGTAAGCAGCAGGAGCAGGGCGAGCAGGGTCGCGCCGCCGATCAGCAGGACGCTGCGCACCGGCCGTTCGATGAGGGTGCGGGGGGCGTAGATGCTCACCGTCCAGCCGGTTTCCGGTAGCGTCCGGCTCTGGCTGAGCCAGGCGCTCTGTTGCAGGCGCAGGGGCTTCGGGTCCTGCACCGGGTAGGGGATGTTGGCGTGGATCTCGTCGCGCTCCGCCGCGCTCAGCGGCCGACTGGCATGGAAGCGCCAATCCTCGCGGGAGGAGAGGATCACCACGCCGTAGTTGTCTATCACCAGCAGTTGCTCCGGGGAATTGCCCCAGAGCCGTTCGATGTGTTCGAGATCGACCTTCACCACCAGCACGCCGATGATCCGCGAGCCTTCCTTCACCGCACTGGCGAAGTAGTAGCCGCGCTTGATCGAGGTGGTGCCCAGGCCGAAGAAGCGCGCCAGGCGGCCCTGCATGGCCTCGCGATAATAGGGGCGGAAGGCGAAGTTGCGGTGGACGAAACTGTCCGCCTGGGCCCAGTTGGAGGCGACCTGGGTAGTGCCGTCCGGTTGCAGCAGGTAGATCACGTCGGCGCCGGTGCGTCGGCGGATGTCGGCCAGCGCCTCGTTGGCGATCTTCTGCAGCAGCGGGTCGCCAGGTTGTTGCAGGGCCTGGCGCAGCACCGGCAGGCCGCCGAGGATCTGCGGCAGTTCTTCGTAGCGGCGCAGCGTGCCGAGCAGGTTGGCGACGTAGAGGTCGAGCGTCTGGCGGTTCTGCTCGGCCAACTGCTCGCTGTAGTAGCGCTCGGCGAAATATTGCAGGGGCCAGAGCAGCGGCGCGAGAAGCAGGGCGAGGATGACCAGCGAGCGCCAGCGATGGAAATAGGCTTTCAAGACGAACGAACCTGCCGTGGCTGCGAGTATCCGGGGCATCCCGGACGGGATGCCCTAAATTATCACGCCTTGCGCCGAGTCCGGTCGCTCCCTGCCGTTCAGGGGAAGCAGTCGGCGTCGGCGAATGCCTTGCCCTGGCGGTCCTTCTCCGAAAGCAGGGGGGCATCCTGCAGCGGCCAGTCGATCTTCAGCTCGGGATCGTTCCAGACGATGCAGCGTTCGTGTTCCGGCGCCCAGAAGTCGGTGGTCTTGTAGAGGAACTCGGCGTATTCGCTGAGCACCACGAAGCCGTGCGCGAAGCCGGCCGGAATCCACATCTGGCGCTTGTTCTCCGCGCTCAGGCGTTCGCCTACCCACTGGCCGAAGGTCGGCGAGCCGCGACGCAGGTCGACGGCCACGTCGAATACCTCGCCGAGAGTGGCGCGCACCAGTTTTCCCTGGGCTTGCCGGATCTGGTAGTGCAGGCCGCGGAGGACGCCACGGGCGGAACGCGAATGGTTGTCCTGGACGAAGCTGACCGGATGACCGCAGGCCTCCTCGAAGGCGCGCTGGTTGTAGCTTTCGAAGAAGAATCCGCGATCGTCGCCGAACACCCGGGGTTCGAAGAGGATGACGTCGGGAATTGCCAGGCGGGTCGCTTTCATCAGTACACGGTCTCGGTCAGCAGGCGCTTGAGGTATTGGCCGTAGCCGTTCTTGGCCAGCGGCGCGGCGAGTTTTTCCAGTTGCGCGGCGTCGATCCACTTCTGCCGGTAGGCGATCTCTTCCGGGCAGGCCACCTTGAGACCCTGGCGGTTCTCCAGGGTGGCGATGAACTGGCCGGCCTCGAGCAGCGAATCGTGGGTGCCGGTATCCAGCCAGGCGTAGCCGCGGCCCATGATCTCCACGCTGAGCTGGCCGCGCTCCAGATAGGCGCGGTTGACGTCGGTGATCTCCAGCTCGCCGCGCGGCGAAGGCTTCAGGTTCCTGGCGATGTCCACCACCTGCTGGTCGTAGAAATACAGGCCGGTGACCGCGTAGTTCGACTTCGGCTCCAGTGGCTTCTCTTCCAGGCTGATGGCCTTGCCGCCCTGGTCGAACTCGACCACGCCGTAGCGCTCCGGGTCCAGCACGTGGTAGGCGAAGACACTGGCGCCGGTCTGGCGCTGCGAAGCGCTGCCGAGCAACTCGTGGAAGTCGTGGCCGTAATAGAGGTTGTCGCCCAGGACCAGCGCGCTGAGGTCGTTGCCGATGAACGACTCGCCGATCAGGAAGGCCTGGGCCAGGCCGTCCGGCGACGGTTGCACGGCATATTGCAGGTCCAGGCCCCAGTTTGAACCGTCGCCCAGCAACTGCTGGAAGCGTGGGGTGTCCTGTGGGGTCGAGATGATCAGTATCTCGCGGATGCCCGCCAGCATCAGGGTACTGAGCGGGTAGTAGATCATCGGCTTGTCGTACACCGGCAGCAACTGCTTGGAGATGGCCAGCGTTGCCGGGTGCAGGCGGGTGCCCGAGCCTCCGGCGAGGATGATGCCCTTGCGTTTCATAGTGGTCCCTGCTCGCTCAGTTCCTGGATCATGCGTCCGGCATGGTAGCGCCAGTCTGGCAGTACCAGGCCGAAGACCTGTTGCAGCTTGCGGTTGTCGAGGCGCGAATTGGCCGGACGCTTCGCCGGCACCGGGTAGTCCTCGGTGGCGATCGGCAGGACCCGCTGCGGCGTCGCCTGCAACTCCCAGCCCCGCTCCAGCGCCTGTTCGATGACGAAGCGCGCATAGAGGTGCCAGGACGTCTCGCCGCTGGCGACCAGGTGGTAGGTGCCGCTGGCCCGTGCTGCCAGCTCGGCATCCCAGCGCAGGCGCTGCAGGGCCTGGGCGGTGACGTCGGCGATCAGCTCGGCGCTGGTGGGCGCGCCGAACTGGTCGGCCACGACCTTGAGTTCGTCGCGTTGCCCGGCCAGGCGCAGCATGGTCTTGGCGAAGTTTCCGCCGCGCGCGGCGTAGACCCAGCTGGTGCGGAAGATCAGGTGGCGGCAGCCGCTGGCGCGGATGGCCTGCTCGCCTTCCAGCTTGGTCTGCCCGTAGACGCTCAGCGGGCCGGTCGGCGCGTCCTCGGCGAAAGGCACGCTGCCCGCGCCGTCGAACACGTAGTCGGTGGAGTAATGCACCAGCCAGGCGCCGCAGGCCGCGGCCTCCTCGGCCAGTACCGCGACGGCGCGGGCATTGATCAGGCGGGCGTTGTCGGCATCGCTCTCGGCCTTGTCCACCGCGGTGTAGGCACCGGCGTTGACGATGAACTGCGGCCGCTCGGCGCGAACCAGTCGCGCCAGGCCTTCGGGGTCGGCGAGATCGGCGCGCCGACGGTCACAGACCAGCAGTTCGCCCAGCGGCGCCAGGGCGCGCTGCAGCTCCCAGCCGACCTGGCCGTTGGCGCCGAGGAGAAGGATCCGGTTCATGCGTACTGCTTACCCACCCACTCGCGGTAGGCACCGCTGGTTACGTTGGCCACCCAGTCCTGGTTGTCCAGGTACCAGCGCACGGTCTTGCGGATGCCGGTCTCGAAGGTTTCCGCCGGCTTCCAGCCCAGCTCGCGCTCCAGGCGCGTGGCATCGATGGCGTAGCGGCGATCATGGCCCGGACGATCCTTGACGAAGGTGATCTGCTCGCGATAGCTGCGGCCGTCGGCGCGCGGCTGCTCCTGGTCGAGGATGGCGCAGAGGGTCTCGACCACGTCGAGGTTGGCCTTTTCGTTCCAGCCGCCGACATTGTAGGTCTCGCCCAGTTGCCCGGCTTCGAGGACCCGGCGGATGGCGCTGCAATGGTCCTTGACGTAGAGCCAGTCTCGGATCTGCTGGCCGTCGCCGTAGATCGGCAGCGGCTTGCCGGCCAGGGCGTTGTGGATCACCAGTGGGATGAGCTTTTCCGGGAAGTGGTACGGGCCGTAGTTGTTCGAGCAGTTGGTGGTCAGCACCGGCAGCCCATAGGTGTGGTGATAGGCCCGCACCAGGTGGTCGGAGGCCGCCTTGGACGCCGAGTAGGGACTGTTCGGCTCGTAGCGGTTGTTCTCGGTGAAGGCCGGATCGCTCGGTGCCAGCGAGCCATAGACTTCGTCGGTGGAGACGTGGAGGAAGCGGAATGCCGCCTTCGCTTCCGGCTCCAGCGCGCCCCAGTAGGCGCGCACTTCTTCCAGCAGGCGGAAGGTGCCGACGATGTTGGTCTGGATGAAGTCCTCGGGGCCGTGGATCGAGCGGTCCACATGGGATTCCGCGGCGAAGTTGAGGATCGCCCGCGGCTGGTGCTCGGCGAGCAGGCGGGCTACCAGCTGGCTATCGCCGATATCGCCGGCGACGAAGGTGTGCCGGGCGTCGCCGTCGAGGCTGGCGAGGTTCTGCCGGTTGCCGGCGTAGGTGAGCTTGTCGAGGCTGACCACCGGCTCGTCATGCAGGGCCAGCCAGTCGAGCACGAAATTGGCGCCGATGAAGCCGGCGCTGCCGGTCACGAGAATCGTCATGAGTCATACCTTGTTCAAGCAGTGGTTGTCCGTAGGGCTGCTTCGACACGTCCCGCCAAGGTGTACCAATCGATCGTGAAGACGACGATTAGTACGGGAAAAATGGCGATCCTGCCAACCCCAGATCTGGTAGGTGCATCTGACCCGGCATTCTATTCGAAGTGCCATCACTGGGTAGAAAGGAAGCAGGATAAAACAAAAAGCCCCGCGCGAGGCGGGGCTTTTCGGGATTCATGGTGCCGGCACCAGGAGTCGAACCCGGGACCTACTGATTACAAGTCAGTTGCTCTACCAGCTGAGCTATACCGGCGAAGAGGGCGACATTATAGCCAGCCGCCGCCAGGAGTAAACCACTGATTTTCCTGCCCGAATGCCGTTCGTCCTCAGTGCCCGGAGGCGGCCGCGCCGGGCTTGGCGCCGAACGGCGGGCGGGCCAGCCAGATGATCACCAGCAGGGCGAGGAACAGCCAGCCGAGCATGGTGAAGTAGTCGATGGTGGACATCATGTAGGCCTGGCTCTGCACCATCCGGTCGAGCAGCGCCGCGTTCGCCTGGGTGTTGCCGCCGAGCTGGGCGAGGGTTTCGTGGGTGGCCGGGTCGTAGAGGCTGATGTTTTCGCTGAGGTAGGCGTGGTGTTGCGTGGCGCGGCGGTTCCAGATCCAGGTGGTCAGCGAGGCGGCGAAGCTGCCGCCGAGGGTGCGCAGGAAGGTGGCCAGGCCGGAGCCATCGGCGATCTGGTCGGGGGGCAGGTCGGAGAGCAGGATGCTCAGGATCGGCATGAAGAAGAACGCCACGCCGAGCCCCATGATCAACTGCACGATGGCGATGTGCTGGTAGTCGACCTCGGTGGTGAAGTTGGCGCGCATGAAGCAGGTGATGGCCATCGCCAGGAACGACAGGCCGGCGAGCATGCGCAGGTCGAAATGGTTGGCGTAGCGGCCGACCAGCGGCGAGAGGAACACCGGGAGGATGCCGATTGGCGCGGCGGCCAGCCCGGCCCAGGTGGCGGTGTAGCCCATCTGGGTCTGTAGCCATTGCGGGAGCAGCAGGTTGATGCCGAAGAACGCGGCATAGCCCAGCACCAGCGCCAGGGTGCCGGCGGCGAAGTTGCGGTGGGCGAACAGGCGCAGGTTGACGATCGGATGGCGGTCGGTGAATTCCCAGATGATGAAGAAGGCCAGGGCGATCGCCGCGATCAGCGCGCCGCCGACGATGAAGTTCGACTCGAACCAGTCCAGGTCGTTGCCCTTGTCGAGGACGATCTGCAGGGCGCCGACGCCGATCACCAGGGCGATCAGGCCGACGTAGTCCATCGGCGCCTTCTTGATCACCACCGGGCGTGCCTTCAGTTGCTGGTAGACGACGAAGGCGGCGAACAGGCCGACCGGCACGTTGATGAAGAAGATCCACGGCCAGCTGTAGTCGTCGGTGATCCAGCCGCCGAGGATCGGCCCGGCGATCGGCGCCACCACCGTGACCATCGCGAGCAGGGCCAGGGCCATGCCGCGCTTCGCCGGTGGGTAGATGGAGATCAGCAGGGTCTGGGTGATCGGATACAGCGGCCCGGCGACGAAGCCCTGCAAGGCGCGGAAGCCGACCAGAGAAGGCATCGACTGGGCGATGCCGCAGAGGAACGAGGCGAGTACGAACAGCAGCGCGGCGGCGATGAACAGGCGCACCTCGCCGACCCGCCGGGCCAGCCAGCCGGTCAGCGGCAGGGCGATGGCGTTGCTCACGGCGAACGAGGTGATCACCCAGGTGCCCTGTTCCGAACTCACCCCGAGGTTACCGGAGATGGTCGGCAGGGCGACGTTGGCGATGGTGGTGTCGAGCACCTGCATGAAAGTCGCCAGGGACAGGCCGATGGTCGCCATCACCAGGCTGGGCGGGGAGAAGCTGCTGCTTTCGCTCATGCTGGCGGGCTCAACGCTGGGCGGTCTTGCCGTGGTCTTCGGCGAGGTTGGCTTCGATCAGGCGTTCGATCAGCTTGTCGGCCGAGGCCAGTTGCTGCTGGTAGACATCGGTGGAGAACAGCGCTTCGCGCGGTGGCTGCTGGGCCAGGGCCGGGCCGCTCTGGTCGTGCAGGTCGACCTTGACGTCCATCGACAGGCCGATGCGCAGCGGATGCTTCTGCAATTCTTGCGGATCGATATGGATGCGCACCGGCACCCGCTGGACGATCTTGATCCAGTTGCCGGTGGCGTTCTGCGCCGGCAGCAGGGAGAACGCGCTGCCGGTGCCCACGCCGAGGCTGTCGACGGTGCCGCTGTAGCGCACGTCGCTGCCGTAGAGGTCGGAGCGGATCTCCACCGGCTGGCCGATACGCATGTGCTTGAGCTGGGTTTCCTTGAAGTTGGCGTCGATCCAGATCTGGTCCAGCGGGACCACGGCCATCAGCGCATTGCCCGGTTGCACGCGCTGGCCGACCTGTACGCTGCGCTTGGCGACGTAGCCGGTGACCGGCGCGACGATGGTCGAGCGGGCGTCGTCCAGGTAGGCCTGGCGCAGTTGCGCGGCGGCGGCCTTGACGTCCGGATGGGAGGTGATCTGGGTGTCGTCGACCAGCGCGCGATTGGTGTTCAACTGCTGTTCCGAGCTGGTCAGCGAGGCTTTCGCGCTGTCCAGGGCGTCGCGGGCGTGGGCCAGTTCCTCCTGGGAAATGGCGCCGTCGTCGGCGAGGTTCTTGCGCCGCTTGTAGTCGGCCTCGGCCTTGGCCAGCGCGACCTTGCGGGTGGCGACCTCGGCGCGATAGCCGTCGACGTTGCTGAACAGCCCGCGCACCTGGCGCACGGTGTGGGCCAGGTTGGCCTCGGCGCGTTGGAGGGCGATGTCGGCGTCGCTGGGATCGAACCTGACCAGTTCCTGGCCCTTGCGCACCAGGTCGCCGTCGTCGGCGCCGATGCTGACCACGGTGCCGACGATCTGCGGGGTGATCTGTACCACGTTGCCGTTGATGTAGGCGTCGTCGGTGTCCTCGTGCCAGCGGCCGTAGAAGAACTCCCAGGCCACGCTGGCCAGGGTGGCGAGGACGATCACGGCGAGCAGGATCAGCAACCAGCGCTTGCGCTTCGGGTTGCCGGCGGGGGTTTCGCTGTTGGCGGTAGTCATGGTGGGTGCCTCGTTCATTCTGCCGGCGCTTTCGCGGTAGCGAGCGCAGCGGAGCGGGAATCGGGTTGGAAACCGCCGCCCAGGGCCTGGACCAGCTGGACGGAAAGATCGATCTGCTGGCTCTCCAGGCTGGCCAGCTGGCGTTCGGCGACCAGCAGTTGCTGTTGCACGCTGAGGGCGTCGAGGTAGCTGCCCACGCCTTCGCCGTAGCGACGCATGGCCAGGTCGAAGTTGGACCTGGCGATATCGCGGGCCTGGCGCTGGTCGATCACCTGCTGCTCCAGGGAGCGCAACTTGCCGAGGTCGTCGCTGACCTCGCCGAGGGCCTGGACCAGCGTCTTGTTGTACTGGCCGACGGCCAGGTCGTAGTCGGCGTCGCGTTCGGCCAGGTTGGCGCGGCGGCGGCCACCGTCGAAGATCGGCAGGGAGATCGCCGGCGCCACCTGGAAGAAGCGGCTCGGCGCCTGCAACACGTCGCTGGTGTGCAGGGCGGCGAGGCCGGCCATCGCGCCGAGATTGAGGTTGGGATAGAACTCGGTCTTCGCCGAGTCGATGTTGCGGCGCGCCGCCTCGACCCGCCAGCGCGCGGCAACGATGTCGGCGCGGCGGCCGAGCAGTTCCGCCGGGAGCACCGAGGGCAGGCTCAGGCTGGCCGGGTCCAGCGGTTGCGGGCGCTGCAGTTCGAGACCGCGATCGGGCCCCTTGCCCAGCAGCACGGCGAGGGCGATGCGGGCGCTGGCGATGTCCTGCTCGGCGGCGCTGAGCTGCTGGCGGGCGGTGGCCAGTTGGGTCTGCGTCTGTTGCAGCTGGACCTTGCTGTCGAGTCCGGCGCTCATGCGCTTCTGGCTCAGCTCGGTCATGCGCTGCGAGCGCTTCAGTTCTTCCTCGGCGAGATCGCGCACGGTAAAGGCGTGGGCGAGGTCGCTGTAGGCGCGGGCGATGCTCGCCGAGAGGCCGATGCGCGCGGCCTGGCTGTCGATCCGGGCGGCATTGGCCTGGCCGAGGGCGGCTTCCCAGGCGGCGCGCTCGCCGCCCCAGAGGTCGAAGTCGTAGTTGAAGCCGAGCGACAGGTACTTGATCGCCGAATAGCGGCCGCCGAGCGGTGCCGGGGCCACGCTGGTCGGCGCGCGGATGCCGGAGTAGCTGGCCTTGGCGTCCAGCGTCGGCTGGCGCGCGGCATCTTGCGCCTGGGCCGT
The DNA here is from genome assembly GCF_001457615.1 of Pseudomonas aeruginosa. GTDB lineage: Bacteria > Pseudomonadota > Gammaproteobacteria > Pseudomonadales > Pseudomonadaceae > Pseudomonas > Pseudomonas aeruginosa. Next base: position 5,855,285 of record NZ_LN831024.1, on the reverse strand, counting down.
TGCCGCCGCCTGGCGCGCACGCGCCTCGGCGATCTGCAGGTCGGGGGTGCCTTGCAGGGCTTCGCCGATCAGTTGGTCGAGCTGCCGGTCGCCGAGCCCGGTCCACCAGTCCTGGCGCGGCCAGGCCGCTGGCGAAAGGGCTACGCCTTCCAGGCTCCTCCCCGCCTGGAGGGCGCCTGCCGGTTGCGGGCGGGCGTTCGGTTCCAGGCCTTCGGAAGTGACGCAGCCGGCGGCCAGCAGTATCGCCGAGGCCAGCGCCAATCGCTGCGGCCAGGGATGGAGAGGAGGGAAGGGCATGGATCAGGACTCCTGCAGGCTGGCCCGCGGGCAGCCGGCGTGTAGCAGAACCTTGGTCAGCAGATGGGTCAGCGTCTGCAATTCTTCCGTGCTCAGGCAGGCGACCAGCTCGTTCATCGCCGCCGAGGCGATCAGCGGAAGCTGCTCCTGGACCTTCCGTCCCGCTTCGCTGAGATCCAGGCGCAGGCAACGGCGGTCTTCGGGACAGCGGCCGCGCAGCAGCAGCCCTTTTTTCTCCAGGCGCGTCAGCATGCGAGTCATCGAGCCGCTGTCCACCGACAGCTCGCGACACAGTTCGACCGGACTGTTGGCACGGTTGAGACCGACGAAGATCAGCACCTTGAACTGGGCGGCGGTTATGTCCAGCGCGGCGAGGTGCTTCTCGAGGATGCGGTCCTTGGTCGCGGCACTGACGCCGATGAGCTGGCCAATGGAGCCCTTGAAGGGAAAGTCGGAGGCGCTGTAGTGACCCATGGTGGAGGGGATCGCTGTCTAGGCAGGGAAAGTGTTTCAAAATAATACTGCCTAGGCAGCGATTAACAAGAGCTCAACCGTTGCAATAAAAGAACAATCCGTTCCTTCGAACGTCATACGATGCCGTTTTGCAACTATTGTCGGTGCTGAAGTCCACTTTCGGATTAACCGGAAAGCCAGGCTTATGCACAAGTGGGCAAGGGATAGGAAGGAAACGCTCTAAGAATCGCTGCGGTTATCTCGGTTGTTATCAAGATATTGTTTTATATGGATTTTATTTTTTCTGTTCATTTTTTGAACAGCATTGACCGCCCCTGGATACGGGCCCCTCGGCAGATGTTTCCCAGAACTTGTCACCAGACTTATCCACAGGTTGTGTGGGCAACCATCCGGAACACCCGTATCAGCTGCGCTCCGCAAGGATCAGCAGGTTTCGCGGAGACAGGGAGGTCGGACAGAACTCGCCCAGGCGGACGCTATAGCCCTGTTCGACCAGATACAGGCAGCGGTCCAGCAGCAGCCAGAGTTCCAGCGGGCGGCGGAACAGGGCGCGCACCAGTTCCAGGTTGCGAACCATCGCCAGGCGCTTCCAGCCGGCCGCTTCCAGCGCCTGCCAGTCGCGCGCGGCCGGTTCGGGAAGTCCCTTGAGGGCGGCGAGTTCGCGACAGTAGTCGGCGTATGGACGTTCCAGCCAGGCCACCGGAAGGGAAGGCACGCTGAGGTACTGGTCGATTCCGCGTAGCTCGCGCTGCAGCAGGTCGAAACCCAGGCGCCGGGCCATCGACTGGTCGCGCTGGCGACGGACCCGTTGGCTGGCGGTGACTGTCTCGCTCAGGGGCAGGCGCAGGTCGTCAAGCGATAGCGCGAGCAGCGATCGGCCTGCTGTTTGCGAGAGTGGCTGGTAGAAAGGCCCCGGAATGCGGTTGTAGCAGCATGGCGCCACCGCCAGTTGGCGACAGCCGGCCTGGCTGGCCAGGCGCAGCAGGCGCAGGTGCAGTTCGCCGCAAGCGTGCAGGGCCACTGGCGTATGCCCGGGAAGCAGGCGCTCGGCGCAGTCCGCGGCCAGCACATCCTGGCGGAGGTGGTGGGCGGAGAGCCCCAGGCGGTCGCTCAGGCGCTGTCCGTCGGCGACCAGCGCGGGATCGTGTTCGAGGCAGGTCAGCGGTTGCCCCGCATGGGCCAGCAGGCGGCCCAGATGGCCCTTGCCGGAGCACCAGTCGAGCCAGTGGACGACCGGCCGGGCGAACTGCAGGCGCCCGGCGAACAGGCCGATCTGCTGCCACTTGCGTCCCGGTACGTCGACGTTGAAGCGGTTCGGTGCCTGCGGGCGTTCCGCCAATGGCAGTTCGCCGACCGCGCCCAGCGCCGCGGCTTGGGCGGCGAGCTGCGGATAAGGCGCGGGCGCGGCCAGGCGGGTGGGCTGGTTGTGCTCCGCGTCGGCCTGTTCGAGGCTGCGCCCGCGCAGCCAGGACGCCAGCTCGGTGTGTTCGGCTTCCCACGCCAGGGTCGGTTCGCTGAACGGGCGGGGTCGCCAGAGCCGCTGGTGTTCGAGGAGGAACGCGTCCAGCGCGAGGAAGCGCTGCGACAGGGCGTCGCCAGTGAGGAACGGGAAGGTTTCGGACACGATGCGAGCGGCAGCGGGAAAACGGGGCGGCGATTATAGCCGCCCCGCAGGCATCGGAAAGCGCCCGCTCAGCGGCCCTGGGTGGCGTCGACCCGCAACCAGCGTTCGATCAGGCGGAAGATCCGCGTCAGCACGATGGTGATCACCAGGTACAGCGCGCCGGCCAGGCAGAAGAACAGCATCGATTCGTAGGTGCGGGCGATGATGGTCCGGGCCATGCCCATGATGTCGAACAGGGTCACGGTGTAGACCACCGCGCTGGCCTTGAGCATCAGGATCACTTCGTTGCTGTAGGCCGGCAGGCCGATGCGCACCGCGCGCGGCAGGATGATGTGCCAGAGCGCCTGGCGCCGCGACATGCCGAGGGCGCGGGCGGCCTCCACCTCGCCGACCGGCACCGAGTGGATCGCGCCGCGGAGGATCTCGGCGATATAGGCGGCGGTGTGCAGGGTCATGGTCAGCAGCGCGCACCAGTACGGATCGCGCAGGTAGGGCCAGAAGGCGCTCTTGCGCACTTCCTCGAACTGCGCCAGGCCGTAGTAGACGATGAACAGTTGCAGCAGCAGCGGCGTGCCGCGGAAGAAGAAGATGTAGGCGTACGGCACCGCGCGCACGTACCAGTGCCGCGAGGCGCGGGCGATGCCCAGCGGCAGGGCCAGGGCGAGCCCGGCGACCACCGCGATCGCCAGCAGCTCCAGGGTCAGCGCCGCGCCCTGGAGCATCTTCGGCATCCACTTGAGGATCAGCTCCCACTCGCTCATAGCTCGTTCCTCACGAAACCACGGCCGGCGCGACGTTCGAGGAAGTGCAGGGCGACCATGATGACGACCGTGAGGCTCAGGTAGATGGCGGCCGCGGTCATGTAGAAGGTGAAGGGTTCCTTGGTCGCGTTGGAGGCGACCTGCGCCTTGCGCATGATCTCGTCGAGGGTGATCAGCGACACCAGCGCGGTGTCCTTCAGCAGGATCAGGTACAGGTTGCCGAGGCCGGGCAGGGCGACCCGCCAGATCTGCGGCAGGACGATGCGCCAGAATATCCGTCCGGGCGACAGGCCGAGCGCCTGGCCGGCCTCGCGATGGCCGCGCGGAATGGACAACAGCGCGCCGCGGAACACCTCGGTGGCGTAGGCGCCGAAGCACAGGCCGAGGGCCAGGGTGCCGGCGGCGAACGGCGAGAGCGCCAGGTCCGGCTTGCCGAAAAGGTCGCCGAGGGCGTTCAGGCCGCTCACCGTGCCGAAATAGATCATCAGTACCCAGAGCGTTTCCGGCACGCCACGGACGATGGTGGTGTAGGTGCCGCCGAGGAAACGCAGGGCCGCGTACTTCGAAGTCTTCGCGATGGCGCCGAGGAGGCCGAGCAACAGCCCCACGCAGACCGCCGCCAGCGACAGCTTGAGGGTCATCCAGGTACCGGCGAGCAGTTGCTCGCCGAACCCATGCAGGTCGAGAATCATGAGAAGTCAGGCCTGAAGGCGGCCACCGCCGGGACGCGCCCGGCGGTGGCCTGGCTTGGCATCAATAGATGCTGAAGGGGAAGTACTTGTCGTTGATCTTCTTGTAGGTACCGTCGGCGACGATTTCCTTCAGCGCGGCGTTGAGCTTCTCGCGCAGCGGGTCGCCCTTGCGCACGGCGATACCGATCTTGTCGTTGTCGAACACCGGTTCGCCCTTGAACTCGAACTCCTTGCCGGCGTCGCTCTTCAGCCAGTCGTACTGCACGAACTTGTCGGCCAGCACGCCGTCCAGGCGCCCCGAGGAGAGGTCGAGGTAGGCGTTCTCCTGGGTGTCGTAGAGCTTGATGGTGACCACGTCGGCCATGTTGTCTTCCAGCCAGGTGCCGGCGATGGTGGCGCGCTGGGCGCCGATCACCTTGCCCTTCAGGGAGTCCTTGTCGGTCTTGAAGTCGACGCTCTTCGGCGCGACGAACTGCAGCTTGTTGGTGTAGTAGGGATCGGTGAAGTCGACTGCCTGCTTGCGCTCGTCGGTGATCGACATGGACGCGACGATGAAGTCGAACTTCTTGGCGTTCAACGCCGGGATGATGCCGTCCCAGTCGGAGGTCACCACCTCGCACTCGGTCTTCATCTTGGCGCACAGCGCCTTGCCGATGTCGAGGTCGAAGCCGACCGCCTGGCCGCTGGCATCGATGCCGTTGAAGGGCGGGTAGGCGCCTTCGGTGCCGATGCGCAGCTTGTCGGCGGCGCTGGCGTCGAGGGCGAAGGCCAGGGTTGCAGCGGCGGCCAGCAGGATCTTCTTATAGTTCTTCATGCGGTGTTGCTCCGTTAGCGGTGGCTGGACATGAACTGTTTGCAGCGCGCCGACTGGGGGTTTTCGAAAACCTGTTGCGGCGTTCCCTGCTCTTCTACCAGGCCCTGGTGGAGGAATACCACCTCGCTGGAAACCTGGCGGGCGAAGCTCATTTCGTGAGTGACCAGCAGCATGGTCCGGCCCTCTTCGGCGAGCGCACGGATCACGTTAAGCACTTCCTGTACCATTTCCGGGTCGAGCGCCGAGGTGGGCTCGTCGAACAGGATCACCTTGGGTTGCATGGCCAGGGTCCGGGCGATGGCCGCGCGCTGCTGCTGGCCGCCGGAAAGTTGCGCGGGATAGCTGTGGCGCTTGTCGGCGATGCCGACCTTGGCCAGCAGGCCCTCGGCGATCTCGATCGCTTCGGCCTTGCTCTTGCCCAGTACGCGACGTGGCGCCTCGATCACGTTGTCGAGGATGCTCATGTGCGGCCACAGGTTGAAATTCTGGAAGACGAAACCGAGTTCGCTGCGCAGCCGGTTGATCTGCTGGCTGTCGGCGGCGACCAGGTCGCCGTTCTTGCTCTTCTTCAGGCGCAGCTCTTCGCCGGAGACCAGGATCTGGCCCTGGTGCGGGTTCTCCAGCAGGTTGATGCAGCGCAGGAAGGTGGATTTGCCCGAGCCGGACGATCCGAGGATGGAGATCACGTCGCCGTCGCGGGCGGTGAGGGAGATGCCCTTGAGCACTTCGAGGTCGCCGTAGCGCTTGTGCAGGTTACGGATTTCCAGTGCGGGGGTGGCCTCGGCCATGGATTTTCCTCTTGTTATTCGGATTGGAAGGGCCTTCCTGGCGAAGGCAAGCTAGCACAGCGCTTCAACCGGAGCCAAGCAGGCTGCGTGCCTCTGGAGCGGGGTTGGCGGCATCTTGTCGCATCGCTGCAGTGCGCTGTCGCGTAGGAACAAAACTGTCGGCTTTCGAAGAAAACTCCTGGCGAACCCTGACCTGAAGCAGAGCCTGGAGGTCGGTGCGCGCCCCGTTCCCGGGCATGCGGGACCGCCTATGGAGCCGCCGGCGGCTGCTCCGCGCGCGGCTCCGCCAGCACCTTGGCGGCGGCCAGCGGCGGCGGTGGGGTGATGCCCATCGACACATAGATGCTGGTGAAGGTGTCCATGCCGATCTGTGCCGGTTTCACCCATTCCACCGGAACGTAGAGCAGGCCGCCGCCCACCGGGATCGGCGCGGTCGGCACCAGGATCGCGTAGTGCGCGCGGCCGTCCAGTTCCACCGCTTCGGGGTTGGGCATCAGCGCCAGCACGGCGGCGCCGTCGCCGCCGAAGAAACACCACACCGGACTCATCGCGGCGATGTCGGCGTCCTGCTTCTTGTCCAGCAGGCCGACGAAACGGTCGGCCAGGTTGTACAGGTTGCCGATCAGCGGGGTGCGCCGCAGGGTCAGGTCGAACAGGTTGGCCAGCGGCCGCTTCAGGCCTAGCTGTACGCCGAGGCCAAGCAGGTAGATGGCTACCAGCAGTAGCGCGGTACCGAGCAGGTAGGCCAGTGGCGAATCGCCGGCGAGCGGCTGGCCGATGGCGGCGAAGCCGCGACCGATCAGGCTGGATGGCCCGACGAAGCGGTTCAGCAAGCTGACCACCCAGGCCAGCAAGGCTAGGGTGAGTACCAGCGGCAGCATCACCAGCAGGCCGGCGAGCCAGGTGGTGAGCAGGGAGTTGAAGCTTTTCTTCAGCATCGATCGGGGGTCCGGACAAGGTCCGCCTAGTCTATCGGCACTGCCTGGCTCACGCTCGGCCGTTCGCCGGGATGGGCGAAAGATCCGCCGCGGCGATTCGTCATTCCTTGTAGGCTGTGCGAGTCGCGTTCATTCCAGCAGGCCTTCACGGAGGGCGTATGGCGGAGAGAAAGACCCTGTTGCTGACCGGGGCGAGCCGCGGTATCGGGCATGCCACGGTGAAGTACTTCAATGCCGCGGGTTGGCGGGTGTTCACCGCGTCGCGGCAGAGCTGGGCCAGCGAATGTCCCTGGGCGGACGGCGAGGAAAACCACATCCATCTGGACCTGGAGGACATTCCCGGCGTCGAGGCCAGCCTGGAACTGATCCGCGAGAAGCTTGGCGACGGCCGGCTCCACGCGCTGGTGGACAATGCCGGCATCTCGCCCAAGGGCGAAGGCGGCGAGCGCCTCGGTGTGCTGGAAACCGACTACGCCACCTGGCTGCGGGTGTTCAACGTCAACCTGTTCTCCACCGCGCTGCTGGCGCGCGGCCTGTTCGCCGAGCTGAAGGCGGCGCAGGGAACGGTGATCAACGTGACCTCCATCGCCGGCTCGAAGGTGCATCCGTTCGCCGGGGTGGCCTACGCCACTTCCAAGGCGGCGTTGTCCGCGCTGACCCGCGAGATGGCCCACGACTTCGGCCCGCATGGGGTGCGGGTGAACGCCATCGCGCCGGGGGAGATCGACACCTCGATCCTGTCGCCGGGCACCGAGGAGATCGTCGAGCGCAGCATCCCGCTGCACCGCCTCGGCCGGCCGGAGGAGATCGCTTCGCTGATCTACTTCCTCTGCACCAGCGGCGCATCCTACGTGAATGGCGCGGAAATCCACGTCAACGGCGGGCAGCACGTCTAGGCGAACGGCGGAAAGCAAAAAGGCCCACCCGGAGGTGAGCCTTTTCGTCGTATTCATGGTGCCCAGGGACGGAATCGAACCGCCGACACGGGGATTTTCAATCCCCTGCTCTACCAACTGAGCTACCTGGGCAACGGGGCGCAATTAAACGGGTTTAGCGCGGCAGTGTCAACACCGGCGAAGAAATTTTTTTTGTTTTTTAACGCCTTACGATCCCCTCGCGGTTTCCGCCGGACTGCCGGGCCTCAGTTCCAGGCCTGGCGTTCCTCGTCGCGCAGCTCCACCGGCAGGCTCCGGCCTTCCTCGGCGGAGCGTCGTGCCAACTCCAGCAGGGCCATCAGCGCGCAGGCCTGTTGCGCCGACACCGGGTTGCGCGACTGGCCGCGGATGGCGGCGGCCAGCGCCTGGTAGTAGCGGCTCTGGTCGCCGGCCGGGGTGACCAGCGACTGGCGCAGGCCCTGGCCATCGATGTGCTGCAGCAGGTCGGGATCGCGGCCCCAGCCGGCGGAACCGGGGTGCAGTCCCTGGAGCAGTTGCGCTTCCTGGATGTCGGCGCCGGCCTTGAGCAGGCTGCCGTGGTCGCCGTGCACATTGAAGCGTGGCGCCGGATTGGCGGCGAGCATGCTGGCGCGCAGCGCTACCTGGCAGTGCGGATAATCGAGCAGGACCTCGAACCAGTCGTCGGTCAGCGCGCCCTCGCGCAGCCGGCGCAGGTGTCCGTGCACACGCTGCGGTACGCCGAACAGGCACAGTGCCTGGTCGAGCAGGTGCGGGCCGAGGTCGAACCACAGCCCGGAGCCGGGCAGGTCGTGTTCGCGCCAGCGGTCGCGGACCTGCGGACGGAAGCGCTCGATGGCCGACTCGAAGTAGCGCACCGGGCCGATGCTGCCGGCCTGCAGGGCGGCCTCCACGGCGAGGAAGTCGCTGTCGAAGCGCCGGTTCTGGAACACCGAGAGGACCTGCCCAGGCCGTTCACGGGCGAGGTCGGCGAGGCGCCGGGCTTCGGCCAGGGTGACGGTGAACGGCTTGTCCACCACCACGTGCTTGCCGGCGCGCAAGGCCCGTTCGGCGAGGCTGGCGTGGGTGGCATTGGGCGAGGCGATGACCACCAGGTCGATGTCGGCGGCCTCGATGGCCTCATCCGGATCGGCGCTGACCCGGGCTTCGGGCAGGTCGGCGTGCACCCGCCCAGGGTCGCGGGAGACCACGTGCTCCAGGCACAACGCCGGTACCGCGCGGATCAGCGGGGCGTGGAAGGTCTTGCCGGCGAAGCCGTAGCCGATCAGCGCGGTGCGGATCGGAGGCAGGCCAGAGAGGGATGGGGTCATGGCGGCCTCCGTCGGGCGGGGTGGGGGTCAGGCGGATGGCGGCACGTAGCCGTCGGCCTTGGCGTAGTCCTCGCCGGAGAGGAACTTGTCCATCTCCTGCTGGAGGAACTTGCGGTCCTCGGCGTTCATCATGTTCAGGCGACGCTCGTTGATCAGCATGGTCTGGTGCTTCTGCCACTCGTCCCAGGCCTTGCGCGACACGTTGTTGTAGATGTCCTCGCCCTTCGCGCCAGGATACGGCGGGCGGTCGAGGCCGGGCAGCTCTTCGTGGTACTTGCGGCACATCACGGTGCGGCTCATGGTCGTTCTCCTGCAGTTGCCGCCGGGCCCGCGGGCCCGGCATTCACGCGGTCGTGCCGCGTCCGAGTTCCTGTTCTGCGCGCTTGAGCAGCTTCTTCACCGGAGCGGCGAGGCCCAGGCGCGGCGGGGTGGCGAGGTTATACCAGAGCCAGTCGCCCTCGGCCACGGCGCGCGGAGCGCCTTCCACCGCCACCAGCCAGGGCTCGATGGCGAGCTGGAAATGACTGAAGGTATGGGTCAGGCCGCTCAGTTCGCGGCGCTCGCCGAGGGCCAGGGAATGGCGCGCGGCGAGCGGTTCGAGGCCGTCGAGGTCGTCCAGTTCGGGGAGGCTCCAGAGCCCGCCCCAGAGTCCGCTGGAAGGCCGCCGGTAGAGCAGTATGGCGCCGTCGCGGTTGGCCAGGATCGGCATCAGCGTGCGCTTCTGTGGCAACGCCTTGCGCGGCTTGGGCTGCGGATAATCGGCTTCGCGGCCGAGCAGGTGCGCGCGGCAGCCGGAGACCAGCGGGCAAAGCAGGCAACTGGGCTTGCTGCGCGTGCAGAGGGTGGCGCCGAGGTCCATCATCGCCTGGGTGTAGTGGTTGACCCGTGCGTGCGGGGTGAAGCGTTCGGCGGCTTCCCACAGCGCCCTGGCCACCTTCGGTTCGCCAGGATAGCCGTCCTGCGCCAGGTAGCGCGCCAGTACGCGCTTGACGTTGCCGTCGAGGATCGGTGCGCGCAGGCCCATCGACAGGCTGGCGATGGCTCCAGCGGTGGAGCGGCCGATGCCGGGCAGTTCGGCGAGTTGCTCGACGTCGCGGGGGAACTCCCCTGCATGCCGCTCGACCACGATCTGCGCGGTCTTGTGCAGGTTGCGCGCACGGCTGTAGTAGCCGAGCCCGGTCCACAGGTGCAGGACTTCGTCCTCGGCCGCCGCGGCCAGTGCCTCGACGTCGGGCAACGCTGCCATGAAACGGTCGAAGTAACCGAGCACGGTGCTGACCTGGGTCTGCTGCAGCATGATTTCCGAGACCCACACCCGGTAGGGGGTGATGCCCTGCTGCCAGGGCAGATCCTTGCGACCGTGACGGTCGTACCAGTCGAGGACCGCGCCGTTGAAGCCTTCAGGTGTCATTTGCGGTTGAACAGCCCTTTGAGTGCGTCTTTCAGCTCCGGACTGACCTTGTCGCCGAGCTTCTCTTCGAGTTTTTCGTTGAGGCGATTGCCGGCCAGTTTCGCGGCGACCTTGCCCAGGCCTTCCTTGTCCAGGCGGCAGGCCTTGGCGCCGAGTTCCAGCGGGCCGCGGCAGAGCAGCGGCCATTCGATGCCGGCGTAGCGCTGGTTGACCTGGCAGGCCGGGTCCGGCATGTCGCTCTTGTCGCCCTGGATCTCCACGCCGATGCGATAGTCCATGCCCAGCACGCGCAGGTCGATATCGCCGTGGCCGCTGACCGCCAGGCCGGGAATGGCCACTTTCAGGTCAGGGTTGCTGGCCACGCCGTTGGTGAAGTTCAGGCTGCCCTTGAGCTCGCGGAAAGGCGTGTCCTTGCCGCCGTGAGTACCGGCAAGGGCCTTGCGGTTGAGGGTAGCGATGCCCTGGCAGAGCTGTTGCTCCAGGTTGGCGTCGGGCAGCACGCCGTTGATCAGGCTGAAGCGTGCGTTGCCGTTGAGATGGTCGATCCAGGATTTCTCGCTGTTGCCGCTGGTGCGGATGTCGGCATCGAGGTCGAGCAGCCCCTTCACCGGCGGTTTCTTGCCCTGGGCTTCGAGCAGGCGCTCCACCGGTACGTTGGCGATGTGCTTGGTGGCGGTCAGCACGGCGCTGTCCTGGCGTACATCGAGGTTGGCCTTGGCGTTGAAGCGGCCGTTGTACAGCCCGCCGCGCATGTCGTCGAGGCTGATCACGCCGCCCTGGCCGCGCAGCTTCAGGCTGGCGTCGTCGATCGGCAGCTTCTCGACGGTCAGCCGGCCGAAGTTCAGCGCCACGTCCAGGTCGAGCTTGCGCAGGGTCGCGATGGGCAGCAGCGGCGCGTCGCTCCAGGCCTGCCTGGTCGGTTTTTCCGGTAGCGGCGTGTTGCCCTGGGCGGCACTGGCCACGGTGGCGTCGACTTCCGCCTTGCGCGTGGCGCTGGCGGCATCCTGGGCCTGCTTGGCCTTGGCCGGCAGGTAGCGGTCGAGGTCGAGCTTGTCGCCCTTGAGCTGGGCGCGCAGCGATTGCCTGGCGAAATCGGCGATGCCGAAGCGGCCGCTGAAGGCGGTGTCGTCCAGGCCCAGCTTGAGGTCTTCGAGATTCAGGCTGTTGCGGCTGCCGGCCAGGCGGGTGTTCAGCTCGAACTTGCCGAGGGTGTTGGCGTCGGCCATGGCCGGCAGGGTCACACCGATGCCGGCGAGGAACTCGCGCAGGTTCATCGGCGCGATCGACAGGCCGCCGCTGAATTTGGCGTCCTTGTCCAGCTCGCGGGCCTTCAGTTCGCCGAGGGCGCGCAACTGGTTGACGCTCAGCTTCAGGCCGTTCCACTCGGCGATCTGCGCCGACTGGTCGAGCAGCAACTGGCCCTGGGCGGAGAAGGTGGCGGTCTTGCCTTGCAGCGGCTCGCCCGAGGCCTCGCCGGAGAGCCTGGCGTCTTCCAGTTGGTAGCGTCTGAGCGCGGTGTCGAAGCGCAGGTTGCCGGTCAGCTCGGTCTTGACCCGCACCACCGGCTGGTTGGTGCCGAGGTAGGCGTTGAGCTTCAGCGGAATGCTGCTGCCTTCGCGAATGGCGCCGGTACTCAGCTCGATGCCCTCGACGTTGTACTGCTTGCCGCTGGCTTCGTCGGTGTAGGTGACGCGGGCGTTGTTGACGTTGAGGCTGTCGATGTCGAGCTTGATCGGGGTGCGCGGGCTGTCGTTCTGCGGCGCCTGCTCGGGTGCCTGCGCCTGGGCGCCCTTGCCGTCCGCTGCCGGCGGGGTGGCGGAAGGAGCGGACGGGGCCTGGGGCTGGGCCGGCTTGCCGATGTTTTCCCAGTTGCCCTTGCCCTGCTTGTCGCGGACCAGGTCCAGGCTCAGGCCTTCGACGCGGATCGCGCTCATCTGCACGTCCTTGCGCAGCAGCGGCAGGACCCGCACCGACAGGCCGAGCATCTGCAGGTCGGCGAACGGCTTGGTCGGCGTGGCGGCGCTGGCGATGCTGGTGTCGTGCAGCTCCAGGCCCAGCCAGGGGAACAGGCTCCAGCCGATGTCGCCCTTCAGGTCCAGCTCCAGGTTGGCCTTGTCGCGGGCGATCTGGCGGATTTCGTCCTTGTAGTCATTGGGATCGAACAGGTGGGTCAGGGCGAAGCCCAGGGCCACGACGAGCAGTAAGAGTCCCAGGAAGAACAGCCCCAGGACCTTGCCGAATGCTTTCATGGACGAATCCTTTGTGCTGGCAGCGGTGAATGTGCGGGCGAGTATAACAACGCCGTTTTGCCAGGCCGACCCTGCGCGCGGCGAAACCTCGTCTCAGAGTGCGCGGGCGACCCGTTCGGCGAGCGCCAGGCTGGCGGTGAGGCCGGGCGACTCGATGCCGAACAGGTTGACCAGGCCGGGCAGGCCGTGTTCGGCAGGGGTTTGGATGATGAAGTCGGCGGCGGGTTCCCCCGGCCCGCCGAGCTTGGGCCGGATGCCGGCGTAGCCGGCGGCCAGGCGCCGAGGGTCGATGCCGGGGAAGTAGCGCGAGATGGCCTGGGCGAAGGCGGGGCCGAGGGATTCGTCGACGCGGTAGTCGAGGTTGTCCACGTAATTCACGTCGGGACCGAAGCGCAACTGGCCGCCGAGGTCGAGGGTGGCGTGGATGCCGAGCCCGGTGGTGCGCGCCTCGGGCATCGGGTAGACCAGGTGGCGGAACGGCGAGCGGCCGCTGTAGGAGAAATAGCGCCCCTGGCACAGGTGCAGCGCCGGCACCAGGCGCGGATCGAGGCCTTCGGTGCGTTGCGCCAGCGCCTGGGCGAACAGGCCGCCGGCATTGACCACCCAGCCCGCGCGCAACCGGAACGCTTCGCCGACGCTCTGTCCTTCGGCGCGCCAGCCGCCGGCGTGGCGCTCCAGGCGGTCGACCCGGGTGTCCAGCGCCAGTTGTGCGCCGTGGCGTTCGGCGACGGCCTGCAGCGATTGCAGGTAGGCGTGGCTGTCGATGATTCCCGTGCTCGGCGAGAGCAGGGCGGCGACCCCGCGGACCTGGGGCTCCAGCGCGCGCAGCGTGGTGCCGTCCAGCGGCATCAGGTCGTCGACCCCGCAGGCGCGTGCGTTGGCCGCCAGGGCCTGGAGCCTCTCGCGCTCGTTTTCCTCCACCGCCACCAGCAGCTTGCCGATGCGCCGGTGGCCGACGCCGTGGCGGGCGCACCAGGCGTACAGGCGTTCGCGGCCTTCCAGGCAGAGATCGGCCTTGAGCGAGCCGGACGGGTAGTAGAGGCCGGCGTGGATCACTTCGGAATTGCGACTGGAGGTGTGGCTACCGACCAGCCGTTCGCGCTCCGCCACCAGTACGCCGTGGCCGGCTTCGGCCAGGCGCGCGGCGCAGGCCAGGCCGAGGGCGCCGGCGCCGACTACCAGTACGTCGACGTCGTTCATACGTCGCTGGCTGCGCGCTGCAGCACGGCGACGATCGCTGCCCGCGCCTGCGGGCTGTTCTTCCAGCAACTGGAGCCGGTCAGGGCCGCGCCCTGGGCGAGGATACTCGCGGCGTCGCAGTCGCGCAGCCGGACGAAGCTGTCAAGGCCCATCTGCTCCAGGCGTTGCAGCACGGTCGGGCCGACCCCCTTGAGGGCAAGCAGGGCGGCGCGTTCGGCGGAGGAAAAGGACATGGCGAAGCTCCGTGGCGGGGACCGCCACCGAGCATATCAGAGGCTGTCCAGCGGCAGCCCGTGGCGTGCCGCGAGGGCACGGGCCTCCAGGTGCCCGTCCGGGGCGACCAGGCGCAGCGGCTTGCCGGCTTCGGCAGCCAGGCGCCGGGCCTCGTCGAGGAGGCGTCGGCCGACCCCGCGGCCGCGGGTGATGCCGCGCACGCAAAGGTGCGACAGCTGCCAGGCGTCGTCGCCGCGCCGCAGCAGGGCGGCACCCAGCAGGCGGTCGTTGAAGCGCCCGGCGATCAGCTCGCCGGCGGCCAGCCCGGCCGCGACCAGCGCCGCGCCGTCGGCATGCGGGGCGAACAGCCAGTCCGGCGCGTCGGCGTAGATCTTCGCCAGGTCCAGGCGATCCTGGGCGCTGGGTTGGGCGAGGGTTTCGACGATCACGGGCATGCGGCTCTCCGCGGCGGGATGAAAGGAGCGCAGTGTAAGGCCTGGCCCGCCGCCCGTGGGGCGATTCGCGCCGACGGTCGCGGCTGGCAGCGCCAGCCCGGGCCTGCCTATAATGCTGGCCCTCTTATAATTACGTGCAGTGTTAGCTGTGGAGCTGGTGATGGCCGAACGCAAGGCATCCGTCGCGCGCGACACCCTGGAGACCCAGATCAAGGTCTCCATCGACCTGGATGGGACCGGCAAGGCCCGGTTCGATACCGGGGTTCCCTTCCTTGACCACATGATGGACCAGATCGCCCGCCACGGCCTGATCGACCTGGACATCGAGTGCAAGGGCGACCTGCATATCGACGATCACCACACCGTCGAGGACATCGGCATCACCCTCGGCCAGGCCTTCGCCAAGGCCATCGGCGACAAGAAGGGCATCCGCCGCTACGGCCACGCCTACGTGCCCCTCGATGAGGCGCTGTCGCGGGTGGTCATCGACTTCTCCGGGCGGCCCGGCCTGCAGATGCACGTACCCTTTACCCGTGCCAGCGTCGGCGGCTTCGACGTCGACCTGTTCATGGAGTTCTTCCAGGGCTTCGTCAACCACGCCCAGGTGACCCTGCACATCGACAACCTGCGCGGGCACAACACCCACCACCAGATCGAGACCGTGTTCAAGGCCTTCGGCCGCGCGTTGCGCATGGCCATCGAGCTGGACGAGCGGATGGCCGGGCAGATGCCGTCGACCAAAGGGTGCCTGTGATGCAGACGGTAGCCGTGATCGACTACGGCATGGGCAACCTGCACTCGGTGGCCAAGGCCCTCGAGCACGTCGGTGCCGGCCGGGTGCTGGTTAGCAGCGACGCGGCGGTGATCCGCGAGGCCGACCGGGTGGTGTTCCCCGGGGTCGGCGCGATCCGCGACTGCATGGCCGAGATCCGCCGCCTGGGCTTCGACGCCCTGGTCCGCGAGGTCAGCCAGGACCGCCCGTTCCTCGGCATCTGCGTCGGCATGCAGGCATTGCTGGAGCGCAGCGAGGAGAACGACGGGGTCGACTGCATCGGTCTGTTCCCCGGCCAGGTGCGCTTCTTCGGCAAGGACCTGCACGAAGCCGGCGAGCACCTGAAGGTGCCGCACATGGGCTGGAACCAGGTGAGCCAGGCGGTGGAGCACCCGCTGTGGCACGAGATTCCCGACCAGGCGCGCTTCTACTTCGTGCACAGCTACTACATCGAGGCCGGCAATCCGCGCCAGGTGGTGGGGCACGGGCACTACGGCGTCGATTTCGCCGCCGCGCTGGCCGAAGGCTCGCGTTTCGCCGTGCAGTTCCACCCGGAAAAGAGCCATACCCACGGCCTGCAACTGCTGCAGAACTTCGTGGCCTGGGACGGGCGCTGGTAGGCCATGGCCAGGGCGAAGAGCAAGACGCCGATCCTCCAGCTGGACGCCGCGCAGACCCAGGACGCGGCACTGGCGATCAAGCGCTTCATGGAGGACCGCTTCGAACTGGAGCTGGGCTCCTTCGAAGCCGAGGAACTGCTCGATTTCTTCGCCCGCGAGTTCGCCCCGTACTTCTACAACAAGGCCATCCTCGACGTGCAGTCGTACCTGAAGGAACGGTTCGAAAGCATCGAGAGCGATGTCTGGGCGCTGGAAAAGAGTTGAGTTTCCGCGCGCCTGCCCACCGAATACAGACTTGAACAGGGTTCACCGATGCTGATCATTCCCGCGATCGACTTGAAAGACGGCGCCTGCGTGCGTCTGCGCCAGGGCCTGATGGAAGACGCCACGGTCTTCTCCGACGATCCGGTGGCGATGGCCGCCAAATGGGTCGATGGCGGTTGCCGCCGCCTGCACCTGGTGGACCTGAACGGCGCTTTCGAAGGCAAGCCGGTCAACGGCGAGGTGGTCACCGCCATCGCCCGTCGCTACCCGGACCTGCCGATCCAGATCGGTGGCGGCATCCGCTCGCTGGAAACCATCGAGCATTACGTTCGCGCCGGCGTCAGCTACGTCATCATCGGCACCAAGGCGGTCAAGCAGCCTGAGTTCGTCGGCGAGGCCTGCCGCGCCTTCCCGGGCAAGGTCATCGTCGGCCTGGATGCCAAGGACGGTTTCGTCGCCACCGACGGCTGGGCCGAGGTCAGCGAAGTCCAGGTGATCGACCTGGCCCGTCGCTTCGAGGCCGACGGGGTGTCCGCCATCGTCTACACGGATATCTCCAAGGACGGCATGATGCAGGGCTGCAACGTCGAGGCTACCGCCGCGCTGGCCAATGCCACGCGGATCCCGGTGATCGCCTCCGGCGGTATCCACAATCTCGGCGACATCCAGAAGCTGCTGGACGCCCGCACCCCGGGGATCATCGGCGCCATCACCGGCCGGGCGATCTACGAAGGCACCCTGGACGTGGCCGAAGCCCAGGCGCTGTGCGACAACTTCAAGGCCTGAGGCGAACCGCATGGCACTGGCAAAACGCATCATCCCCTGCCTCGACGTGGACAACGGCCGAGTGGTCAAGGGCGTCAAGTTCGAGAACATCCGCGACGCCGGCGACCCGGTCGAGATCGCTCGCCGCTACGATGAGCAGGGTGCCGACGAGATCACCTTCCTCGATATCACCGCCAGCGTCGACGGGCGCGACACCACCCTGCATACCGTCGAGCGCATGGCTAGCCAGGTGTTCATTCCGCTGACCGTGGGCGGCGGCGTACGCAGCGTGCAGGACATCCGCAACCTGTTGAATGCCGGCGCGGACAAGGTCTCGATCAACACCGCCGCGGTGTTCAACCCCGAGTTCGTCGGCGAGGCCGCCGACCGCTTCGGCTCGCAGTGCATCGTGGTCGCCATCGACGCGAAGAAGGTTTCCGCCCCGGGCGAGGCGCCGCGCTGGGAAATCTTCACCCATGGCGGGCGCAAGCCCACCGGGCTGGATGCCGTGCTCTGGGCGAAGAAGATGGAAGACCTGGGCGCTGGCGAGATTCTCCTGACCAGCATGGACCAGGACGGCGTGAAGAGCGGTTACGACCTGGGCGTGACCCGCGCCATCAGCGAGGCGGTGAACGTGCCGGTGATCGCTTCCGGCGGCGTCGGCAACCTGGAGCATCTGGCCGCCGGCATCCTCGAGGGCAAGGCCGACGCGGTGCTCGCGGCGAGCATCTTCCACTTCGGCGAGTACACCGTGCCGGAAGCCAAGGCCTACCTGGCCAGCCGCGGTATCGTGGTGCGCTGAGGCGCGTTGCGCCGCAGCGCACAGGGCCGGTGATCGGCTAGCCATTCCTGAGCGCGAGTCGACACTCGCGCGGCTTTCTTTCAGGTACAGTCACGCCCCCCGCATCAGGTGCCGCTAGAGCGCCGATGCCCTGCCATAACGACAAACATTGCGACCGACAGGGAGTCCTCCATGTCCATCTTCCGTCTGGCTCTCGGCTGCGTCGGCAGCCTGGCCCTGCTATGCGCTAGCGCCCTGGCGCGCGCCGAAACCCTGGTCCTGCTGACCGAGAACCTGGTGCCGTTCAACATGGCGGTGAACGGCGGCAACTACGCCAAGGACGATGGCATCAGCGGCATCAGCACCGATACCGTGCGCGCCGCCTGCGAGCGCGCGCAGATCGAGTGCCAGCTGATCCTGCGCTTCCCCTGGGACCGGGTCTACCAGCAGGCGCTGAGCGAGCCCGGCTATGGCGTGTTTTCCACCGCCCGTACGCCGGAGCGCGAGGACAAGTTCAAGTGGGTCGGCCCGCTGGCGGTCAACGACTGGGTACTGATGGCTCGCGGCGACAGCAGCATCCACCTGAACAGCCTGGAAGACGCCGCGCGCTACCGGATCGGCGGCTACAAGAACGACGCCATCAGTCAGCACCTGGTCGACCGCGGCCTGCAGGTGCAACTGGCGCTGCGCGACAACGAGAACGTCGACAAGCTGGCCAGTGGGCAGATCGATCTCTGGGTCACCGCCGATCCGAGCGGGCGCTACGTCGCCCAGCGCGAGGGCCTCAAGGAGGTGAAGGTGGTCCAGCGTTTCCATACCGCCGAGCTGTTCCTGGCGCTGAACAAGGACACCCCGGACGAGCTGGTGCAGAAGTTGCAAACGGCGGTCGACGCGCTGCGCAGCGAAGGCTTGTTGAAGCAGATCCGCGAGCGCTACTGACGCCTCGCCGGCGATGCTGGCAAAAGGCTGGCCTGGCGGCGCGGCGCTGGTTATTCTGCCTCGCTCCAGGCCCCTGACAGGATGACAACAATGCAAAGAAGCCTGCTCTTCGCGCTGCTCGCAACCCTGCTGCTGGTCGGCGGCGCGCGCGCCGAAACCGATCCCGACTACAGCATGGTCCTGCTCACGGAGAACTTCCCGCCGTACAACATGGCGATCAACGGCAAGAACTTCGCCCAGGAAGACAACATCGACGGCATCGCCGTGGATATCGTCCGCGAGATGTTCAAGCGCGCCGGCATCAAGTACAGCCTGACCCTGCGTTTCCCCTGGGACCGCATCTACAAGCTGGCGCTGGAGAAGCCCGGCTACGGGGTGTTCGTCACCGCCCGCCTGGCCGAGCGCGAGGACAAGTTCAAGTGGGTTGGTCCGATCGGCCCGGACGACTGGGTGCTGCTGGCCAAGGGCGACAGCCCGATCACCCTGGGCAGCCTGGACGAGGCGAAGAAATACCGGATCGGCGCCTACAAGGGCGATGCCATCGCCGAGTTCCTCGGCAAGAACGGTTTCGAGGCCGACCTGGCGCTACGCGACCAGGAAAACGCGCAGAAGCTGGTCAAGGGCCAGATCGACCTCTGGGCCAGCGGCGATCCCGCCGGGCGCTACCTGGCCAAGCAGGAAGGCGTGACCGGCCTGAAGACGGTGCTGCGCTTCAACAGCGACCAGCTGTACCTGGCGCTCAACCGCGAGACTCCCGACGAAGTGGTGCAGAAGCTCCAGGCAGCCCTGGACGGCATGCGCAAGGAAGGTTTCGTCGAGGACATCCTCAACAGCTATCTCTGATTCGCTCCGTCCGGCCAACAGGGGGCCGGGCGGGGAAACGCCTTTGCCGGCCCCGCCGGCAATGCCATGGAAGGCCGACGAGCCAGGTATTTCGTCCTGACGCAGGGATGCCGCTAGCCAATAACGATAACCAAGCGAGCGGTGTGACCATGCTGAAAGTCCTGATCCAGACCCTGATCCTGGGGGTGTTGCTGGGGGCCTCCGCGGCCCGTGCCGAATTGCCCGCCGACTACAAGGTGGTGCTGCTGACCGAGAACTTCCCGCCCTTCAACATGGCGGTGGACGACAAGAACTTCGCCCGCGACGATGGCATCGACGGCATCAGTGCCGACATCGTCCGGGAGATGTTCAGGCGCGCCGGCATCGGCTATTCCCTGAGCCTGCGCTTCCCCTGGGACCGCCTGTACCGGTTGACCCTGGACAAGCCCGGCTACGGGCTGTTCTCCATGACCTACACCCCCGAGCGGGTGCCGCAGTTCAAGTGGGTCGGCCCGCTGGCCGACACCAGTTGGGTGTTGCTGGCGCCGGCCGGCAGCAAGATCGCCGTGAAGAATCTCAAGGACGCCGCCCGCTACAAGCTCGGCGCCTACAAGAACGACGCGGTCAGCCAGCACCTGGAGGCCCAGGGCATCCCGGTGATCAACGCCCTGCGCGACCAGGAAAACGTGAAGAAGCTTACCGGCGGGCAGATCGACCTGTGGGCCACCACCGATCCGGTCGGCCGCTACCTGGCCAAGCAGGAAGGCGTGTCCGGCCTGCAGACGGTGCTGCGTTTCAACGAGGCCAAGCTCTACCTGGCGTTGAACAAGGACACTCCGGACGAGGTGGTGGAGCGCCTGCAAAAGGCCCTGGAGCAGATGCGCCAGGAAGGCTTCGTCGACGAAGCCGTCGCCAACTACCTCTGACTGGCGGGCGCCCCTCCGCCGGCGCGGCGAGGGGGCTCAGTCCAGGTCGTAGGCCTGGACGCCGAGGTCGCGGCTGTCGTACCAGTTGCCGCGGGCCCAGAACACCCGGTCGTGCGCCTCGTCGAAGCCGAGCACGCCGAGGTAGCCGGCGATGTCCAGGCGGCGCCAGGATGAGCCCCAGTCGTCCGAGTAGTACACCGCGTTGGCGGAGACGCTCGCCGGCTCCTCGTCGGGATACAGCCACAGCGGCACTTCGTAGTGGCTCATGGTGTTGGCCAGCAGCACATTCCTGCCCATGTAGAACTCGCGCAGCCCGGAACTGGACGGCAGGGGCCAGAACGGGCTGGGCAGCTTGCCGGTGATCTTCCATTCGAGCGCGTCGCGATCGAGCTCGGCGATCAGCGAGCGCGATTCGTCCGGGTGATCGAGCACTGCGATAACCCGACCGTCCGTGTTCTGTTCCAGGCGCTCGACGGCCACGCCGTCGGTGCGCCGGATCGCGCCCATCCGCCAGCGTCCGCCCTCGCGGCGCAGTTCGGCCTGGGTGGTGACCAATATCGAGCTGGTCAGGTAGCGCCCCTCGGGCGGGCCATAGCGGAAGGTCTGGCTTACCCAGATCGCGGCACGCTCCGCGTCCAGTTGAGCGACGTGTGCCTTGATCTGCCCGTGCTTGCCGTTGTAGTCGCCCCAGCTGACGCCGTTCGGCGCCAACTCGCGGGCGTAGGCGAGGTCGACCAGCAGCGGCGCGGAGGTGGCGATCGACTCGACACTGGCGCCGCGGTCGGGCGAATAGAACAGCCCGCTCGGCTGGCCGGGTTCCCGGCCGCCATCGGCACCGCCGTATTCGAAATCACCCCAGACCCAGACTTCGTCCTTGCCGTGGAAGCGCGGTGCGAGAGCCCAGCCCAGTCGATTCGCCTCGGCCATGAAGCCTTCCTCGAGCCGCCGCCAGCTCTTGCCCTGGTCGTCGCTGCGCAGCACCACTGTCTGCTCGCGCTGACCGTTGTCCTTGCCCGGGCGCCGCAGGCCGGTGAGCAGGAAGACGCTGGAACCGTCCGGCGTGACTTCCAGGCAGGCGGTCTCGCCGAGCCGCGCCACTTCGTGGAACACGCCGTCCGCGCCCAGGCGCGAGACATAGGTGGTTTCCGGATCGCCGCCGGATAGCAGCATGCCGTTGAGGAAGTTGAAGAGGTGGGGTTCGGACTCTTCTTCCCTGGGCTGGGCGGCCGCCACCAGGTCCAGGTCGATGACGCCCTCGGGCAGAGCCTGCTCGTCGCGGCCGACCTCGCGCCGGCCTACCAGCCAGGTGCCGGCGGGCGTCGCCCGCACGCCGGTGCAGAATTGCTCCATGGCGCGCTGGTCGATGTTCTCGACCTTGCCGACGGTGCTCTCGCCGGGGCTGGCGCCGCCTATCTCGAACTTGGCGCTGGTGAGGATCCAGATGAAACCGAGGGGAATCGCGCCTGCGACCAGCAGGGCGGCGGCGAGCAGGGGCATGGGAGGGGAAGGGCGGGCCATCGGTGCGTCCGTGCAGGAATGACGAGGACGTCACCTTAACCGCTGCCGCGACGCCGGTAAACCCGGCTTCAGTGCGGCGCCTGGCGTGGGTTGACGTTGCGGTTGCCGCGCTCGCCGATGAGCATCTGCGGCGGTACCAGCTCGATGCCCTGGGCGCGCAGCTTCGGCAGCTCCCGCGCCAGCACGTCGAGGGTGGCCTTGTGCGGGTGGCCGATGAGCAACGCCGAACCCTGCTTGCGGGCCAGGGCGACGCCGGCCTGCAGTTGTGCGGAGACCGCTTCCGGTGTGGCTTCGTTGTCGAGGAACACATCGCGCGAGACGCTCGCCAGGCCGATCCGCTGCGCCTCGCTGGCGGCCACGGTGGCGGCGCTGGTGCGGCTGTCGACCAGGTACAGGCCGCGACGCTGGAGTTCCTCGGCGAGCCAGGCCATCGCCGGGCGCACCGCGGTCATGCGGCTGCCCTCGTGGTTGTTCAGGCCTTGCACGAACGGCACCTTGGCCAGCGCCGCGTCCAGCCGCCGCGCACGCTCTTCCTGGGTCAGCTCCGGCCGCCAGGCGTAGGGACCGCCGGCCGGGTCCATCGGCATGTGCAGGATCACCGTGCGCCCGCGCTGGTGCGCCTCGCGGGCCAGTTCGGCGGCATGCGGGGTTTCCGGGATGATCGCCAGGGTTACGCCGGGGGGCAGGTCGAGGACCCGGCGGTCGCGCGCCAGGTTCTGCCCGAGGTCATCGATGACCACGGTCAGCAGCGGCGGGCGCTGGTAGGGGGCGGGGTCCTGGCGGGCCTGGGCCTGGTTGAACAGCAGGCACAGGCCCAGCAGGGCAACGCGAAACGCCGACATCAGTTGCCGCGGGTGACGCTCAGGCCTTTCAGCAGGCTAAGGGCCTGGCTGAGCTGGTAGTCGGAATCCTGCGGGCGCTCGCTCGGCGCGGCACGCTTGCCGGTGGGGCGGTCGGCACCGCCGTTGCCGTTGGCCAGGTGGCCCTGCAGGTCGGCTTCCTTGAAGCCCTCGAAGCTGCTCCGCTCCTGGGTCACCTTGGCGCGTCCGACTTCGATGTCCGGAACGATGCCCTGGGCCTGGATGGAGCGCCCGTTGGGGGTGTAGTAGAGCGCGGTGGTGAGCTTCAGGGCGCGGTCGTTGTTCAGCGGCAGCACGGTCTGCACCGAGCCCTTGCCGAAGCTGTCGGTGCCCATCAGGATCGCGCGCTTCTGGTCCTGCAGGGCACCGGCGACGATTTCCGCCGCCGAGGCGCTGCCACCGTTGATCAGCACCACCAGCGGAACCTTGTCGCTGGGATCGGCCGGGTCGGCGCTGAAGCGCAGCTCGGAGTTGGCGATGCGGCCCTTGGTGTAGACGATCAGGCCCTTGGTGAGGAAGGCGTCGGCTACCTCGACGGCGGACTGCAGCACGCCGCCGGGGTTGTTGCGCAGGTCCAGGACCAGGCCCTTGAGACGGCCCTTGTTGTCCTTGCGCAGCTGGTTCAGCGCCTTGACCACTTCCTCGCCGGTGTTGACCTGGAACTGGGTGATGCGCAGGTAGGCGTAGCCGGGTTCGAGGACCTGGCTCTTGACACTCTTGACCTTGATGATGGCGCGCTTGAGTTCGACGTCGAACGGTCTGCCGCCATCTCGGACGATGGTCAGGGTGATCGGGGAGCCGGCCTTGCCGCGCATGCTGTCGACCGCTTCGGTCATCGACTGGCCCTTGGTCGGCTTGCCGTCGATCTGCACGATCAGGTCGCCGGGCTGGATGCCGGCGCGGGCCGCGGGGGTGTCGTCGATCGGCGAGACCACCTTGATGAAGCCGTCTTCGCTGCCGACCTCGATGCCCAGGCCGCCGAACTCGCCGCTGGTGCTTTCCTGCAGCTCGGCGAAGTCCTCCGGGCCGAGGTAGGCGGAGTGCGGGTCGAGGTTGCTGAGCATGCCCTTGATGGCGTTCTCCAGCAGGGTCTTGTCGTCCACTGGCTCGACATAGGCGGCCTTCACCCGGTCGAGAACCTCGGCGAAGGTACGCAGCTCGTCGAGGGGCAGCGGGGCACTGCTACCGTTGGCCAGTGGCGCGGCGTCGGCCGGGGCGTCGGCAGCCTGGGCCGCGCCCGCGCCGAGCAGCAGGGCCAGCGCCAGGGTGGTGGGACGGAAGCAATGCAGCATGTTCAGCTCCTAATCACGAGTTCGGCGCCTATCCCTGTGCGCGGCACCAGGTAGTAGGGTCCGCCGGGCGGCCCTGATGGCGAATGGCGAAGTACACGGCCGGGCTACTCTGGCCGCCGCTGGTTCCAACGGTGGCGATCGGGTCTCCGGCCTTCACGGTGTCGCCGGCGTCTTTCAGCAGGCTTTGATTATGGCCATAAAGGCTGAGGTAGCCGCCACCGTGGTCGAGGATGACCAACAGGCCGGCTCCGCGCAACCAGTCGGCGAATACCACGCGTCCGCCGTGCACCGCGCGGACGGTGCTGCCGGCGCTCGCCGAAATCAGTACGCCGTCCCATTTCGCCCGCGGATCGTCGCCGCGCTGGCTGCCGAAGCGCGCCACGACGCGGCCATTCACCGGCCACGGCAGCTTGCCGCGGGCCGAGCCGAACGCGCCGCCGTAGACCGCGCCAGTGCTTGAGACCAGCGGGCCCGGCGCAGGTTCGCGCGGCGGGCTGGTGACTCGTCCGGGGGCGGCCTGCTGCTGGCGCGCACGCTCGCGTTCGGCGGCCAGCGCGCGCTGGCGCTCGCGCTCCGCCGCGGCGGCGGCTTCGCGGGCCTGGCGGGCCAGGGTTTCCTCGATGGTCCGCAGTACCTTGGCCAGCTCGGCCTGG
Organism: Pseudomonas aeruginosa; assembly: GCF_001457615.1. Lineage (GTDB taxonomy): Bacteria > Pseudomonadota > Gammaproteobacteria > Pseudomonadales > Pseudomonadaceae > Pseudomonas > Pseudomonas aeruginosa. The sequence continues at coordinate 5,830,933 of NZ_LN831024.1, read as the reverse complement.
TCCTGTTGGCGGGACTTGAGCTTCTGGTCGCGTTCGCGGTAGTCGCTGTTCAGCTTGGCCAGGGCTTGCTGGCGCTCCTTGCGGGTCGCTGCCAGCGCCTCGCGGCGGCTGTCCAGCTCGCCTTGCTTGCTCAGTTGTTCGGCTTTCTGCGCAGAGATGTCCTGCTCGACGTTGGCCAACTGGCGGAGGGTTTCGTTGAAGCTGGCGAGCTGTTCGAGACGGGCTTTGTTGATGTAGTCGTAGTAGGTGAGGGTGCGGCTGAATTTTTCCGGGTGTTCCTGGTTCAGCAGCAGCTTCAGGTATTCCTCGCGTCCACTCTGGTAGGCCGCGCGGGCCTGGATGGCGAGGAGGCGCTGCTGCTCAATGCGCGCGTCCTGGAGTTTTTTTTTCTCCCCATCCAGCCGTTTCAGCTCGGCTTCGCTCTTGTCCAGCTCGTCCTGCAGGGCCTTGATCTGTTTTTCCAGGTCGCCCATCTCGGTCTCGGTGGACTTCAGCTGCTTCTGCACGCCGCTCTTTTCCTGCTGGATGCCGTCCAGCAGCTTCTTCAGCTCGCCGATGTCCTTCTGCGTCTGTTCCAGCTGGCGTTGGGTGTCGGCGCGCTCGTCGGCGAAGGCCGGAGCGAGACAGGCGAGGGATAGCAGGAGAGGAAGGAGGCGGAGCATGGGGTGGCGGGCACCTGGGAATTGGACCGGCCTAGTATGCCCGTGGCCGCCGTTAAAAAAAACGCCCCGCACCGCGCGCTGTGGGGCGCTTCCACGTATTTCAGCCGGATGGCAGCGGCGGATGTCGTCGACGACGAAGGCCACGGGCATCAGGCGGGTCTGTAGAGCGGGTAGGTGAACAGCAGCAGATGCGTCAGGTTCAGCCCGAAGTGGAACAGCGTCGCCACCCACAGGCGGCCGCTCCACAGCCAGGCCAACCCGTAGATCAGCCCGGCGAGGCCGGCGAACAGCATCAGCAGCGGGCCGCCGGCGAAGTGCGCCAGGCCGAACAGCGCCGAGGCCAGCGCCAGGGCGGGCCAGGGGCCCAGCCATTGGCCCAGGCGTTGCTGCAGGTAGCCGCGGAACAGCGCTTCCTCGGCAAGGGAAACGAAGAACAGGTTGGCCAGGACGAACTGCCAGAGCCAGGCCGGCGCGTGGAGTTCCGGCCGCAGCAGGCCGACGCCGACAGCCAGCAGAAGCAGCGCCGGCACCGCCGCCACGAGCAGCAGCCAGTACCAGGGGCGGCCGGGAGCGCGGGCTTCGTCGCGGAACAGGCTCGGCAGGCAGGCCAGTAGCAGGAACGGCACCAGTGCCTTGTCGAAGTTGAAGTACATGGTGAACGGCAGGCTCTGCGGGCCGACCACCGCCTTGTCCAGGATCCTGGGGTTGGCGAAGCCGGGTAGCAGGTGCAGGAACAGGCCCACCGCGCCGGCGACCAGCAGCAGCTCCAGGCCCAGGGCCCAGGCGCGGCGTGCCGCCAGGCGCCGGCGCAACAGGGCGAGGACGCCCAGTACAGCCAGGGCGGCGACCGCAGGCGGAGCGAGAACCCCGTCGTAGAAGGCGAGACAGCAGGTCGCGAGCAGCAAGACGAGGGCCAGCAGGCGCTGGAAGGACAGGGCGAGGAGCGAGGTGGCGAGGAGGAACCACATCGGCGGAAATCCTTGTAGGGCAGATGGAAAAGACAGCGCGGGCAAGGCTAGCACGGGCCTCGGCGACGTAGCGGGAGGCAGGGGGGGGAGACGCGGAAAATGAAAACCGCGGCACACGTCTCGACGCCGCGTGGCCAGGCCTGTCGGCCGATCGGCAGCGTTAAAGCGGGGAAGGTGGCGTCGTGGAAACAGGGCGCGGCGCCCGGCCCGCTACGGCGGATAACGTCGCAGGCGTTATCCGTCGATGGCCTGCAGAAGCGGCGGATAACCGCGACGCGGTTATCCGCCCTGCGCGGGAGTTCGTCGTTCGCGGATCAGCCGAGGGTGACGATGCTGCGACCGGTCATTTCCGCCGGCTGCTCCAGCCCCATGAGGGTCAGCATGGTCGGCGCCACGTCGGCCAGCACGCCGCCTTCGCGGATGCTCAGCTTGCGCTTGCCGACGTAGACGAAGGGCACCGGTTCGCAGGTGTGCGCGGTGTGCGCCTGGCCGGTGGACTCGTCTTCCATCTGCTCGACATTGCCGTGGTCGGCGGTGATCAGGGCTTCGCCGCCGACCTTGTCCAGCGCCTCGACGATACGGCCCATGCAGGTGTCCAGGCACTCCACGGCCTTGACCGCGGCCTCGAACACCCCGGTGTGGCCGACCATGTCGCCGTTGGCGTAGTTGACCACGATCACGTCGTAGCGCTGTTGCTCGATGGCCTCGACGATACGGTCGGTGACTTCCGGCGCGCTCATCTCGGGTTGCAGGTCGTAGGTGGCGACCTTCGGCGAGGGGATCAGGATGCGCTCCTCGCCCTCGTAGGGTTCCTCGCGGCCGCCGGAGAAGAAGAAGGTCACATGGGCGTACTTCTCGGTCTCGGCGATGCGCAGCTGGGTCTTGCCATGCTTGGCCAGGTACTCGCCGAGGACGTTGGTCAGCGGCTCCGGCGGGAAGGCGCAGGGCGCCGGGATGCTCGCCGCGTACTGGGTCAGCATGACGAAACCTGCCAGCTGCGGGGCTCGTTCGCGGGGGAACTCATTGAATGCCGGCTCGACGAAGGCGCGGCTCAGCTCGCGGGCGCGGTCGGCGCGGAAGTTCATGAAGATCACCGCGTCGCCATCCTCGACCCGCACCGCTTCGGCGCCGGCCGGGACCACCGCGGTGGCCTTGACGAATTCGTCGCTCTCGCCGCGGGCGTAGGCGGCCTCGAGGGCTGCCACCGAGGAGTCGGCGGTGAACTCGGCCTTGCCGTCGACAATCAGTTCATAGGCGGCCTGGACGCGGTCCCAGCGGTTGTCGCGGTCCATCGCGAAATAGCGGCCGATGATCGAGGCGATGCGGCCCTTGCCGAGCCCGGCGAAGGTGGCGTCGAGACGCTCCAGCGACGGCTGCGCGCTTTTCGGCGGGGTATCGCGGCCATCCAGGAAGGCATGCAGGTAGATCTTGCCGGCGCCGCGCCTGGCGGCCATCTGCGCCATCGCCACCAGGTGGTCTTCATGGCTGTGTACGCCGCCCGGGGAGAGCAGGCCGAGGATGTGCACCGCCTTGTCGGCGGCGACGGCCTTGTCGACCGCGCCGGCGATCACCGGGTTTTCGAAGAATTCGCCGTCGCGGATGGCCTTGGTGACGCGGGTGAAGTCCTGGTACACCACGCGGCCTGCGCCGAGGTTCATGTGGCCGACCTCGGAATTGCCCATCTGGCCGGCGGGCAGGCCGACGTCCATGCCGGAGCCGGAGATCAGGCCGTGCGGCTGGGTTGCCAGGAGGCGATCCCAGACCGGCTTCTTCGCGGCGTAGATGGCATTGTAGTCAGGGCTTTCGCTGTGGCCGAAGCCGTCCAGGATGATCAGGACCAGGGGTTTGGGCGTGGCAGTCATATGTCCGGCTCTATTTCCGCGGGGTTCAGAAACTGACCAAATTTAGTGGGAACATTGTCGTTCAAGACGTAGGAAGAGGCTGATTGATTAAACCGATGACGCCGATCCGCAACCGAATGCCGCTATCCTCGCTCCCTCTGTCCCGCCCGAACCGTGCCCGGGCCGGAACTGGCCAGCTTCACAGAAAAGGACCGGCATTCTAACCGTGAAGTTTCCCGCGACGCCATTTCCTGGAGCCGAGCGGGGCGCCGCCCGGCGGGTTCCCCCCTGGCCGGCGCGGTCTGTATACTGGCCGGCATTTTTACGCCCTGGATATCCGTCACCATGCAATTCGTTTCCCGTCTGATCGAGTTCGCCACCAACCACTACCTGCTGGTCGCGGCGCTGCTGGTCCTGCTGGTCCTGCTGTTGCTGCACGAGCTGCGCAAGGGCGGCAAGAGCCTGTCGACCCGCGAGCTGACCGCGCTGGTCAATGCCGACCAGGCGGTGGTCCTGGATATCCGTCCGGCCAAGGAGTTCGCCAGCGGGCACATCGTCGACGCGCTGAACATCCCGGCCGACAAGCTGAACAGCCGCATGACCGAACTGGAAAAGTACAAGGGCAAGACCATCATCCTGGTCGACGCCATGGGCCAGCACTCCGGTACCTGGGGCGGCGTCCTGAAGAAGGCCGGCTTCAACGCCGCCAAGCTGTCCGGCGGGATCGGCAGCTGGCGCGGCGACAACCTGCCGCTGGTGAAGTGACATGCCGCCCGTCGTGATCTACACCACCGCCTGGTGTCCGTACTGCATCCGCGCCAAGCAGTTGCTGCAACGCAAGGGCGTGGACTTCCAGGAGATCGCCTGCGACGGCAAGCCCGAACTGCGCGCCGAGCTGGCACGCAAGGCGGGATCGACCACCGTGCCGCAGATCTGGATCGGCGAGACCCATGTCGGCGGCTGCGACGACCTTCATGCACTGGAGCGCGCCGGCAAGCTGGACGCGCTGCTGTCTGCCTGAAACTATTCATGAATTGACCCAAGGGAAGGCCCGAAAATGACCGAGCAAGCTACCAACGGCGCTGCCGACGAGCAGCAACCCCAGTTCTCCCTGCAGCGCATCTACCTGCGCGACCTGTCGTTCGAGTCGCCGAAGTCCCCGGAAATCTTCCGCCAGGAATGGAACCCGTCCATCAGCCTGGACCTGAACACTCGCCAGAAGCAGCTGGACGGCGACTTCTACGAAGTGGTCCTGACCGTATCGGTGACCGTGAAGAACGGCGAGGACACCACTGCCTTCATCGCCGAAGTGCAGCAGGCCGGCATCTTCCTGATCAAGAACCTCGATCCGTCGAGCATGAGCCATACCCTCGGCGCGTTCTGCCCGAACATCCTCTTCCCGTACGCTCGCGAAGCCCTGGACAACCTGGTGGTACGCGGTTCGTTCCCGGCGCTGATGCTGTCGCCGGTGAACTTCGACGCCCTCTACGCCCAGGAAATCGCCCGCATGCAGGCCTCCGGCGAGATCCCGACGCCGTCGGTCCAGTAAGCCCAGCGCTTGCGAAAAAGCCCGCCTTGCGCGGGCTTTTTCATGCCTGCCGGCCGGCTCAGTCCATGGCGAAGCCGAGCTGGCGCCAGGCTTCGTAGACGGTCACCGCCACCGTGTTGGACAGGTTCAGGCTACGGCAGCCTTCGCGCATCGGCAGGCGCAGGCGCCGATCGGTTGGCAGGGCGTTGCGCACGTCCTCCGGCAGTCCGCGGCTTTCCGGGCCGAAGAGGAAGGCATCGCCGCGCTGGTAGGCCACTTCGTGGAAGGCCCGCGACCCCTTGGTGGTGAAGGCGAACAGGCGTGGCTGGCCGAGGGCCTCGAGGCAGCTCTGCAGATCCGGGTAGCGGCGTACGCTGGCGTATTCGTGGTAGTCGAGGCCGGCACGGCGCAAGCGCTTGTCGTCCAGTTCGAAACCGAGCGGCTCAATCAGGTGCAGACTGCATCCGGCGTTGGCGCAGAGCCTGATAATGTTGCCGGTATTCGGAGGAATCTCCGGTTGAAACAGGATGACGTGGAACATGCAGGGCTCCGGAGCAGATAACGGGCGGCATTCTACCTCCGCCATCGACGATCTGCGGCGCCAGCGCTGGAAAGTCTGGGGTGCGCTGGTGCTTGCCGGGTTGTTGTTCGGGCTGATGCTCGGCAGGTTGTTCGGTCCCGCTTCGCTGCCGACGTCTGCGCCGCAACTGCTGGCGGTCGGGGAGAGCGAGCAGGGCCTGGTCCTGCGCTTCGATCGCCAGGCTGCGGTTACGGCGGCACGGGTGGAGGGTGCCCTGACGTTGCGCATCGTCGCCCGGGGCGCGGCGCAGCAGGGAGATGGACGATGGCTGGGCCAACCGTTGCGCTGGCGCGTCCGCGAGGAGGGAAAGGCGCTGCTGTTGAGCCTGGTCTCGACCCGCCCCTTGCAGGGGCGCTGGCAGTGGTCGGAGGACGGCGAGGGCTGGCGCCTGGTCGTCGAACTGCAGGAGCGCGACGGCCGGGAATAAAAGGGGGAATTCTCAGCCTGCCTGTACCGAGGTCCCCAAACGGGAGGGCGGAGGCGCGGATCGCTGCGCTGCCGCCGGGCATAAAAGAGGGGAGTTCTCAGCCTGCCTGTACCGAGGTCCCCGAAACGGGTGTGGCGGTTGCGCGCGGATGCTGCGTCTGCCGCCGGGTGTAAAAGAGGGGATTCCCCAGCCTGCCTGTACCGAGGCCCCCGAAATCTTCGTTATCTGCTCCAATGCAGGGGCTGTGCCAATTCTCATGAGACGCTGGCGGCGCGCTCGCTTTCCTGAAAGGTTGTGGATAAGTCTGTGGGCGAGCTGGTGATGAATGCCTCTGGAGGCCCGTGGATCAAGGGCTTGGCGGCATCCCAGGGGTTTGTGGGAAGTCGATTGCGGAAAAATGACGGAGCGGGCTTTTCCGCCAGCGATTGATGCCGATTTGTCGCCTGCTGGTGCACGCTGCCCAAAATCCGGGCAAGGGCCGCTGCCCCGCCGAACCGGCGGATAACCGCGATGCGGTTATTCGCCCTACGCCACGGTTTGATCGACGGTGCCGAGCGGGCGCTCTGCCGAGGCCGGGGCGGCGTCTCGCTTGGCACGGGCGCGCGACGGACCATTAAAAAACGGGGCCCGAAGGCCCCGTTGGGTCGCTCATGGGAGCAGTGGCGCTTCAGTCGTCGCCTTCGTCGTCGGCTCCATCGACGTTCATCCCCAGCTCCTTGATCTTGCGGGTGAGGGTATTGCGGCCCCAGCCGAGCAGCACGGCGGCATCGCGGCGGCGGCCGGCGGTGTGCTTGAGGGCGGTTTCTATCATGATCCGTTCGAAGGCCGGCACGGCGCTGTCCAGCAGGTTCGACTGGCCGCGGCCCAGCGCCTGGTCGGCCCACTGGCGAAGGGCCTGTTCCCAGTTCGCCGCCGGCGCGCTGTCCTGCGGCTGGGTCAGCAGCTCCGGCGGCAGGTCGTCGATGTGCACCTCGCGGCCGGAGGCCATCACGGTGATCCAGCGACAGGTGTTCTCCAGTTGGCGGACGTTGCCCGGCCAGCCGAGGTTCTTCAGGTACTCCTCGGTTTCCGCCTTCAGCAGCTTGGGTTCCACCGCCAGCTCCTGGGCGGCGCGGCTGAGGAAGTGCCGGGCCAGCGCCGGGATGTCCTCGCGGCGGTCGGCCAGCCGCGGGATGTGGATGCGGATCACGTTCAGGCGATGGAACAGGTCCTCGCGGAACTTGCCGTCGCGCACCAGGCTTTCCAGGTTCTGGTGGGTGGCGGCGATGATCCGCACGTCGACCTTCACCGGCGTGTGCCCGCCGACCCGGTAGAACTCGCCGTCGGCCAGGACGCGCAGCAGGCGGGTCTGGGTGTCGGCCGGCATGTCGCCGATCTCGTCGAGGAACAGGGTGCCGCCATCGGCTTGCTCGAAGCGTCCGCGGCGCTGGGCGGCGGCCCCGGTGAAGGCGCCCTTCTCATGGCCGAACAGCTCGGATTCCATCAGGTCCTTGGGGATCGCCGCCATGTTCAGCGCGATGAATGGCGAGGCTGCGCGCGGGCTGTGGCGATGCAGGGCATGGGCGACCAGCTCCTTGCCGGTACCCGATTCGCCGTTGATCAGCACGGTGATGTTGGAATGGCTGAGGCGGCCGATGGCGCGGAATACCTCCTGCATCGCCGGCGCCTCGCCGATGATCTCCGGCGTGCGCGCCTGGTTCGCCGGCAGCTCCAGGCCCTGCTGCTCCTGGGCGTGCTGGTTGGCGCGCTTGACCAGGGAGACCGCCTCGTCGACGTCGAACGGCTTGGGCAGGTATTCGAAGGCGCCGCCCTGGTAGGAGGCCACCGCGCTGTCGAGGTCGGAATGCGCGGTCATGATGATCACCGGCAGGCGCGGATGCAGTTCGCGGATCTGCGCCAGCAGGTCGAGGCCGCTGGCGCCGGGCATGCGGATATCGGAGATGATCACGTCCGGCTGCTGCCGGCCGAGGCGGCCGATCACGCTGTCGGCGCTGTCGAAGCTCACCGTGGTCATGCCTTCCTGTTGCAGGGCTTTTTCCAGTACCCAGCGGATGGAGCGGTCGTCGTCGACGATCCAGACGGTCTCTGATCGGCTCATGGTCAATGCACTCCTTGTTCCAGGGGCAGGAACAGACTGAACACGGTATGGCCGGGGTGGCTCTCGCATTCAATCAGCCCCTGGTGCTGGCTGATGATGTTCTGGGCGATGGCCAGGCCGAGTCCGGTACCGTCCGGACGGCCGCTGACCATGGGGTAGAAGATGGTTTCCTGGAGCTCGGCCGGGATGCCCGGGCCGTTGTCGATGATCTCCACCTTGCACACCAGGCGGTGACGCGTGTGGCCGATGGTGAACTGGCGCAGGGTACGGCTGCGCAGGGTGATGCGACCGAGGCGCAGGTCGTTCTGCCCGGCGATCGCCTGCATGGCGTTGCGTACCATGTTGAGCACGGCCTGGATCATTTGCTCGCGGTCGAGCAGCAGGTCGGGGATGCTCGGGTCGTAGTCGCGGACCAGGGTGATGCTGCCCTGGCTCTCCGCTTCCACCAGGCTGCTGACCCGCTCCAGCACCTCATGGATGTTGGTCGGCGCCAGGTTCGGCAGTTTGTTCGAGCCGAGCATGCGGTCCACCAGGTTCCGCAACCGGTCGGCTTCTTCGATGATGACGTTGGTGTAGTCCTTCAGCGACTCTTCCGGCAGCTCGCGGGATAGCAGTTGCGCTGCGCCGCGGATGCCGCCGAGCGGGTTCTTGATCTCGTGGGCGAGCCCGCGCACCAGCAGCTTGGTGGTCTCCTGCTTGGACAACTGCGCTTCTTCGCGGGTGATCCGCATCAGCCGGTCGCGCGGATGGACCTCGAGCAGCAGCAGCGTCTCGTTGCGGTTGAGGATGGGCGTCACCGCATAGTCGACCGTGATGCTGACGCCGGTGATCGAGGTCAGGGTCGCTTCGCGCTTGGTGAACGGATGCGCCTGTTCCACCGCCTGGCGCAGCGAGTTCAAGGCTTCCGGCGATTCGGTGAACAGCTCGCTGATGAATTGCCCGTGGCTGCGCTGGCCGCTCACGGCCAGGAGCATCTCCGCCGCCGGGTTCATGTACTCCAGGCGCAATTCGCCGTTGAGCAGGATCACCGCGGTGGTCAGGTTGTCGAGCAGCAGTCGGTGCAGGGTATCGGTCGGCATGGCGGGCAGCTGTTCCAAGGTTGGGCAGGAAAATGCAAAAAGCAAACCAGGCGCCGAAAAGGCGCGTTTTTTCTGCCGAGGCGCTGGCTAGAGGTGCGCCGGGAAGGTTTTCGGCGACGAGCGGTGACCCGAAATGGGGACAGTATAGAAAGTGGTGCGGGTAATCGCACCAATCTGGTGCGTTGGCGTGGCCGGCGGCGTTTTCGCCAGGAGAATCGGGAAATAAACCGGAAAATCCCGCCCACCGTGGAGTGGGCAGGGGAAGTTCGGCTAGCGCTCGCTTGGCTCTATCGCGCTGACCAGCGGCGTATCGACCTCCGGCAGGGGTTGCCCGGCGATGCTCACTCGATGCAGGTGGAAGGGCTGGCTCGGGGTGCTTTCGACGGTCATGCCGTCGCCATCGATGATTTCCACTGCGACCTGGTGGGTGCCGCGATCGAGGTTCTTCAACGGGAACACCGGGCTGCGTCCCGGCACTCCGGCAGGCTTGCCGTCGAGCAGCAGGCGATAGCGATGGCCGGGCAGCAGCGCCGGCTCGCTGGTGACGGTGACGATGACGTCGCCGCTGTTGGCGCGCAGGGTTGCGTCCGGTTCGGGGAAGAGGATGCGCAGTAGCTGGTAGGCCGGCGGCTTCACCTCCAGCGGCGCGGCGGGCGGACGATAGCGTATGCCCGGCGGCGCCACGCTGTTGCCCGGCGCCAGTTCGACGCGTTGGGCCTTGCGCCCGCTGGGCGGCTGGTCGGTGTAGACGCGGTTGCCCTCGGCGTCGATGTAGGTGTAGACCCCCGCTTGCGCGGCGCAGGCCAGGCACAGCAGGAGGGCGCCGAGAATGCGCGGGATCATCGCTTCTTCCCGAGGTGCACGCGCTGCACGGTGAAGGTCACCGGCGGGCTGGATTGCAGCACCCGTTCGCCGTTGAGTACCTGTACCGCGAGGCTGTGGTCGCCGCGGTCGATCTCGTGCAGGGTGAAGCGGGTGCCGCTGCTGGGCGTGCCGTAGGGTTTGCCGTCCAGCACCAGTTGCAACTGGTGGCCGCTGTGCAGGGCCGGGCGGATGCTGACGCTGACGTTGAAGGTGCCGTTGTTGGCGCGCAGCGCCTCTTCCGTGGGGAGGTCGCTGAGGGCAAGGATCTCGTAGGCGGCGGCCTCGCTATCGGCGGCCGGGGCATTGCCCGCGGAGGACTTTTCCGGCGTGTCGATTCCTACGGTATTGGTCGGCTGCAGTTCGACGGTCTGCGCCTGCACCCCGTCTGGCGGCTGGTTGGTGAATACCTTGTTGCCGTTGGCGTCGGTGTATTGGTAGATCTGCGCCATGGCCGGCAGGGCGGCGGCCAGGAGCAGGCAGCTGGTGATCAGGCGCATGGACGGTCTCCGGGTGAACCTGCCAAGCGTTGCACCGCATCGGCGCGCTGGCAAGCCGTGCATTGTGCGGCATGCGGGTATTCGAAGGTGTGCGCTGGGGCACGTTGGCGGTCGCTGTGCCCCGCCGCGCGGCTGCGTTCGTCTCAGCCGGCACTGGCGGGGCGAACCCTCGTTGCGCCAGAGTGTCTGTGCTTGCGCCGCCGGCCGGCGGCCCCGTTCGAAACGGCGGGTGTCCGGCTTGTATGATGCGGCTGTTTCGGTTTCTCACCTTGGGGACTGCCTTTCTCGTGCCGATCATCGCCCGCTTCACCCTTCGCTCCCGCGTCCTGGCGGCCCTGCTGCTGTGCCTCTGCGCCGCTCTGTTCTACTCGCCGCCGGGCGCCGCGGCGCTGCCGAACCCGTTGGCGGGGAGTTCCTCCGGTGGCGAGAAGGTCAGCGATGCGCAGTTGGAACAATCGCTGAACCAGGTCATCCAGACCCTGGAGAACGACAGGCAGCGCGCCGACCTGCTGAAAAAGCTGAAACAGCTGCGCGACGTGACCAAGAAAGGCAAGGAAAGCGAGGGTGGGGTGCTGGGGCTGATCGGCGATACCCTGACCAGCCTGGAAAAGCAGTTCCAGGGCGCGAACAGCCCGGTTGCGTTATGGGGCAACCAGTTCCAGCTGGCGCGTGCCGAACTCGAGGAGCGCTTTCCCAGCTGGCGCGACCTGCCGGCGATGGTCTTCGATTTTTCGGTGGTGATCCTCCTCTGGGCCTGCCTGGCCAGCGCGCTGCTCTGGCTCAGCCGGCGCATGCGCGAGCGCTTCGGCCTGTCGGCGGAGTTGCCGCAGCATCCGAAGACCCGCGACCTGCTGCTGTTTTCCCTGCGCAAGCTGGGCCCCTGGCTGGTGGCCTTCCTCATCACCCTGTACCTGTCGGTGGTGCTGCCGGACTCCCTGAGCAAGACCCTGGCGATGGTCATGGCCTATGTGCTGGTCTGCGGCACGCTGTTCTCCGCGCTGTGCGTGATTTCCCTCTCGCTGCTCAGCGGCCCGCACCGCCAGCGCGCCCTGGATATCCTGCGGCGCCAGGCGTTCCGCCCGTTGTGGCTGATCGGCAGCCTCGCCGCGCTGGGCGAGGTCGCCCACGATCCGCGGCTGATCGCCGGCCTCGGCGAGCACACCTCGATCTGCCTGAGTACCCTGGCCAACGCCAGCGCCGCGCTGTTCACCGCCTTGTTCGTGATGCGTTTCCGCCGGCCGATCGCCCACCTGATCCGCAACCAGCCGCTGGAGCGCCGCCTCAAGCGCCGTAGCCTGCACGACCTGGTGCAACTGGTCGGCTCGCTGTGGTTCGTGCCGGTGCTGGTGCTGGTGGGGATTTCCCTGTTCGCCACCTTCGTTTCCGCCGGCGACAGCAGTTCGGCGTTGCGCCGGGCGCTGGTCTGCGCGGTGCTGGCGGTGGTGGCGATGACCGTGATCGGGCTGATCCGCCGCCGTTCCAGTCGGGTCGGCGCCGGCCCGCGCCGCAGCGCGCCGTACATCGAGCAGTTGCAGAGCTTCGGCTACACCCTGCTGCACATCTTCGTGGTGCTGTTCTTCATCGAGGTCGCCTTGCGCGTCTGGGGCATGTCGCTGATTCGCTATGCGGAAGGCGAGGGCGAGCAGATCAGCATGAAGGTAGTCAGCTTCGGCACCACCCTGCTGGTCGCCTGGCTGATCTGGATCCTCACCGATACCGCGATCCAGCACAGCCTCGGCCTGGGCGGCAAGAGCCGGCCGAACACCCGCGCGCTGACCATGCTGCCGCTGATCCGCAACGTGCTGTTCGCCACCATCGCGGTGATCGCCCTGATCGTCGCCCTGGCCAACATGGGCATGAACGTCACCCCGCTGCTGGCCGGTGCCGGCGTGATCGGCCTGGCCATCGGCTTCGGTGCGCAGTCGCTGGTGGCGGACCTGATCACCGGCCTGTTCATCATCATCGAGGACTCGCTGTCGATCGACGACTACGTCGACGTCGGCGGCCACCTTGGCACGGTCGAGGGCCTGACTATCCGTACCGTGCGCCTGCGCGACCTGGACGGCGTGGTGCATACCATCCCGTTCAGCGAGATCAAGAGCATCAAGAACTACTCGCGCCAGTTCGGCTACGCGATGTTCCGCTGGCCGGTGCCGGCGAGCATGCCGATCGACGACGCGGTGGCGCTGGTGCGCGAGGTCGCGATGGAGCTGCGCAGCGACCCGGCGGTCTACCGCAACCTGTGGTCGCCGATGGAATTGCAGGGCGTGGAGAGTTTCGACAACGGCCAGGCGATCCTGCGCTTCCGCTTCAAGACCGCGCCGATCAAGCAGTGGGAGGTCCAGCGGGCGTTCAACCTGCGCCTGCGTCGGCGCCTCGACCAGGCCGGCCTTGAACTGTCCATGCCGCGTCTCAACGTACAGTTGAGCCGGGCGCCCAAGGCGAAATCCGCGGAACCGGACGAGCAGGGCACGCCGGCGGACGGCGGCATCTAGCGCGACAGGATGACCCGGCAGATGCGGCGCATGTCGCGGTCGTCGATGCCGTCGCACTGCCACGGCGCACGCGATACCACGGCCCGGCACTGGCGGCGCATGTCGCGGCTGTCGATGTCGTCGCAGCGCTTGCGGTCGCCGCGGACGATGGCGCGGCACTGGCGGCGCGTGTCGCCGTCGCGGATGTCGTCGCAGTCGTAGCGCTGTCCCGGCGCCAGCAGCGCGCCGCAGTAACGCCGCATGTCGCGGCTGTCGATGTCGCCGCAATCCCCGCTGTCGCCGCGTTCCAGTGCGTTGCACATGCGCCGCAGGTCGCGGTCGTGGATATCGCGGCATTCGGTGCCGGCCTGGGCGGGCAGGCTGAGGATGGCGGCAAGCAGGAGCCAGAGAGAGTGACGCATGGACGGTCCTTATCCTTGGGGCGGGGAGCGCGGCAAGTCTAACCGAACGGCGCGGCGAACTTTGCGTTTCTCCATGGGCCGGCCCATAAAAAAGGCCTCCCGAAGGAGGCCTCAAGAGGGTGACTCGTTGTTATAGGAAAGGGTGGATCAGACGCTGTAGTACAGGTCGTATTCCAGCGGGTGCACGAAGGTGCGCACCTTGATCTCTTCTTCGCTCTTCAGCTCGATGTAGGCATCGATGAACTCGTCGGTGAACACGCCGCCCTTGGTCAGGAACGCGCGGCCCTTGTCGAGTTCTTCCAGCGCCTCTTTCAGGCTGCCGCAAACCTGCGGGATTTCCTTCGCCTCTTCCGGCGGCAGGTCGTACAGGTTCTTGTCGGCGGCATCGCCGGGGTGGATCTTGTTCTGGATGCCGTCCAGGCCGGCCATCAGCAGCGCGGCGAAGGCCAGGTAGGGGTTGGCTGCCGGGTCCGGGAAGCGCGCTTCGATACGGCGGGCCTTCGGGCTGGATACGTAGGGGATACGGATCGAGGCGGAACGGTTGCGCGCCGAGTAGGCCAGCATCACCGGAGCTTCGAAGCCCGGGACCAGGCGCTTGTAGGAGTTGGTCGAGGGGTTGGTGAAGCCGTTCAGGGCCTTGCCGTGCTTGATGATGCCGCCGATGAAGTACAGGGCGGTCTCGGACAGGCCGGCATAGCCTTCGCCGGCGAAGGTGTTCTTGCCGTCCTTGGAGATCGACATGTGCACGTGCATGCCCGAACCGTTGTCGCCGTACAGCGGCTTCGGCATGAAGGTCACGGTCTTGCCGTAGGCGTCGGCGACGTTGTGCACGCAGTACTTCAGGGTCTGCACTTCGTCGGCCTTGGCGACCAGGGTGTTGAACTTCACGCCGATCTCGTTCTGGCCGGCGGTTGCCACTTCGTGGTGGTGGACTTCGACCACCAGGCCCATTTCTTCCAGGGCGTTGCACATGGCGGTGCGGATTTCATGGTCGTGGTCGACCGGCGGTACCGGGAAGTAGCCGCCCTTCACGCCCGGGCGATGGCCCTTGTTGCCGGACTCGATGTCGGCGTCGGTGTTCCAGGAAGCCTGCTCGGAGAAGATCTTGAACATCGAGCCGGAGATGTCGGACTTGAACTTCACTTCGTCGAAGATGAAGAACTCCGGCTCCGGGCCGACGAACACGGTGTCGCCGATGCCGGTGGACTTCAGGTACTCCTCGGCGCGCTTGGCGATGTTGCGCGGGTCGCGCTCGTAGCCTTGCATGGTGCTCGGCTCGATGATGTCGCAGACCAGGATCAGGGTCGGCTCTTCGGTGAACGGATCGAGGACGGCGGTGCTGTCGTCCGGCATCAGGATCATGTCGGAGGCTTCGATGCCTTTCCAGCCGGCGATGGAGGAGCCGTCGAACATCTTGCCGGCTTCGAAGAACTCATCGTCCAGCGCGTCGCGAGCCGGCATGGTGACGTGTTGCTGCTTGCCCTTGGTATCGGTGAAGCGCAGGTCTACCCACTTCACGTCATGGTCTTTGATCAGTTGGTGCGACTTGTACGACATGCTGTCCTCCAGGAGGGATTAGAGCTGGGAGCTTTTTCTGTGCCCCAGTATCGGGTGATGCCGGCCGGAATACTCCGCCAGGGCAACCTGCCTCACAAGTGAGCAAGTTGCGTGCCAGTGCCCGGAATCGGGCAGGGCCCCATGTTTGGCGGGGCCAGGTCTTCTTCAGGGTAGCTGGGCGGCCTTCGGGTGCACCGTTATGGTGCTCCATGTTGGTGCATCATTCCATTTTGGTGCAGCAAAAATAACTGTGCATATTTCTGCTCAATACGTGAGCAATTTCAGATATAATTCCGCCCCTTTTTTTCCGTCGCCCCGCGCGTTCGCGTCCCTCGCATGAAACTCATCGTCAAGACCTTCCAGGAAATCACCATCAAGAGCCGGCCGGTGCGCAAGCGCTTCATCCGGCAGTTGGCGAAGAACATCCGCGCGGTGCTGCGCGACCTGGACCCGGAGCTGAAGGTCGAGGGCGAGTGGGACAACCTGGAGGTAGAGACCGCCGTGGTCGACGCCAAGGCCAGGCGCGAGATGATCGAGCGCCTGACCTGCACCCCGGGCATCGGTCATTTCCTCGAGGTCCACGAGTATCCGCTGGGCGATTTCGACGACATCCTCGCCAAGTGCAAGGCGCATTTCGGCGACCAGTTGGCCGGCAAGACCTTCGCCGTGCGCTGCAAGCGCGCCGGCAAGCACGCGTTCACCTCGATGGAGGTGGAGCGTTACGTCGGCAGCGGCCTGCGCCGCGAATGCGGGGCTGCCGGGATCGACCTGAAGCAGCCGGAAGTCGAGGTGCGGATGGAAATCCGCCTCGACCGCCTGTTCGTCATCCATCGCCAGCATCCGGGCCTGGGCGGCTATCCGCTGGGCGCGCTGGAGCAGGTGCTGGTGCTGATGTCCGGCGGCTTCGACTCGACCGTGGCGGCCTACCAGATGATGCGCCGCGGGATGATCAGCCACTTCGTGTTCTTCAACCTCGGCGGGCGCGCCCACGAACTGGGGGTGATGGAAGTCGCCCACTACCTGTGGGAGAAGTACGGCCGCTCGCAGCGCGTGCTGTTCGTCAGCGTGCCGTTCGAGGAAGTGGTCGGCGAGATCCTCACCAAGGTCGACGACAGCTATATGGGCGTGACCCTCAAGCGCATGATGCTGCGCGCCGCCAGCCGCGTGGCCGAGCGCCTGGAGCTGGACGCGCTGGTGACCGGCGAGGCGATCTCCCAGGTGTCCAGCCAGACCCTGCCGAACCTCTCGGTGATCGACCGGGTTACCGACACCCTGGTGCTGCGCCCGCTGATCGTCAGCCACAAGCAGGACATCATCGACACCGCCCGGCAGATCGGCACCGCCGAGTTCGCCCGGCACATGCCGGAATACTGCGGGGTGATCTCGGTGAACCCGACCACCCAGGCCAAGCCCTACCGCGTCGAGCACGAAGAGTCGAAATTCGACATGGCGGTGCTCGAGCGCGCCCTGGAGCGAGCCACCCAGCGCACCGTCGACCGGGTGATCGACGAACTCGGCCAGGACCTGCAGGTGGAAGAGGTCGGCGAGGTGCTGCCCGGTCAGATTGTCATCGATATCCGCCATCCTGATGCCCAGGAAGACGAACCCCTGGCCCTGGAAGGCGTCGAAGTCCAGGCGCTGCCGTTCTACGCGATCAACAGCCGCTTCAAGGAACTGGACGCCAACCGCCAGTACCTCCTGTATTGCGACAAAGGGGTGATGAGCCGCCTGCATGCCCATCACCTGCTCAACGAGGGGCACACCAATGTGCGTGTTTATCGTCCGGCTTAAGCAGCCGGGCTTGTTCGGCGGCAGCATCCGCCACCGTCCTCCCGACACGTCCGCCGCCTAGGCCGATGCCCGCCCTTCGGCGTGCCGGCCGGACCGGGGCAGCGTCCGCCTGCTGCCCGCCCCTTAATTGAAGAAGCCTGTCGTGTCGGGCGCCGCCCTGTCCGACCCCACCACCGCCGCGAAGCCGCGCTTCGGGCGTTAAACGAGACAAGACTTGTGATCGAAAATCTGCGCAACATCGCCATCATCGCCCACGTCGACCATGGCAAGACCACCCTGGTGGACAAGCTGCTGAAGCTGTCCGGCACCCTCGACCGCAAAGAAGCGGAAAGCGAGCGGGTGATGGACTCCAACGACCAGGAAAAAGAGCGTGGCATCACCATCCTGGCGAAGAACACCGCGATCAAGTGGAACGGCTACAACATCAACATCGTCGACACCCCCGGTCACGCCGACTTCGGCGGCGAGGTGGAGCGCGTGATGTCGATGGTCGACTCCGTGCTGCTGGTGGTCGACGCCCAGGACGGCCCCATGCCGCAGACCCGCTTCGTGACCCAGAAGGCCTTCAAGGCCGGCCTGCGTCCGATCGTGGTGGTGAACAAGATCGACCGCCCGGGCGCGCGTCCGGACTGGGTCATCGACCAGATCTTCGACCTGTTCGACAACCTCGGCGCCACCGACGAGCAACTCGACTTCCCGATCGTCTACGCCAGCGCCCTGAACGGCATCGCCGGCCTCGACCACGAGAAGATGGACGACAACATGGACGCGCTGTTCCAGGCGATCATCGACCACGTCCCGGCCCCGGTGGTGGACACCGAGGGTCCGTTCCAGATGCAGATCTCGCAGCTGGACTACAACAGCTTCCTCGGCGTGATCGGTATCGGCCGCATCACCCGCGGCAAGGTCAAGTCCAACACCCC
Source organism: Pseudomonas aeruginosa (assembly GCF_001457615.1). Lineage (GTDB taxonomy): Bacteria > Pseudomonadota > Gammaproteobacteria > Pseudomonadales > Pseudomonadaceae > Pseudomonas > Pseudomonas aeruginosa. The sequence goes on along the minus strand of NZ_LN831024.1, from coordinate 5,813,222 downwards.
GGTGGTGGCCATCAGCGACGACGGCAGCAAGCGCAACGGCCGCATCCTGAAGATCATGGGCCACCACGGCCTGCAGCGCGTCGAGGTGGCCGAGGCGGAAGCCGGCGACATCGTCTGCGTCAGCGGCATGGAGGAGCTGTTCATCTCCGATACCCTGTGCGACCCGCAGAACGTCGAGGCGCTGCCGCCGCTGACCGTCGACCAGCCGACCGTGAGCATGACCTTCCAGGTCAACGATTCGCCGTTCGCCGGCCGCGAAGGCAAGTTCGTCACCAGCCGCAACATCAAGGAGCGCCTGGAGAAGGAACTGCTGCATAACGTGGCGCTGCGCGTCGAGCCGGGCGACAGCCCGGAGAAGTTCAAGGTTTCCGGCCGTGGCGAACTGCACCTGTCGGTACTGATCGAGACCATGCGCCGCGAAGGCTTCGAGCTGGCCGTGGGCCGCCCGGAAGTGGTGATCATCGAGAAGGACGGCGAGAAGCAGGAGCCCTACGAGAACGTCACCATCGACATCGAGGAGCAGCACCAGGGCTCGGTGATGGAGCAGATGGGCCTGCGCAAGGGCGACCTGAGCAACATGATTCCCGACGGCAAGGGCCGCGTGCGCCTGGAGTACACCATTCCGGCGCGCGGCCTGATCGGCTTCCGCAACAACTTCCTGACCCTGACTTCGGGCACCGGCATCCTGACCTCGACCTTCAGCCACTACGGTCCGATCAAGGCCGGCGAAGTCAGCAACCGCCAGAACGGCGTACTGGTCTCCATGGCCACCGGCACCGCCCTGACCTACTCGCTGGAGACCCTGCAGAGCCGCGGCAAGCTGTTCCTCGGCCCGGGCGACGAAATCTACGAAGGCCAGTTGGCCGGCATCAACAGCCGTGACAACGACCTGGTGATCAACCCGACCAAGGGCAAGAAGCTCGACAACATGCGCGCTTCCGGCAAGGACGAAGTCATCGCCCTGGTTCCGCCGATCCGCTTCACCCTCGAGCAGGCGCTGGAGTTCATCGCCGACGACGAGCTGGTGGAAGTGACGCCGAAGTCGATCCGCCTGCGCAAGAAGATGCTCAACGAGAACGACCGCAAGCGCTACGAGCGCAGCAAGGTCTAAACCGTTGCCGTACCGGCGCGCCGCAACGGCGTGCCTCGCGGCCGGCAGGCAGGGCAGGGGTGCCCGGCCTGCCGGCCGTTTTGCTATGCGCCGGGCGCTTTCCGGCGTGGCTTGATGGCCCCCGCGGCAGCGGCCCGCAGCAAGCGGCGGAACGTCGGGCAGTCCATGTGCTCGCGCGCCGGACAGGCCGCGGCATGCCGCAGGCCGCCGCGCGGTCGATCCGCAGCGCGCCGTCGGCTGCGCCCATGCCGGCAATCTCGTCCAGCGACAACCCGGCGGCGCGGCCCAGCCCGATCAGCGCCAGCCGCTCCAGCACGCCTGCATCGAACAGCCGGCGCAGGCCGTGCCGGCCGCTGGAGGCGATCAGTCCCTTTTCCTCGTAGTAGCGCAGGGTCGAGGCCGGTACCCCGGATCGTCGCGCGACCTCGCCTATGTCCAGTTGCCGCATGCCCTTGACCTCAAGTCGACTTGAAGTGGAAGACTAGCGTTTCGGCACCTGGGCCGTGACGAAATACAGACGAGGTGAACCTCATGTGGGACGAACGCTATGCCGCCGAAGAGTATGTCTACGGAACCGAACCCAACGCTTTCCTGAAGGAGCATGCGCAGCGGCTGGCCGGGCCGGTGCTGAGCGTCGCCGAGGGCGAGGGGCGCAACGCGGTGTTCCTCGCTTCGCTGGGGCTGGAGGTGCTTGGCGTGGACGGCTCCACCGTCGGCCTGGCCAAGGCGCGCCGGCTGGCCGAGGCGAAAGGCGTGTCGATCGACACCCTGGTGGTCGACCTGGCGGACTACGAACCGCCGGCAGCGGCGTTCGGCGCGGTGGTGTCGATCTTCGCGCACCTGCCCAGTCGCGTGCGCGGCAGACTCAACCGCCTGCTGGAGCGTTCGCTGCGACCGGGCGGTCTCTTCCTGCTGGAGGCCTATCGGCCGGAACAGCTCGGCCGCGGCACCGGCGGCCCGGCGGACGTCGACATGCTGGTGAGCCGCGCGGCGCTGGAGGCTGAGCTGCCGGAGTGCGAAGTGCTGCTGGCGCGGGAAATCGAGCGCGAGGTGGTCGAGGGCCGTTTCCACACCGGCGCGGCCTGCGTGGTCCAGTTCATCGCCAGGAAGAGGTAGCTCGCCACGGGGCGGGCGTCGGAATGCGTCGAATCTCTGGAATGCGGGCTGTATACTCCCGGCGCGGGTTCCGCTCTGGCAGGATGGCCAGGGCAGGTATCAGTGGATCGTGGTACCTCTTGATCAAGGATTCGACGCATGCAATGGATTTTCATGCTGGTGGGCCTGATCCTCGGCGGCTTCGCCGGGGAATCGCTGGTCGGCGCCCTCCTCGGCGGCCTTTCCGGCCTGGCCCTGGGACAGGCCGTCTCGCTGCAGAACCTGGCGCAACAGAACGAGCGCCTGCGCAAGCAGATGAGCGAATTCGCCGAACGCTTCGAGCGCGGCACCGAGGTCATCCACCAGCGCTTGCTGCGCGTGGAGCGCCAGGCGCAGGACCTTCCCGAAAGCGTTCCCGAGCCGGCCGCCGGCATCGACCAGCCGCTCGCAGACACGTCTCCCGCTCCTCCCGCCGAGGTTGCCCCGCCGCTGGACTGGGACATCGAGCTGCCGGCCGTCGAGGCTGCGCCGCCTCCGCCTCGTCCCCCCGAACCCGTCCAGCCCATCGAGCGTCAGCCGGCGTTCCAGCCTGACGCCCAGCCAGCGCCGCGCCGTGCCGCCCCTCCAGCGCCTCCACGCGAACCCTCGCTGGTCGAGCGTGGCTTCGCCGCGGCCAAGGGCTGGCTGTTCGGCGGCAACACGGTATTGCGCATCGGCGTGGTGCTGCTGTTCATCGGCCTGGCCTTCCTCCTGCGCTATGCCTCGGAACGGGTGGCGGTGCCGGTGGAGTACCGCTACGCCGGGGTGGCGCTGGTAGCGATGGCGCTGCTCGGCGTCGGCTGGTGGTTGCGCGAGCGGCGCGCCGCCTACGGCCTGATCCTGCAAGGCACCGGTATCGCGGTGCTGTACCTGACCATCTTCGCCGCCATGCGCCTGCATCCGCTGATCTCTCCCGGCGCGGCGCTGGCCCTGCTGGTGGTGGTGACGATCTGCTCGGCGATCCTCGCCGTGCTGCAGAACGCCATGGGCCTGGCGGTGGTGGCGGCGCTCGGCGGCTTCGCCGCGCCGATCCTGACCTCCACCGGCAGCGGCAACCATGTAGCGCTGTTCAGCTACTTCGCCCTGCTCAACGCCGGCATCTTCGCCATCGCCTGGTTCCGCGCCTGGCGGCCGCTCAACCTGGTCGGATTCGTCGGCACCTTCGGCATCGGCTTCGCCTGGGGACTGCGCTCCTATACACCGGAGCTGTTCGCCAGCACCGAGCCGTTCCTGGCCCTGTTCTTCCTGATGTACGTCGGGATCGGCCTGCTCTTCGCCCGCCGCAAGCTGCTGGAGGCCGCGCAGGCGCCTGCCGAGCGCGGCGAACTGCTGCGCTGGTCGGCGCGACAGGCCGACTACATCGACGCCACCGTGCTGTTCGGCCCGCCACTGGTGGGGTTCGGCCTGCAATGCGCGGTGATCGGCCACATCGACTTCGGCATGGCCTTCAGCGCCCTGGCCCTGGGGCTCTTCTACATGGTCCTGGCGCGGGTGCTGCGCGGCCATGCTTCGGCCGGACGCACCAGCCTGCTGGTGGAAATCTGCCTGGCGCTGGGGGTGGTCTTCGGCACCCTGGCCATTCCGCTCGGCCTGGACGCGCGCTGGACCTCGGCCGCCTGGGCCGTCGAGGGCGCCGGCATCTACTGGCTCGGCCTGCACCAGCAACGCCGCCTGGCGCGGCTCTTCGCCCTGCTGTTGCAGGGCGGTGCGGCGTTGGCCTACCTGAATGGCGTGCGCCCGGGTGAGACGACGTTGCTGGAGGGTTCGCCGCTGGGCGCGCTGATGCTCGGTGCGGCGGCGCTGTTCAGCTTCTGGCAGCTGCGTCGCGCGCCGGCGAAAGCGCTGGCCGACTGGGAGCCGGCCTGCCGGCCGTTGCTGGCGGCCGCCGGCCTGGCCTTCCTCTACCTGGTCGCACCGCTCTGCCTGGCCGTCGACAGCACCGCCATCGCCTGGGCCGTGGCCGGCCTGGCGAGCTTGTTCGCCGGCTTGCGCCTGGGCTCGCGTACCTTCCTGTTCTGCGCCTTCGCCGTGCAACTGCTGGGCGGTGCGCTGTTCCTCCTGCATTTGCAGGGCGGCGATGGCCAGGGTGGGGTATTCGACTCGGGCTGGCGTGGCTTGATGACCGCCTCGCTGATTGGCCTGGCGCTGATCGGCGGCATGCTGCTGGCGGCGCGCGACCCGCTGGTGAAGGACGACAGTCGGCTGCTCATGGGCTTGAGCCTGGTGCTGCTGGCCGGTCTGGCGTTCGTCAACCTGGCAGTGCTGTTCGTCCTGCCTTGGCGCAGCGCCAGCGCGGTATGGGCCGGTAGCGGGCTGCTGATCATCTGGCTGAGCCTGGTGCTGCGCCAGCGCCTGAGCTTCTACTTCGGCCTCGCCTTGCAGGTAGTGGGCGGCCTGGCGTTCCTCCTCGCCGGGCCGTCGCTGTTCGGCTCGCTGAGCGGCGAAGGCCTGCGGCCCCTGGCCCATTCCGGGTTCTGGACGCCGGCAGTGCTGGCCCTGGCGGCGCTGGTCGGCGCCTGGCGGCTGCGCCGCGCCGGCGAGCGCGAGCGGGCGCTGGGTATCGGTACCCTCGGCCTGGCCGAGCTGTCGCACTTGCTGCTGCTCTGGGGAGCCGGCTGGTGGGCGCTGACCGCGCTGTGCGAAACCGTCCGCTTCGTGCCTTATGGCCTGCGCGAGCATGCGTTGCTGCTGGTGGCCGCGGCGACAGTGGCGTCGTGGATGCTGCTGGCGCTGCGCGAGCGCTGGCGCGAACTGGCCCTGCTGTGCCTGGCGCTGGTCCCGGTGGCGCTGTTGGCCCTGGCCAGTGCCTGGCGTTTCGATTACCAGCCGTTCGGCGAATTCGGCTGGCTGGCCTGGCCGCTGCTGTTCGCCACGCACCTGCTGTCGCTGCGACGCCTTGCCCCGTTGCTGCCGGCGAAGGCCCTGAGCGTTGCCCATGTGCTCGGTTGCTGGCTGTTGCTAGGGGTGCTGGCGCTGGAGCTGCGCTACCTGTTCGCCCTGCTCGCCGAACAGTACAACGCCTGGCGTTGGCTGGGCTGGGCGTTGGTCCCGAGCGCCTACCTGCTGCTGGTGGCTGGCGGGCGGAGCCTGCCCTGGCCGCTGCGCGACTTCCCGCGGGAGTATCGGCTGCTCGCCGCTGCGCCGGTGGCGCTGTTGCTGCTCGGCTGGTTCTGGAGCGCCAACCTGCTCAGCGACGGCGCTGCCGAGCCGCTGCCTTACCTGCCGCTGGCCAACCCGCTGGAACTGGGGCTGCTGATCGTGCTGTTCGCCCTCTACCGCTGGAGCGACGCCAGCCTGGCCTCGCTCGTCGATGGCAATGCCAGCGCGCGCCTGGGGCGCCAGGCGTTGGCCGGCGCCTCGCTGTTCGCCCTGCTGACCCTGGCGGTGTGCCGCGCCGCGCACCACCTGGCCGGCGTACCGTTCCAGGCCGAGGCGCTGGCCGCGTCGATGCTGGTGCAGGCGGGGCTGTCGCTGGTCTGGACGCTCTGTGCGCTGGGCCTGACCATCGCCGGTACCCGTCTCGGCCGGCGCGACCTGTGGATGGTCGGCGCGGCGCTGGTCGGCGTCGTGGTGGTCAAGCTGTTCTTCGTCGAGCTGGGCAACAGTGGCAGCCTGGAGCGAATCATCTCCTTCATCGGGGTCGGCGTCCTGTTGCTGGTCGTCGGCTACTTCTCACCCTTGCCTCCGCGTCGCGCCGAGGTCGCATCGGAGGCCGAGCAGCCATGACGCGCTCCTTTTCGTTCAGAACCGCCGGCCTGCTCCTGCTGGGCGCCTGCCTGTCCCTGCCGCTGTCGGCGAAGGAGTCTGCCGAAGGTTTCAGCCGCCAGGTGGCGCTGTCGCTGCAGGGCGAAGGTCCCTGGTATCGCCTGAGCATCCCGATGAGCGTGCAGTTGTCGGCTGCCCATGCCGACCTGCGCGACCTGCGGGTCTTCGATGCCGAAGGCGAGGCCTTGCCCTACGCCCTGGTGGCCGGCAGCGAGCGCCAGGCCAGCACGCCGCATGAGGCCGAGGTGCGGCTGTTCCCGTTGCGAGGCACGTCCGCCGCCGACGCGACGCAACCGAACCTGCGGGTGCAGCGCAACACCAGCGGCACCATAGTCGAGGTGCTGCCGGAAAACGCCGGGCCGGCTGCCGAGACTTTGCGCGGCTGGCTGATCGACGCGAGCGCGGTGACGTTTCCCCTGGAGCGCCTGCGGCTGGACTGGAGCAGCCCGGAGGAGGGCTTCCAGCGCTTCTCCGTGGAAGCCAGCGACGACCTCGAGCATTGGCAGGCCTGGGGTGACGGACAGATCGCCCGCTTGACCTTCAACGGCGAACGCATCGACGTCAGCGAGGTCAAGCTTCCCGGCCGCCAGGCCCGCTACCTGCGTCTGGCCTGGCCGGCCGGGGCAACCGCGGCAGACCTCCAAGGCGCCCGCCTGCAAGGCAGCACGCGGAGCACCGAGCCGGCGCCGATGATCTGGTCCGAGCCGCTGGCCGGGCGCCAGGCGGGGGACGGCGAGTACCGCTGGCAGTTGCCGCTGGCGTTGCCGTTGCAGCGGGTGCGGGTGTCCCTGGAGCAGGCGCTGACCCACACCATCGTCCCGGTGGAACTGTCCGGCCGTGATCGTACGGAGAACGCTTCGCCGCGCCGGGAGGCCGCCTGGAGCAGCCTGGCACGCGGGGTTCTCTACCGGCTGCCGATCGACGGCCGCAACGTACGGCAGAACGAGCTGGAACTGCCGGGCTGGGCGGTGCGCGAGCTGCGTCTGCAGGTGGACCAACGAGGTACCGGCCTGGGCCCGGAGGTCCCGTCCCTGAGTGTCGGCTTGCCGGCCAGCGAACTGGTGTTCCTGGTGCGCGGCAGCCCGCCGTACCGGCTGGCGTTCGGCAAGCCCGGCGCGCAGTCGGCGGCGCTGCCGCTCGGCGTACTGATTCCCGGCTATACCGAGAGCAAGCGCGCCACCCTGGGTAGCGCCAGCCTGGGCGAACCGCTGGAGGTGGCCATGGCGGCCGCGGCGCCGGCACCGGGTAGCGACTGGAAGAAGATCGGCCTGTGGGCGGTACTTCTGCTGGGGGTCGCTCTGCTGGTAATAATGGCAATGAGCCTGCTGCGTTCCTCGCCGAACAAGCCATGAGCCGGTTCCGCGCTATGCTGTTCGGCTGAGGAGGCTTTACGACGGGCCCCGGGGCGCATGCCGACGACGCGGCGGCCCGACAATAAAAACAAATCACGGAGTAAGAGAATGATCAGAATGGCGCTCAAGCCACTGGTAGCGGCCTGCCTGCTGGCTTCGCTGTCCACCGCCCCGCAGGCTGCTCCTTCGCCCTATTCGACGCTGGTGGTGTTCGGCGACAGCCTCAGCGATGCCGGGCAGTTCCCCGATCCTGCCGGCCCCGCCGGAAGCACCTCGCGTTTCACCAACCGGGTCGGCCCGACCTACCAGAACGGCAGCGGCGAGATCTTCGGACCGACCGCGCCCATGCTGCTCGGCAATCAGCTCGGCATCGCCCCGGGCGACCTGGCTGCCTCGACCTCGCCGGTCAACGCCCAGCAGGGCATCGCCGACGGCAACAACTGGGCGGTGGGCGGCTACCGGACCGACCAGATCTACGACTCGATCACCGCGGCCAACGGCTCGCTGATCGAGCGCGACAATACCCTCCTGCGCAGCCGCGATGGCTACCTGGTGGACCGTGCCCGCCAGGGCCTGGGTGCCGATCCGAACGCGTTGTACTACATCACCGGCGGCGGCAACGACTTCCTCCAGGGGCGCATCCTCAACGACCTCCAGGCACAACAGGCCGCCGGTCGCCTGGTGGATAGCGTGCAGGCCCTGCAGCAGGCCGGCGCGCGCTACATCGTGGTCTGGCTGTTGCCCGACCTGGGCCTGACCCCGGCTACCTTCGGTGGTCCCTTGCAGCCTTTCGCCAGCCAACTCAGCGGCACGTTCAACGCCGAGCTGACCGCCCAGTTGAGCCAGGCCGGCGCCAACGTCATTCCGTTGAACATCCCGCTGCTGCTCAAGGAAGGCATGGCCAACCCGGCTTCCTTCGGCCTGGCCGCCGACCAGAACCTGATCGGCACCTGTTTCAGCGGCAACGGCTGTACCATGAACCCGACCTACGGGATCAACGGCAGCACGCCCGACCCGAGCAAACTGCTGTTCAACGACAGCGTGCACCCGACCATCACCGGCCAGCGCCTGATCGCCGACTACACCTATTCGCTGCTGTCGGCGCCCTGGGAGCTGACCCTGCTGCCGGAAATGGCCCACGGCACCCTGCGTGCCTACCAGGACGAACTGCGCAGCCAGTGGCAGGCGGACTGGGAGAACTGGCAGAACGTCGGCCAGTGGCGCGGCTTCGTCGGCGGCGGTGGCCAGCGCCTGGACTTCGACTCCCAGGACAGCGCCGCCAGCGGCGACGGCAACGGCTACAACCTGACCCTTGGTGGCAGCTACCGCATCGACGAGGCCTGGCGCGCCGGGGTCGCCGCCGGTTTCTACCGGCAGAAGCTGGAAGCCGGCGCCAAGGATTCCGACTACCGGATGAACAGCTACATGGCCAGCGCCTTCGTGCAGTACCAGGAAAACCGCTGGTGGGCCGACGCGGCGTTGACCGGCGGCTACCTCGACTACGACGACCTGAAGCGCAAGTTCGCCCTGGGCGGCGGCGAGCGCAGCGAGAAAGGCGACACCAACGGCCACCTGTGGGCGTTCAGCGCGCGCCTGGGCTACGACATCGCCCAGCAGGCCGACAGTCCCTGGCACCTGTCGCCGTTCGTCAGCGCCGACTATGCACGGGTCGAGGTCGACGGCTATTCCGAGAAGGGCGCCAGCGCCACCGCGCTCGACTACGACGACCAGAAGCGCAGCTCGAAGCGCCTGGGCGCCGGCCTGCAAGGCAAGTACGCGTTCGGCAGCGATACCCAGCTGTTCGCCGAGTACGCCCACGAACGTGAGTACGAGGACGACACCCAGGACCTGACCATGTCCCTCAACAGCCTGCCGGGCAATCGCTTCACCCTCGAAGGCTACACCCCGCAGGACCATCTCAACCGCGTCTCACTCGGCTTCAGCCAGAAGCTGGCGCCGGAGCTGTCGCTGCGCGGCGGCTACAACTGGCGCAAGGGCGAGGACGATACCCAGCAGAGCGTCAGCCTGGCGCTGAGCCTGGACTTCTGAAACGGCGGCCGGCGCCCGGTCGGCGCCGGTCGCGTTTCCCGTCGACGGAACGATCGGCGCGCGCCGGCATCAAGAGAGTAGTACCCCGCTGTTACTCGCCGCCCGGTCGACCGCCATACACTGCCGATCCGTTTCGTTCGAGGGAATCGCCCGATGAGTTTCAACACCGAAGTACAGCCCGGCATCTGCATGGAGCCGGACGCCATCACCCAGGAATACGTGTTCAACCACACCATGTTGCGGGTCAAGGATCCGAAGCGCTCGCTCGACTTCTACTCGCGGGTGCTCGGCATGCGCCTGCTGCGTCGCCTGGATTTCGAGGAAGGCCGCTTCTCCCTGTATTTCCTCGCCATGACCCGTGGCGAAGAAGTGCCTGATGCGGTTGACGAGCGCCAGCGATATACCTTCGGACGCCAGTCGGTCCTCGAGCTGACCCACAACTGGGGCAGCGAGAGCGACGACAGCCAGTACCACAACGGCAACCAGGACCCGCGCGGGTTCGGCCACATCTGCTTCTCGGTGCCCGACCTGGTGGCGGCCTGCGAGCGTTTCGAGACGCTCGGGGTGAACTTCGTCAAGCCGCTGGACCGAGGCATGAAGAACGTGGCCTTCATCAGCGATCCCGACGGCTACTGGGTGGAAATCGTCCAGGCCAGCCTGAACGGCGAGATGGGACGCGGCTGACGACCGTCGATCGGCTGCGCGCCGCGGAAATGAACCGCGCCACCGCCGCCGATCTCCAACCGGCGGTTGCGCGGAGTCAAGCGTGACCGCCAATTCCGCGTTAAACTGCGCGGGTTTTTTCCTCTCTCCGGAGCCATCCATGTCCCGCGTTACCCTGAGCCGCTATCTGATCGAGCAGACCCGCAGCCACAACACCCCGGCCGACCTGCGCTTCCTCATCGAGGTCGTGGCGCGTGCCTGCAAGGAAATCAGCCATGCGGTGTCCAAGGGCGCGCTGGGCGGCGTGCTCGGCAGCATGGGCACCGAGAACGTGCAGGGCGAGGTGCAGAAGAAGCTGGACGTGATGTCCAACGAGATCCTGCTGGAAGCCAACGAATGGGCCGGCAACCTGGCCGGCATGGCCTCCGAGGAGATGGACCACCCCTACCAGATTCCGGGGCGCTATCCGAAAGGCGCCTACCTGTTGGTCTTCGACCCGCTGGACGGCTCCAGCAACATCGACGTCAACGTCTCGGTCGGCACCATCTTCTCGGTGCTGCGCTGCCCCAACGAGTACCTGAACCAGAACGATACCCTGCGCGAGGAAGCCTTCCTCCAGCCGGGCACCACCCAGGTCGCCGCCGGCTACGCCATCTACGGCCCGCAGACCATGCTGATGCTGACCCTCGGCAATGGCGTCAAGGGCTTCACCCTGGATCGCGAGCTGGGCAGCTTCGTCCTCACCCACGACAACATCAGCGTGCCGGAAAGCACCGCCGAGTTCGCCATCAACATGTCCAACCAGCGCCACTGGGAAGCGCCGGTGAAACGCTACGTGGAAGAACTGCTGGCCGGCAAGGAAGGCCCGCTGGGCAAGAACTACAACATGCGCTGGATCGCCTCGATGGTCGCCGACGTCCACCGCATCCTGACCCGTGGCGGCGTCTTCATGTACCCGCGCGACGCCCGCGAGCCGGAGAAGCCCGGCAAGCTGCGCCTGATGTACGAAGCCAACCCGATGTCGTTCATCATCGAGCAGGCCGGCGGCGCCGCCACCAACGGCACCCAGCGCATCCTCGACATCAAGCCGGAGAACCTGCACCAGCGTGTCGCGGTGTTCCTCGGCTCGAAGCAGGAAGTCGAGCGCATCACCGGCTACCACGCGGAGTAGGCCGATGAGCGCGCCCTGGGAGACCTTGCTCGACTGGTGGTTCGGCACCTCCAGCGATGCCGCCGAGGTGGTTGCCCAGCGCAACGGCCTGTGGTTCGGCAAGAACGTCTGCCAGGACGCCGATGCCGGCGGCCGTTTCGGCGACCTGGTGAACCAGGCGCTGGACGGCGGCTTGCAGGAGTGGACGGCCGAGGCCGATGGCTGGCTGGCGCTGATCCTGTTGCTCGACCAGTTGCCGCGGATGATCTACCGCGACACGCCGCGCGCCTACGCCGGCGACGCCCGGGCGCAACGGGTGGTGCGCGAGGGCCTGGAAAAAGGCTTCGACCGCCAGTTGCCGCCGGTGCGCCGGGTGTTCGCCTACCTGGTCCTGGAGCACGCCGAGGACCTGCCCAGCCAGGAGCGGGCGGTAGCCTGCTTCCGCGACCTGCGCGATCAGGTCGGTGGCAGCGTGCGCAAGCCCTTCGACGATTTCTACGACTATGCCGAGCGGCATCATGCGGTAGTCGCCCGCTTCGGTCGCTTTCCCCATCGCAACGCCATTCTCGGCCGCCCCTCCAGCGAGGAGGAGACGGCGTTCCTCAGGGAACCCGGTTCGCGTTTCTGACTCCAAGGCTCCGGATTTCCCCCGCGTGTGCCAAGCTGTAGGGCAGCGCTTCCCCCGAACAAGGAGTTCCTCATGGCGTCGTTCCGTACCCTGGCCGTGGTCGCTTTCTGCGTCGTCCTGGCCGCCTGCAGCAAGATCAACCAGGAAAACTATTCCAAGCTCAAGGCCGGCATGAGCAAGGCCGAGGTCGAGGCGATCCTCGGCAAGCCCACCGAGTGCTCCGGCGCGCTGGGCATGTCCAGTTGCACCTGGGGCGACGAGAAGGCTTTCATCAGCGTGCAGTACGCGGCCGACAAGGCGCTGCTCTTCTCCGGCCAGGGGCTCAAGTGATCGGTCTGCCGATCCGGGTGCTCTGCACCCTGTGGCTGGGCTTGCTGCTGGTCGGTTGCGCGGGCTCGCCGAAGAATCCGCCGGCCACCGAGCAGGTCGACCTCCAGCGCTACCAGGGCACCTGGTACGAACTGGCGCGCTTGCCGATGTTCTTCCAGCGCAACTGCGCGCAATCGGAGGCGCATTACCGCTTGCAGGAAGACCAGAGCATCCAGGTGATCAATCGCTGCCTGACCCTGGATGGCGACTGGGAGCAGGTGGCGGGGCGGGCGGTCGCCCAGCAGCCGGGTCGCACCGACAAGTTGTGGGTGCGCTTCGACAACTGGTTCGCCAATCTCTTCCCCAACGTGGCGCGCGGCGACTATTGGGTGCTGGCGGTGGACGACGACTACCGTACCGCGCTGGTGGGCAATCCGAACCGTGAATACCTGTGGCTGCTGTCGCGTACCCCGCAGGTTTCGCAGCAGACCCGCGAACGTCTGCTGGAAGAAGCTCGCAGCCGCGGTTACGCGGTGGACGAACTGATCTGGCGGGTACCCGACGGCCAGTTGAAGCGGAGCCAGTGAAGGAACGCCCGCCGGGGCGTTTTTTCTTTCCAGCGCCGTTCACGCCTGGCGGCTGGCGTGGGAAGTATCGGCGTTTAGCGCCCGACGGCTCGAACGAGTGGGGCGGATAAGCGCAACGCGGTTGTCCGCCGCTGCGCAGGGTCAGTCGAGCAGTTCCCCCAGCACCTGGACGAACGCCCGTGCGCTGCGTTCTTCCCCGGCATGCCGGCCGTCGCGCACCACCCATCTGCCGGCCACCATCACGTCGCGCACCTGGCGGTCGCCGCCGGCGAACAGCCAGCGGTTGAGCAGGGCGTCGCCCTCGGCGCTGGCCAGGTAGGGGTCGTTGCCGTCGAGCACCAGCAGGTCGGCGCGGCGGCCCACGGCGAGGCTACCGATCGGCTGCCCAAGGGCCTGGGCGCCGCCAGCCAGCGCAGCGTCGTAGAGCGTGCGGCCGATCATCGGCTGGTCGTCGCGGTGCAGCCGGTTGCGTTTCCGGTCGCGCAGGCGCTGGCCGTATTCCAGCCAGCGGAGTTCCTCGACCACGCTGAGCGAGACGTGGCTGTCCGAGCCGATGCCCAGGCGCCCGCCCTGGGCGAGGAAGTCCGTCGCCGGGAAGATGCCGTCGCCGAGGTTGGCCTCGGTGCTCAGGCACAGGCCGGCCACCGCGCCGCTACGCGCCATCGCCGCCACCTCGCCGGGGCGGCGTGGGTCGCATGGACCAGGCACCAGCGCTGGTCGACCGCGACGTTCTCGTACAGCCATTGCAACGGCCGGCGTCCGCTCCAGGCCAGGCAGTCATCGACTTCCTTCTGCTGTTCGGCGATATGGATGTGGACCGGCAGGTCGCCGTGGCCGGCGGCGAGGACCGTGGCGATCTGCTGCGGAGTCACCGCGCGCAGGGAGTGGAAGCACAGGCCTAAGGAGTGGCCTGCCGCGTCCAGCGGCGCGCGCAGGCGCTGGAGCAGTTCCAGGTAGGCCTCGCTGCCATTGATGAAGCGCCGCTGGCCCTCGCTGGCCGGCTGGCCGCCGAAGCCTGCGTGGCTGTAAAGCACGGGAAGCAGGGTCAGGCCGATGCCGGCGGCGCTGGCGGCGCGGGAGATGCGCAGGGAAAGTTCGGCGGGGTCGGCGTAGGAGCGGCCGTCGAGGTCGTGATGGACGTAGTGGAATTCCGCCACCGCCGTGTAGCCGGCCTTGAGCATCTCGATATAGAGCTGGCGGGCGATGACCTCGATCTGTTCCGGCGACAGCCGAGCGACCATCCGGTACATCAGCTCGCGCCAGGTCCAGAAACTGTCGTTGGGATTGCCGGCGACTTCGGCGAGCCCGGCCATGGCGCGCTGGAACGCGTGCGAATGGAGGTTGGGCATCCCCGGCAGCACGGCGCCGCCGAGGCGTTCGGCGCCGTCGGCGTTGGCGTCGGGACGAATCTCGGTGAGGACTCCGTCCGCGGAAATCTCGAAACGGACATTTCGCGCCCAGCCTTCCGGCAGCAACGCACGTTCAGCGAAAATTGCGGACATAATCAGCTCACACGCAGTCTGTTTTATTTGTATATACATATACAGACGATTAAGCGGTGCGTAAACTCACTTCATCGACGCCTCGACAAGGAGTCTCTCCGTGACGTCCTCTTCTTCCGATCGTTCCCCGCTGGCCTCGCAACTCGGCGAGGTACCGGCGCCGCTCTACGCGCGGGTCAAGCAGATGATCGTCAGCCAGATCCAGTCGGGCGCCTGGCCGCCGCACCACCGGGTGCCCTCCGAGAGCGAACTGGTCAGCCAGCTCGGCTTCAGTCGCATGACCATCAATCGCGCCCTGCGCGAACTGACCAGCGACGGCCTGCTGGTGCGCATGCAGGGGGTCGGTACCTTCGTCGCCGAGCCCAAGGGCCAGTCGGCACTGTTCGAGGTGCACAATATCGCCGACGAGATCGCGGCCCGCGGGCATCGCCATCGTTGCCAGGTGATCACCCTCGGCGAGGAGGTCGCCGGCCCCGAGCGCGCCCTGGCACTGGACGTGCGCGAAGGCCAGCGGGTGTTCCACTCGCTGATCGTGCACTACGAGAACGATATCCCGGTGCAGATCGAGGACCGCTACGTGAACGCCGCGGTGGCGCCGGACTACCTCAAGCAGGATTTCACCCGGCAAACGCCCTATGCCTACCTGACCCAGGTGGCGCCGCTCACCGAGGGCGAGCATGTGGTCGAGGCGATCCTCGCCGAGCCGGCCGAGTGCAAGCTGTTGCAGATCGAACGCGGCGAGCCGTGCCTGCTGATCCGCCGCCGCACCTGGTCCGGGCGTGTCGCGGTGACCGCCGCGCGGCTGCTGCACCCGGGTTCCCGCCACCGTCTGGAAGGACGCTTCAGCTCATGAGCGAATTCCGCATCCTGCGCGCCGTCGACTACCCGAGAATGCCGTGGAAGAACGGCGCCGGCTCCACCGAGGAGATCGCCCGCGACGGCGGCGACGGCCTGGACGGCTTCGGCTGGCGCCTGTCGATCGCCGATGTCGGCGAGTCCGGCGGCTTCTCCCGCTTCGCCGGTTACCAGCGGATCATCAGCGTGCTGGAGGGCGGCGGCATGCGCCTGCGGGTGGATGGCGCGGAATCCGCGCCGCTACGCGCGCGGCAGGCCTTCGCCTTTTCCGGCGACAGCGAGGTGCACTGCACCCTGCTCGATGGAGCTATCCGCGACTTCAACCTGATCTATGCGCCCCGGCGCCATCGCGCGCGCCTGCAATGGCTGCGGGTCGAGGGCGAGCTGGACTGGCACGGCACGGCGAGCACGCTGCTGCTGTTCGCCCAGCAGGGCGGGGTAGCGATTTCCTTGCAAGGGCAACCTCGCGGGCAACTGGCTGCCCACGACTGCCTGTGCGCCGAGGGACTGCAGGGCTTGCAGCATTGGCGCCTGACGGCACACGAGCCGGCGTGGGTCTGTGCGGTGGAACTCGATTCGCTGTGATTCGCCGGCGCCGCCAGGAAAAAGCGTCTACACCGAAAGGGTAGGCGCTTTTGTCTATCAAAAGAATCAAACGTTATTAATCCAATATTTTTAATGCCTATATAGTTCCGCATGCCGTCCGACTCCAACCGGGAGACCCGCATGCCCCCGCTTCGCCAGATCCTCGCCGTCCTCGCCCTGGGCGCCAGCCTCGCCAGCCAGACCGCCGTCGCGGCGGAATGCCCGTACCCGGGCAAAGTGGTGTTCGCCGGGCTGAACTGGGAAAGCGGCATGTTCACCACCGACCTGTTGCGCTACGTACTGGAAAAAGGCTACGGCTGCGAGACCGACGCGCTGCCGGGCAATACCGTGACCATGGAAAACGCCCTGCGCCAGAACGATATCCAGGTCACCGGGGAGCAATGGGCCGGGCGTAGCCCGGTGTGGCGCGCGGCGGAGGAGGCGGGCGAGGTGTTCTCCGTCGGCGAGACGGTGAAGGGCGCCACCGAGGGCTGGTGGGTGCCGGAGTACCTGGTCAAGGGCGACCCGCAACGAGGCATCGAGGCGAAGGCGCCGGAGTTGAGGTCGGTCGCCGACCTGCCGCGCTACAAGGCGCTGTTCCGCGATCCCGAGGAGCCCGCCAAGGGGCGTTTCTACAACTGCCCGACCGGTTGGACCTGCGAGATCGTCAACAGCCAGAAGCTCAAGGCCTACAGGTTGCAGGACAGCTACACGAACTTCCGCACCGGCACCGGCCCGGCGCTGGATGCGGCGATCAGTGCGGCCTTCCGGCGCGGTGAGCCGGTGCTTTTCTACTATTGGTCGCCGACTCCGTTGATGGGCCGTTTCAAGCTGGTGCAACTGGAAGAGCCGCCGTTCAGCGAGAAGGCCTGGGCCACCCTGTCCGATCCGAAGAACCCCGACCCCATCGGTTCCCGCTCGTTGCCGGCGAAGATCACCATTGGCGTTTCCCGCGATTTCCATGACAAGGCGCCGGCGTTGGTCGAGCTGTTCCGCAAGGTCGAGATCCCCTTGCCGCTGTTCAACGAGCTGCTCGCCGACATGGCGCAGAATCATCGCGAGGTCGGCGAGGTGCGTGCGCAGTTCCTTCGCCAGCATCGCGAAATCTGGAGCCACTGGGTGCCGGCCGAAGTCGCCGCGCGCCTCGATACCTCCCTGAAGTAAGCCTCGCCAGCCTTCATGGCGCACTACCTGAGCGGGCGTCAGCGCACCCTGGTGCGGCGGCTCCAGGATACCTTCCAGGCGCGCAGCGAATGGCCGACCTGGCTGCTGATCGCCTGCCTGTACGGCGGTTGGGCACTGCTCGCCAGCCAGTATCGGCATTGGGGCTGGCCGGTGCTGGCGGGGCTGGTGCCGTTCGCCTCCCTCTACATGTCGTTGCAGCATGAGCTGATCCATGGCCACCCGACCCGCTGGCCGAGGTTCAACGCCGTGCTCGGCTACCTGCCGCTGGCCGTCTGGTATCCCTATCCGCTGTACCGTGACAGCCACTTGCGGCACCACCGCGACGAGCAACTGACCTACCCGGGGCTGGACCCCGAGAGTCGCTACGTCAGTCTGTCCGAATGGCCGCGCCTGGGCTCCTGGCGGCGGCGCTGGCTCTGCCTGGACAAGACCCTGCTCGGTCGCGCCACCCTCGGCCCGCTGCTGGCCCTGGCGGCGATGGCGCGCCTGGAGGGTTCGCGGTTGCGCCAGGGAGAGGGCGCCGCCTGGCGCCTGTGGGGCCTGCATGCCGTGCTGCTGGGCGGGTTGCTGGCCGGGCTTTGGCGCTGGGCGGGCATCCCGCCCTGGTTGTACCTGCCGGCGGTGGCCTATCCGGCCCTCGGCCTGAGCATGCTGCGCTCTTTCTACGAGCACCGTCCGGCCCGCGAGCCGGCGCAGCGCAGCGTGCTGGTCGAGGCGGGGTGGCCGTGGCGGCTGCTGTTCCTCAACAACAACCTGCATCTGGTCCACCACGATCTGCCGGGCCTGCCCTGGTACCTGCTGCCGCGCGTGTATAACGCAAGCCGCCGTGCCTACCGGCGACGCAGTGGCGATTTCCACCTGCCCGGCTATGGTCGTCTATGGCGGCGCCACGGTTGGCGGCCGGTGGATGCGCCGGTGCATCCCGAGCATTGAAGGCAGGCGGACGAGAGCATGATCGATACCCCGGTGGTGGCGGCGCTGGACATGTATGTCGAGCCGGACTGCGTCAGGCAGGCCGGCGCAACCTTCATCGGCGAGGTCTGCCGGCGCCTGGGCGTGCGCCGTTACGCGCCGGCCGCCGCCGATCTGGCGGTGCAGTGGCGACAGCCTAACCTGCTGTTCGCGCAGACCTGCGGCTATCCGCTGATGACCCAGTTGCGCGGCCAGGTGGCGGTGCTCGCGGTGCCCAGCTACGACTTGCCCGATTGCGCTCCCGGCGAGCATTGCAGTCTGTTCGTCGCCGCCGAAGGACAGGCGCGCCAGCGCCTCGGCGACTTCCGCAATACCCGCCTGGCGCTCAACGACCACGACTCCAACAGCGGCATGAACCTGCTGCGCCATGCGCTGGCGCCGTTGGGGCGAGACTCGGCGTTCTTCGCCGAAGTGCGCATCAGCGGCGGCCACCTGCGCAGCCTGGCGATGGTGGCGGCGGGTGAGGTCGAGCTGACCTCGGTGGATGCAGTGACCTTCGGCTACCTGCAACGCCACGCACCGGAGCGCCTGGCCGGCCTGCGCGTGCTCGGGCGCAGCGCGCCGAGCCCGGCCTTGCCGCTGATCACCTCGCTGCACTGGAGTGCGGCGCAACGCCGCGAGCTGTTCGAAGCGCTGAACCTGACGCTGATCGAGTGCCCGCACCTGGCCGCGACACTGGCGCTGAAAAGCTTCCTCCCGGCCGGCGAGGAGCATTACCGGATTCTCCTCGACTACGAGCGTCAGGCGCAGGGCTGGGGTTACCCGCAATTGCGCTGAACGGTGTTACCGAAGGCCCCAAACCGGTGCGCGCACGCTTCGACCACGTGCATCCAGGGCCGTTCCGGCAGGTTCCTTCCCCCGGGGAAGAGGCCACCTTCGCTAATTCTTAATTCCAGAAAAATCAACGGGTTGAATGAGATTCACGGGGGTGTGGAGATATCGCCGGAGGGCGTGACGGCAGAATTGGCCCTTCCTTTGCTTATACTTGTATGTACAAGCATAGATGTGTTCGGTAGACCCAGCCCGACCTCTGCTTCGTCCCAGAATTCAGGCGCACCCTCGCGGGGCGCCGCCCGTTGAACGCCACGCCCAGGAGCCTGCCGTGACCACCCCGAGCAAATTCCGCGATATCGAAATCCGCGCCCCGCGCGGCACTACGCTGACCGCCAAGAGCTGGCTGACCGAAGCGCCGCTGCGCATGCTGATGAACAACCTCGACCCGGAGGTCGCGGAGAACCCCAGGGAACTGGTGGTTTACGGCGGCATCGGCCGCGCCGCGCGCAACTGGGAGTGCTACGACAGGATCGTCGAGACCCTCAAGCAACTGAACGACGACGAGACCCTGCTGGTACAGTCCGGCAAGCCGGTCGGCGTGTTCAAGACCCACGCCAACGCGCCGCGGGTGCTGATCGCCAACTCCAACCTGGTGCCGCACTGGGCGACCTGGGAACACTTCAACGAACTGGACGCCAAGGGCCTGGCGATGTACGGCCAGATGACCGCCGGTTCGTGGATCTACATCGGCAGCCAGGGCATCGTCCAGGGCACCTACGAAACCTTCGTCGAGGCTGGCCGCCAGCATTACGACGGCAATCTCAAGGGCCGCTGGGTGCTTACCGCCGGCCTTGGCGGCATGGGCGGCGCCCAGCCGCTGGCGGCGACCCTGGCCGGCGCCTGTTCGCTGAACATCGAGTGCCAGCAGAGCCGCATCGACTTCCGCCTGCGCAGTCGCTACGTCGACGAGCAGGCCAAGGACCTGGACGACGCCCTGGCGCGGATCCAGCGCTACACCGCCGAAGGCAAGGCCATTTCCATCGCCCTGCTGGGCAATGCCGCCGAGATCCTTCCGGAACTGGTTCGCCGCGGCGTACGCCCGGACATGGTCACCGACCAGACCAGCGCCCACGATCCACTCAACGGCTACCTGCCGGCCGGCTGGAGCTGGGAAGAGTACCGCGACCGCGCGCAGACCGACCCGGCCGCCGTGGTCAAGGCCGCCAAGCAGTCCATGGCGGTACACGTGCGGGCCATGCTGGCGTTCCAGCAGCAGGGCGTGCCGACCTTCGACTATGGCAACAACATCCGCCAGATGGCCAAGGAAGAGGGGGTGGCCAATGCCTTCGATTTCCCCGGCTTCGTCCCGGCCTACATCCGCCCGCTGTTCTGTCGCGGCATCGGTCCGTTCCGCTGGGCCGCGCTGTCGGGCGACCCGCAGGACATCTACAAGACCGACGCCAAGGTCAAGCAACTGATCCCCGACGATGCCCACCTGCACCGTTGGCTGGACATGGCCCGCGAGCGCATCAGCTTCCAGGGCCTGCCGGCGCGCATCTGCTGGGTTGGCCTGGGGCTGCGCGCCAAGCTCGGCCTGGCCTTCAACGAGATGGTGCGCAGCGGCGAGCTGTCCGCGCCGATCGTCATCGGCCGCGACCACCTCGACTCCGGCTCGGTGGCCAGCCCCAACCGCGAGACCGAGGCCATGCAGGACGGCTCCGACGCGGTGTCCGACTGGCCGCTGCTGAATGCCCTGCTGAATACCGCCAGCGGCGCCACCTGGGTCTCGCTGCACCACGGCGGCGGCGTAGGCATGGGCTTCTCCCAGCACTCCGGGATGGTGATCGTCTGCGACGGTAGCGACGAGGCCGCCGAACGCATCGCCCGCGTGCTGACCAACGACCCGGGGACCGGGGTGATGCGGCACGCCGACGCCGGCTACCAGGTCGCCATCGATTGCGCGAAGGAGCAGGGCCTGAACCTGCCGATGATCACCGCCCAGCGCTGACCTCGAAAACCGCCTCCACGCCGGCGGGGCGTGGGGGCGGCCGCCCACTGTCCCGACCAGGCCACAACAAGAATGGCGGCGCGCGAGCCGCAGCGGAGTACAGCAGCATGACCCAGGGCAGCGACAGCAAGCCACTGATCGAACGGCGCTCGATCGACTACATCCCGGCGAACGAGCGCCACGGCCGCCTCTACAGCCAGTTCACCCTCTGGCTGGGGGCCAACCTGCAGATCACCGCCATCGTCACCGGCGCCCTCGCCGTGGTCCTCGGCGGCGACGTGTTCTGGTCGCTGGTCGGCCTGCTCATCGGCCAGCTCCTCGGCGGCGCGGTGATGGCCCTGCACGCCGCGCAGGGGCCGCGCCTGGGGCTGCCGCAGATGATTTCCAGCCGGGTGCAGTTCGGCGTCTACGGCGCCTGCATCCCGATCGCCCTGGTGTGCCTGATGTACCTGGGCTTCACCGCCACCGGCACGGTGCTTTCCGGCCAGGCCATCGGCCAGCTCACCGGGCTCAGCGACAGCGCCGGGATCTTCATCTTCGCCGCCTTCATCGTCCTGGTGACGGTGCTCGGCTATCGCGTCATCCACATCATCGGGCGGATCGCCAGCGTCCTCGGCATCATCGCCTTCGTCTACCTGTTCAGCCGCCTGATGCTGCTCAGCGACATCGGCGATCTGCTCGCCATCCGCCACTTCAGCTGGGCCTCGTTCCTCCTCGCGGTGTCCCTGGCGGCGTCCTGGCAGATCGCCTTCGGCCCCTACGTGGCCGACTATTCACGCTACCTGCCGGCGTCCACCTCGTCGTGGAAGACCTTCCTCGCCGTCGGCCTCGGCTCGGTGCTCGGCGCCCAGGCCTCGATGGTCCTCGGGGTGTTCTCCGCAGCCCTGGCCAACGGTCAGTTCGCCGGCCGCGAGGTGGCCTACATCGTCGGCCTGGGCAGCAGCGGGACCGTCGCCGCGCTGCTCTACTTCAGCATCGCCTTCGGCAAGGTGACCATTTCCACGCTGAACTCCTACGGAAGCTTCATGTGCATCGCGACCATCATCAGCAGCGTACGCGGTCAGCTGGAGATCACCCGCCTGCAACGCCTGTTCTTCGTCCTCGTGATCGTCGGCGCCTCGACGCTCATCGCGCTGCTCGGCCAGCACTCGTTCCTCGCTGCGTTCAAGTCCTTCATCCTGTTCCTGCTGACCTTCTTCACCCCGTGGAGCGCGGTGAACCTGGTCGACTACTACTTCATCACCCGCGAGCGCTATGACGTGCCCGCGCTGGCCGACCCCGACGGCCGCTACGGTCGCTGGAACCTGCCGGGAATCGCCGTCTATACCCTCGGCGTGCTGGTGCAGATGCCGTTCCTGGCGACCACGCTGTACACCGGACCGATGGTCGAGCACCTCGGCGGCGTGGATATCTCCTGGATCATCGGCTTGCTGGTGCCGGCGGTCCTCTACTACCTGGTGGCGCGGCGCAAGGCCACGCGCCAGGCCCCGGCGCGAATGATCCTGCCGGCCGATCCCGGCGCCTTCGAACGTCCCGCGCACGGGGCCTGAGACGAATTTCCAGGGCGGCGCGGCCGCCTTCAATCCCATGAAACGCCGCTGGCGGACGGCGCTGCCGAGCCCGCCGAACCGAACAAGGAGCCTTCGATGAGCCTGCATCTGAAACCCGGCCAGCTGACCCTGGCCGACCTGCGCCAAGCCTACCTGGCCCCCGTGCGCCTGAGCCTGGATCCCAGCGCCGACGCGCCGGTCGCCGCCAGCGTCGCCTGTGTCGAGAACATCATCGCCGAGGGCCGCACCGCCTACGGCATCAATACCGGTTTCGGCCTTCTGGCCTCGACGCGGATCTCACCGGCCGACCTGGAGAAGCTCCAGCGCTCCATCGTCCTGTCCCATGCCGCCGGCGTCGGCGAGGCGCTGGACGACGCCATGGTGCGGCTGGTCATGCTGCTCAAGGTGAACAGCCTGGCTCGCGGGTTCTCCGGCATCCGCCGCAAGGTGATCGACGCGCTGATCGCGCTGATCAACGCCGAGGTCTATCCGCACATCCCGCTGAAAGGCTCGGTGGGCGCCTCCGGCGACCTGGCGCCGCTGGCGCACATGTCGCTGGTGCTGATCGGCGAAAGCCGGGCGCGCCATCGCGGTGAGTGGCTGCCGGCCGCCGAGGCGCTGGCGGTGGCCGGGCTGGAGCCGCTGACCCTGGCGGCGAAGGAAGGCCTGGCCCTGCTCAATGGTACCCAGGTGTCCACCGCCTACGCGCTGCGCGGGTTGTTCGAGGCCGAGGACCTGTTCGCCGCCGCCACCGTCTGCGGCGGGCTCAGCGTCGAGGCCATGCTCGGTTCGCGGGCGCCGTTCGATGCGCGCATCCACGCCGCGCGCGGCCAGCGTGGGCAGATCGACGTGGCCGCGGCCTATCGCGACCTGCTCACCGCCAGCAGCGAGGTGGCGCGTTCCCATGAGAAGTGCGACAAGGTCCAGGACCCCTATTCGCTGCGTTGCCAGCCGCAGGTGATGGGCGCCTGCCTGACCCAGATGCGCCAGGCCGCCGAGGTGCTGGAGATCGAAGCCAACGCGGTGTCCGACAACCCGCTGGTATTCGCCGCCGAGGGCGACGTGATCTCCGGCGGCAACTTCCACGCCGAACCGGTGGCGATGGCCGCCGACAACCTGGCCCTGGCGTTGGCCGAGATCGGTTCGCTGTCGGAACGGCGCATCTCGCTGATGATGGACATGCACATGTCGCAGTTGCCGCCGTTCCTGGTGGCCAACGGCGGGGTCAACTCCGGCTTCATGATCGCCCAGGTCACCGCCGCCGCGCTGGCCAGCGACAACAAGGCCCTGGCCCATCCGGCCAGCGTCGACAGCCTGCCGACCTCGGCCAACCAGGAAGACCACGTGTCGATGGCGCCGAACGCCGGCAAACGGCTCTGGGCGATGGCCGAGAACGTCCGCGGGATTCTCGCCGTGGAATGGCTGGGCGCCTGCCAGGGCCTGGACTTCCGCGAGGGCCTGAAGAGTTCGCCGAAGCTGGAGCAGGCTCGCCGCCTGCTGCGCGACAAGGTGCCGTACTACCAGGAGGATCGCTTCTTCGCCCCTGATATCGAGGCCGCCAGCCAGTTGCTCGCCAGCGGTTGCCTGAACGCGCTGCTGCCGGCCCGGCTGTTGCCGAGCCTTTGATACCCGCCCCCGGCCGCTCGGCCGGGGCGCTCCAGCAAGAACAACAACAGGAGAGCCGAGGGATGACGCACGACACGGGGCTTCGGCGCGGGCTGAACGCCCGTCATATTCGTTTCATGGCACTGGGGTCGGCGATCGGCACCGGCCTGTTCTACGGTTCCGCATCGGCCATCCAGATGGCCGGGCCGGCGGTGCTGCTGGCCTACCTGGTCGCCGGCGCGGCGGTGTACATGGTGATGCGCGCGCTCGGCGAGATGGCGGTGCACGAGCCGGTGTCCGGCTCGTTCGGCCATTACGCCAGCAGCTATCTCGGCCCCCTGGCCGGGTTCGTCACCGGCTGGACCTACGCTTTCGAGATGATCATCGTCTGCCTCGCCGATGTCACCGCGTTCGGCATCTACATGGGGTTCTGGTTTCCCGACGTGCCGCGCTGGATCTGGGTACTGTCCATCGTGCTGTTCATCGGCGGGCTGAACCTCTGCCATGTCAAGGTCTTCGGCGAGCTGGAGTTCTGGCTGTCGCTGGTCAAGGTCGGCGCCATCGTCGCGATGATCCTCGCCGGGCTCGGCATCATGTTCTTCGGCTTCAGCCTGGACGGCGCGGCGACGTCCGCCACCGGCGTGCACAACCTGTGGCAGCACGGCGGCTTCCTGCCCAACGGTTGGGCCGGGCTGGTCGCCTCGCTGTCGGTGGTGGTGTTCGCCTTCGGCGGCATCGAGATCATCGGCATCACCGCCGGCGAGGCGCAGGACCCGCAGCGGGTGATCCCGCGGGCGATCAATGCGGTGCCGCTGCGCATCCTGCTGTTCTACGTGCTGACCCTGTTCGTGCTGATGGCGATCTTCCCCTGGCAGCAGATCGGCAGCAACGGCAGTCCCTTCGTGCAGATCTTCGACGGCCTGGGGATCGAGTCGGCCGCGGCGATCCTAAATGTCGTGGTGATCACCGCGGCGATTTCGGCGATCAACAGCGACATCTTCGGCGCCGGTCGCATGCTCTACGGCATGGCCCGCCAGGGCCAGGCGCCGGTCGGCTTCTCGCGGGTGTCGCGGCACGGCGTGCCGTGGATGACCGTGCTGCTGATGGCGGTGGCCCTGCTGCTCGGCGTGGCGCTGAACTACCTGATCCCGCAGAGCGTATTCCTGTTGATCGCTTCCATCGCCACCTTCGCCACCGTGTGGGTCTGGCTGATGATCCTCCTGGCCCAGGTCGGCATGCGCCGGCGCATGGGGCCGCGCCAGGTCGCCGCGCTGAAGTTCCCGGTGCCGCTGTGGCCATTCGCGCCGGCGGCGGCGATCGTCTTCATGCTGTTCATCTTCGTGGTGCTCGGCTATTTCCCGGACACCCGCCCGGCCCTGTGGGTCGGGGCTATCTGGATCGCCTTGCTGGTGATCGCCTACCGGCGCTGGGTCAGGCCGAAGGGCGATGCCGCGCATGGCGTGCTTCAGGCCCAGGGAGGGCTGTGACGGAACCGACGGCGGCCTGAGCCGCCGGCCAATAACAACGATCGAGGCCGTTCCCCCGGGCGCGGCCCGCAGGTTTTCCAACTGCCTTTCCCAATCGTGCATCTGGAGCGTCGAACCATGCGATACAAGAAGTCGATGTTGAGTGTTCTCTGTGCCCTCGGCCTGCTCGCCGCCGCGGCGGGCGCCCAGGCGGAAGGCTGGTGCGAGTCCGGCAAGGCGGTGAAGTTCGCCGGGCTGAACTGGGAGAGCGGGACCCTGCTCACCGAGCTGATGCAGTTCGTCCTGGCCAAGGGCTACGGCTGTACCACCGACAGCCTGCCGGGCAACTCGATCACCATGGAGCAGGCGCTGAGCACCAATGACATCCAGGTCTTCGCCGAGGAGTGGATCGGCCGCAGCGACGCCTGGAACAAGGCTGCCGCGGCCGGCAAGGTGGTCGGCGTCGGCGAACCCATCGTCGGCGCGGTGGAGGGCTGGTACGTGCCGCGCTACGTGATCGAGGGCGACCCGCAGCGCAAGCTCGAGGCGAAGGCGCCGAAGCTGCGCTCTATCGCCGACCTGGCGCAGTACGCCGAGGTCTTCCGCGACCCGGAAGAGCCGGGCAAGGGGCGCTTCTACAATTGCCCGGCCGGCTGGACTTGCGAGCTGGAGAACAGCGAGATGCTGAAAAGCTACGGCCTGGAAGAGACGTTCACCAATTTCCGTCCGGGCACCGGCCCGGCACTGGACGCGGCGGTGCTGTCGAGCTATCGGCGCGGCGAGCCTATCCTGTTCTACTACTGGTCGCCGACGCCGCTGATGGGCCGTGCCGACCTGGTGCGCCTGGAGGAAAGGCCCGGCGTCGACAAGCGCATCAGGATCCAGGTCGGCCTGTCGCGGACCTTCCACGACCAGGCGCCGGAGCTGGTGGCGGTGCTGGAGAAGGTCAACCTGCCGGCGGAGCTGCTGAACAGCGACCTGGCGCGGATGGCCAAGGACAGGATCGATGCAGCGCGCCTGGCGCGCGAATTCCTCAAGGAGCACCCCGAGGTCTGGCACGCCTGGGTCGACGAGGACGCGGCGAAGAAGATCGAAGCGGCACTCTGAACCCACGACCGACGAGAGCAGACCATGTTTCCCGAACGCCTGACATTTTCCATCGCCGACTGGGTCAACGCTTGGGTCGACGCCCTGGTGACCAACTACGGCGACCTGTTCCGCAAGATCTCCGACACCCTGCTGTGGGCCATCGTCAACCTCGAAGGGCTACTCCGCGCCACGCCCTGGTGGCTGTTGCTGGCGATCGTCGCGGCGATCGCCTGGCACGCCACCCGGCGCCTGCTGCCGACCCTGGTGATCACCGGCCTGCTGTTCCTGGTCGGCGCCGTCGGCCTCTGGGACAAGCTGATGCAGACCCTCGCGCTGATGCTGGTGGCGACCTTCATCTCGGTGCTGATCGGCATCCCCCTGGGCATCCTCGCCGCGCGCAGCAACCGCCTGCGCGCGGTACTGATGCCGCTGCTGGACATCATGCAGACCATGCCCAGCTTCGTGTACCTGATCCCGGTGCTGATGCTGTTCGGCCTGGGCAAGGTGCCGGCGATCTTCGCCACCGTGATCTATGCCGCGCCGCCGCTGATCCGCCTCACCGACCTGGGCATCCGCCAGGTCGACAGCGAGGTGATGGAGGCGGTCAACGCCTTCGGCGCCAACCGCTGGCAGCAGCTGTTCGGCGTGCAGTTGCCGCTGGCCCTGCCGAGCATCATGGCGGGGATCAACCAGACCACCATGATGGCCCTGTCGATGGTGGTGATCGCTTCGATGATCGGCGCCCGCGGCCTCGGCGAAGACGTACTGGTGGGCATCCAGACGCTGAACGTGGGCAAGGGCCTGGAAGCCGGCCTGGCGATCGTCATCCTCGCGGTGGTGATCGACCGCATCACCCAGGCCTACGGCCGTTCCCGGCACGAGACGAGCAAATGAGCGG
Source organism: Pseudomonas aeruginosa (assembly GCF_001457615.1). GTDB lineage: Bacteria > Pseudomonadota > Gammaproteobacteria > Pseudomonadales > Pseudomonadaceae > Pseudomonas > Pseudomonas aeruginosa. The sequence goes on along the minus strand of NZ_LN831024.1, from coordinate 5,785,985 downwards.
TGCGCAGATGAACAAGATCGAAGTGAAGAACGTGTTCAAGATCTTCGGCCCGCGCGCCGATGCCGCGCTGGCGCTGATCCGCCAGGGACGCAGCAAGGCCGAAGTGCTGGCGCAGACCGGCTGCGTGGTCGGCGTCAACGACCTGTCGCTGTCCATCGGCGCTGGCGAGATCTTCGTGATCATGGGCCTGTCGGGTTCCGGCAAGTCGACCCTGGTGCGCCACTTCAACCGCCTGATCGACCCCACCAGCGGCGAGATCCTGGTGGATGGCGAGGACATCCTGCGCTACGACATGGAAGCCCTCCGGCAATTCCGCCGGCGCAAGATCAGCATGGTGTTCCAGAGTTTCGGCCTGCTGCCGCACAAGAGCGTGCTCGACAATGTCGCCTACGGCCTGAAGGTTCGCGGCGAAAGCCGGGCGCAGTGCCACGAGCGGGCCCTGCACTGGATCGCCACGGTGGGCCTGAAGGGCTACGAGAAGTCCTATCCGCACCAGCTTTCCGGTGGCATGCGCCAGCGCGTTGGCCTGGCCCGCGCGCTGGCCGCCGACACCGAGATCATTCTCATGGACGAGGCCTTCAGCGCCCTCGACCCGTTGATCCGCGCGGACATGCAGGACCAGTTGCTGGAACTGCAGAAAACCCTGCACAAGACCATCGTCTTCATCACCCATGACCTCGACGAGGCGGTACGCATCGGCAACCGCATCGCGATCCTCAAGGACGGCCAACTGATCCAGGTCGGCACACCACGGGAAATCCTCCACCAGCCGGCCGACGACTACGTCGACCGCTTCGTCCAGCGGCGGGTGGCGAACCTATGAGCGACCTACCGAGCGTCGTGTTCGGCGACGGCCCGCTGCGTTGGCAGGAACTGGTCGCGGTGGCCCGGCACGGTGCGCGCCTGGAACTGTCGGCGGCGGCCTGGGCACGGATCGACAACGCCCGCGCCATCGTCTGCCGTATCGTCGCCAACGGCGAGCGTGCCTACGGCATCAGTACCGGCCTCGGCGCGCTGTGCGACGTCCTGCTGGAAGGCGAGCAGCTCGCCGAGCTGTCGCGCAACACCTTGCTCAGCCATGCCTGCGGGGTCGGCGAGCCGCTGCGCGACGAACAGACCCGGGCGATCATCTGTGCCGCCGTCGCCAACTACAGCCAGGGCAAGTCCGGGCTCGACCGTTCGCTGGTGGAAGGGCTGCTGGCGCTGCTCAACCACGGCATTACCCCGCAGGTGCCGGCCCAGGGCTCGGTGGGCTACCTGACCCACATGGCGCACGTCGGCATCGCCCTGCTCGGCATCGGCGAGGTCAGCTACCGCGGCAGCGTCGTGCCGGCCGCCGCCGCGTTGGCGGCGGAAGGCCTGGCGACGGTGCGCCTGGGAGCCAAGGACGGGCTCTGCCTGGTCAACGGCACGCCGTGCATGACCGGCCTCGCCTGCCTGGCCCTGGACGACGCGCAGCGCCTGGCGCAGTGGGCCGACGTGATCGGGGCGATGAGCTTCGAGGCCCTGCGCGGCCAACTGGCGGCGTTCGACGCCGAGATCGTTGCGCTCAAGCCGCATCCCGGGATGCAGCGGGTCGCCGCCAATCTGCGGGCCTTGCTGGCTGGCAGCCAGGTGCTGGAGAACGCCCGCGGCATCCGCACCCAGGATGCCCTGAGCATCCGCTCGATACCGCAGATCCATGGCGCCTGCCGTGACCAGTTGGCCCACGCGGCGCGGCAGATAGAGACCGAACTCAACTCGGCCACCGACAACCCGCTGCTGCTGGGTACGCCGGAGGCCTACCGGGTGGTATCCCAGGCCAATCCCCACGGCGAATCGGTGGCGATGGCCGCCGACCTGCTGGCGATCGCCGTGGCCGAGCTGGGCGGGGTCGCCGAGCGGCGCCTGGATCGCCTGGTCAACCCGCTGGTCAGCGGCCTGCCGGCGTTCCTGGTGGGCAAGCCGGGAGTCAACTCGGGGATGATGATCACCCAGTACGTCGCCGCCTCCCTGGCTGGCGAGAACCGCCAGCTGGCGCAGCCGGCGGTGGTCGACAACTTCGTCACCTCGGCGCTCCAGGAGGACCACCTGAGCCTCGGCACCAGTGCCGCGCTCAAGCTTGGCAGGGCCCTGGAGAACCTCCGGCGGATCCTCGCCATCGAGTACCTGCTGGCCGCCCAGGCCTTCGAATTCCTCGCCCCGCAACGCTTCGGCCAGGGCACCGCGGCGGCCTGGGGCATCCTGCGCGAGCGCGTGCCCGCGTACGACACCGACCGCTGGCTGGCTCCCGACATCGCCAGCGCGGCGGCCATCCTCGGCGAGCGGAAGAGTCTCGCCCGGCTGGCCGCGAGCATAGGAGACCTGCAATGAAACGACTCTGGCAGCATTGCCATGCCGCCACCCTCAAGGGCGGCAAGTACTCGATCGTCGAGGACGCCGCCCTGGTCACCGACGGTCCGCTGATCCACTGGATCGGCCCGCGCGCCGAACTGCCGCCCGGCGACTACGCCGAACGCATCGACCTCGATGGCGCCTGGCTGACCCCGGGGTTGATCGACTGCCACACCCACGCGGTGTTCGGCGGCAACCGCAGCGGCGAATTCGAGCAGCGCCTGGAGGGCGTCAGCTACGCCGAGATCGCCGCCGCCGGCGGCGGCATCGCCAGCACCGTACGCGCCACCCGCGAGGCCAGCGAGGAAGAATTGCTGGCCAGCGCGCGCAAGCGCCTGGAGCCCTTGCTGCGCGACGGCGTGACGGCGCTGGAGATCAAGTCCGGCTACGGCCTCGACCTGGCCAGCGAGCGCAAGATGCTGCGGGTCATCCGCCGCCTCGGCGAACGCCTGCCGGCGACCGTGCGCAGCACCTGCCTGGCTGCCCATGCGCTACCGCCGGAATACGCCGGGCGCGCCGACGACTACATCGAGCATATCTGCTCGACGATGCTCCCCGCGCTGGCCGGGGAGGGACTGGTGGACGCGGTGGACGCCTTCTGCGAGCACCTGGCGTTTTCCCCGGCGCAGGTCGAGCGGGTATTCATCGCCGCCCGCGAGCTGGGCCTGCCGGTGAAGCTGCACGCCGAGCAGCTATCCTCGCTGCACGGTTCCAGCCTGGCGGCGCGCTACCGGGCTTTGTCGGCCGACCACCTGGAGTACATGACCGAGGACGACGCCCGCGCCATGGGCGAGGCGGGCACCGTCGCGGTGCTGCTGCCGGGCGCCTTCTACCTGCTGCGCGAGACCCAGCTGCCGCCGATCGATGCCCTGCGCCGGCACGGGGTGGCCATGGCCATTGCCAGCGATCTCAATCCCGGCACCTCGCCGGCGCTGTCGTTGCGCCTGATGCTGAACATGGCCTGTACCCTGTTCCGCCTGACCCCGGAGGAGGCGCTGGCCGGTGTCACCCTGCACGCCGCCCGGGCGCTGGGGCTGGAAGCCCGCCACGGCAGCCTGGAGGTCGGCAAGCTGGCCGACTTCGTCGCCTGGGACATCGAGCGTCCGGCGGAGCTGGCCTACTGGCTGGGTGGCGATCTGCCGAAACGCGTCATTCGCCACGCCGAGGAGGTATACCGTGGATGAAGTCCTGAGTTTCAAGCGCGGCCGCGTGCCGCTACTGATCAGCATGCCGCACCCCGGCACGCGCCTGACCCCGGCGGTGGACGCCGGCCTGGTGGAGGAGGCGCGGGCGCTGACCGATACCGACTGGCACATTCCCCGGCTCTACGATTTCGCCGAGGAACTGGGCGCCAGCACCCTGGCTGCCCACTATTCGCGCTATGTAGTCGATCTCAACCGCCCTTCCGACGACAAGCCGCTGTACAGCACCGCCACTACCGGCCTGTATCCGGACACCCTGTTCGACGGCCGGCCGCTCTACCGCGAAGGCATGGCGCCGTCCGCCGAGGAACGCATGCGCTACCTGGCCGAAGTGTGGACGCCCTACCACCGGACCATCGCCGAGCAACTGGCGCGGCTGAAGGCCGAGTTCGGCTACGCGCTGCTCTGGGACGCCCACTCGATCCGTTCCCACGTGCCGCACCTGTTCGACGGCCGACTGCCCGACTTCAATCTCGGCACCAACGCCGGCGCCAGTTGCGATCCAGCGCTGGCGGCCCGCCTGGAGGCGGTCTGCGCTGCCGCCGAAGGCTACAGCCATGTGCTCAACGGGCGCTTCAAGGGCGGCCACATCACCCGCCACTACGGCCAGCCGGAGCAGCACGTCCATGCCGTCCAGCTGGAGCTGGCGCAGTGCACCTACATGGACGAGCAGGCCCCGTTCGCTTACCGCGCGGACCTCGCCGAAGCGACCCGCGCGGTCATCCGCGAACTGCTGGAAAGCCTCCTCGCCTGGGGGCACGAGCGCTACGCCTGAGGCGCTCGGAGGCGGCGGACGCCTGGCCCGTCCTGGCGGACGTGAATGCCGCGGATGGGGTGGGGCGTCCGCGTCGGCATTCTGGAAATTTTCTGTTACAAATTTATTGAGGTCAGCGTTGATGCGGCCGGGAGGCCGAGTGCGCAAAGAGTTGCACAACTGTTCTCCTCTATCCTCTCGGCCAGCATTTCCATCGCGCGGGCGCAGGCGCGTCGCGCCCGGAACCGAATACGCCAGGAACGCACGGCTGCGTTTCCAAGAGGACAGTGAATGTTCGCCCCCGCCAACCAGACGCACTTCAGCCTTCGCATCGAAAACCTCCGGCACGACTTCCAGGTACTCGCCTTCCGCGGTCGCGAAGCCATCAGCCAGCCCTTTCGCTTCGACCTGGAGCTGGTCAGCGAGCGATCCGATCTGGACCTCGACGCGCTGCTGCACCAGCCGGCCTTCCTGATCCTCTCGCCGAGCGGGCAAGGGGTCCACGGACAGCTCACCAGCATCGCCCAGGGGGACTCCGGCAAGCGCCTGACCGGCTATCGCGCGACCCTGGAGCCGCGCCTGGCCTACCTGGGGCTGTGCAGCGACCAACGCATCTTCCAGCGCCTCAGCGTGCCGGAAATCATCGGCCGGGTGCTGGAGGGCCACGGCGTTCTCGCCGACGCCTACCGCTTCCAGCTGGGCCCGACGCCGTACCCGGCCCGCGAATACTGCACGCAGTACGACGAAACCGACCTGGCGTTCCTCAGCAGGCTCTGCGAGGAGGAAGGCATCCATTACCACCATGAGTTTTCTGCCCAGGGCCATATGCTGGTCTTCGGCGACGACCAGACCTCCTTTCCGCGGCTGCAACGCCCCGTCGCCTACGTGCAGGACGCCGGGCTGGTCGCCGACCAGCCGGTGGTCAAGCGCTTCGGCGTGCGCTTCGACACCCGTGCCAGCCGGGTTACCCGGCGCGACTACGACTTCGAGCAACCCGCGTTGCAGATGCAGGCCGCCCATGGCCCGCAGCCCGGGGCGCAGCAACCGGACCTGGAGGACTACGACTATCCCGGCCGCTTCACCCACCGCGAGCGCGGCAAGCACCTGAGCCGGCGCGCGCTGGAACGGCATCGCGCCGACTACCTACAGGCCAGGGGCGAAAGCGACGAACCGGCGCTGCTCAGCGGACACTTCCTGACGCTGTCCGCGCATCCCCGCGGCGAATGGAACGATCTCTGGCTGCTTACCGAGGTTCTCCACGAAGGGCGGCAGCCGCAGGTACTGGAAGAGTCGATCGACAGCGACGTCGCGCAGGGCCGGGGCGATTTCCGCCAGGGCTATCGCAACCGTTTCGTCGCCACTCCCTGGAGCGCGCATTTCCGCCCCCCGCTGGAGCATCCCAGGCCACGCGTGCTGGGCTGTCAGACAGCGGTCGTGACCGGCCCCGCCGGCGAGACCATCCACTGCGACCAATACGGCCGGGTCAAGGTGCAGTTCTTCTGGGATCGCCTCGGCCAGGCCGACGACAACACCAGTTGCTGGTTGCGCGTCGCCTCCAACTGGGCGGGCAAGCGCTATGGCGGCGTCGCCATCCCGCGGGTGGGCATGGAAGTCCTGGTGGGTTTCCTGGAGGGCGATCCGGATCAGCCGCTGGTCACCGGCTGCCTCTACCACAGCGAAAACCGGGTGCCCTACGAGCTGCCGCAGAACAAGACCCGCAGCGTTTTCAAGACCGACAGCTACCCCGGCGGCGGCGGTTTCAACGAACTGCGCATCGAGGACCGCAAGGGCCAGGAACAGATCTTCGTCCACGCCCAGCGCGACTGGGACGAGAACATCGAGCACGACCAGAAGATCCGCGTCGGCCACGAGCGCCACGACACGGTCGAGGGTGATAGCTACAGCGAGTTCAGGGCCGAGGAACAGCGCACGGTCCATGCCGACCGCAAGGTCGAACTGAAGGCGGCCGACCACCTCAGCGTCGCCGACGCGTTGCACCTGAGGATCGGCACCGGCCAGTTCGTCGAGGCGGGCGACGAGATCCATTTCAAGGCCGGCGACAAGGTAGTGATCGAGGCAGGCATGGAGCTGACCCTAAAGGGCGGTGGCAGCTTCGCCAGGCTCGACCCGGTCGGTGTCACCCTCGACGGCGCCCAGGTGATGATCAACAGCGGCGGCAGCCCCGGCATCGGTAGCGGCGTTCGCGCGCTGTCGCCGCTGCAACCGCTCGCGGCCGACGCCGCGGCGGCGGGAGGCGCCTTGTTGGGAGCCATCGCCCAGAAGATCGGCGAAGCGCCGCAGAAACTCCTGCGTTTCGAACTCAGTCCGTTGCCCGGCGTGGCATCGGCGGCCAGGCAACCGTATCGGCTCTACGCCAACGGTGCCTTCAAGGAGGAGGGCATCGCCGACGAAGGCGGCGCAATCAGCTTCGAACCGCTGCCGGGCGAACGCACCTATCGTATCGAGACCGCCAATGGCCACGCCTACGAAGTGGAGATGGTCGACCAACCGGACGCACTGCAGGCCGACGATCGGCTCGCCCAGCAGGGGTTCCGTGACTACCGGGCGGAAATGCCCCAGCACAAGCCGCGTTCCGCCCCGGACGCCTACCGGCGCGACGCCTCGCGGCCCGGCGCCGCCGACAAGGATGACCCCACGCCATGAGCGACCTGTACAAACCGCAGACCCTCAAGCTGTACGCGCAACAGGCCGGCAGCGTCCGGCTGACCCTCGACTGGTTCGCCAACAAGGCCTTCTACCCACCGCGCGCGGGTGTGCACATCAAGCCGCTGATCAATGGCCAGGCGGCCTTCGACGCGGTGCATGCGGCGATGGAAGCGGCCCGGCAGAGCATCGACATCATCACCTGGGGCTTCGACCCGGCCATGCGCTTCAAACGCCCCGACGGACCGCGAATCGGCGAATTGCTGCAGACGAAGGGCCGCGAAGGGGTGCAGGCGCGGGTGCTGGTCTGGAGCAACCAGCTCGCCAGGCTCAAGGAAAACACCATCCCCGGGGCCGGCGTCGGCGGTTCCGGCGGCACCTGGGCGGGCTCGGGCGTCGCCAGCGGCAGCGCGGTGGACAACGAGGTGCTGCGACTGGAGCAGCGGCGCCAGCATAACCTCAACCTCATCGCGCGGCAGCAGGAAGCCCTGGAGCGCTCGGAACGGCTGCACCGCGAAGGCAGGCTGCCGAGCTTCGACCCGCGGGGCGCCGCCACGCGCGGGCGCGCATCGCCGAGCTGGAGGCGGAGAACGCCGAGATCCAGCGCACTCTCGACAGCAGCGAGGCCCAGGGCTACGGCGGCAAGCGCGGTTCCGGCGGCACCCGCCAGGATCCCTGGGGGCAGATATTCACCCGCGACTGGTTCAAGGCGGTACGCGGCGGTGGGTTGCAGAACGTCGAGTTCCGTACCCGCGACTTCGAGCAGACGGCCAGACCGGTGATGAACGGCGAGCAAGTGCGCCTCGTCAATGGGCGACTGCAAAGCCTGATCCACCTGCTGCGCGCCGATGGCATCGACGACCTGGGCATCGGCCAGTTGCTGGTACTCACCCAGTTCGCCAGCCATCACCAGAAGATGGTCCTGGTCGACTATGGCAGCCCGCAGGCCATCGGCTTCGTCATGGGTCACAACATGCACCGCAACTACTGGGACACCAGCGCCCACCTGTTCGACGACCGCGCCGCCGGTCGCGATCCCGGGTTCGGGCCCTGGCAGGATATCTCCATGCAGGTCCAGGGCCCGGTGCTGGCCGACCTCAGCCGCAACTTCAGCGAGGCCTGGGACCTCGAGACGCCGTGGTACAAGCGCTGGTTCTCGACGCCATCGCTGACCGCCGAGCGCGACGCCTTGCCGCTGCCGAAGATCGCCACGCCCGCCAGCAACAGCGTCGCGCAGATTTGCCGGACCCAGCCGCAGGACGACGAGCGCTCGATCCTGGAGCACTATCTCAAGGCCCTGGGCAATGCCACCGACTACGTCTACATGGAAAACCAGTACTTCCGTTATGCCGGCTTCGCCGAGCGCCTGCGGAAGACTGCGCAGGTGCGCAAGGCCCGGGGCGTGCCCGGCGACCTGTACCTGTTCGTCGTGACCAACACCCCCGACTCCAGCGACGCCTCGAAGACCACCTACGACATGATGAAAGGCCTGGGCCAGGAGCAGCTGATGCCGCAAGTGCAGCGCGACCTGGCGCATGACCTGCGGGAAAAGCGCGAGCAGTTGAAGCAGCTCAGGGAAAACCCGCACCCCGATCCCTATGTCCGGCGCGGCCAGGAAAACAACATCGAACGGCTGCAACGCAAGATCGAGGCGCTCGAAGAGAAAGGCGTGACGCCGGAAGTCGAGCAACGCCTCGGCGGTCTCGGCGCGCAGGACATTCCCGAACTGGCGAAGAACACCGGCGAGGACGACAAGCCCTACCAGCTCGCCGACGTGCCCGGCCTCAAGGTGGTCATCGCCACCCTGGCCACCAGCGACCCCGCCCCCGGCAGCCCGCCGCCAGTACGCATGTCCGCCGAAGCCGAGGCCGCCCTCGGGGCGCCGCCGCTGAAGGCGCGCTACAAGCACATCTACGTGCACTCCAAGCTGCTGCTGGTGGACGACCTCTATACCCTGCTCAGCTCGGCCAATATCAATGTCCGCAGCATGCATAGCGACAGCGAATTGGGGATTGCCCAACCCAATCCGGATTTGGCGAGGGCGATGCGGGAGGAGTTGTGGGGGGCACATGCTTATAAGTTGGCCGAAACGACCGAAGAAAACTTCAAGCTGTGGAATCAGAAGATGGATAAGAACTGGAAGCAGCAGCGAAATGGTGAATCTCTAACGACCCATTTATTGCGGTTCTGGGATGTCACCACACCCTATAGTCCCAATTTTACGGTTGACTGAGCGATGCGTATCTCTATTTATCTGTTCACTTTCCTGCTGAGTTTCGGAGTTTCCGTTATGGCCGACAGCAAATCATTCGTCTGCGTTAATGAAAAAGACCATCTTCCTCCGTTGGATTCGCAAGCCGATGCTTGGTACCGCGAAGCAGCCGCCTTGGCCAAGCCCGATACTCTGCGGCCCTGGGGCCGTATCGTCGAGCTTTACAGCAAGGCAGTGGAGCGTGGCCACTGGAAGGCCATGCATAACTTGGCGAACCTCTATCGTACCGGTTGGCCGGGAGGTGTGGAGAAGGACACTCAGAAAGCTCTAGACCTTTACCAGAAAATGATCGATCTGAAGATTCCTCAAGGTTTCTATAATATGGGGGCAATGATCGGTAATCGTGCCGGGGTCAATAATCCTGCAACTGATGGTCTTACTTTTCTTGATAAGGCTGCTAGCCTAGGAAATCCGCCGGCGCTAACCGAACTGGGTAAGCTTTATATTTATGTGGCCAAAAACAGAGAGTTGGGTTTGGCATATACCCAATGTGCTGCGAGTCAGGGTTATGCTCCGGCAAACTATGAGTTGGGGAGTTACTACGAACTCGTTGAACACAACTTTCCAAAAGCAGCAAGATATTATCTTCTTGCTGCCAGTCAAGGAAATGATGATGCTGCCCTCTTCATGTCCGGAGTTTTTGATAAGACCAGTCCCGATGTTGACAGAATGTGGTACTCCCCCGATGAAAAACTACACAAGGAATATTATTCAATCTATAAAAAGCTTGAAGCTGATCCTGATTTACGTTTTCCCAACCTGATGAAGGAGCATCCGTTACCACCTCATCCCACTCAGGGCTACGACGCAGATCGGCCTGACTGGAAACCGGAGCAGTGATGCGGCTGATGGCTATTGGACTTTTGGGCCGTGCTGTGTCTTGCAGCCGTCCCGTGATGGCCAACAGCAAATCGTTTGTCTGCGTTAATGAAAAAGGCCATCTGCCGCCGTTGGATTCGCAAGCCGATGCTTGGTACCGCGAAGCAGCAGCCTTGGCTAAGCCCGATACTCTGCGGCCCTGGGGCCGTATCGTCGAGCTTTACAGCAAGGCAGTGGAGCGTGGCCACTGGAAGGCCATGCATAACTTGGCGAACCTCTATCGTACCGGTTGGCCGGGAGGTGTGGAGAAGGACACTCAGAAAGCTCTAGACCTTTACCAGAAAATGATCGATCTGAAGATTCCTCAAGGTTTCTATGATATGGGGGCAATGATCGGTAATCGTGCCGGGGTCAAGAATCCTGCAACGGATGGACTTACCTTCCTGGATAAGGCCGCCAGCTTGGGAAATCCGCCGGCATTGACTGAGCTTGGAAAGCTTTATATTTATGTAGCTAAGAAGAAAGATTTGGGTTTGGCGTATACCAATTGCGCTGCCAGTCAGGGTTATTCACCGGCTAATTATGAGTTAGGGGCGTATTATAAGATAGTAGAGCATAACTTCCCCAAGGCGGCGAGCTATTATCTTCTTGCTGCCAGTCAAGGAAATGGTGATGCTGCCTTCTTCATGTCCGGAGTTTTTGATAAGGCTAGTCCCGATGTTGACAGGATGTGGTACTCCCCCGACGAAAGACTACACAAGGAATATTATTCAATCTATAAAAAGCTTGAGGCTGATCCTGATTTACGTTTTCCCAACCTGATGAAGGAGCATCCGTTACCACCCCATCCCACTCAGGGCTACGACGCAGATCGGCCCGACTGGAAACCGGAGCAGTGATGCGGCTGATGGCTATTGGACTTTGGGCCGTGCTCTGTCTTGCAGCCGTTCCCGTGATGGCCAACAGCAAATCGTTTGTCTGCGTTAATGAGAAAGACCATTTGCCGCCGTTGGATTCGCAAGCCGATGCTTGGTACCGCGAAGCAGCAGCCTTGGCCAAGCCAGATACTCTACGGCCCTGGGGCCGTATCGTCGAGCTTTACAGCAAGGCAGTGGAGCGTGGTCACTGGAAGGCCATGCATAACCTGGCGAATCTTTATCGTACAGGGTGGCCTGGTGGGGTAGAGAAGGATACGCAGAAAGCGTTGGACCTTTACCAGAAGATGATCGATCTGGGAGTGCCCCAAGGCTTCTATAACATGGGGGCAATGATTGGCAATCGTGCCGGTGTTAAGAATCCTGCTACCGATGGCCTGACCTTCTTGGACAAGGCCGCCAGTATGGGTAACCCTCCAGCCTTAACTGCGTTAGGTAAGCTTTATATTTATGAAGCGAATCAGGACGAACTAGGACTTCGTTACACGCAATGCGCTGCTGAGCAAGGATATGCTCCCGCTAATTATGAATTGGGTGCGTATTACAAAATAGTTAAGCATAATTATCCTAAGGCGCTGAGCTATTACCAGCTTGCTACTTCTCAAGGGGATGGTGATGCTGCGCTTCTAATGACAGATATATTCGATGAAAAAAGTCGACCAGTTGATAGGATGTGGTATGACGCGGATAAGGAGCTTTATGAGATGTATTACTCTATTTACAAGAAGCTTGAAGTTGATCCAGATCTACGTTTTACCAACTTGATAAAGGATCATCCTCTGCCTCCTCACCCGACCCAGGGCTACGACGCAGATCGGCCCGACTGGAAACCGGAGCAATGATGCGGCTGATGGCTATTGGACTTTGGGCCGTGCTGTGTCTTGCAGCCGTTCCCGTGATGGCCAACAGCAAATCGTTTGTCTGCGTTAATGAAAAAGACCATCTGCCGCCGTTGGATTCGCAAGCCGATGTCTGGTACCGCGAAGCAGCCGCCTTGGCCAAGCCCGATACTCTGCGGCCCTGGGGCCGTATCGTCGAGCTTTACAGCAAGGCAGTGGAGCGTGGCCACTGGAAGGCCATGCATAACTTGGCGAACCTCTATCGTACCGGTTGGCCGGGAGGTGTGGAGAAGGACACTCAGAAAGCTCTAGACCTTTACCAGAAAATGATCGATCTGAAGATTCCTCAAGGTTTCTATAATATGGGGGCAATGATCGGTAATCGTGCCGGGGTCAAGAATCCTGCAACTGACGGACTTACTTTTCTTGATAAGGCTGCTAGCCTAGGAAATCCGCCGGCGCTAACCGAACTAGGTAAGCTTTATATATATGTGGCCAAAAAAAAGGATTTGGGGTTGGCGTATACTAACTGTGCTGCTAGCCAGGGCTATGCGCCGGCTAGTTATGAGCTGGGGGCGTATTACAAGATAGTAGAGCATAATTTCCCAAAAGCATTAGGTTACTATCAGGTGTCAGTCTCTCAGGGGGGCAAGAGCGCGGCTTTCTTCCTCTCGCGCGTCTTTGGAAACAAGACTCCTCCTGCAAGTGCAATGTGGTACGTCCCCGATGAAAAACTGCACAAACTATATGATGGTATTTACGATCGACTTGCCGCTGATCCTGATTTGCGTTTTCCCGACTTGATAAAGGACCATCCTCTGCCACCGCACCCGACCCAGGGCTACGACGCGGACCGCCCAGACTGGAAGCCGGAGCGGTAAGGACGCGAGGCGTGGGCCAGGCCAGAACGACGTCCAAGGTTTCCAGCGGCAGGCCAGGCGGCAAATGCTACATCTGCACGGCCCGCAAACGCTCCTCGGCCTGGCGGGCGAGCATCCGCAGCAGCGGAGCGAGGGTGTGCGGCGGGGTTTCGTCGGCGCGGGTGATGGCGTAGAGGGTGACCGGGAAGGCCGGGCTCAATGGGCGGATCGCGGTGCTGTGCGGGTCGGCGCCGAGGGCGGTGAAGGGATCGACCAGCGCCAGGCCCGCCCCAGCCTCCACCAGGGCGCGGGCGAGGGCGTAGGTCTGCACGGCGATCTTCACCTGCGGCGGTGGCACCACGGCGCTGAGGTAATCCTCCAGGCGGGCGAACAGCGGGTCGGCGGTGGACAGCCCGATCAGCGCTTCGCCGGCCAGCCCGGCCAGGCTCAGCGGCTGCCGGCGTTCCGCTTCGGGCCAGTGTTCGCGCGGCGCCAGGGCCACCAATACGCCGCTGGCGATGGCTTCGCCGCGCAGGCCGGGGTGTTCCGGCTGCTTCAGGCTCAGGGCCAGGTCCAGTTCGCGCATCAGCAGGCCCTGCACCAGTTCGCGCGAATGCAAGGTGGCCAGTTCGCAGCCGCTCTGCGGATAGCGCGCGCTCCATTCGCCGATCGCCCGCGGCAGCAGCGACAGCGCCAGGGCCGGGGTGGCGCCGATGCGCAGGCTGTGGCCCGGCTGGCGCCGCAGGTTCTGCGCCAGGCGCCGCACCGCCTGCAGGCTATCGCTGAGCTTGGCCACTTCGCGCTCCAGTTCCAGCGCTTCCGGAGTCGCCAGCAGCTTGCCGCGCACTCGCAAGAACAGCGGGAAGCCCAGTTGCTGCTCGGCGTGCTGCAGGACTTTGCTCACCGCCGGCTGGGACACATGCAGCAACTGTGCGGCGCCGCTGACCGAGCCAGCCTGGCGGATCGCCTGGAACACTTCGATATGGCGGAGCTTCATCGGCGCGAGCCCATAACCTGGATTTATACCCTGGCCATCTTTATTCATTGTCCTACCGCTGTCATCCGCGCCTATCGTCGAAGCCCTGGAAAACACCTGGATAACGATTGTCATGGCTCAGCGGGTTTGCATCATCGGCGCCGGCGTGGTCGGCCTGGCCACGGCCTACGCCCTGGTTCGCGAAGGATTCGACGTGACCCTGGTGGAAGCGCGCGAGCGGGGCGGGCTGGAAACCAGCTACGCCAATGGCGGGCAGTTGTCCTATCGCTACGTGGCGCCATTGGCCGACAGCGGCGTGCCGGCCCAGGCGCTCGGCTGGCTGCTGCGCAACGATGCGCCGTTGCGCCTGCGGCCGCGCCTTGATCCGGCGCAGTGGCGCTGGCTGCTGGGCTTCCTCGCGGCCTGCCGCGGCTCGCTGAACCGCCGCAATGCCGCGCACCTGCTGCGCCTGGCATTGCTCAGCCAGCGCACCCTGCAGGCCTGGCGCGAGGAGGATGGCCTCGATGGCTTCGACTGGCGGCGCAACGGCAAGCTGGTGGCGTTTCGCCAACCGGCCAGCTTTGCGCGGGCCCGCCAGGGTCTGGCCGATCCTTCGGCGCAATTCGTCCTGACCGCCGCCGAGTGCCGCGCGCTGGAGCCGGCCCTGTCCGCCGCGCCCTTCGTCGGCGGCATCCACACGCCGGACGAGGAGGTCGCCGACTGCCATGCCTTCTGCGTGCAACTTGCCGAGCGCCTGCAGGCTTCCGGACATTGCCGGCAACTGCATGGCCGCAGGGTGACGAAGATCGTCGAGGGCGGCGCGGCGGTGCGTGGCGTCGAGGTCGTCGGCGATCTCATCGAGGCCGATCATGTGGTGCTGGCCGCCGGCTACCGCAGCGCCGAATTGATGCTGCCGGGCCTGCGCCTGCCGCTATACCCGCTCAAGGGCTATAGCCTGACCCTGCCGGTCGGCGCGCAGCACCGTGCGCCGGATACCAGCATCACCGATTACGACCGCAAGATCGTCTACGCGCGGATCGGCGAGCGGCTGCGGATCGCCGCGATGGTCGACATCGTCGGCTTCGACCCCGGCCTCGAGCCCGCGCGCCTGGCACTGCTGCGCCAGCAGGCGCGGGACACGTTCCCGCAGGGCGGCGATTTCGACGCCGCCGTCGAATGGGCCGGCATGCGCCCGGCCACGCCCACCGGGGTACCGCTGGTGGGCAACGGCGGCTACCGCAACCTCTGGCTCAACCTCGGCCACGGCGCGCTCGGCTTCACCCTGGCCTGCGGCAGCGGGCGCCTGCTGGCCGAGCAGATCGGCCGCCGCCCGCCGAGCATCGATACCTCTGGCCTGCTTCCGCGCGGCGCGCTGGCTGGCTGAATTCCCCTCGACCTGGAGCACTCCCATGGAACCGACCCGTATCGCCACCAACGACCGCCTGTCCGCCGCGGTCTGCTTCGACGCCCTGGTATTTCTTTCCGGCCAGGTGCCGGGCCAGGCCGAGGATATCCATGGCCAGACCCGCGAGGTGCTGGCGAAGATCGACGCGCTGCTGGCCGAGGCCGGGTCGCGCAAGGAGCGTATCCTCAGCGCGACCATCTACCTGAAGGACATCGCCCGCGATTTCGCCGCCCTGAACGAGGTCTGGACCCAGTGGTTGCCGATCGGCCAGGCGCCCAGCCGGACCACCGTCCAGGCGGAGCTGGCGCGTCCGTCGGTGCTGGTGGAGATCACCGTGGTGGCGGCCAGGGGCTGACTTACTTTCCATAGCCATAAGAAAAAAGAGGCAGAACCTCCGATGAAAATTCTTGTATCCAGCACTCTCGCACTCTCCCTGTCGCTCGCCATCGGCGCCGCGCAGGCCGAGGAACTCAGCGGCACCCTGAAGAAGGTTGCCGACAACGGCACGATAACCCTGGGTTATCGCGATGCCTCGGTGCCTTTCTCCTACCTTGGCGATAACAGCGGCCAGCCCATGGGCTATTCGGTGGAACTGGCCGACAAGGTGGTGGAGCGGCTCAAAAGCACCCTCGGCAAGCCGGAACTCAAGGTGAAGTACAACCTGGTCACTTCGCAGACCCGTATCCCTCTGGTGCAGAATGGCACCGTCGACCTGGAGTGCGGCTCCACCGGGGTCACCGCCGAGCGGCAGAAACAGGTGGCGTTCTCCTACGGCTTCATCTACGTCAAGGGCCAGTTGCTGACCCGCAAGGACAGCGGCATCGCCCACTTCGACGACCTCAAGGGCAAGAACGTGGTGACCACCGCCGGCACCACCAACGAGCGCTACCTGAAGAACTACAACGCCGAACACAAGCTGGGGATGAACGTGGTCAGCGCCAAGGACCACGGCGAAGCCTTCCAGATGCTGCAATCGGGTCGCGCGGTGGCCTTCTACATGGACGATGCGCTGCTCTACGGCGAACGCGCCAAGGCGCGCCAGCCGCACGACTGGGTGGTGGTCGGCGAGCCGCAATCGCGGGAGATCTACAGCTGCATGGTGCGCAAGGACGACCCGCAGTTCCTTGCCCTGGTCAACGAGACCCTGGCCGGGCTGTATCGCTCGGGCGAGATACAGGGCATCTACCAGCGCTGGTTCCAGCAGCCGATCCCGCCCAAGGGGTTGAACCTGGAGTTTCCCATGACCGCGGAGCTGAAGGCGATCCTCGAGAACCCCACCAGCGATCCGGTGCAGTGAGCGTCTAGCGCTGCAGGCCGAGGTGGCGGATCGACGGCGTCGGCGCGTCCAGGCGCGACCAGACGTCGTCGGCCAGTTCGGCCGGATAGAACGACGGCAGGCCAGGCAGTTCGTCGCGGGCGATCCAGCCGACCTCGCGGATATCGAACTCGTCGCCGCCCAGGCCCTTCAGGTTGGCCAGGGTCGGCTCGCCACGCCAGGCGTCGATGCGGTAGAACAGCTCCATGTGGAAGCGCCCGGCGGCGGGTTCGGCGAATTCGCGCACGTAGACCAGCGGGCCGACGTCCACCCGCAGGCCGGTCTCCTCGAAAAACTCGCGCCGGACGGTATCCTTCGTCGATTCGTCGCATTCCGACTCGAAGCCGCCGCCGGGCGGAATCCAGTAGATGTCGCCGCCGACCTCGTGGCGGACCAGCAGGATGCGTTGCTCCACCACCAGCAGGCCGGCGGCGCGGATACGGTGTCGCAAGGCCTCGGCCATGCTCGTTCTCCCGGCGCCAGGCGCCGTTGCTTGGATTGATGGTTTCCCCTCTACCGGGGCGGACATGAAAGCCGCTCGGTTTTTTTCCCGGCGCCGAAGTATCATGCGCGGCAGAGCAAAGGACGGGCCCCGCTGTCGACGTTTGCGCCGGGGGCCGAACACATCGCCTCGGGAGCGCATCATGCTAGTTCTGTATCCGGAAATTAAACCCTACGCTCGCCACGAGCTGGCCGTCGACGAACCGCATGTGCTGTATGCCGACGAAAGCGGTTCGCCGGACGGACTGCCGGTCGTCTTCGTCCACGGCGGCCCCGGCTCCGGTTGCGATGCCCTGTCGCGTCGCTTCTTCGATCCCAACCTCTACCGTATCGTCACCTTCGACCAGCGCGGTTGCGGCCGTTCCACGCCCCACGCCAGCCTGGAGAAGAACAGCACCTGGGAGCTGGTGGCGGACATGGAGCGCCTGCGCGAGCACCTGGGTATCGAGAAGTGGGTGCTGTTCGGCGGTTCCTGGGGCTCGACCCTGTCGCTGGCCTACGCGCAGACCCATCCCGAGCGGGTCCATGCGCTGATCCTGCGCGGCATCTTCCTCTGCCGTCCGCAGGACATCCACTGGTTCTACCAGGAAGGCGCCAGCCGCCTGTTCCCCGACTATTGGGAAGACTATGTCGCGCCGATCCCGCCGGAAGAGCGCGGCGACCTGCTGGCGGCCTTCCACAAGCGCCTGACCGGTAGCGACCAGATCGCCCAGATGCACGCTGCCAAGGCCTGGTCGACCTGGGAGGGCCGCACCGCCACGCTGCGCCCCAACCCCATGGTGGTGGACCGCTTCACCGAGCCGGGCAGGGCGCTGTCGATCTCGCGCATCGAGAACCACTTCTTCGTCAACCAGGGCTTCCTCAGGCCCAACCAGTTGCTCGAGGACATGCACCGCATCGCCCATCTGCCTGGCGTGATCGTGCATGGCCGCTACGACGCCATCTGTCCGCTGGACAATGCCTGGGCCCTGCACCAGGCCTGGCCGAACAGCGAACTGCAGATCATCCGCGACGCCGGGCATACCGCCAGCGAGCCGGGGATAGTCGATGCGCTGGTGCGCGCCACCAACGAGATCGGCCGGCGACTGCTCGACCTGCCGCCGGAGGCCGAATGAAGGCATTGCTGCAGCGCGTCGGCGCGGCTCGGGTGGAGGTTGGCGGCGAAATCGTCGGCTCCATCGATCGCGGCCTGCTGGTGCTGGTCGGGGTCGAGCCCGAGGATGGCGAGCGTTGCGCGGCGAAGATGCTGCACAAGCTGCTCAACTACAGGGTGTTCGGCGACGACGAGGGCAAGATGAACCGGTCCTTGCTGGACGTGCAGGGCGGCTTGCTGCTGGTCTCGCAATTCACCCTGGCGGCGAACACCCGCAGCGGACTGCGTCCGAGCTTCTCCAGCGCGGCGCCGCCGGCGCAAGGAGAGACGGTGTTCGAGCACCTGGTGAAACTGGCGCGGGAGGCCTATCCGCAGGTGGCGACCGGGCGTTTCGGCGCCGACATGCAGGTGCACCTGGTCAACGACGGGCCGGTGACCTTCCTGCTGGAGAGTTGATCGGCGTCGAGGGGATTGTCCCCAAGGTGCTTCAGGGAGGGATGGCGGGGCCGGAACGGTGAATTTTTGTGACAGATACATGGCCTTTTGTCACAACCTCGGTGCATCATCCGCACGCCGATTTCATGCTGTACAGGACAGGCCGGCCGGCATCCCGATGCCGGGCGGGGCGTCCTGCAACCCAATGGACGGGAATCATTCCGCCCGGGCAGGGTCGGAACCTCTGGGGTCGCTAGCCGACGAGCGGCATGCCCCCTGGTTTTCCAGGCCCGGTGCACGTAACGCGAATGACTGGAAACAGGCATTCTTTTTGTCAGATCGCGCCAAATCTGGCTATCTATCGGGTTTGGCAGCGAATGTGGCGAAACCATGTTCGACCGGCACTCCGGTGCCGTCGGAGACCCCTGAACGGTCAGGGCGTCTTCAGTAATTCATGTTCACGGACGAGGGGGCCTCGTGATTTTCCGTTCCGTTTCAAACACCGATTTCCGCGCCCGCGTGCGCACCCTGCTGCTTGCCGGCTCGACCGCGCTGGCATTCGTCGCCGCCCCGGTATGGGCGTTCAGCATCGACGACGTGGCGAGCAAGGCCAAGGACCTGGCCGGCGACAAGTATTCCGCGCCGACCAGCAACCTGCCATCGGAATTCAGCGAAATGAAATTCGCCGATTACCAGCAGATCCGTTTTATCAACGAGCGCGCCTACTGGGGCAAGCTGAAGACGCCGTTCAAGCTGAGCTTCTATCACCAGGGCATGCACTTCGACACGCCGGTGAAGATCAACGAGGTGACCGCTACCACGGTCAAGCCGATCAAGTACGATCGCACCAAATTCGATTTCGGATCCCTGAAGTTCGACGAGAATGCCACCAAGGATCTCGGCTATGCCGGTTTCCGCGTGCTCTATCCGATCAACAAGGCCGACAAGCAGGACGAGATCGCCACCTTCCTTGGCGCGAGCTACTTCCGCGTGGTCGGCAAGGGCCAGGTCTACGGTCTGTCGGCGCGCGGCCTGGCGATCGATACCGCGCTGCCTTCGGGCGAAGAGTTCCCGCGCTTCCGCGAATTCTGGATCGAGCGGCCGAAGGCGCAGGACAAGCAACTGGTGATCTACGCCCTGCTCGACTCGCCGCGGGCCACCGGCGCCTACCGCTTCGTGCTGCGTCCGGGCAAGGATGCGGTGATGGATGTCCAGGCCCGCGTGTTCCTCCGCGACAAGGTCAGCAAACTGGGCCTGGCGCCGCTGACCAGCATGTACCTGTTCGGCTCCAACCAGCCGTCCGAGCAGCACAACTTCCGGCCCGAGCTGCATGACTCCAGCGGTCTGCAGATCCATGCCGGCAACGGCGAGTGGCTGTGGCGTCCGCTGAACAATCCGAAGCACCTGTCGGTGAGCACCTTCAGCGTGGAGAACCCGAAAGGCTTCGGCCTGCTCCAGCGCGGCCGCGAGTTCTCCCGCTACGAAGACCTGGACGACCGCTACGACCTGCGTCCGAGCGCCTGGATCGAGCCGAAGGGCGACTGGGGCAAGGGCACCGTGGAACTGGTGGAAATCCCGACCCCGGACGAAACCAACGACAATATCGTCGCGTTCTGGAACCCCGAGACCCAGCCTGAGGTCGGAAAGCCGCTGGACTTCGCCTACCGCCTGCACTGGACCATGGATGAAGACGAGCTGCACGACCCGAAATCCTCCTGGGTCAAGCAGACCATGCGCTCGGTCGGCGACGTGAAGCAGAAGAACCTGATCCGCCAGCAGGACGGCAGCACCGCCCTGGTCGTCGACTTCGAAGGGCCGGCCCTGAAGGACCTGGCGCCGGACGCGCCGGTGACCACCCAGGTCAGCACCGACAGCAACGCCGAGGTGGTGGAGAACAGCCTGCGTTACAACCCGGTCCTGAAAGGCTGGCGCCTGACGCTGCGGATCAAGGTCAAGGATCCGAAGAAGCCGGTGGAAATGCGCGCGGCGCTGGTCGACGAGGCGCAGAAGCCACTGAGCGAAACCTGGAGCTATCAGCTGCCTGCCGATGAATAACCCATCCACTACGAAAGCACCGCTGGCCGACTACCTCGCTCATCTTCCCCTGGCGGAAGAGGAGCGGGAGCGACTTGGCGAGTCCGCTTCCTTCTCCGAGCTGCACGCTCGCCTGGCGGGAGCGGAAGGCGCCGCTGCCGATGCCGGGGGCGATCCCGCCCTGGCCTCGGTACGCGCCCGCCTGCAGCTGGGCACCCCTGAGCTGGACGACGCCGAGATGTTCGGCGTCGACGCCCGGGGTCGCACCTTCCTCAAGATTTCCCCGCCGATCCGCCGTACCAAGGTGATTCCCGAGCCCTGGCGCACCAACATCCTGGTGCGCGGCTGGCGTCGGCTGACCGGACGCAGCAACCCGCCCAAGCCCAAGCGTGCCCTGCCGCGGGCCCGCTGGCAGCGGGTCGGCTCGCTGCGCCGGTTCATCCTGCTGTTGTTGATGCTGGCGCAGACCTCGGTCGCCACCTACTACATGAAAGGCATCCTGCCCTACCAGGGCTGGGCCTTCGTCGACCTGGAGGAGCTGGCCCAGCAGAGCCTGCTGGATACCGTCCAGCAGGTGCTGCCCTATGTCATCCAGTTCGGCATCCTGGCGCTCTTCGCGATCCTCTTCTGCTGGGTCTCGGCCGGCTTCTGGACCGCGCTGATGGGCTTCTGGGAGCTGCTCACCGGGCGTGACCGCTACCGGATCTCCGGCAGCAGCGCCGGCAGCGAGCCGATCGCCGCCGACGCCCGCACGGCGATCGTCATGCCGATCTGCAACGAAGACGTGCCGCGGGTATTCGCCGGCCTGCGGGCGACCGTCGAGTCGATGGCCGCCACCGGCGAGATGGAGCGCTTCGACTTCTTCGTCCTCAGCGACACCAACGACCCGGATATCGCCGTCGCCGAGCAGCAGGCCTGGCTCGAGCTGTGCCGCGAGACCAAGGGCTTCGGCAAGATCTTCTACCGTCGCCGCCGGCGTCGGGTGAAGCGCAAGAGCGGCAACATCGACGACTTCTGCCGGCGCTGGGGCGGCGACTACCGCTACATGGTGGTGATGGACGCCGACAGCGTGATGAGCGGCGACTGCCTGGCCAAGCTGGTACGCCTGATGGAGGCCAATCCTGAGGCGGGGATCATCCAGACCGCGCCGAAGGCGTCCGGCATGGACACCCTGTATGCGCGCATGCAGCAGTTCGCCACCCGCGTCTACGGCCCGCTGTTCACCGCCGGCCTGCACTTCTGGCAACTCGGCGAGTCGCACTACTGGGGCCACAACGCGATCATCCGCATGCAGCCCTTCATCGACCACTGCGCCCTGGCGCCGTTGCCGGGCAAGGGCTCGTTCGCCGGCGCGATCCTGTCCCACGACTTCGTCGAGGCTGCGTTGATGCGCCGTGCCGGCTGGGGCGTGTGGATCGCCTACGACCTCGACGGCAGCTACGAAGAACTGCCGCCGAACCTGCTCGACGAACTCAAGCGCGACCGCCGCTGGTGCCACGGCAACCTGATGAACTTCCGCCTGTTCCTGGTCAAGGGCATGCACCCGGTGCACCGCGCGGTGTTCCTCACCGGGGTCATGTCCTACCTGTCGGCGCCGTTGTGGTTCTTCTTCCTGGTGCTTTCCACCGCGCTGCTGGCGGTGCACCAACTGATGGAGCCGCAGTACTTCCTGGAACCGCGGCAGCTGTTCCCGATCTGGCCGCAGTGGCATCCGGAGAAGGCCATCGCGTTGTTCTCCACCACCCTGACCCTGTTGTTCCTGCCCAAGCTGCTCAGCGTAATGCTGATCTGGGCCAAGGGCGCCAAGGGTTTCGGCGGGGTGATCCGGGTGACCCTGAGCATGCTCCTGGAGATGTTCTTCTCGGTGCTGCTGGCGCCGGTGCGCATGCTCTTCCACACCCGCTTCGTGCTGGCCGCCTTCCTCGGCTGGTCGGTGCAGTGGAACTCGCCGCAGCGCGACGACGACGCCACGCCCTGGAGCGAGGCGATCCGCCGGCACGGCATGCAGACCCTGCTGGGTATCGCCTGGACCCTGCTGGTGGCCTGGCTCAACCCGCGCTTCCTGTGGTGGCTGTCGCCGATCGTCGGTTCGCTGATCCTGTCGATCCCGGTATCGGTGATCTCCAGCCGGGTGAAGCTGGGCCTGCGCGCCCGCGACGAAAAGCTGTTCCTGATCCCGGAGGAGTACGACACGCCGCGCGAGCTGCGCGCCACCGACGAGTACACCTACGAGAACCGCTGGCATGCGCTCAAGGATGGCTTCCTCAAGGCCGCCGTCGATCCGTTGCTCAACGCCCTGGCCTGCGCCATGGGCACGGCTCGCCACAACCGTGCGCAAGCCATCGAGACGGTGCGCGGCGAGCGTATCGGCAAGGCCATCGATAAGGGCCCGGAACAGCTCGACGGCACCACGCGCCTGGCTCTGTTGAGTGACCCGGTAGCACTTTCGCGCCTGCATACGCGGGTCTGGGAAGAGGACCGCGACGACTGGCTCGGCCGCTGGCGCAAGGCCGAGGCGGACGACCCCCACGCCGCCAGCGTACCGCTGGCCCAGGTAGTGCCCGGCGACGCCGGCCTGCTGCCCGCCGCCCAGTCCTGATCCCATGCCCCCGGCGGAGCGCCGCCGGGGGCATGGTCTGTTTCTTGCCTGTTTTCCCCGTGCGGCGCTGCTGTTACCCTGCGCCGGCAATCCAGAAAGTCTCGTATCGTTCGCCAGCTGAGGTACTATCGGCCGCCTTTTGCGCAGCCGGTCATGGCCTGCTGCCCGCCCGGGACGGCGACACGACGAGAGCATCCGTTCGACGACTGTGTTTCTAAGACTGCTGGGGATTGGGGAATGAAAAAGTATCTTGCTTCATTGGTTCTGGGCGTCTGCGCCCTGGTGGGCGTGGCTTCGGTCCAGGCGGCCGGCGCGGTGGAGGACGCGGTCAAGCGCGGCACCCTGCGGGTCGGCATGGACCCGACCTACATGCCGTTCGAGATGACCAACAAGCGTGGCCAGATCATCGGCTTCGAAGTCGACCTGCTCAAGGCCATGGCCAAGTCCATGGGCGTCAAGCTGGAGCTGGTCTCCACCAGCTACGACGGCATCATCCCGGCGCTGCTGACCGACAAGTTCGACATGATCGGCTCGGGCATGACCCTGACCCAGGAGCGCAACCTGCGCCTGAACTTCTCCGAGCCCTTCATCGTGGTCGGCCAGACCCTGCTGGTGCGCAAGGAACTGGAAGGCAAGATCAAGTCCTACAAGGACCTGAACGATCCGCAGTACAGCATCACCTCGAAGATCGGCACCACCGGTGAGATCGTTGCCCGCAAGCTGATCAGCAAGGCCAAGTACCACGGCTTCGACAACGAGCCGGAAGCGGTGATGGACGTGGTCAACGGCAAGGCTGACGCCTTCATCTACGACTCGCCCTACAACGTGGTGGCGGTGAGCAAGTTCGGCGCCGGCAAGCTGGTCTACCTCGACCAGCCGTTCACCTACGAGCCGCTGGCGTTCGGCCTGAAGAAAGGCGACTACGACAGCATCAATTTCATCAACAACTTCCTCCATCAGATCCGCGAAGACGGCACCTATCAGCGCATCCACGACAAGTGGTTCAAGAACACCGAGTGGCTGAAGGAAATGGAATGAACCGCTGACGGCCCCCGCGAAGGGGGCCGTCGTACCTGCGCATTCCATCGTTCGAGAGAGTTTCCGTGACCAAGAAGAAACGTTCCGTCTGGCCCTGGCACCTGCTGACCGGGCTGATCCTGCTGGTCCTGGCCTGGGCGCTGTGGTTCTCCACCTCGCTGATTTCCTATGAATGGCGCTGGAACCGCGTTCCGCAGTACTTCGCCTACCAGGCCGAGGAGCCTTTACGGGCCAACGAGATCGGCCGGGTCGAGGCTATCGAGGAACAGGGCAGGGACGCGCGCGTCACGCTGCTTGGCGAGAGCGGCGAGAAGCAGGTCGTGACCGTCGCCCAGGACAGCCTGCAATTCTCCGAAGGCGACGACGTGGCCGAGGGCGACGCGGTCGGGGTGACCCGCCACTGGGCCGCCGGCCCACTGCTCTGGGGCCTGTGGACCACCCTCTGGCTATCGCTGGTGTCCGGTGCCATCGGTCTGGCTATCGGCCTGGTCGCCGGCCTCTGCCGGCTGTCGAAGAACCCGACCCTGCACGACCTGTCGACGATCTACGTCGAGCTGGTGCGCGGCACGCCGTTGCTGGTGCAGATCTTCATCTTCTACTTCTTCATCGGCACCGTGCTCAACCTGTCCCGCGAGTTCGCCGGGGTCGCGGCGCTGGCGCTGTTCACCGGCGCCTACGTGGCCGAGATCATCCGGGCCGGCGTGCAGTCCATCGCCCGCGGACAGAACGAGGCCGCCCGCTCCCTGGGCCTGAACGCCGGCCAGTCGATGCGCTACGTGATCCTGCCGCAGGCCTTCAAGCGCGTGCTGCCGCCGCTGGCCGGGCAGTTCATCAGCCTGGTCAAGGACACCTCGCTGGTCTCGGTGATCGCCATCACCGAACTGACCAAGAGCGGCCGCGAGGCGATCACCACCTCGTTCTCCACCTTCGAGATCTGGTTCTGCGTCGCCGCGTTGTACCTGCTGTTGAACCTGCCCCTTTCGCACATGGCATCCCGACTGGAGCGGAGGCTCGGACAAAGTGATTGAAGTACGCAACCTGCTGAAGGTCTTCGATACCCGCGGCCAGGTAGTGCGCGCGGTGGACGACGTGAGTACCCGCGTGGCCAGGGGCGAGGTACTGGTGGTGATCGGTCCGTCCGGTTCCGGCAAGTCGACCTTCCTGCGCTGCCTGAACGGCCTGGAGGAGTTCGACGAAGGCTCGGTGAGCATCGACGGCGTCGACCTGGCCGACCCGAGGACCGACATCAATGCCTACCGCCGCGAAGTCGGCATGGTGTTCCAGCATTTCAACCTGTTCCCGCACATGACCGTGCTCGAGAACCTCTGCCTGGCCCAACGCGTGGTGCGCAAGCGCGGCAAGGCCGAGCGCGAGGCCAAGGCGCGGGCGCTGCTGGCCAAGGTCGGCATCGGGCAGAAGGCCGACGAATATCCCTCGCGCCTGTCCGGCGGCCAGCAGCAGCGCGTGGC
The DNA here is from genome assembly GCF_001457615.1 of Pseudomonas aeruginosa. Lineage (GTDB taxonomy): Bacteria > Pseudomonadota > Gammaproteobacteria > Pseudomonadales > Pseudomonadaceae > Pseudomonas > Pseudomonas aeruginosa. The sequence continues at coordinate 5,760,402 of NZ_LN831024.1, read as the reverse complement.
GATCGCTCGCGCGTTGTGCATGGACCCCAAGGTGATGCTGTTCGACGAACCGACCTCGGCGCTCGATCCGGAGATGGTCGGCGAAGTCCTCGACGTCATGAAGACCCTGGCCGTGGAAGGCATGACCATGGTCTGCGTGACCCACGAGATGGGCTTTGCCCGCGAAGTGGCCGACCGCGTGCTGTTCTTCGACCACGGCAAGCTGCTGGAGGACGCGCCGCCGGCGCAGTTCTTCGACAATCCGCAGGACCCGCGGGCCCAGGCCTTCCTCCGTCAGGTCCTCTAGTACCGCGCTAGGCGAACGGCTTGCCCGGCGGCGGCAGGAGCGACGTCGGACTCTGCCGCGCGGCCGGCTGGATATCGTTGTCCTCCAGCCAGTCCAGCGCCCATTCGCGCAGGCGCTCGTTCTGGTAGCGGTACCAGTCCTGCAACAGTTCCGGGTACTCCATCAGAGAGTGCTTGAAGGCCTTGAACGGCTTGCGGCTCTGCAGCGCGTTGGCGAGCGTCGCATAGGCGTGCGGCTCTTCCACCTCGCGGAGGAAATCCTGCATCAGTCCCAGCGACTGGGTGGTGCTCAGCGGGTCGATCAGCAGCAGGCGTTCCGGCTCGTTTTCCAGCAATGCGTCCAGTTCGGGATCGGGCGCCTCGGCGGAGATCAGCAGCACCTTGCCGCTGTGCAGGTCGAGGTAGTGGTCGATTCCCGGGGTATCCAGGGCGAAGGCCAGTTCGTCGATATCGATGGTCATCGGGCGCATGGCGTCATCTCCCAAAAGGCGAAAGCCTGATCCTACGCAAAGGTGCCCCTCCTGTCCGCTTTCGATGGACGGGAGGGGCTGCCGATGCAAGGAGGATCCTCTCGGGATGTTACAGGCGGAAGCGTCCCACCTGTGCCTGCAACTGCGTGCCCAGGCGCGCCAGCTCGCCGCTGGAGGCGGCGGTCTGCTCGCTGGCGGCGGCCGACTGCTCGGCGACGTCGCGTACGCTGAGGACGCTGCGGTTGATCTCCTCGGCCACCGTGCTCTGTTGCTCCGCGGCAGTGGCGATCTGCAGGTTCATGTTCTGGATGTCGGAGACGGTGCGGGTGATGCTGTCCAGCGCGGCGCCCGCGCGGCGCGCCAGTTCCACCGTGCTGGCGGTCAGCGAGCGGCTGTTCTCCAGGCGTTCGGCGGCTTCGCCGGCGCCCTGCTGGAGACGCTGGATCAGGCCCTCGATCTCGGCGGTGGACTGCTGGGTGCGCTGGGCCAGGCCGCGGACCTCGTCGGCGACCACCGCGAAGCCGCGTCCGGCGTCGCCGGCGCGTGCCGCTTCGATGGCTGCGTTGAGCGCCAGCAGGTTGGTTTGCTCGGCCACCGACTTGATCACGTCGAGGACGCTGCCGATCTGCTCGCTCTCGTTCTTCAGGCGCGCCATGGCTTCGCTGGAAACGTCCATTTCGCTAGCCAGGCGCTCGATGCGGGTCACCGCCTGGTCGACCACCGCGTCGCCCTGGCGCGCCTCTTCGTCGGCCTGGCGAGCGGCCTGGGAAGCCAGTTCGGCGTTGCGCGCGACGTCCTGCACGGTGGCGGCCATCTCGTGCATGGCGGTGGCGACCTGGTCGGTCTCCACTTTCTGGCTGTTGACCCCGGCGCGGGTCTGCTCGGTGACCGCCGAGAGTTCCTCGGCGGAGCTGGCCAACTGGCTGACGCCGTCGCCGATCCGCCCGACCAGCTCGCGCAGGCTGTCGCCCATGCGCTGCATGACTCGCTGCAACTGGCCCAGTTCGTCGCGGCGCTGGAGGGTCAGGGGATTCTGCGGACGCTTGCCGAGGTCGCCGGCGGCGATGGCCTCGGCCTGCGCGAGGGCTTCGTCCAGCGGCCGGACGATCTGCCGGTTGATCGCCCAGCCGGCGACGCAGCCGAAGGCCAGGGCCAGCGCGGCGATCAGCCAGAGGCTGGCGCGGTCGCGGCTGGCGGTGCTCTCGCGCAATTGGCGACCGGCTTCGGTGAGGGTCCGGCCGGCCCGGGCCATATCCTGGGTGCTGCTTTGCATCGCTTGCTGCGCCTGGCGCGTGCGGATGACGCCGGCACGGAACTGCTCGATCCCGCCACGATAGCCCTGGAGGCTGCGCATGGCCTGTTCCAGCGCCGCATCGGCCTCGCCGGGCAACTGGCCACGCAGCGTCGTGGCGGCCTGGCGGAGGGCGTCGAACGCGGCGAACGCGGCCTGCTCGGCCTTGTCGCTGCGTTCGAAGACGTAGCCGCGCACCTGGTAACGCACCATGAGCAACTGTTGGTGCAGGTCGGCCACCGCACGGCTACGTTGCAACGCCTGCGGGTCGCCGGCCTGCTGCGCGAGGCTGGCGTCCATCAGTTCCTCGAGGCGGGCGAAGCTGTCCAGCGCCTGCTGTGCAGTGCCCACCAGCACACCACGGGCGGCGCTGCGTTGCTGATCGGCTGCGGCGAGGTCGTCGAAAGCCTTGCGGTAGGCTTCGATGGCTTCGGTCTGGTGGGCCAGGGCGGCCGGGTCGAGCTCGCTGTCGCGCAGCGCCTGCAGGCGCTGGAGCATCCCGGCCAGGGTCTGGCGGACCTGCTCGGCCTGGCGCGGGTCGCTGCCGGCTTCGAATGCCAGGCGGCCTTGTTCGGCTTGCTGGGTTTGTTCCATCAGGCTGGCGACTTCGGCGAGCTGCTCGCTGAGGGCGGTCTGGTGCGTGAGGGTGCGGTTGCTGCTGATCACCACCAGCAGAAGCAGCGCGAGGAGGACACCGAAACCGACCATCAGCTTGCGGCTGACGCTCAGCTTGGCCAGTTGGAGAACCCACCAATCGTACATCGTCATTACTCCAGGCAGTGCGACACCCTGGGTTGGCAGCCCCATGGCGTGGCGGAACAGGTAATGGCTCAGCGTCGTCGCGTCCGGCGTGCGGGCGCGGAGGGCCGGTACGTGGCCGGCGGGCGAGGTCTTATGGTTGTCGTGCGGAGCCCTGCGCGACAGAGGATGTCGGCCGGGCGGGGAAAACCTTCAGTCTTTTACCGGAGTTTTTTCAGAACAACCGCGCAAGCAGGGCGCTGACCGCGGTTTCCACGCGCAGGATGCGTTCGCCGAGCTGCACCGGATGCAGTCCGGCTTCGCGCAGCTTGTCGACCTCGTAGGGAATCCAGCCGCCTTCCGGGCCGATCGCCAGGGTCACCGGCTTCTCCACCGCGCGCGGACAGGCCGGCCAGGGACCGGGATGGCCGACCAGGCCGAGGCTGCCGGCGGCCAGGGCCGGCAGGCGGTCTTCGACGAAGGGTTTGAAGCGCTTCTCGACGATGATTTCCGGCAGCACCGTATCGCGGGCCTGCTCCAGGCCGAGGACCAGGTTCTCGCGGATCGCCGCCGGGTCGAGGAACGGGGTCTGCCAGAAGCTCTTTTCCACGCGGTAGCTGTTCAGCAGCACCAGCTTCGGTACGCCCATCGCGGCGATGGTCTGCAACACCCGGCGGAGCATCTTCGGTCGCGGCAAGGCCAGCAGCAGGGTGATCGGCAGCTTGGCCGGCGGCGGCTGGTCGAAGCGCACTTCCAGGGTCGCCTCGCTGGCGTCGAGCTTCAGCAGGCGACCTTCGCCCATCCAGCCGCCGAGGCGGCCGACCCGCAGGGTGTCGCCGTTCTCGGCGCGGTGCACTTCGTGCAGGTGCTTGAGGCGGCGATCGTGCAGGACCGCACGATCCGCCGACACGAAGTCGGCGTCGTCGAGGAGCAGCAGGTTCACTGGCGGGTGGCCGGAGGCTGGTCGCCGTCGCTGGCCGGTTGGTCGTCCGGATGCTCGCCGCGCTTGCGTACCAGGCGGCCGAACAGCAGGCCGATCTCGAACAGCAGCCACATCGGCACCGCGAGCATGGTCTGGGAGAAGATGTCCGGCGGGGTCAGGACCATGCCGACCACGAAGCAGCCGATGATCACGTACGGGCGGATCTTCTTCAGGTACTCGACGTCGACCACCCCGATCCAGATCAGCAGCACCGTGGCCACCGGGATCTCGAAGGCGACGCCGAAGGCGAAGAACAGGGTCAGGACGAAGTCCAGGTAGCTGTTGATGTCCGTCATCATCGCCACGCCCTCGGGCGTCACGCTGGCGAAGAAGTGGAAGATCATCGGGAACACCAGGAAGTAGGCGAAGGCCATCCCGGCGTAGAACAGGATGATGCTGGACACCAGCAGCGGCAGCGCCACGCGCTTCTCGTGCTTGTACAGGCCGGGCGCGATGAAGCCCCAGACCTGCGCGAGGATCACCGGCATGGCGAGGAACAGCGCCACCACCATGGTCAGCTTGAACGGCGCGAGGAACGGCGAGGCGACGTCGGTGGCGATCATGCTGGTGCCTTCCGGAAGGAAGCGGCGCAACGGCTCGGAGACCAGGGTGTAGATCTTCTGCGAGAAGTAGAACAGGCCGGCGAAGATCAGGAAGATCGCCGCCACGCTGCGGAGCAGGCGCGTACGCAGTTCGGTCAGGTGCGAGACCAGGGGCATTTCCTGGTCGTGCTCGGGCTGCTCGGGTTTATCGGCGCTCATGGATTACGCGGCGTCTCGGACGGTGGCGAAGGGGGAGTGGAGGCAGCGACTGCCGGCGGTGCCGCGGCGTCCGCGGGCGGAACCGCAGGCGTGCTGGTCGGCGGCGGCGTGGGTACGCTCGGCGGCGCCGGGCTCTCGACCGTCGGCGGCTGGGGTTCCTGCGAGGGATTCTGGCCGGTCAGCGGGGCCAGCAGCTTCTGCGCTTCGCGCTCCATCGAGAGGATGTGCTCGTTGTGCAGTTGCCGGCGGATCTCGTCCGCGCCGATTTCCCGTTCCACTTCCTGCTTGATGGTATTGAAACTGCGCTTCAGGCGGCCGATCCACAGGCCGGCGGTACGTGCGGCGCCCGGCAGGCGCTCGGGGCCGAGCACCAGCAGGGCGACCAACCCGACCAGCAACAGTTCGCTGAAGCTGATTCCGAACATCGATGGCTACCCGTCAGTCCTTGCGCGCCGGCTCTTCGACCTTCTGCGCCTGGGCGTCGATGGTGTGCGGCTGGTTCAGCGGTTGGGCCGGCTGGGCGGCGGGCTGGTCCTTCTTGTCGTCTTCCTCGGTGTTCACCGCCTTGCGGAAGCCCTTGATCGCTTCGCCGACGTCGGAACCGAGGTTCTTCAGGCGCTTGGTGCCGAACACCAGTACCACGACGATCAGGATGACGATCCAGTGTTTCCAGTCAAAAATGCCCATGTCGTATTCCTCGCAATGTGTAGGTTCAGGCCGATGGTTGGCGGGCGGCTTTCTCGGCGTGGCCGGAAAGGCCGAAGCGGCGCTCCAGTTCGTCCAGCACGGCTTGCGGATGCTGGCCGAGGGCCGAGAGCATCACCAGCGAGTGGAACCAGAGGTCGGCGGTTTCGTAGATCAGGTCCTGGCAGTCGCCGCTGGCCGCGGCATCCTTGGCGGCGATGATGGTTTCCACCGACTCCTCGCCGACCTTCTCCAGGATCTTGTTCAGGCCCTTGTGGTACAGACTGGCCACGTAGGAGCTGTCGGGCGCGGCGTTCTTGCGCTCCTCGAGCACCGCCGCCAGGCGGGTCAGGGTGTCACTCATGGTGGTGTCCTGCGTGTTCGTAGATAGCGTCCGGGTCCTTCAGCACCGGATCGACGGTCTTCCAGGCGCCATTCTCGAAGACACGGTAGAAACAGCTTTCCCGGCCGGTATGGCAGGCGATCCCGCCGACCTGCTCGACCATCAGGATGACCACGTCGGCGTCGCAGTCCAGGCGCAGTTCGTGCAGCTTCTGCACATGCCCGGACTCCTCGCCCTTGCGCCACAGCTTGCCACGCGAACGCGACCAATAGATTGCACGGTTCTCGCTGGCGGTCAGGGCCAGCGCCTCGCGGTTCATCCAGGCCATCATCAGCACGCGCCCGGTCTCGTGATCCTGGGCGATCGCCGGGACCAGGCCGTCGGCGTTCCAGTGAATCTCATCCAGCCAGTCTTTCATGGTCTTTCCACGTTCGTTGCCGGTACGTTGCGCGCGTTTCCGGCGGAAATGGGAGTAGTGTGCCAGCCGGGAGCGCGACTGGCTATCGGCGCGGGCCTAGTGGCCGTGCGCGGCGCTAGCGGCGCAGGATCAGGAACACCCCGCCGGCCAGCATCACCCACGCCGGCCAGGCTTCCAACTGCTGACCCAGGCCGACCTCGGCGGCGCCGACCAGCAGCACCGCGCCCACCAGGCGCCCGAGCCAGTCGTGGCGGGAACCTTTCCACTCCGGCGGCGGCGCATTGTGGGCGTGCGGTTGTGACAGGCGTTCGAGGGTGTCGCGGGCCATTTGCGACAGGTGCGGCACCTGCTCGACCTGTTGCTGGAAATTGCGCAGCAACTGCTTCGGGCTGACCCGTTCGCGCATCCAGCGCTCCAGGAACGGCTGGGCGGTGGCCCACAGGTCGAGTTCCGGGTAGAGCTGGCGGCCGAGGCCTTCGATGTTCAGCAGGGTCTTCTGCAGCAGCACCAGTTGCGGCTGGATCTCCATGTTGAAACGACGCGCGGTCTGGAACAGGCGCAGCAGGACCTGGCCGAAGGAGATGTCCTTCAGCGGCTTCTCGAAGATCGGTTCGCAGACGGTGCGGATCGCCGCCTCGAAGTCGTTGACCTTGGTTTCCGCCGGTACCCAGCCGGAGTCGATATGCAGTTGGGCGACCTTGCGGTAGTCGCGCTTGAAGAAGGCGATCAGGTTGCGCGCCAGGTAGTCCTGGTCCTCGTCGGTCAGGCTGCCGACGATGCCGCAGTCCACCGCGATGTATTGCGGGCTCCAGGGCGCGCGGGTGCTGACGAAGATGTTGCCGGGGTGCATGTCGGCATGGAAGAAGCTGTCGCGGAACACCTGGGTGAAGAAGATCTCCACGCCGCGCTCGGCCAGTGCCTTGAAGTCGGTGCGCTGGTCGCGCAGGGTTTCCAGGTCGGTCACCGGGATGCCGTAGATGCGCTCCATCACCAGCACCTTGGGCCGGCACCAGTCCCAGTAGACCTGTGGCACGTAGAGCAGCGGCGAGCCTTCGAAGTTGCGCCGCAGCTGCGAGGCGTTGGCTGCCTCGCGGAGCAGGTCGAGTTCGTCGACGATGGTTTTCTCGTAGTCGCTGACCACTTCCACGGGGTGCAGGCGCCGCGCCTCGCTGGAGACCCGCTCGGCGAGGCGGGCGAGGATGAACAGCCAGGCGATGTCGGAGCGGATCACCGGTTCCAGGTTCGGCCGGATCACCTTCACCACCACTTCCTCGCCGCTCTTCAGCCGCGCGGCGTGGACCTGGGCCACCGAGGCAGAGGCCAGCGGTTCGCGTTCGAAGCGGGCGAAGACCTGTTCGATCTTCGCGCCCAGTTGTTCCTCGATGCGCTTGACCGCCAGCTCCGGCGGGAAGGGCGGCACCTTGTCCTGCAGCCAGGCCAGTTCGTTGGCGATGTCGTCGGGCAGCAGGTCGCGGCGGGTGGAGAGAATCTGGCCGAACTTGATGAAGATCGGTCCGAGGTCCTGCAGCGCCAGGCGCAGGCGCGCGCCGCGGGTCAGTTCCAGCTTGCGCCGCGGCAGCCAGCGCCAGGGCAGGGTGGCACCGAGCAGGCGCAGCCACCAGGGCAGCATCGGCAGTTCGAGGATCAGGTCGTCCAGGCGGTAGCGGATGACGACGCGCTGGATGCGCAGGAGGCGGCGGACAGCGAGGAGCTTCATGCGTCGGGCTTGGTCTTTTGGCTGAGGCGTCCGACGCGCGCGTCGAGACGATCGAGGGCCAGCTTCAGCTGGTCCAGTTCGGCGAAGCGGGCTTCGGCTTCGTGCTGGCCGACCAGCGTACGGCTTTCCTCGGCAAGGTAGTCGGCCAGGTTCAGGCGCAGGCTGTGCAGGCTCTGCGCGCTCCAGCGCGAAGCGTCGCGCAGGCTGCTGCCGAGCACCTGGGTGGCGAGCGGGCCGAGCCAGCGCGACAGTTCGTACTCCCAGTCCAGCTCCAGGCTCTGCAGGATGCCGGCCAGTTCCAGCAGGGCCGCGCTGTCGCCGTCCATGCTGACTTCCGGGCTGTGCAGGACGCGGGTCTTGTCGCGCGCCAGGGCCAGGTGCAGGAGGTTGCCGGCCGGCGCACGCAAGGTGCAGTCGACCTCCGCCTCATGCTGCGCGGCGAAGTGCAGGCCGTCGCCGGCGGGCAGGATGAAGACCCGCAGCGGCGGGCTCAGGCAGTCGACCTCGATGACCTTGGCGGAAAGCCTGCGCAGGCGCGGCAGCGCTGTCCCGTCGAGGCGCAGGACGCGATTGATGCCGGTTTCGGCGGCGGCCAGCACGGCCTGGATCAGCAGCGAGCTCATCGGCGCGCCCTCGGTTAAGGCTTGATACCGCGGTGCAGGGCGACGATGCCGCCGGTCATGTTGTGGTAGGTCACGCGGTCGAAGCCGGCTTCCACCATCATCGCCTTCAGGGTTTCCTGGTCGGGGTGCATGCGGATCGACTCGGCCAGGTAGCGATAGCTCTCGGAGTCGTTGGTGACCAGCTTGCCCATCAGCGGCAGCAGGCTGAACGAATAGGCGTCGTAGGCCTTGGACAGCAGGTTGCTGCTCGGCTTGGAGAACTCCAGCACCAGCAGGCGGCCACCGGGCTTGAGCACGCGCAGCATGGAGCGGATCGCTTCGTCCTTGTGGGTGACGTTGCGCAGGCCGAAGGCGATGGTCACGCAGTCGAAGTGGTTGTCCGGGAAGGGCAGCTTCTCGGCGTCCGCCTGGACGAAGCTGACGTTGCCGGAGACGCCCTTGTCGAGCAGCTTGTCGCGGCCGACCTTGAGCATCGAGGCGTTGATGTCGGCCAGCACCACCTCGCCGGTCGGGCCGACCAGGCGCGAGAACTGCCGGGTCAGGTCGCCGGTGCCGCCGGCGATGTCGAGCACGCGGTTCCCGCTGCGCACGCCGGACAGCTCGATGGTGAAGCGCTTCCACAGGCGATGGATGCCACCGGACATCAGGTCGTTCATCAGGTCGTACTTGGCTGCCACCGAGTGGAATACCTCGGCGACCTTCTTCGCCTTCTGGCTTTCCGGAACGTTCTGGTAGCCGAAGTGGGTGGTGGGTTCGGCGTCGGCGCCTTTGCGGGGATCGTTCATGACGTTCTCACCTGGAAAGAATGCCGGGCATTCTAACAGGATGTGGGGAAAGTGCTGTGCCGCCGTCCGACGGCGCGGGTGCGGTGTTTTGTCTGGCCGCGTATAGTTTTCCGATCTGCAATCAGGAGTCGATCCATGTCGCGTATCCACATCGAACGTCCGCACAGCCTGGGGCTGGACGCCGCACGGGCCAAGGCGGAGAAACTGGCCGAACGTCTGGCGAAGGAGCACGGCGTGCAGTGCGAATGGCAGGGCGACGAGCTGACCTTCAAACGCAGTGGCGTCGACGGCAGGATCGCGGTGGGGGCGGACAAGGTCGCGGTGGACGTCAAGCTCGGCCTGATGCTGTCGGCCATGAGCGGCCTGCTCAAGGGCGAGATCGAGAAGGCGCTGGACAAGGCGCTGGCCTGATCCCGCCGGGCGTTCGCCGTCCTGGCGGCGCCCATCTTCCGCTTAGTATGCGGTTTCTAATTTTCCCCGATACCTTGCTCTCACGCTGCCAGCGTTCCGGCGGCGCCTGCGGTTTCTTCAACCCAACGAGCGTGAGGTGCCCCATGGCCAAGATTGCCCTGAAGAAAAAGACCGTTTCCGAATCCACTTCCCTGGTCTCCGAGATCCGCCACTATGCCCGCCAGATCTGGCTTGCCGGCCTGGGTGCGTATTCCCGCCTGGGCACCGAAGGCAGCGACTACTTCAAGGAATTGGTGAAAGCTGGCGAAGCCCTGGAGAAAAAAGGCAAATCGCTGGTCACAAGTCAGGTCGATTCGGCCAATGACAGTGTCAAGACCGGCCTCTCTTCGGTGAAGGGAAAAGTCGAAGACCAGCTCGACAGGATCGAGCAGGCATTCGACAGCCGTGTCGCTAGCACGTTGAACCGGATAGGCATACCTTCCCGGAACGATGTCGAAGCACTCTCTGCTAAGCTGGATGAGCTGAGCGCAGTGCTCGAGCGTGTCGCGAGAACCCAATAAGGAGAGCAGGATGGCTGGCAAGAAGAAGAGCGAAAAAGAGTCCAGTTGGATCGGCGAGATCGAGAAATACTCGCGGCAGATCTGGCTGGCTGGTCTGGGGGCCTACTCGAAGGTCAGCAAGGACGGCAGCAAGCTGTTCGAGACCTTGGTGAAAGACGGCGAGAAGGCTGAAAAAGAAGCGAAGTCCGATGTGGACGCGCAGGTCGGTGCGGCGAAGGCTTCCGCCCGCTCTGCGAAGAGCAAGGTCGACGAGGTTCGGGACCGTGCGCTCGGCAAGTGGAGCGAGCTCGAGGAAGCTTTCGACAAGCGCCTGAACAGCGCCATCTCGCGTCTCGGCGTGCCGAGCCGCAACGAGGTGAGGGAGCTGCACAGCAAGGTCGATACGCTGACCAAGCAGATCGAGAAACTCACCGGCGTCAGCGTCAAGCCGGCGGCGAAGGCAGCGGCCAAGCCTGCGGCGAAACCGGCTGCCAAGCCCGCGGCGAAAACCGCAGCGGCCAAGCCGGCAGCTAAACCGGCAGCCAAGGCCGCCGCCAAGCCGGCAGCGAAACCCGCGGCGAAAAAAACCGCGGCGAAAACCGCGGCCGCCAAGCCGGCAGCCAAGCCCGCCGCCAAACCGACTGCGAAGGCCGCAGCGAAACCGGCGACCAAGCCGGCAGCCAAGGCCGCGGCGAAGCCTGCTGCGAAACCTGCCGCAGTCAAGCCTGCCGCGAAGCCGGCAGCCAAGCCGGCCGCTGCGACCGCCGCCAAGCCCGCGGCGAAACCTGCCGCCAAGCCGGCTGCGAAAAAGCCTGCGGCGAAGAAGCCGGCAGCCAAGCCCGCCGCGGCGAAACCGGCCGCTCCCGCCGCGTCTTCGAGCGCGCCCGCTGCCCCCGCCGCCACACCGGCTGCCAGCGCTCCGGCAGCGAACGCTCCGGCGACGCCGAGCAGCCAGGGCTGAGTCCTGGCGGCAAGGCACACGCCCGGCACTCGCCGGGCGTTTTTCATTCCGGTCCCAGGTAGCGCTGCGCCAGGCTTTCCGCCGAGCGTTGGGCCTCGCTGCGCAGATGCGGGGCGACCAGCATCATGATCTGGTAGACCACCGTGCGCACCTCGCCCTTGCTGCCCAGTACCCGCTGGTAATCCAGGGAGAACAGCAGGGTCAGGGTGATCTGTTCGACCAGTTGCCCGAGTGCCGGCGCGTCGCTGCGCAACTGCCGGTCGGCCTTGAGGCGGGCCAGCAGGGTGGCCAGGGTCCGCTTCAGCGCGCCGAGCCAGGTACGGATGCCGCGAGCCAGCCGTGGCAGGCGCCCGGTCAGGTTGGACAGGTCCTGGAACAGGAAGCGGTAGTGGGCGAGGCGCTCGACGATCAGATGCAGGAACAGCCAGTAGTCCTCCGCGCCCAGGCGCACCTCCTCGGGCGGATCGAGCAGCGGCGCCAACTCGGCCTGGAACCGCTCGAACAGCGCCATCACCAGCGGTTCCTTGCCATGGAAGTGGTAGTAGAGATTGCCCGGGCTGATGCCCAGTTCGTTGGCGATTTCCAGTGTCGAGACGTTGGGTTCGCCCTGTTCGTTGAACAGCAACAGCGAGCATTCGAGGATACGGTCGCGTGTCTTCATCCGGACTTCTTCTGGGGATCGAGGTGCCCGGCTCCAGGCGCCCGGGCCGGGTCTTTCAGCGTATATGCACGTAGGTGCCCGGGGCCGCTTCGAGGGGCGGATGCGCGGCGCTGCCAAGGTTGAAGTCAGGGTCGCCCAGCTCGCCCGAGCGCTCCTGCAGCCAGCCCAGCCAGACCGGCCACCAACTGCCCTCTTCGCGCTTGGCGTCGTAGTACCAGGCGCGTGGATCGCTGCTCAGCTTGTCGTTCTCGAAGTAGCAGGCCTTGGGGTTTCCGGGAGGGTTGAGGATGCTCTGGATGTGCCCGCTGTTGGACAGGATGAAGCGGCGCTGGCCGCCCAGCAGGAGGGCCGAGCGATAGACCGCGTCCCAGGGCGTGATGTGGTCGGTGATGCCGGCGACGTGGAAGCTGTCGATCGCCACCTTGCCCAGGTCCACCGCGGTCCCGCTGACCTCCAGCGCGCCCGGGCGGGTCAGCGGGTTGTGCTTGAACAGGTCGAGCAGTTCGCCGTGGAACGCCGCGGGCAGCCGCGTGTTGTCGTTGTTCCAGTAGAGGATGTCGAACGCCGGCGGCTGCCTGCCGAGCAGGTAGTTGTTGACCCAGTAGTTCCAGATCAGGTCGTTGGGGCGCATCCAGGCGAACACCTTGGCCATGTCGCGCCCGTCCAGCACGCCATGCTGGTAGGAGCGGCGCTTGCTGCTCTCCAGGGTCTGCTCGTCGGCGAAGAGCATCGCCGGGCTTTCCATCTGGCTGTCGAGCAGGCTGACCAGGTAGGTGACGCTACTGACCTTGCGCAGTTGCCGGCGCACCTGCAGGTGGCCGAGCAAGGCGGCCACGGTGAGCCCGCCGGCGCAGGCGCCGGCCAGGTTCACGCTGCGGCTGCCGGTGATCTCGCGGCTGACCTCGATGGCCTGGTCGAGGGCCTCGACATAGGTGCTCAGGCCCCATTCGCGGTGCTGGGCGTCGGGGTTGCGCCAACTGATGACGAAGACCTGCAGGTTGTTCTTCAGGGCGTACTGGACGAAGCTCTTTTCCGGCGACAGGTCGAAGATGTAGTACTTGTTGATCTGCGGCGGCACGATCAGCAGGGGCTTGGCGTACTGGCGCTCGCCCAGCGGCTTGTACTGGATCAGCTCCAGCACCTCGTTGCGGAACACCACCGCGCCTTGCGTGGTGGCGAGGTTGCGACCGATCTCGAAGGCGGTCTTGTTCACCTGGCTGGGCATGCCGCCGTTGTGCACCAGGTCTTCGAGCAGGTGGCGGACGCCATTGAGCAGGCTGATCCCGCCGGTATTGAACAGTTCCTTTACCGCCAGTGGATTGATCAGGCTGTTGCTGGGTGCCACGGCGTCGGAGAGCAAGGCGACGAGGAAGCGGGCGCGGGCGCGATCGTCGCAATCCAGGTTGCTTTCGTCGATCCAGGCGAGCAGTTGCTTCTGCCACGCCAGGTAGGCCTGCAGGGTGCGCCGGTAGAAGGGATTGAGGCGCCAGGATGGATCCTGGAAGCGGGCGTCCTGTGGGTTCGGCTGGTGCAGGGTGTCGCCCAGCAGCACCTTGCCCAACTGGCCTCCGAAGGCGACCAGGTGCCGCGCACTGTGCAGCGGCTGGCGCAGGCCGTGGACAGCCAGGCTGCGGACCGTCGTCAGCAGGTCCTTGCCGCGCAGGCCGACGATGGCGCTCTGTGCACTCATGAACTCGGCGGGCACCGGCACGCTACCCGATTCCTGCTTTTCTCGCATGGACCACACTCCGTCGTAGGACCACAGTCTGGATGCCACGGGCGATCGTCCCCTGGCTCGGAATACTCAGTTATAGCCTGTGAATTCCGTTTCACCCGGGGCAGAACCGCACACCTGCCTGAACAGGGAGGATGCCGCCCGACAGTGGGGCAGCAAGCGCTGTACCACAACGCCGGGAGGGGCGTCGCAGAGCTTGCGCTGTCGCGGCGAAGCCAGGCGCCATGCGCCGTTGCGGAACATTGACTATGCACCTGCACCATGACGAAGCAGTGTCTGCTGCCCTGGTGTTGCCCGTGCAGCAGTTCAGCCGGTCTTGGGCAGGAACGGACGAGGGTGCATGACGGCGCGGCGGCGCTCCTCGGCGAGGAACTTCATGATGATCGGCGCCACCGATTCGGCGCGGGTCACCAGGAACAGGTGGCCGTCGTCGATCACGTGCAGTTCGGCGTTGGGAATGCGCCAGGCCAGCACACGCATGTTGATCAGCGGGATGATCGGGTCGTCGTCGCCGGCCAGCACCAGGGTCGGCTGGCGGATCCGATGCAGCCAGTGGATGCTGGTCCAGCCGAGCCCGGCGAACAGTTGCCAGTAGTAGCCCAGCTTGCCCGACGAACGCACCTTGCTGGCATGCGCCATGGCCAGCTTGGGGTCGCGGCGGAAGGCCCCGCCGTAGATGTCCGGGGCGATGTGTACGCCATAGGAGGGCTGGATGTAGCGCCGCGGGCTGGCCATGCGCATCAGTACCTTCGGCTTGCCCGGCACCATCACCGCGCCAGCCGAAGTGGCGGCGAGGATCAGCTTCTTGCAGCGTTCCGGATAGTCGTGGGCGAACTGCTGGGCCAGCGCGCCGCCCCAGGACACGCCGATCGCGTTGACCTGGCCGTAGTCCAGGTAGTCGAGCATCCGCGCCGCCAGCTTGGCCAGGCCGGGAAAGCGGTAGGGCACGCTGGGCGTCGAGGAACCGCCGACGCCGGGAACGTCGAAGGCGATCACCTCCAGTTCCGGGTCGAGCGCCTGGACGAAGGGAAATACCAGTTCCAGGTTGGCGCCTATGCCGTTGAAGATCAGCAGCGGAGTGCTTCCTTCCTTGCCCGGCCGCACTGCGGTGCGGATGGTCTGGCCGTCGAGGTCGATGGTCCGGAAGACGAAGGGCTGGGGCATGCTCGGGGTCCTCGGCGGCGCGGCCGCGGGCTCGGCGATACGGGGCCTGGCCGGCTTCCGCGCGGCACGGGGCCGCGCCGGAGGCGCTGGCGGGGTTTCGTCGGCGGAGGCCGCGGATCGCTCCTGCGGCTGTTCTTCAGGCTGGTCGCTTTTCATCGTTCATGCACGTAGGTTCCGGGCGCGGCTTCGCCGGCCGGATAGGTCTTGTTGCCCAGGTTGGCGGGCGCCTTGCGGGTCTTGCCGGAGCGTTCGGCCAGCCATTGCTGCCAGTGCAACCACCACGAGTCGGCGTGCTTGCCGGCCTGTTCCAGCCAGGCCTTGGGCTCGGCGGGCAGTTCCGGATTGGTCATGAAGCGTGCCTTGGGGTTGCCCGGTGGGTTGAGGATGCTCTGGATGTGACCGCTGTTGGAGAGGATGAACTCGCACTTGCCACCCAGCAGCCTGGCCGACTTGTAGCACGACTCCCAGGGTGTGATGTGGTCGTTCAGACCGGCGACACAGTAGAAGTCGCAAGTCACCTGCTTCAGGTCGATGGGCGTGCCGGAGACCTCCAGGGCGCCGGGGCGGTTCAGCGGGTTGCTCTTGAACAGTTCGACGAACTCGCCGTGCAGCGCGGCGGGCAGGCGCGTGGTGTCGTTGTTCCAGTAGAGGATGTCGAACGCCGGCGGCTGGTTGCCGAGCAGGTAGTTGTTGACCCAGTAGTTCCAGATCAGGTCGTTGGGGCGCATCCAGGCGAACACCTTGGCCATGTCCTTGCCCTCCAGCACGCCGGACTGGTAGGAGCGACGCTTGGCGGCCTCCAGGGTCTTCTCGTCGGCGAACAGCGCGACCTGGGTATTCAGTTCGAAGTCGAGCACGCTGACCAGTTGGGTGAAGGCGTTGACCTTCTTCTCGCCGCTGGCCACGTAGTGGCCGACCAGGGTCGCGGTGGTGATCCCGCCGGAGCAGGCGCCGAGGAGGTTGAGGTCCTTGCTGCCGGTGATCGACAGGACTACCTCGATGGCCTCCTTGAGCGCCTCGATATAGGTGGTCAGGCCCCATTCGCGCTGCGACTTGGTCGGGTTGCGCCAGCTGACGATGAAGGTCTGCACGCCGTTGCGCAGGCAGAAGCGCGCCAGGCTCTTGTCCGGCGACAGGTCGAAGACGTAGAACTTGTTGATCTGCGGCGGCACCACCAGCAGCGGGCGTTCGTGCACCGACTCGGTGATCGGCCGGTACTGGATCAGTTCCAGCACGTCGTTGCGGAACACCACGGCGCCCTCGGTGGTGGCCAGGTTCTTGCCCACCTCGAAGGCGTCCATGTCCACCTGGCTCGGCATCCCGCCGTTGTTCACCAGGTCCTTGGCCAGGTGGCCGAGGCCGTCCAGCAGGCTCTTGCCGCCGGTCTCGAAGAAGCGCTTGACCGCCGCCGGGTTGCTCAGGCTGTTGGTCGGCGACATCGCCTCGGTCAGCAGGTTGATGACGAACTGGCCACGACTGATGTCCTGCGGCGACAGGTCGCTGTGGCTGATCCAGCTGTGCAGCTCCTTGCGCCAGGCCAGGTAGGTCTGCATGTAGCGCTTGTACAGCGGATTCTGGCTCCAGGCCGGATCGGAAAAGCGTCGGTCGTCATCGCCTGGGCGTAGCTCCGACTGGCCGAGCAGGACGTTCTTCAGCTCCAGGCTGAAATGCGCCACGTGCCTGGCGCTGTGCAGCGGCTGGCGCACCGCCTGGAGCAGGACCATGCGCGCGGAGGTGAGCAGGTCCTTGCCCCGGATGCCGATCACCGGATTCAGGTTCAGTGTGTTTTCCGCGGCTTGCTTGGGAAGCTCGTTATTGTTCTTCTGACTCATCGGCAACGCTCCATTGTTCGAGGCGAAACAGGGGACCGCAACGAAACCGGGGACCAGGTGTCCGGCCGGCTACTGCTCGACTACCAGCCCACCCGCACGTTTCAGGGCGGGGCGGACGCACGTCAGGGAAGGGAACCCGGACAAGGGGCTGCACCGTCTTGGTTACGCGAGTTTCCGCTGGCGTGCAAGCTGGCAGAAGCATCGGTGGCCGGCGTGGCTGGCCCGGCGAGCGGCCGACCTGCGGACTAGAGCGTTGCTGCCGTGCAGGGTAGGACATTCGCCGTGGCGACCGCGCCGACCGGATGTCTGGTCTGGCAGTCTGCGGGGCGAATGTTGCAAATGACGTGCCCTCGTTCGGGGCAGCGGAGAAAAATCGCCTGGATGCCGTGTGCCGCGAAGGGGCACTCGGCCCGGCGCTTCAGAGCATCAGCTTGACGACCGACTCGTCGGGGTCGCGCGACTTGCCGGCGCTGGCCAGCTCCGCCAGGTAGTCGGCCCATAGCTGGTCCTTGCGGGTCGCCAGCTCGTACAGGTAGTCCCAGGTGAACAGGCCGCTGTCGTGGCCGTCGTCGAAGCTCAGCTTCAGTGCGTACTGGCCGGCGGGTTCGACGCCGACCAGGCCGACGTTCAGCTTGCCGTACTGCAATACCGGGTTGCCGTGGCCCTGGACCTCGGCCGAGGGCGAATGCACGCGGAGGAACTCGGCAGGCAGGTCGTAGCTATCCTCGCCGTAGCGCAGGGTCAGGGTCTTCGAGGCTTTGTGCAGCTGGATGGCGGAAGGGATACGCATCGCATCGGACTCGCGGAAGGGCGGAGTACAAGGATACCCCGGTTCGGGACCGCGCGGCCCGCCGCCACGGTGTTGGCCGTGGCGGCGGCGGTGGTCAAAGGATGTAGCGGGACAGGTCCTCGTCCTCGGCCAGCTCGCCGAGGTGGCTGTTGACGTAGCCGGCATCGATCAGGATCGGCTTGTCGCTATGCTCGCTGGCCAGGTCGGCGGCGCTGAACGAGACCTCTTCCAGCAGCCGCTCGAGCAGCGTATGCAGGCGGCGGGCACCGATGTTCTCGGTCTTCTCGTTGACCTGCCAGGCGATCTCGGCAAGGCGCTTGATGCCGTCCTCGGCGAACTCGATGGCCAGCCCCTCGGTCTTCAGCAGCTCGCGGTACTGCTCGGTGAGCGAGGCATGCGGCTCGGTGAGGATGCGCTCGAAATCGTTCGGACTGAGGGCCTTGAGCTCCACGCGGATCGGCAGGCGGCCCTGCAGCTCGGGAACCAGGTCGCTCGGCTTGCTCAGGTGGAAGGCGCCGGAGGCGATGAACAGGATGTGGTCGGTCTTGACCATGCCCAGCTTGGTGTTCACCGTGCAGCCCTCGATCAGCGGCAGCAGGTCGCGCTGTACGCCCTCGCGGGAGACGTCGGCGCCGCCGGCGTTGGCGCGCTTGGCGATCTTGTCGATCTCGTCGATGAAGACGATGCCGTGCTGCTCGACCGCCTCCAGGGCGCGTGCCTTGAGCTCTTCCTCGTTGACCAGGCGCACCGCCTCTTCGTCGCGGATCAGCTTCAGGGCCTCGGCGACCTTCAGCTTGCGGGTCTTCTTCTTGCCCTTGCTCATGCCGGAGAACAGGTTCTGCAACTGGTTGGTCATCTCCTCCATGCCGGGCGGGGCCATGATCTCCACGCCGGCCGGGTTGTCGGCCACCTCGATGTCGATTTCCTTGTCGTCCAGCTGGCCTTCGCGCAGGCGCTTGCGGAACAGCTGGCGGGTGTTGCTGTCCTCGCGTGCCGGCTCGTCGCCGAAGCCCATGGCGGGACGCGCGGCCGGCAGCAGGGCATCGAGGATGCGCTCTTCGGCGGCGTCCTCGGCGCGATACTTGACCTTCTGGATCTCCTGTTCGCGGAGCATCTTCACCGCGGCGTCGGCGAGATCGCGGATGATCGATTCGACGTCGCGTCCGACATAGCCGACCTCGGTGAACTTGGTCGCCTCGACCTTGATGAACGGCGCGTTCGCCAGGCGCGCCAGGCGGCGGGCGATCTCGGTCTTTCCGACGCCGGTGGGGCCGATCATGAGGATGTTCTTCGGTGTTACCTCGGCGCGCAGCTCGGCCGGCAGTTGCATGCGTCGCCAGCGGTTGCGCAGGGCGATGGCGACGGCGCGCTTGGCGTCGTCCTGGCCGATGATGTGGCGGTTGAGTTCGTGGACGATCTCGCGGGGCGTCATGGACATTCGTTTACTCCAGCGGGGGACGAGCGCTTCAGACGGCGCTGTCCAGCTCCTCGATGGTCAGGTTCTGGTTGGTGAAGACGCAGATCGAGCCGGCGATGTTCAGCGCGGTCTCGGCGACTTCCCGAGCGCTCAGCTCGGCGTTGTGCTGCAGCAGGGCCAGGGCCGCGGCCTGGGCGAAGCCGCCGCCGGAGCCCATGGCGATCAGGCCGTGTTCGGGTTCGACCACGTCGCCGTTGCCGGTGATGATCAGCGAGGCATCCTTGTTGGCGACCGCGAGCATGGCTTCGAGGCGGCTCAGGGAGCGGTCGGTGCGCCAGTCCTTGGCCAGTTCGACGGCGGCGCGGACCAGGTGCCCCTGGTGTTTCTCCAATTGCTGCTCGAAGCGCTCGAACAGGGTGAAGGCATCGGCGGTGGCGCCGGCGAAACCGGCCAGTACCTGACCGTGATACAGGCGCCGGACCTTCTTGGCGTTGCCTTTCATCACGGTGTTGCCCAGGGAAACCTGGCCGTCGCCGCCCATGACGACTTTGCCGTTGCGGCGGACAGATACGATGGTGGTCAAGGGGGAAATCTCCACACTGCGGGGCCGAATGCCCGGAATGCTGGGAGATATAGGGGCGATCCGCGGCTTTTCAACCGCACGCACCGCCGTGCGTCGGAACGCACGGCGTGGCCCGCGCTCAGCGGGCCTTGCGTTGCTGTAACAGCAGGTTGCTGAAGCCGTTGGAGGACAGTGTCTTCTGCGCCTGGGACAACTGGTCGCGGCTGTTGAACGGGCCGACCATCACCCGGTACCAGGTCTCGTCGCGGACGTTGCCGGCCTCGACGTTCACCGACTGCCCGAGCAGGATGATCTGCGCGCGCACGCGGTCGGCGTCGGACTGCTTGCGGAACGAGCCGGCCTGCAGGAAGAACTGCGTGCTGGCGGCGACCACCGCTTTCGGCAGCGGCGGTGGCACCTGCCCGGCGAGTGCGGCCTTGGCCCGCGCTTCGTCGGCCTTGGCCAGCTCGGCGGGGGTGGGCGGCGGCGGGGCCTTCTCCGGTACCGCTTCCGGCGGCACCACGACCTCGGACTCCGGCAGCAGGGTGTAGAACTCGTACTTCGGCTTGGCCTGGGCCGGCGTCTGCGTTTGTGCGGGCTGCTGGGCCTGGCCGTTCTGCTGCGGCTGCTTGCCCTGCACGGCGGCCGGGCGCTGGGCGTCCGGGCGTTCGCGCTGGACGTCCTTGCGCCCGGGTTCGAGCTTCATCAGGAACATGATGAAGCCGCCGATGGCCAGGCCGGCGACCAGCCAGACCCAGCCGGGAACGCCGTTCTTCGCGGCGGGCGCCTGGTAGCGGCTGGCGCCGCGCTTGGGGGCGGGTTTCTTCTTTGCCATGGGGGTTCCCGGACTCCTGTTCGGGCGGGTTCGATTACATGCGTTCCAGAGTCTTCAGACCGAGCAGCTCCAGGCCCTGTTCCAGGGTACGGCCGGTCAGCGCGGCGAGACGCAGGCGGCTGTCCTTCTGCGCCGGGTCCTCGGCGGTGAGGATCGGGCAATGCTCGTAGAAGCTGGAGAACAGCCCGGCCAACTCGTACAGGTAGGCGCAGAGCAGGTGCGGCACGCCCTTGAGCGCGACGTTGTTGATCAGGTCGCCGAACTGCGCCAGCTGTGCGGCCAGGGCCAGCTCCTGGGGCTGCTCGAGGACGATCTTCCCGCCCAGTTGCTCGCGGCCCTGGCCGAGCTTGCGGAAGACGCTGGCCACGCGGGTGCAGGCGTAGAGCAGGTAGGGTGCGGTGTTGCCTTCGAAGCTCAGCATCAGTTCGAAGTTGAAGCTGTAGTCGCTGGTGCGGTGCTTGGACAGGTCGGCGTACTTCACCGAGTCGATCCCCACCACCCGGCCGATCTCGCGCAGCTGGACCTCGTCGAACGGCTCCTCGCCACGCTCGGCGCGCTGCTCGTTGCGTTCCTTGACCAGCGCATAGGCGCGGCTCTCGGCCTCTTCCAGCAGGTCGATCAGCTTCACCGTACCGCCGTCGCGGGTCTTGAACGGACGGCCGTCGGCGCCGTTCATGGTGCCGAAGCCCATGTGCTCCAGCTCCATGCCGGCCGGAACGAAACCGGCGCGCCGCGCCACTTCGAAGACCTGCTGGAAGTGCAGGGCCTGGCGCTGGTCGACGAAGTACAGCACGCGGTCGGCGTGCAGCACGTTGTGCCGATAACGCATGGCGGCGAGGTCGGTGGTGGCGTAGAGGTAGCCGCCGCCGGCCTTCTGCACGATCACCGGGAGCGGATTGCCCTCGGCGTTCTTGAACTCTTCGAGGAAGACGCACAACGCGCCGTTGTCTTCGGTGAGCAGGCCCTTGGCGGTCAGGTCGGCGACCACCTGGGCGAGGTCGTCGTTGTAGGCGCTCTCGCCCATGACGTCGGCCATGCTCAGCTTCACGCCGAGACGGTCGTAGACCTTCTGGCAGTGCGACAGGGAAATCTCGTTGAAGCGGGTCCACAGGCGCAGGCAGTCGGGGTCGCCGGCCTGCAGCTTGACTACCAGTTCGCGGGCGCGGTCGGCGAATTCGGGAGACTCGTCGAAGCGTTTCTTCGCCGCGCGGTAGAAGACCTCCAGGTCGTGCAGCTCGGCCTCGGCGTCGACCGGTTGCTCTTCCAGGTAGGCGAGCAGCATGCCGAACTGGGTGCCCCAGTCGCCGACATGGTTCTGCCGGATCACCGTGTCGCCGAGGAACTCGAGGACGCGCGCGACGGCGTCGCCGATGATGGTCGAGCGCAGGTGGCCGACGTGCATTTCCTTGGCCAGGTTCGGCGAGGACAGGTCGATCACCACGCGCTGCGCCGGGCCTGCCTTGCGCACGCCGAGACGTTCGTCGGCGAGGGCGCGGTCGAGGCTGGCGGCGAGCCAGACGTGATCCTGGAAGAAGTTGAGGAAGCCGGGGCCGGCGATCTCCACCTTGGCCAGTTGCTCGTGAGCGGGGATTGCCTCGACCAGCCTGGCGGCCAGGTCGCGCGGCTTCATCCCGGCCGGCTTGGCCAGCATCATGGCGATGTTGCTGGCGAAATCGCCGTGGCTACGGTCCTTGGTGTTCTCCACCTGGATGTCCGGGGTCAGGCCGGCGGGCAGGGTGCCGTCTGCGGTCAGTTGGTCGAGGGCTTGCTGGATCAGCTGGCGAATCGTGTCTTTCATCGTTTTTCTCCGTGCTCGCGGGCAGAGGGGCGGCGCGCGACGGTCGGGCAGGGGAAGGGCCGGCGGATGCGGCGCTCCGAAGTTCACTCCCCGCGATGTGCGCGGGGTGGCCGGTCGAGGCTCAGAACCGCGCATTATCCGTGGGCGGACAGGCGTTGCCAACCGTTGCGGCGATTAGCCGACAGTTTGCGCCGGACATCGCGGATTCCGGCTGACCCCAGTCAAGCGGGGCGTCTTCCTGGAAGGCGCTCAGAACAGGTCGATCGGATCGATATCGAGCGACCAGCGCACCTGGCGCCCGCCGGGCAACTGTTCGAGGCTCTGCAGCCAGGGCGTCAGCAGGCGATGCAGCGGCGCCCGGCTCATGCACTGCAGCAGCAGTTGCGCGCGGTGCTTGCCGGCACGCCGCTCCATGGGCGCGGGCACCGGCCCGAGCAGTTCCACCTCCGGTCCGCCCATCTGCTCGAGCAATTGCTCGGCGGCACTGCAGGCGCTGTCGAGGAAGGCTTCCGCCTGGCCCGGCTTGTGCGCTTCGGCGCGCAGCAGGGCGAGGTGGGCGAAGGGCGGCAGGCCGGCGGCGCGGCGTTCGCTGAGGGCCTGTTCGGCAAAGGCGAAGTAGCCGTCCTCGGTGAGCTGGACCAGCAGCGGGTGATCGGCCAGGTGGGTCTGGATCAGTACCCGTCCGGGCTCCTCGGCGCGTCCTGCGCGGCCGGCGACCTGGACGATCTGCTGGGCCATGCGTTCGCTGGCGCGGAAGTCGGCGGAAAACAGGCCGCCATCGGCATCGAGGATCGCCACCAGGGTGACCCGTGGGAAGTGGTGCCCCTTGGCGAGCATCTGGGTGCCGACCAGGATGCATGGCTCACCGCTGTTGATGGTGGCGAAGAGGTCGCGCATGGCGTGCTTGCGCGAGGTGCTGTCGCGGTCGATGCGCAGCACCGGATGGTTCGGGAAGAGAATCCGCAGGCGTTCCTCGGCGCGCTCGGTGCCGGCGCCTACCGGACGCAGGTCGAGCTTGCCGCACTGCGGGCAGTTCATCGGCGGCCGCTGGCGGTGGTCGCAGTGGTGGCAGCGCAACTCGCCGCTGCCCTGGTGCACGGTCATCCGCGCGTCGCAGCGCGGGCATTGGCTGATCCAGCCGCAGTCGTGGCAAAGCAGGGTCGGAGCGAAGCCGCGGCGGTTGAGGAACACCAGGACCTGCTGGCCGGCCGCCAGGGTATCGCCGATGGCCTGTTGCAGCGGGCGGGAAAGGCCGGCGTCGAGCGGCATGCTCTTCACGTCGAGGCGGATGAATTTCGGCGGGTGCGCGCCACCGGCGCGCTGGGTCAGGCGCAGCAGGCCGTAGCGGCCGGCCTGGGCGTTGTGCAGGCTTTCCAGGGCGGGCGTGGCCGAACCGAGCAGGATCGGCACGTTCTCCAGGCGTGCGCGTACCAGTGCCAGGTCGCGGGCGTGGTAGCGCAGTCCGTCCTGCTGTTTATAGGAGGCGTCGTGTTCCTCGTCGACGATGATCAGTCCCGGCCGCTTCAGCGGCGTGAACAGTGCCGAGCGGGTGCCGATGACGATGTCGGCCTCGCCATCCCGGGCGGCGAGCCAGGCGTCGAGGCGCTCGCGGTCGGTCAGGGCCGAATGCAGCAGGGCGATGCGCGCGTTGAAGCGGCGTTCGAAACGCGCCAGGGTCTGCGGCCCCAGGTTGATCTCGGGAATCAGCACCAAGGCCTGGCGGCCTGCGGCCAGGGTTTCGCGGATCAGTTGCAGGTAGACCTCGGTCTTGCCGCTGCCGGTGACCCCGGCCAGCAGGAAGCAATGGAAACCGCCGTGGCTGGCGCGAACCGCCTCGAAGGCGGCGCGCTGCTCGGGGTTCAGCGGCAACTCCGCCTGGGCCAGCCAGCCGCCTTCGCGCGGCGGGGTGCTGTGGCGCCGCACCTCCAGTTCGACCAAGCCTTTTTCCTTGAGCAGGTCGAGGCTGTCCTTGTTTATCTGCAACTGGTTCAGCAACTCATGGGACACCCCGTGCGGATGCTGCTTGAGAATCGCCAGGGCCTGGCGCTGGCGCGGCGCCCGGGCCAGGCGCGGATCGTCGAGGCTGGATTGCGCGGTGGCATGCCAGAAGCGCTGCTGGCGCGCCTCGGCCGGCTCGCCCTGGCGCAACAGGTTGGGCAGCGCCCAGGACAGGGTGTCGCCGAGGCTGTGCTGGTAGTACTGGGCGGTCCAGCGACAGAGTTCGAGCAGGTGCGCCGGCATCGGCGGCTTGGCGTCGAGTACCCTGAGGGCAGGCTTGAGCTTGTCTTCGGGTACTTCGGAACGGTCCGTCACCTCTATCAGAACGCCAACCAGCTCCCGGCGCCCGAACGGCAGCAGCAGGCGAATCCCCGGCTGTAGGGCGCTGCGCGGAATGCCGCGGGGCGCGCGGTAGTCGAACAGGCGGCGGAGTGGCGAAGGCAGGGCTAGGCGTAGGATCAGGTCTGACACTCAGCGGCTTCCGGGGATGAAGGAAACGAGGACTGGGCCGGCGATGTTAGCAGACGACCGGCGGGCGGGGTCGCTTGCATAGATGAATCGGTCTGGTATGATCCACGCCCTTAATTACGTGCGGTGCCTGGTAAACGCGCTGGGTGGCGGCACACAACGCCTCGAGGATTGAATCATGAAAGCGGACATCCATCCGACTTACGAAGCTATCGAAGCTACCTGCAGCTGCGGTAACGTCATCAAGACCCGTTCCACCCTGTGCAAGCCGATCCACCTGGACGTGTGCTCCGAATGCCACCCGTTCTACACCGGCAAGCAGAAGGTGCTGGACACCGGCGGCCGTATCGACCGCTTCAAGCAGCGTTTCGGCGTATTCGGCGCCACCAAGTAAGCCGCTTGCCGCGAACGCGCGCAATGCTACTTGTCGCTGTACCGAGAAAGGCGTCCCTGGTGGGCGCCTTTTTCATGTCCGTGGTTTCCGCCTTCGCCGGTGCGGCGGAGGCCTGCCGGCCTACCGGCGCCTTGCAGAACGTCGAGGTGGCGCGGGTGGTGGACGGCGATACCGTGCGCCTGCGCGATGGCCGCAGCGTGCGGCTGATCGGTATCAACGCGCCTGAGCTGGCGCACAACGGTCGCACCACCGAGCCCTTCGCCGAAGCCGCGAAGCAGCGACTGCAGGCGCTGGTATCGGCCAGCGACGGGCGTCTCGCCCTGCAGCCGGGCCGCCAGGCCCGCGATCACTACGGGCGGACCCTGGCGCACCTGTTCGATGCCAGCGGCGCCAACCTCGAGGCGCGCCTGCTCGGCGAGGGCCTGGGCTACCTGGTGGCGGTCGCGCCGAACACCGAGCTGACGGCCTGTCAGCAAGCGGCGGAACGTGCAGCGCGTTCGGCTAATCTGGGTGTATGGAAGCGTTCGCCGGTGCTTTCGCTCGATCGACTGGCGCAGAGCGGCTTCGCCGTGGTCCGCGGGCGGGTGCTCGAGGTCGAACGCAACCGGGGCGGTATCTGGCTGGAGATGGACGGTCCGCTGGTCCTGCGGATCGAGCCGAAGGTGCTCAAGGCGTTCGATGCGAAACGGGTGATGCAGATGGCGGGACGTTCGCTGGAAGTGCGTGGCTGGGTGGTCGATCGTTCCCGCCGTGGCGCTGTGCCGGCCGGCAAGGCGCGCTGGCAGATGTCGGTGACCGATCCGGCGATGCTGGAATGGTTGCCATGAAGACCGCCTGGCTCCTGCTGCTGTTGCTGGGAGTCGGCGCGCTGGGCGGCTGCGCGGTGAACCCGGCCACCGGCAAGAGCGATTTCGTGATGATGAGCGAGCAGCAGGAACTCGGCATGGGCGCTCGCTACAACCAGGAAATCCTCAAGCAGTTCCCCCGCTACAACGATGAAAAGCTCCAGGCCTACGTGCAACGGGTAGGCGAGCGGGTCGCCCGCAGCAGCCACCGCAGCAATCTGCAATATCATTTCACCGTCATCGATTCGCCGGACATCAACGCCTTCGCCCTGCCGGGCGGCTACATCTATATCCATCGCGGACTGATCGCCTACCTTGGCTCCGAGGCCGAACTGGCCGCGGTGCTCGGTCATGAGGTCGGCCACGTCACGGCGCGCCACAGCGTGCGCCAGCAGAGCCAGGCCAGCGCCTGGAACATCCTTGGCCAGGCGGTGGCGATCGGCACCGGGGTCGGTGCCGCCGGCGACCTGGCCAACGTGCTCGGCACGGCCTTCGTCCGCGGCTACGGGCGTGACATGGAACTGGAAGCCGATGGTCTCGGCGCTCAGTACCTGGCCCGCGCCGGCTACGATCCGACGGCGATGATCCAGGTGGTGCGGGTGCTGAAGAACCAGGAGGACTTCGCTCGCGAAGAGGCTGCGCGCAATGGCCAGGCGGTACAGGCCGGCGGCTACCACGGGTTGTTCGATACCCATCCGGACAACGACCGGCGTCTGCAGGAAGTGGTCGGCCCGGCCCGGCAACTGGCCAACGGACAGCAGGAAGTGGGGCGCGAGGTCTTTCTTCGCCATCTGGAAGGCATGCCGTTCGGCGACTCGGCATCGGCCGGGGTGCGTCGCGGGCAGAACTTCTACCATGCCGAGCTGGACTTCACCCTGAGCTATCCGGCGGGCTGGAAGATCCTCAACCAGCCCAGTGCCCTGCTTGGCTATCCGGCGGACGAGCAGTCGTTCATCGGCATGAAGCTGGTGCCCCATGATTCCCGCCTGACGCCCGCGGAGTTCCTGCGCAAGAACGCCGGGCAACGGCTGGCCCAGGAAGAGTCGCTGAAGCAGGCAGGACTGAACGGCTACACGGCGGTGGTGCCAGGCAACCCGGCGCGACGGGTTGCTGTGATCTACCAGGGCGACCGCGCCTACCTGTTCGTCGGCGTGGTCAAGGTCGGTTCCCTGGAGACCCAGGACGACCGCTTCCTCAGCGTGATCCGCAGCTTCCGTCCGCTGCGCGACAAGGAGCGGGCCCTGGCGCAGCCGCGACGCCTGCACCTGGTGCAGGTCAAGGCGGGCAGACGCTGGAGCAATTGGCGGCTGGCGGCGAGGGGTCATTGAGTGACTCCGTGGCTCGTCTGCGTCTGCTGAATGACCTTTATCCGAGCGGTGAACCCCGTCCGGGCGATTGGCTTAAAGTCGTACGCTAGAGGTCTTGACAGCCGGGTCCTGACGATCTTGTGGGGCGTCGTCTTCTTGCGTATGCTCGGTCGCCCCGTCTGTCCAACAAGCAATAAAGCGGAAGTGCCCAAATGTCCGATCTTAAAACCGCTGCCCTCGAATATCACGCACAACCCCGTCCGGGAAAACTGAGTGTCGAGCTGACCAAACCCACCGCTACCGCCCGGGACCTGTCCCTGGCCTACAGCCCGGGTGTCGCCGAGCCGGTGCGTGAAATCGCCCGCGATGCCGAGCTGGCCTACCAGTACACCGGCAAGGGCAACCTGGTGGCAGTGATTTCCGACGGCACCGCGATTCTCGGCCTGGGTAACCTCGGCCCGCTGGCCTCCAAGCCGGTGATGGAAGGCAAGGGTGTGCTGTTCAAGCGCTTCGCCGGCATCGACGTGTTCGACATCGAGGTCGACGCCGAGAGCCCGCAGGCTTTCATCGATACCGTCAAGCGTATTTCCATCACCTTCGGCGGTATCAACCTCGAGGACATCAAGGCTCCCGAGTGTTTCGAGATCGAGCGCGCGCTGATCGAACAGTGCGACATCCCGGTGTTCCACGATGACCAGCACGGCACCGCCATCGTTACCGCGGCGGGCATGCTCAACGCGCTGGAACTGGCCGGCAAGAAGCTGGAAGAAGCGAAGGTCGTCTGCCTCGGCGCCGGCGCTGCCGCCATCTCCTGCATGAAGCTGCTGGTGAGCATGGGCGCCAAGGTCGAGAACATCTACATGATCGACCGCAAGGGCGTGATCCACGCCGGTCGCGACGACCTGAACCAGTACAAGTCGGTGTTCGCCACCGAGACCGACAAGCGCACCCTGGCCGACGCCCTGGAGGGCGCCGACGTGTTCGTCGGCCTGTCCGGCGCCAACCTGCTGGAGCCGGAAGACCTCAAGCGCATGGCGCCGAACCCGATCGTGTTCGCCTGCTCGAACCCGGACCCGGAGATCAAGCCGGAACTGGCCCATGCCACCCGTAACGACGTGATCATGGCTACCGGTCGTTCCGACTATCCGAATCAGGTCAACAACGTGCTCGGTTTCCCCTTCATCTTCCGTGGTGCCCTGGACGTACGTGCCACGCGCATCAACGAAGAGATGAAGATCGCCGCCGCCCTGGCCCTGCGCGACCTGGCCAAGCAGCCGGTCCCGGAAGACGTCTGCGCCGCCTATGGCGTGGACAAGCTGGAATTCGGCCGCGAGTACATCATTCCGAAGCCGATGGACAAGCGCCTGATCACCGTGGTCTCCGATGCCGTGGCCAAGGCTGCCATCGAGACCGGCGTGGCTACCCTGCCGTATCCGAAGAACTATCCGCTGAAATCGGTGGACGACGTCTTCAACGGCTGATCGATCGATCCGCCGGATAAAAAGAAACCCCGCCTTGGCGGGGTTTCTTTTTGCCTGCGCCTCGCGCTCCCGTCGTCGCCAACGAACCGCAGGCGCCGGCCGGTTCAGAACAGGTCGATCGGCGCGCCTTCGTCATCCGGCAGCGGGCTGCCAGGGAAGCTGCCTGGCGGCAGTTCATTGACCGAGGGCGGGGTATCCTCGTTCTTGAACATCTCGAAATAGGCGCCGGGAGTGCCCGGCGCGGCCGAACGGCCGGTCACCGGGTCGATGCGCAGGCTGACGATGCCTGGCGGCTCGGCCATGGTGTGCATCGGCTTGTCCTTGAGGGCGAAGCCCATGTACCTGATCCAGATCGGCAGCGCGACGGTACCGCCGTACTCGCGGCGACCCAGGGTCTCCGGCTGGTCGAAGCCGACCCAGACGCTGGTCACGTAGTCGGAGTTGTAGCCGGAGAACCAGCCATCCTTGGAATCGTTGGTGGTGCCGGTCTTGCCGGCCAGGTCGGTGCGCTTCAGCGCCAGGGCGCGACGCCCGGTACCGCGCTTGATCACGTCCTGCAGCATGCTGGTCATGATATAGGCGGTACGGGCATCGATGATCCGCTCGGCCGGGGTCGGCTCGAAGGTGGTCTGGGCCTTGGCGGCGACTTGCTGGGCTTCGATCGAACCTTCGCCTTCGGCGCTCTCCGGATGCTCGGGGTCACCAGGATTCCCGGCGTCTTCCGCATCCGGCGCAGCGACCTGTTCTTCCACCGGCACGCGGGGCGGATTGGCCTGGTACAGCACCTGTCCGTCGCGGCTCTCGATGCGTTCGATGACGTACGGATTGACCTTGTAGCCGCCGTTGGCGAATACGCTCCAGGCGCCGGCGATTTCCATCGGTGTGACTGTCGCGGTACCCAGGGCCAGGGAGAAGTTGCGCGGCAGTTCGTCGCGCTGGAAGCCGAACTTGGTGATGTAGCTGATCGCCCGCTCGATGCCCAGGCCCTGCAGGACGCGGATCGAGACCATGTTGCGGGACTTGTACAGGGCTTCGCGCAGCGGGATCGGGCCGAGGAAGGTATTGGTGTCGTTCTTCGGTCGCCAGACCTTGTCCAGGTACTCGTCGACGAACACGATCGGCGCATCGTTGACCAGGCTGGCGGCGGTGAAGCCGTTGTCCAGGGCCGCGCTGTAGATGAACGGCTTGAAACTGGAGCCCGGCTGGCGCTTGGCCTGGATCGCGCGGTTGTAGTTGCTCTGCTCGAAGGAGAAGCCGCCGACCAGCGAGCGGATCGCCCCGTCCTTCGGGTCGAGGGAGATCAGCGCGCTCTGTGCGGCGGGAATCTGTACGAAGCGCAGGGTGCCGTCTTCCTGGCGCTGCACGCGGATCTGGTCGCCGGCCTGGGCCACGTCGGCGGGCTGGCGCGGCATCGGGCCCATGCTGTTGTTGCTGAGGAAGGGGCGTGCCCATTTCATGCTGTCCCAGGTCACGGCTTCTTCCTTGCCGTCGCGGGTCATCACCATGATCCCGCTCTTTTCCACCTGGGTGACGATCGCCGGCTCCAGGCCGCCGATGCTGCGCTGCTGGCCCAGGTGCTTGAGCCAGGCGTCGCGGGTCTGGCCCGGCAGGCGGGTCTCCGGGCCGCGGTAGCCGTGGCGCTGGTCATAGTCGATGAGGCCGTCGCGGACCGATTGGCTGGCGGCGTTCTGCAGGTCGCTGCGGACCGTGGTGATGACCTTGTAGCCCTCGGTATAGGCCTCGCTGCCGTAGCGGCCGACCATCTCGGCACGGGCCATCTCGGCGATGTAGGGCGCATTCAGTTCGGGGGTCTGCACGTGGTAGGAGGCGTTGATCGGCTCATCGACGGCGGCCTGGTAGCGTTGCTGGTCGATGAAGCCGAGCTTGAGCATGCGCTCGAGGATCCAGTTGCGCCGTTCCGTGCTGCGGGTCGGGTTGACCAGCGGGTTGTAGCGCGAGGGCGCTTTCGGCAGGCCGGCGATCATCGCCATCTCGGCCAGGCTCAAGTCTTTGATCGGCTTGCCGTAATAGACCTGTGCGGCAGCCTCGATGCCATAGGCACGGTTGCCCAGGTAGATCTTGTTGACGTAGAGCTCGAGAATCTCGTCCTTGGTCAGCTGTCGCTCGATCTGCAGGGCCAGGAGGATTTCATTGATCTTTCGCGAGAAGCTTCTTTCATTGGTAAGGAAGTAGTTCTTCGCTACCTGCATGGTGATGGTGCTGCCGCCAGTCTGGATGTGACCGCTTTTCAATAATTGCGCGGCGGCGCGCATTAGGCTTTTCACATCGACGCCATAATGGTTGGCGAAATTGTCGTCCTCGGCGGACAGCAGGGCATGGATGAAGTCCTGCGGGATGTCGGCGAAGCGGATCGGTGTCCGGCGCATCTCGCCGAACTCGGAGATCAGCTTGCCGTCCTCGCTGTAGACCTTGAGGGGGATCTGCAGCTGGACGTTACGCAGAGCTTCCACCGAGGGCAGGCTGGGACTCAGATAGAGATAGGCGCCGCTGAAACTGAGCAGCACTCCACAAATCAGGGTGACGCAAGTCCACCACAGGAACTTCAGCAGGCGCATGGGTAGATTCGGATTTCCAGGAAAAAGAAAGAGTTAAGCGAATAGGACAGGAAAAAGGCAAAAGCTGTTCACATTATAAGCAATTTTTCTGTGACCTAGCCATTTGCCTGGCCTTCGGCTCTGGTATCTAATGTGAAAAAAGAAGAATCGTTCGTAAGTATTGAACGCTAATAGGGAATTGGTCGTGCTAGGGCTCATAAAGAAGAAAGCGAACACCTTGCTGGGGATCGACATCAGCTCGACCTCGGTAAAGCTCCTTGAGTTGAGCCGCTCCGGAGGCCGCTACAAAGTGGAGGCCTATGCCGTCGAGCCGCTTCCGCCGAATGCAGTCGTGGAAAAGAACATCGTCGAGCTGGAAGGGGTCGGCCAGGCGTTGTCACGGGTGCTGGTCAAGGCGAAAACCAACCTGAAGTCGGCCGTGGTCGCCGTCGCCGGTTCGGCGGTGATCACCAAGACCATCGAGATGGAGGCCGGGCTTTCCGAGGATGAACTGGAAAACCAGCTGAAGATCGAGGCCGACCAGTACATCCCCTATCCGCTGGAGGAAGTCGCCATCGACTTCGAGGTCCAGGGGCTCTCCGCGCGCAATCCCGAGCGCGTGGACGTACTCCTGGCCGCCTGTCGGAAAGAAAACGTCGAGGTTCGCGAAGCGGCCCTGGCGCTGGCCGGCCTGACCGCCAAGGTGGTCGACGTCGAGGCCTACGCGCTGGAGCGCTCCTATGCGCTGCTGAGCAGCCAGCTGGGTGCCGACACCGACCAGTTGACCGTGGCGGTAGTGGACATCGGCGCGACCATGACCACCCTGAGCGTCCTGCACAACGGACGCACCATCTATACCCGCGAACAGCTGTTCGGCGGTCGCCAGCTCACCGAGGAGATCCAGCGGCGTTACGGACTCTCGGTGGAGGAAGCCGGTCTCGCCAAGAAGCAGGGCGGTCTTCCGGATGACTACGACAGCGAAGTTCTGCGTCCGTTCAAGGACGCCGTGGTGCAGCAGGTTTCCCGCTCGCTGCAGTTCTTCTTCGCCGCCGGACAGTTCAACGACGTCGACTACATCGTCCTGGCGGGCGGTACGGCGTCTATCCAGGATCTCGATCGGTTGATCCAGCAGAAGATCGGCACCCCGACGCTGGTCGCCAACCCGTTCGCCGACATGGCGCTGAACGGCAAGGTGAATGCCGGCGCCCTGGCCAGCGACGCTCCGGCGTTGATGATCGCCTGCGGCCTGGCGTTGAGGAGTTTCGACTGATGGCACGGATCAACCTTCTACCCTGGCGCGAAGAGCTGCGCGAGCAGCGCAAGCAGCAGTTCCTGGTGATTCTTGGCGGCGTCCTGGTGGCATCGGCTGCGCTGGTATTCCTTGGCGACCAGTACTTCACCGCGGCCATCGAGAACCAGAACGCCCGCAACGACTTCCTGCGCAAGGAAATCGTCGTACTCGACGCCCGGATCAAGGAAATCAGCGAACTGAAGTCGCGGCGCCAGCAATTGCTCGAGCGGATGAAGATCATCCAGGACCTGCAGGGCAACCGTCCCATCATCGGACGGGTGTTCGACCAGCTCGTGCGGACCTTGCCCGACGGCGTGTATTTCACCGACCTGAAGATGACCGGCAAGAACATCGCCATCGCCGGCGCGGCCGAGTCCAACAACCGCGTTTCCAATCTCATGCGCAATATGGACGCGTCCGAGTGGCTGACCGCCCCGACCCTGAACGAGGTCAAGGCGGTGACCCAGGGCGCGGTGGACCAGGCCAACGTGTTCCAACTGACCGTGCAGCAGACGCAGCCCGGCGAGGAAGACGCCAAGGCGAAGCATGGGGTTGCGCAAGGAGCCAAGAAATGAGTCTGGCCAGTTCCCTGGAAAGTCTGCGCAAGATCGATATCAACGATCTCGACCTGAACAACATCGGTTCCTGGCCGGCGGCGGTCAAGGTCATCGTCTGCGTGCTGCTGACCGCGGCGGTCCTGGCGCTGGGCTACAACTTCCATCTGAGTGACATGCAGGCTCAGCTCGAACAGCAGGCCGCGGAAGAGGAGACGCTCAAGCAGCAGTTCTCCACCAAGGCCTTCCAGGCCGCGAACCTGGAAGCCTACAAGGCACAGATGAAGGAGATGGAAGAGTCCTTTGGCGCCTTGCTGCGGCAGTTGCCCAGCGACACCGAGGTACCCGGGCTGCTCGAGGACATCACTCGTACCGGCCTGGGCAGCGGCCTGGAGTTCGAGGAAATCAAGCTGCTTCCCGAGGTTGCCCAGCAGTTCTACATCGAGCTGCCGATCCAGATCAGCGTGGTCGGCGGCTACCACGACTTGGCGACCTTCGTCAGCGGCGTGTCCAGCCTGCCGCGGATCGTCACCCTGCATGACTTCGAGATCAAGCCGGTCGCGCCCGGCAGCACGTCCAAGCTGCGCATGAGCATCCTGGCCAAGACCTATCGCTACAACGACAAGGGGCTGAAGAAATGAGAGCCCGCCTGATTCTGAGCAGCCTGCTGCTCGCCAGCCTGGCCGGATGCGGCGGCGGTTCCGATTTCGCCGATCTGCAGTCCTACATGGACGAGGTTCGCGCCCGGCCCAAGGGCACCATCGAGCCGTTGCCGAAGTTCCAGCCGTACGAGGCCTTCACCTATAGCGCCGCGTCGCTACGCAGCCCGTTCCAGCCGCCGGTGAAGATCGACCTGACCGTGCGGCAGAAGGGCAACAAGGTGATCAAGCCCGACGAGACGCGGGTCAAGCAGTTCCTGGAAGGCTTCAACATCGAGACCTTCGAGATGGTCGGCACCCTGTCCAACGCCCAGGGCACCTTCGCCCTGGTGAAGGGCGCGGGTGGCGTGCACCGGGTGAGGGTCGGGGACTACCTGGGGCGCAACGACGGCAAGGTCGTCGGCATCAGCGAAGGAAAAATAGACGTGATCGAAATCGTTCCTGACGGAGAGGGGAACTGGCTGGAGCGTCCGCGCAGCCTGACTCTCAAGGAACGCTCCTGAGGGCGGGGAAAAACATGCATAACCAACAGCAGTCTGTACAACGGAGTCGGACGATGAACAGTGGCCTCTCGCGCCTCGGGATCGCTTTGCTGGCCGCCATGTTCGCGCCGGCATTGCTCGCCGCGGACCTGGAGAAACTCGACGTGGCGGCATTGCCTGGCGACCGGGTCGAGCTAAAGCTGCAGTTCGACGAGCCCGTCGCCGCGCCGCGTGGCTATACCATCGAGCAGCCGGCGCGAATCGCCCTCGATCTGCCGGGGGTACAGAACAAGCTCGGCACCAAGAACCGCGAGCTGAGCGTGGGCAATACGCGCAGCGTCACGGTGGTCGAGGCGAAGGATCGCACACGGTTGATCATCAACCTGACCACGTTGTCGTCCTACACCACCCGGGTGGAAGGCAACAACCTCTTCGTGGTGGTCGGCAATTCGCCGGCCGGCGCCAGCGTCGCTTCCACCGCTCCGGTCAAGGCTAGCCCGGCTCCGGCCAGCTATGCCCAGCCGATCAAACCCAAGCCGTACGTGCCGGCGGGTCGTGCCATCCGCAACATCGATTTCCAGCGTGGCGAAAAGGGCGAGGGCAACGTGGTCATCGACCTGTCCGACCCGACCTTGAGCCCGGATATCCAGGAGCAGGGCGGCAAGATCCGCCTGGACTTCGCCAAGACCCAGCTGCCGGATGCGCTGCGGGTTCGCCTGGACGTCAAGGACTTCGCCACGCCGGTGCAGTTCGTCAACGCCAGCGCGCAATCCGACCGTACCAGCATCACCATCGAGCCGAGCGGGCTCTACGACTACCTGGTCTACCAGACCGACAATCGCCTGACCGTCAGCATCAAGCCGATGACCACGGAAGATGCCGAGCGGCGCAAGAAGGACAATTTCGCCTATACCGGCGAGAAACTGTCGCTGAACTTCCAGGACATCGACGTGCGTTCGGTACTGCAACTGATCGCCGACTTCACCGACCTGAATCTGGTGGCCTCGGATACCGTGCAGGGCAATATCACCCTGCGCCTGCAGAACGTGCCGTGGGACCAGGCGCTGGACCTGGTACTGAAGACCAAGGGCCTGGACAAGCGCAAGCTCGGCAACGTACTGCTGGTGGCCCCGGCCGACGAGATCGCCGCCCGTGAGCGCCAGGAGCTGGAAGCGCAGAAGCAGATCGCCGAGTTGGCGCCACTGCGCCGGGAACTGATCCAGGTGAACTACGCCAAGGCCGCGGACATCGCCAAGCTGTTCCAGTCGGTGACCAGCGATGGTGGCCAGGAAGGCAAGGAAGGCGGGCGCGGCTCGATCACCGTCGACGACCGCACCAACAGCATCATCGCCTATCAGCCCCAGGAGCGACTGGACGAACTGCGGCGGATCGTTTCGCAGCTGGATATTCCGGTGCGCCAGGTGATGATCGAGGCACGCATCGTCGAGGCCAACGTCGGTTACGACAAGAGTCTCGGTGTGCGCTGGGGCGGCGCTTATCACAAGGGCAACTGGAGAGGCTACGGCAAGGACGGCAATATCGGGATCAAGGACGAGGACGGCATGAACTGCGGCCCGATCGCCGGCAACTGTACTTTCCCCACCACGGGAACCAGCAAGTCGCCGTCGCCGTTCGTCGACATCGGCGCCAAGGATGCCACCTCCGGAATCGGCATCGGCTTCATCACCGACAACATCATCCTCGACCTGCAACTGTCGGCGATGGAAAAGACCGGCAACGGCGAGATCGTCTCCCAGCCCAAGGTCGTGACCTCGGACAAGGAAACCGCGAAGATCCTCAAGGGCCAGGAAGTACCCTACCAGGAGGCCAGCTCCAGTGGCGCTACCAGCACCTCGTTCAAGGAGGCCGCGCTGTCCCTCGAGGTGACCCCGCAGATCACCCCGGACAACCGGATCATCGTCGAAGTGAAGGTGACCAAGGATGCGCCGGACTTCGATCGCGCACTGAACGGCGTACCGCCGATCAACAAGAACGAGGTGAACGCCAAGATCCTGGTCAACGACGGCGAGACCATCGTCATCGGCGGCGTGTTCAGCAACACCCAGAGCAAGTCGGTGGACAAGGTGCCGTTCCTCGGCGACCTGCCTTACCTGGGGCGGCTGTTCCGGCGCGATACGGTCTCGGACGTGAAAAACGAACTTCTGGTTTTCCTGACACCGCGGATCATGAATAATCAGGCCATCGCAATCGGTCGCTGATATCGAACAACGTGGTCAACCTGATCCTCGTCGGCCCGATGGGTGCTGGAAAGAGCACCATCGGGCGCCTGCTCGCCAAGGAGCTGCATCTCGCGTTCAAGGACTCCGACAAGGAGATCGAACAGCGGTGCGGCGCGAATATCCCATGGATCTTCGATGTCGAGGGCGAGGTCGGTTTCCGCGAGCGCGAGCAGGCCATGCTCACCGAACTCTGCGCCGCCGACGGCATGGTGATCGCCACCGGCGGCGGGGCGGTGATGCGCGACGGTAACCGCCAGGTGCTGCGCGCCGGTGGCCGGGTTGTGTACCTGCATGCCTCGGTCGAGCACCAGATCGCGCGCACGGCGCGGGACCGCAACCGCCCCTTGTTGCAGAAGCCCAACCCGGGACAGATCCTCCGCGACCTGATGGCGCTGCGCGATCCGCTCTACCGCGAAATCGCCGATGTGGTGGTGGAGACCGACGAAAGGCCGCCGCGCCTGGTCGTCCAGGAAATTCTCGAACGCCTGCGCAAGTTGCCGCCCCGCTGAGGCGCGGCGAATTGCGTTATCCTATTGCCCTTTCCTGTCTGGGGGCCTCATGCGCACACTTCACGTCGATCTAGGCGAGCGTAGCTATCCCATTTACATCGGTGAAAACCTGCTGGGCGACGCCCGCTGGTTCGCGCCGCATATCGTCGGTCGCCGGGTCGCGGTGATCAGCAACGAAACGGTCGCTCCTCTCTATCTGGAAACCCTGCTCAAGGCACTGCAAGGCCATGAGGTCACCCCTGTGGTGCTGCCCGACGGCGAGGCCTACAAGCAGTGGGAAACCCTGCAACTGATCTTCGATGCCCTGCTGAAGGAGCGGCATGACCGCAAGACTACCCTGATCGCCCTGGGCGGCGGCGTCATCGGTGACATGGCCGGTTTCGCCGCGGCCTGCTACCAGCGTGGGGTCAACTTCATCCAGGTGCCGACCACCCTGTTGTCCCAGGTCGACTCCTCGGTGGGCGGCAAGACCGGGATCAACCATCCGTTGGGCAAGAATATGATCGGTGCGTTCTACCAGCCCCAGGCGGTGGTCATCGACACCGCGTCGCTGAAGACGCTGCCGTCCCGCGAGCTGTCCGCCGGGCTGGCGGAGGTGATCAAGTACGGTTTCATTTGCGACGAACCGTTCATCACCTGGCTGGAAGAGCACATGGATGCCTTGCTGGCACTGGAGCCGACCGTTGTCACCGAGGCCATCGAGCGCTCTTGCGCGGCGAAGGCCCGCGTGGTGGGCGCCGACGAGCGCGAGTCGGGCGTGCGTGCCACGCTGAACCTCGGCCATACCTTCGGTCATGCGATCGAGACCCAGCAGGGTTACGGCGTCTGGCTGCACGGCGAAGCGGTAGGGGCGGGAACCGTGATGGCACTCGAGATGTCGCATCGGTTGGGTTGGCTGAGCGCCGCCGAGCGCGATCGCGGTATCCGCCTGCTGCGCCGGGCTGGCCTGCCCGTGGTACCGCCGGCCGAGATGACGGCGGAAGATTTTATGGAACACATGGCCGTCGACAAGAAAGTGCTCGATGGCCGCCTGCGTCTGGTTTTGCTGCAAGGACTGGGGAATGCCGTGGTCACCGGCGATTTTCCCCGTGAGATCTTGGACGCGACCCTGCGCACCGACTATCGGGCCTTGGCCGACCAGCTTGGAGATGAATGAGGTCCCATGACCAGCTTGCATGCCGATGAGGCCTTCCTGGGCCACTACCAATTCAGTCACGACCCGTTCGCGCCGCGCGTTCCGGGTTTCAAGTTCTTCCCGGCGCAGCGCAAGCCGGTGCTCGGCCAGTTGCACCATCTGGCCCGCTACAGCCAGCTCCTGCTGCTGGTCACCGGGCCCCTGGGCAGCGGCAAGACCCTGCTGCGCCAGGCGCTGGTGGCCAGCACCAACAAGGATGCGGTCCTCAGCGTGGTGATCTCGGCGCGCACCGCCGCCGACGAGACTTCGTTGCTGCGCCAGGTGGCGCAGGGCCTGAGCATCAACCAGGCGAGCCTGGAGGCGATCCTGACCAAGGTGGCGCAGCTGGCGATCACCGGGCAGGACGTCTACCTGATGGTGGACGATGCCGAACAGCTCCAGGACAGCGCGCTGGAAGTGCTGTTGCTGCTGGCTTCCGGCACCAACGAGGGACGCCTGCATGTATTCCTGTTCGGTGAGCCGTCGTTGCTGCCGCGCCTGGAGGTGTTTTCCGAGGGTGAGGAGCGCTTCCATGCCATCGAATTGCAGCCATACAGCGAAGAGGAAACCCGCGACTACCTGGCCCAGCGTCTCGAGGGCGCCGGGCAGGGCATCGAGCTGATTTCCAACGACCTGCTGGTGGACATCCACGAGCAGTCGGAAGGCTGGCCGGGAGCGATCAACCAGGTCGCCCGCGATGCCCTGATCGAAGCGATGCTGGCCAATCGTGGCGCAGCGCGCAAGGCAACCGGAGGGTCTTTCAACTTGCCCAAGAAGCATCTGGTGATTCTTGCGGTCGTGGCCATCGGCGTGATCGCCGCCTGGTTCATGCAAGGCAAGAGCAAGCCGGAGGCGCCGCAGACCGCCTCTACCGAATTGTCCATGAATGGTGGTACGCCGGCCCAGGCCCAGCAGCCGGGCAGCGGCCCGGCCGTGGAGTTCAACGGCTCCAGCCAGCCGTTGCCGCTACCGTTGGTCGGCGAGTCGCAGCCGGTCATTCGCGAGCCGCTGGCCCAGGCCGCCGGGCAAGGTGGCGACGACGAAGGCGGCCTGCCGTCCGCCGCGGTGCCGCCTACCGTTTCCAGCTCGGCTCCTCCGGTGACGCCGCTGGCCAACAACGGCGTCACGCCGATGCATCCGGTGCCGCCGGCGCCGACCGAACCGACCGCGCCTGCGGCGACCCCGACTCCGGCGCAGACCCCGGCACCGGCCGCGCCGGTCGCCAGCGCCCCGGCCAGCAAGCCGGCCCCGGCTCCGGCCAAGCCGGCGGCCAGCAAGCCGGCGGCCAGCAAGCCGGCCACCACCGCCGCGGCGAAGCCGGCCCCGGCTCCGGCCGCCAAGCCGGCCAGCGGTGGCGGTGCGGGAAGTCAGTGGTATCGCAACCAGTCTGGTGGTAACTTCGCCCTGCAGATCCTCGGTACCGGCTCCGAAGCCAATGCCCAGGCGTTCATTCGCCAGCAGGGCGGCGGCGATTTCCGCTACTTCAAGAAAACCCTGCAAGGCAAGCCGTTCTACGTCGTCACCTATGGCAGCTTCCCGAACCGTGCCGCCGCCCTGGCCGCAGTGAAAAAACTGCCGTCCAAGGTGCAGGCCGGCAAGCCGTGGCCGCGTACCTTCGCCAGCATCCAGCAGGAGATCGGCCAGGCGCATTGATCCGACCTGCCGTCGCCTCTTGACGAAACTCGCTAGTCGTTAGCATGACCGGCGGGTTTCGTCTTTCATTTTGGCGACATTGAATTTCATTTTCTCGCCGCAAAATTTGTGAGGCCTTGTGCACCTATGTACAATGGCCTCCCTTTGCCTGTCGAAAACTCGCCGCATGAGCGGGTGACAGGCGAAGTAGATGACTAAAAAAGTTTTGCCGGTGAGAGTTCCTTATGAAAGCAGGTCTGTACCATCCTGAAACGTTCAAGGATAACTGCGGATTTGGCCTGATCGCCCATATGCAGGGCGAGCCGAGCCATCAACTTCTGCAAACCGCAATCGAAGCACTGACCTGCATGACCCACCGCGGTGGGATCAATGCCGATGGCAAGACCGGGGACGGCTGCGGGCTGCTGATCCAGAAGCCCGACCTGTTCCTGCGTGCCGTCGCCAGGGAAGCCTTTTCTGTCGACCTGCCCGAGCAATACGCGGTGGGCATGGTGTTCTTCAACCAGGACCCGGTGAAAGCCGAGGCGGCACGCGAGAACATGAATCGCGAGATCGTCGCCGCCGGACTGGAGCTGGTCGGCTGGCGCAAGGTGCCGATCGATACCAGCGTTCTCGGCCGCCTGGCGCTGGAGCGCCTGCCGCAGATCGAACAGGTGTTCATCGGCGGCGCCGGCCTGAGCGACCAGGACTTCGCCATCAAGCTGTTCAGCGCACGGCGCCGCTCGTCGGTGGCCAACGCCGCCGACAGCGACCACTACATCTGCAGCTTTTCGCACAAGACCATCATCTACAAGGGCCTGATGATGCCGGCCGACCTGGCCGCCTTCTATCCGGACCTTGGCGACGAGCGCCTGCAGACCGCGATCTGCGTATTCCACCAGCGCTTCTCCACCAACACCCTGCCGAAATGGCCGCTGGCGCAGCCGTTCCGCTTCCTCGCCCACAACGGCGAGATCAACACCATCACCGGCAACCGCAACTGGGCCCAGGCGCGGCGGACCAAGTTCACCAACGAACTGATCCCCGACCTGGAAGAGCTCGGCCCGCTGGTGAACCGCGTCGGCTCCGACTCGTCGAGCATGGACAACATGCTCGAACTGATGGTCACCGGCGGCATGGACCTGTTCCGCGGCCTGCGCATGATCATCCCGCCGGCCTGGCAGAACGTCGAAACCATGGACGCCGACCTGCGCGCGTTCTACGAGTACAACTCGCTGCACATGGAGCCCTGGGATGGCCCCGCCGGCGTCGTGCTGACCGACGGTCGCTATGCCGTCTGCCTGCTCGACCGCAATGGCCTGCGCCCGTCGCGCTGGGTCACCACGAAGAACGGCTACATCACCCTGGCTTCGGAAATCGGCGTCTGGGACTACAAGCCCGAGGACGTCATCGCCAAGGGTCGCGTCGGCCCGGGGCAGATCCTCGCGGTGGACACCGAGACCGGCCAGGTCCTGCACAGCGACGACATCGACAACCGCCTGAAGTCGCGCCATCCCTACAAGCAGTGGCTGCGGCAGAATGCCCTGCGCATCCAGGCGACCCTGGACGACGACCATGGCGTGGCCAGCTACGACGCCGACCAGCTCAAGCAATTCATGAAGATGTTCCAGGTCACCTTCGAGGAGCGTGACCAGGTGCTGCGTCCGCTCGGCGAGCAGGGCCAGGAAGCGGTGGGCTCCATGGGCGACGATACGCCGATGGCGATCCTCTCCCGGCGCATCCGCTCTCCGTACGATTACTTCCGCCAGCAATTCGCCCAGGTCACCAACCCGCCGATCGACCCGCTGCGCGAAGCCATCGTGATGTCCCTGGAAACCTGCCTGGGCGTCGAGCAGAACATCTTCGAGGAAGCCCCGCACCATGCCAACCAGGCGATCCTCACCACTCCGGTGATCTCGCCGGCGAAGTGGCGGACCATCATGACCCTGGACCGCCCGGGCTTCGACCGCCACT
The DNA here is from genome assembly GCF_001457615.1 of Pseudomonas aeruginosa. Classification (GTDB taxonomy): domain Bacteria; phylum Pseudomonadota; class Gammaproteobacteria; order Pseudomonadales; family Pseudomonadaceae; genus Pseudomonas; species Pseudomonas aeruginosa. The sequence goes on along the minus strand of NZ_LN831024.1, from coordinate 5,719,037 downwards.
TCATCGACCTCAACTACGACGAGTCGATGGGCCTGGAGGCCGCGGTGCGCAACATCGCCGACCAGGCCGAGGAGGCCGTGCGCGGCGGCAAGGTGCTGCTGATCCTCAGCGACCGCCATATCGCTCCCGGCAAACTGCCGGTGCATGCTGCCCTGGCCGTCGGCGCGGTGCATCACCGCCTGGTGCAGACCGGGCTGCGCTGCGACTCCAACATCCTGGTGGAGACCGCCACCGCCCGCGATCCGCACCATTTCGCGGTGCTGATCGGCTTCGGCGCCTCGGCGGTCTATCCGTTCCTCGCCTACGAGGTGCTGGCCGACCTGATCCGCACCGGTGAAGTGCTGGGCGACCTCTACGAGGTGTTCAAGTACTACCGCAAGGGGATCTCCAAGGGCCTGATGAAGATTCTCTCGAAGATGGGCATCTCCACCGTCGCGTCCTACCGTGGCGCGCAGCTGTTCGAGGCGGTGGGCCTGTCCGACGAGGTCACCGACCTGTGCTTCACCGGAGTCGCCAGCCGCATCCAGGGCGCGCGCTTCGTCGATATCGAGAACGAGCAGAAGCTCCTGGCCGCCGAGGCCTGGAGCAACCGCAAGCCGATCCAGCAGGGCGGCTTGCTGAAGTTCGTCTATGGCGGCGAATACCACGCCTACAACCCGGATGTGGTGAATACCCTGCAGGCTGCCGTGCAGCAGGGCGACTACGAGAAGTTCAAGGAATACACCGCGCTGGTGGACCAGCGCCCAGTGTCGATGATCCGCGACCTGTTGCAGGTGAAGACCGCCGCGCAGCCGCTGGCGCTCGACGAGGTGGAGCCGCTGGAAGCCATCTTCAAGCGCTTCGATGCCGCCGGGATTTCCCTCGGCGCGCTGTCGCCGGAGGCCCACGAGGCGCTGGCCGAGGCGATGAACACCCTGGGCGGTCGCTCCAACTCCGGCGAGGGCGGCGAGGACCCGGCGCGCTACGGCACGCTGAAGAGTTCGAAGATCAAGCAGGTGGCTACCGGCCGCTTCGGCGTGACCCCGGAATACCTGGTCAACGCCGAGGTCCTGCAGATCAAGGTGGCCCAGGGTGCCAAGCCCGGCGAGGGCGGCCAGTTGCCGGGCGGCAAGGTCAACGGCCTGATCGCCCGCCTGCGCTATGCGGTGCCCGGCGTGACCCTGATCTCGCCGCCGCCGCACCACGACATCTACTCCATCGAAGACCTGGCGCAGCTGATCTTCGACCTCAAGCAGGTCAACCCGCAGGCGCTGGTATCGGTGAAGCTGGTATCCGAGCCGGGCGTCGGCACCATCGCCGCCGGCGTGGCCAAGGCCTATGCGGACCTGATCACCATCTCCGGCTACGACGGCGGTACCGGCGCCTCGCCGATCACCTCGATCAAGTACGCCGGCTCGCCCTGGGAACTGGGCCTGGCGGAAACCCACCAGACCCTGCGCGGCAACGACCTGCGCGGCAAGGTCCGGGTGCAGACCGATGGCGGCCTGAAGACAGGCCTGGACGTGATCAAGGCGGCCATTCTCGGCGCCGAGAGCTTCGGCTTCGGCACCGCGCCGATGATCGCCCTGGGCTGCAAGTACCTGCGCATCTGCCACCTGAACAACTGCGCCACCGGCGTGGCGACGCAGAACGACAAGTTGCGCAAGGACCACTTCATCGGCACCACCGCGATGGTGATCAACTTCTTCACCTTCATCGCCACGGAAACCCGCGAGTGGCTGGCGCGCCTCGGCGTGCGCAGCCTGGGCGAGCTGATCGGCCGCACCGACCTGCTGGAGATCCTCCCCGGCGAGACCGCCAAGCAGCAGAATCTGGATCTCGCTCCGTTGCTGGGCAGTGAGCTGATCCCGGCCGACAAGCCGCAGTTCTGCGAGGTGGAGAAAAACCCGCCGTTCGACCAGGGCCTGCTGGCCGAGAAGATGGTCGAGCTGTCGAAGGCCGCCATCGAAGGCCTGAGCGGCGGCGAGTACGAGCTGGACATCTGCAACTGCGACCGATCCATCGGCGCGCGGGTATCCGGCGAGATCGCCCGCCTGCACGGCAACCAGGGCATGGCCAAGGCACCGGTGGTGTTCCGTTTCAAGGGCACCGCGGGACAGAGCTTCGGCGTGTGGAACGCCGGTGGCCTGCACCTGTACCTGGAAGGCGACGCCAACGACTACGTAGGCAAGGGCATGACCGGCGGCAAGCTGGTGATCACCCCGCCCAAGGGCAGTCCGTTCAAGACCCAGGAATCGGCCATCGTCGGCAACACCTGCCTGTACGGCGCCACCGGCGGCAAGCTGTTCGCCGCCGGAACCGCCGGCGAGCGCTTCGCCGTGCGCAACTCCGGTTCCCATGCGGTGGTGGAAGGTACCGGCGACCACTGCTGCGAATACATGACCGGCGGTTTCGTCTGCGTGCTGGGCAAGACCGGCTACAACTTCGGCTCCGGCATGACCGGGGGCTTCGCCTACGTCCTCGACATGGACAACACTTTCGTCGACCGCGTGAACCACGAGCTGGTGGAAATCCAGCGGATCAGCGGCGAGGCGATGGAGGCCTATCGCAGCCACCTGCGCAAGGTCCTGGTCGAGTACGTGAACGAAACGGCAAGCGAGTGGGGCGCGAACATCCTGGAAAACCTGGATGACTACCTGCGTCGGTTCTGGCTGGTGAAACCGAAGGCGGCCAGCCTCGGTTCGCTGCTGACCAGCACCCGTGCCAACCCGCAATAAGCGCCCGAAGTTGTGATGAGGTTTCGATATGTCTGAACGTCTGAATTCCGACCGCCTGAACAACGACTTCCAGTTCATCGAAGTCGGGCGCAAGGACCCGAAGAAGAAGCTGCTGCGCCAGCGCAAGCGCGAGTTCGTGGAGATCCACGACCTGTTCAAGCCGCAGCAGGCCGCCGACCAGGCCCACCGCTGCCTGGGCTGCGGCAACCCGTACTGCGAGTGGAAATGCCCGGTGCACAACTTCATCCCTAACTGGCTGAAGCTGGTTTCCGAAGGCAACATCCTGGCCGCCGCCGAACTGTCGCACCAGACCAACACCCTGCCGGAAGTCTGCGGCCGGGTCTGCCCGCAGGATCGCCTCTGCGAGGGCGCCTGCACCCTCAACGACGGTTTTGGCGCGGTGACCATCGGCTCGGTGGAGAAGTACATCACCGATACGGCCTTCGCCATGGGCTGGCGTCCGGACCTGTCCAAGGTCAAGCCGACCGGCAGGCGCGTCGCGGTGATCGGCGCCGGCCCGGCCGGCCTCGGCTGCGCCGACGTGCTGGTGCGCAACGGCGTGACCCCGGTGGTGTTCGACCGCAACCCGGAGATCGGCGGCCTGCTGACCTTCGGCATTCCCGAGTTCAAGCTGGAGAAGCACGTCCTCAGCCGTCGCCGCGAGGTGTTCACCGGCATGGGCATCGAGTTTCGCCTGAACACCGAGATCGGCAAAGACGTGACCATGGAGCAGTTGCTCGATGAGTACGATGCCGTGTTCATGGGGATGGGCACCTACACCTACATGAAGGGCGGTTTCCCCGGCGAGGACCTGCCGGGCGTACACGACGCCCTGGACTTCCTGATCGCCAACGTGAACCGCAACCTCGGCTTCGAGAAGTCGGCCGAGGACTTCGTCGACATGAAGGGCAAGCGCGTGGTGGTCCTGGGCGGCGGCGACACCGCGATGGACTGCAACCGCACTTCGATCCGCCAGGGCGCCAAGTCGGTGACCTGTGCCTATCGCCGTGACGAAGAAAACATGCCGGGCTCGCGCAAGGAAGTGAAGAACGCCAAGGAAGAGGGCGTGAAGTTCCTCTTCAACCGCCAGCCCATCGCCATCGTCGGCGAGGACCGGGTGGAAGGCGTGAAGGTGGTCGAGACCCGTCTCGGCGAGCCGGACGCCCGCGGCCGCCGCAGCCCCGAACCGATCCCCGGTTCCGAGGAGATCATCCCGGCGGAAGCCGTGCTGATCGCCTTCGGCTTCCGGCCGAGTCCGGCGCCGTGGTTCGAGCGCTTCGAGATCGCCACCGACAGCCAGGGCCGCGTGGTGGCTCCGGCGCAGGCGCAGTTCAAGCACCAGACCAGCAACCCGAAGATCTTCGCCGGTGGCGACATGGTCCGTGGTTCCGACCTGGTGGTGACGGCGATCTTCGAAGGACGTACCGCGGCCGAAGGCATCCTCGACTACCTTGGCGTCTGATCCGCGGCGCCACCGGCGCTGCGACAAATCACCGCGATAGACAAAAGGCACGGCCCCCGCCGTGCCTTTTGTTTTGTGCTTTGCGACAATAGCGGCCCTTTTCGCCCGCCGGCCTGTGGATAACCCCCTTCCGCACGCGCCCGCGTGAAGCCAGCAGCCTTTGATCGGATGCCGTTATGACTGCCCTGAAGAACGACCGCTTCCTCCGCGCCCTGCTCAAGCAGCCCGTCGATGTCACCCCCGTCTGGATGATGCGCCAGGCCGGTCGTTACCTGCCGGAATACCGTGCCACCCGTGCCAAGGCCGGCGATTTCATGAGCCTGTGCATGAACCCGGAGCTGGCCTGCGAAGTGACCCTGCAGCCGCTGGACCGTTACCCGCAGCTGGACGCCGCGATCCTCTTCTCCGATATCCTGACCATTCCCGATGCCATGGGCCAGGGCCTGTACTTCGAGACCGGCGAAGGCCCGCGCTTCCGCAAGGTGGTCTCGTCGCTGGCCGACATCGAGGCGCTGCCGGTTCCCGATCCGGAACAGGACCTGGGCTATGTGATGGACGCCGTGCGCACCATCCGCCGCGAGCTGAACGGCCGCGTACCGCTGATCGGCTTCTCCGGCAGCCCCTGGACCCTCGCCACCTACATGGTCGAGGGCGGCTCGAGCAAGGACTTCCGCAAGTCCAAGGCGATGCTCTACGACAACCCCAAGGCCATGCACGCTCTGCTGGACAAGCTGGCGCAATCGGTGACCAGCTACCTCAACGGGCAGATCCACGCCGGCGCCCAGGCGGTGCAGATCTTCGACTCATGGGGCGGCAGCCTGTCGGCGGCGGCCTACCAGGAGTTCTCCCTGGCCTACATGCGCAAGATCGTCGATGGATTGATCCGCGAGCACGACGGACGCCGGGTGCCGGTGATCCTCTTCACCAAGGGAGGCGGCCTGTGGCTGGAGTCGATGGCCGAGGTCGGCGCCGAGGCGCTGGGCCTGGACTGGACCTGCGACATCGGCAGCGCCCGGGCCCGTGTCGGTGAGCGCGTAGCCCTGCAAGGCAACATGGATCCTTCGGTGCTCTACGCCAATCCGGCGGCGATCCGCGCCGAAGTCGCGCGGATCCTGGCGGCCTACGGCAAGGGTACGGGGCATGTGTTCAATCTCGGCCACGGCATCACCCCGGAAGTCGACCCGGCCCATGCCGGCGCCTTCTTCGAGGCGGTGCACGAGCTGTCGGCGCAGTACCACGGCTGAGCCGGAACGAAAGAAGGGGAGCCGAGGCTCCCCTTTTTCATGCGCGGGCCGACGGCCCTCCGGCGCGTTGGCTGGCGGGGTCGCGCCGGTGGCGTACCCGCCCTACGCAACCCGCCCGGCTCAACTGCTTACCTTGCCGGTGCGGTCGTTGATCACGAACAGCTTGCCGTTGGCGTCGCGCACGAGGATTTCCGCGCCCGGCTGGCCATCCATGTCGGCCACCGAATCGATGCTGTAGTTGACGTCGCCGATGCGGTAGTCGCTGCTGGCGCCGCTGGCGTGGTGGATGACCCGCACCTTGCCCTGCATCACCACGATCAGCTCGTTGCCCGGCTTGCCGTCGGTGTCCGCGGTGCCGCCATAGAGTGCCCAGGCGCTGGCGCCGATGTTGTATTCCTTGCGGGAACTGGCGTTGCTGATCACGTAGATGCCGGTGCTGGTGCGGCCGATGATCTCCGCGCCGGGCTGGCCGTCGAGGTCGGCGATCTGTGCGAGCGCGTGGTAGCCGCTGAAGGTGAAGTCCTTGGCGCCACTGGTGCGCGGGTCGATGACCTTGACGCCGTTGCCCATGTTCAGCACCAGTTCCTTGCCCGGCGCGCCGTCCACGTCGGCGACGTCGAACAGGCCCCAGGTGCCGTTGTAGCTGAAGGTGGCGTCGCGTTGCGTACGGGTGCGATCGAATACGGTGCGCACGCCGTTGCCGATGCTGAGGATGACTTCGTCGCCGGCGACGTTGTCGACGTCGGTGGCGCGCATGATCGCCCAGGAGACGTTGCCTACCGGGTACTTGCGCTGGGTGGTGCTGGCGTGGGAAACGATCACCAGGTCGGGACCGGCCTTGACCAGGATTTCCGCGCCGGGCTGGCCGTCGGTATCGGTGGCGCCGAAGACCGACCAGACCACGTTGCCGAAGCTGTAGTTGCGGGTGCTGCCGCCTTCCACCACCTGCAGGTTGGCGCCGTCGCGGTAGACCGCGGCGAGCTGGCCGTTGCCCCGCAGGTCCCAGGTTCCTACCAGAACGCCGGCCGCCTGGGCTGCGCTGGCGCAGAGGGAGAACAGTGCCGTGCCGAGCAGGCAGGCGCGCTTGATCGCTGGTTTCATAAAGTCCCTTTCATATCGCTGTCGAGGCCGGCCGGATGCCGGCCGCAGCAGCATAGAACAGCGCTTGCTGCGCTCAAGGGAAACGCGAGGGATTTGTCGAGCGCTTGGCATTTGTTCGTGAAACTGGTTGCCCGCCCAGCAGGCGGGCGCGGGTGTCGCTCGGCGGCTCGCCGGTCCAGCGCTTGAAGGCGCGGGTGAAGTTGGTTGGATCGCTGTAACCCAGGTACAGGGCGATACGCTGCAACGACACCTCGGGACGCCGCAGCAATCGCAAGGCCTGGCGCTGGCGAGCCTGACCGAGCAACTGGCGAAAGCTGGTGCCGGCGTCATGCAGATGCCGCTTGAGGCTGCGGCTGGACAGGTGCAGGCGCGCGGCTACTTCCTCCAGGTTGGGGAAGCGCTGTTCCTGGCGTTCCAGCTCCAGCCGCACGCGGGCGCAGATGTCCCGGCGGCCGGCATCGAGCAGCGCCAGTTCGCGCTCGCAGTGTTCGCGGGCGCGGCGCAACGCAGCCGGATCGGCCATCGGTAGCGAGCGGGCGAGCAGGATGGCGGGGAACACCAACTGGACGTGGGCCTGGTCGTAGCGGCACTGCGGCAGCGGCACAGGCACGGCAGGTTCGGGGTAGTCGAAGTCGAGCCTGCCGACCAGGGCCGGTTCGCCGAGCAGCCAGGCGCCGGAGCGATACAGGCCGATCAGCAGGGCTTCGCTGAAGTACCGGTGCAGCGCCGGCGGGAGCGCAGGGCCTGGCAGCAGGCGCAGGATCACCTGCTCGTCCTCGCGCAGCAGGCTGATTTCGACGTTGCCCTGCAGCAGCGGCATGTAGCGCAGCGCCAGGCACAAGGCATCGCCGAGCGTCGCCGAGGCCATCATCGCGTAGCCCAGGCTGCCATGGGCGGTGGGAGGCGTGCGCAAGGCGAGCTGTGCGCCGAGGCCGGGGTCGCCGCTCAGCGCGAGCGCCGTGGCGGCGATCGCCTGGTACTGCTGCGATGTGACGCGTGCTTCCGGCTCTTCCAGTCGCAGCGTCGACAGACCGATTTCCCGCAGCAGCGCACGTCCGTCCAGGCCGCGTTCCTCCAGCAGGCCGAGCAGCAGGCGCGGGTAGGCGGCGGTGATGGTCGGTGCGTCGGAGTCCGTGCGGCGGCTCATGCTGGCGTGTCCTGGCCCGAAATGATCGGCAGTCTGGTGCGAGCGCGTCTGCCGCTGCATTGGCTGGTGCCGCGATACTGCCCGGCAACGCAGTCAAGCGGAGAACGAGCGATGCATCCCTGGGCACGACGCAACATTCCACAACTGGCCGGGCGCCTGGCGCTGGTCACCGGCGCCAACAGCGGCCTGGGTTGGCAGGCGGCGCGCACGCTGGCCGGCAAAGGGGCGACCGTGGTGATGGCCTGCCGCAATCGCGAACAGGCGGAGCGGGCGCGGCGGGCGATCCTCGACGAGTATCCCCAGGCACGCCTGGAGCTGGCCGATCTCGACCTGGCCGACCTCGCCTCGATCCGCGCCTGCGCCGCCGGTTTCCGTCAGCGCCACGAACGCCTCGATCTCTTTTTCAACAACGCCGGAGTGATGTTCCTGCCCCTGCGGCGTACCCGCGACGGTTTCGAGATGCAGATGGGCACCAATCACCTCGGCCACTTCGCCCTTACGGGACTGCTGCTGGAGTCGTTGCTGGCCGCTCCACGGCCCAGGGTGGTGGGCATGACCAGCGGTTTCAACCAGTTCGGCTGGCTGCCGCTCGACGACCTCAACGCCGAGCGCGGCTACAACCGCTATCTCGCCTATTGCCACAGCAAGCAGGCCAATCTGCTGTTCAGCCTGGAGTTGCAGCGCCGCGCCGGCCAGCGGGGCGTGCTTCTGCAGAGCCTGGCGGCGCATCCGGGCTACGCGGCGACCAACCTGCAGTACGCGGCGCCGGCGATGTCCGGTTCGCGCCTGGGACGCTGGGCGATGAAGGTGGCCAACGGAGCGTTCGCGCAATCGGCGGAGATGGGGGCGTTGCCGGCACTTTCCGCGCTGACCGAACAGCGCTGGTATGGCGGCGCCTATGTTGGCCCGGATCGCTGGCTGGAAACCCGCGGTTATCCGGCGGCGGCGCGGATTCCGCGGAATGCGCGCGACCTGGGGCTGGCCGCGCGGCTGTGGGCGCTATCGGAAGAACTGACCGGAGTACGCTTCTGGTCGGAGTGAAGGCGCCGGGAGACCGGCGCATCGAACTCAGTGGGCGGCCTGCGCCAGGGTGTTGCCAGGCAGGGCCGGCAGGCGCGCCAGGTGCAGCGAGACCAATACCGCGACCACCAGCAGCGAGCCGATGAACAGCCCGATGCCGTTCCAGCCGTAGTAATGCCAGAACACCCCGCCGAGGGTGCCGGCCAGGCTCGAGCCGACGTAGTAGCTGAACAGGTAGAGCGACGAGGCCTGGCCCTTGGCGCGCAGGGCGCGGCGCCCGATCCAACTGCTCGCCACCGAGTGCGCGCCGAAGAAGCCGAAGGTGAATAGCAGCAGGCCGGCGAGCATCAGCGGGATCGGCTCGAACAGGGTCAGCAGCAGGCCGCCGAGCATCAGCAGGATGACCGCCCAGAGCACCTTGCGTCGCCCCAGCTTGTCGGCCAGCGAACCGACCCAGGCCGAGCTGTAGATGCCCGAGAGGTAAACCACCGAGAGCACGCCGACCACCGCCTGGCTCATGTGGTAGGGCTCGGCCAGCAGGCGGTAGCCGATGTAGTTGAACAGGGTGACGAAGCTGCCCATCAGCAGGAAACCGATCAGGAACAGCCAGGGCAGTCCGGCGTCGCGGAAGTGCAAGCGGTAGCCGTTGAGCAGGGTCGCCGGCTTCAGCGGTGCCGGCCGGAAGTGTTTCGATTCGGGCAGCACGCGCCAGAACACCAGCGCGGCGACCAGGGCCAGGCCGCCGAGGACCGCCAGTGCGGCATGCCAGGAGATGAAATCGACCAGGACGCCGCTGATCAGGCGTCCGCTCATCCCGCCGATGGCGTTGCCGCCGATGTACAGGCCCATCGACAAGCCGATGTGCTGCGGATGGATCTCTTCGCTGAGATAGGTCATCGCCACCGCGGCCAGGCCGCTCAAGGACAGCCCGACCAGCGCGCGCATCAGCAGCACGCCATGCCAGGTGGGCATCACCGCGCTGCCGAGGGTGAACAGCGCGGCGGCCAGCAGCGAGACGACCATCACCGGCTTGCGACCGATCGCGTCGGAGATCGGGCCGGTGACCAGCAGGCCAAGGGCGAGCATGGCGGTGGCGACGGACAATGCCAGGCTGCTTTCCGCGGCGCTGATGGAAAACGCCTTGGACAGCACCGGCATCATCGGCTGGATGCAGTAGAGCAGGGCAAAGGTGGCGAAACCGCCGGAGAACAGCGCCAGCGAGGTGCGCATGAACTGCGGGGTGCCTTTCTCGATATAGCGTTCGACTTCGGTGGCGGCTTCCAGCACCTCGTTGGCTGCTTCGCGGGCCGCCTCGATTAACGCGGGTTCTTCTTCGGCCTGTGGCCGGACTTGCGGATTGCTCACGGGGCACCTCTGGGGTCGGTGGCGAGCAGGCACAACGAGGCCGCGCCACCTGGATTTCAGGGACAAGGGGTCGTTGTTGGAGGTTATGTGGCAAAGGATATAGATAGGTTTATATGATTTCCAATATATTGATCGACACGATTGATATGTAAAAAGACCTAATTGGAGGGGCCGCGTGGAACTCAGGCACCTGCGCTATTTCATCGCCGTCGCCGAGGAGCTGCACTTCGGCCGCGCCGCCGAGCGCCTGGGGATCTCCCAGCCGCCGTTGAGCCAGCAGATCCAGGCGCTGGAGGAGGAAATCGGTGCGCGCCTGTTCGAGCGCACCAACCGCCGCGTCGAACTCACCGACGCCGGCCGGCTGTTCCTCGACGAGTCCCGCCAGGTGCTGGCCCAGGTAGACAAGGCGGTGTTGCTGGCGCGTCGGGCCCACCTGGGGGAACTGGGCGAGCTGAAGATCGGTTTCACTTCCTCGGCACCCTTCACCTCGACCATACCCAGCAGCATCCATGCCTTCCGCAAGGCCTATCCGGACGTACACCTCGACCTGCAGGAAATGAGCAGCCGCCAGGTACTCAAGGCGCTGCTCGAGGAAAGCCTGCAGGTGGGCGTGATCCGCCCGCTGGCGCTGCCGGATGCGGTGCATTGGGTGGAGTTGTTCCGCGAACCGCTGGTGGCGGTGCTGCGGGCCGACCATCCGCTGGCGGCCGGCAGCGAGGATGGCCTGGCCATCGCCGCCCTGGCCGAGGAGCCCTTCGTGTTCTTCCCGCGCAGCTACGGCACCGGGCTCTACGACCAGGTCATCGCCCTGACCCGACAGGCCGGCTTCAGCCCGCGCATCGCCCAGGAGGCCAGCGAGGCGATGACCATCATCGGCCTGGTCTCGGCTGGACTGGGGGTGTCGATCCTGCCGGCGTCGTTCCGCCGCACCCGGGTCGACGGCGTGGTCTACCGCACCCTGAGCGATCCCGAGGCGACGACTGCGGTATGGCTGGTCCGTCGGCAGAACGAGGGCTCGCCGCTGGCGCTGTCCTTCATCGACCTGGTGACCCGTGAGGCGGCCAGCCTGCGCCGGCGCTGAACCGCTCTACGTCAGGACCGAGACGGCGCTCGCGCTTGCCCGCGGCTTTGCCTATCATCCGGGATCAGGCTCGGCTCACGGAGATTTCCCATGCGGCGCGTGGTGTTCAATCAGAAAGGCGGGGTAGGCAAGTCCAGCATCGCCTGCAACCTGGCGGCGGTCAGCGCGGCGGAGGGCTATCGCACCCTGCTGGTGGACCTGGACGCCCAGGCCAACTCCACGCACTACCTGACCGGACTGACCGGCGAGGACCTGCCGGTGGGGATCGCCGACTTCTTCAAGCAGACCTTGTCTTCCGGGCCCTTCAGCAAGAAGGGCAGGGTCGAGATCTACGAGACGCCGTTCGACAACCTGCACATCGTCACCTCCAGCCCCGAACTGGCCGACCTGCAGCCGAAGCTGGAGTCGAAGCACAAGATCAACAAGCTGCGCAAATTGCTGGACGAACTGGACGAAGACTACGACCGGATCTACCTGGATACCCCGCCGGCACTGAATTTCTACACGGTATCTGCGCTGATCGCTGCCGATCGCTGCCTGATTCCCTTCGATTGCGACAGCTTCTCCCGCCAGGCGCTGTATGGCCTTCTCCAGGAGATCGAGGAACTGCGTGACGACCACAACGAAGACCTGCAGGTCGAGGGCATCGTGGTCAACCAGTTCCAGCCGCGCGCCAGCCTGCCGCAGCAACTGCTCGACGAGCTGGTGGCGGAGGAACTGCCGGTGCTGCCGGTGTACCTGATGAGTTCGGTGAAGATGCGCGAGTCGCACCAGGCTTGTACCCCGCTGATCTTCCTCGAACCGCGGCACAAGTTGACCCAGCAGTTCGTCGAGTTGCACGGGCTGCTCGAAAGCTGAGCAGCCTCTGCGGCAGCGCTTCTACGAGGTAACCAGGACGTCGCAGCTCGGCTGGCGCAGGTAACGTTGCGCCAGGTTGCCGAGCAGCGCCTGCATCAGCGCGTTGCGGCTGTGCCGGCCGAGGGCGAGCAGCTCCGGCTGGCGCTGCTTCAACGCGGCGTCCAGGCTGTACGGCAGCACGCCGGGAACCACTTCGTGGCTCAGCTGCGGCCCGACGCCCGGCAGGCGCTCCTGCTCGTCGCTCAGCAATTGTTCGATCAGCCCGGCCTGGGTGGCCAGGTGCGCGGCATTCTGCCTGGGCAGGCCGAGCACGCCGTCGTCGGGGACTCGAACACGTGCAGGGCGTGCAGGTCGGCTTCCACCGGCAGCAGGCGGTAGGCCTGGCGCAGCGCGGTACAGGCGCACTGGGAAAAGTCCAGGGCGCTGAGCGCCTGGCGGTAGGGTTCGTCCGCCTCGCGCACGGCGAGCAGCACCGGCACCCGGCTGCGCCGCACCACCTGGTCGAGGGTGGTGTTGCCGAAGCGTTCGAAGGTCTTCTGGTGGTGTGCGCCCATCAGCAGCAGGTCCGGTTCGAGCGCCCGGGTCTGCTGCAGGATGCCGTCGATCGGCTGGCCCCTGAACAGGTGGATGGCGCTGTCCTCGTCGAGGCCGGCCTCCTTGCGCTTGAGCTGCAGCATGGCGCTGACGGTCTTCACCGCCGACGCCGATAGCCCCGGGTCGTACACGTGCAGCAGGCTGACCCGCGCATCGTGCTGGCGGGCCAGTTGGGCGGCGCGGGCGAGGGCGACGTCGGCTTCCGGGGTGAGGTCGTGGGCGACCAGGAGGTGGCGGATCATGGCGGACTCCGTGGGATGGCTACGCTGGCTTCTCCACTGTCGCGCCGCAGCTCGCTACGGACCTTGATCCATGGCAGAAAAAACCTTCGCCGTGCCCTGCGAAATCTGCCAGTCAGGGCCGCGCGTGGCTGCGTAGCTGGTACAGCGCGGTGCTTTCCGCCACCACCTCCCCCTGCTCGTCGGTGAGTTGCAGTTCGAGGCTGTATTCGGCCTTGCCGCGCTCCCCGGCCTCGGTTTCCAGTTGGCGGATGCGCTCGGCATCCAGGCGTGCCTCGACGCGGATGTCGCCCTTGGCCGGGCGGCGGAAGCGCAAGGTCATCTCCTTGACGATGGGATAGAAGCGGGCGCTGTCGAAGCTGGTCAGGAACAGCGCGCCACCGGGAATTTCGGCGAGGGTGAAGAGCGCCCCTGCGTACATGCTGCCGATGTGGTTCTCGTTGCCGGCGCCCGGCATGCGCAGGCGCACGTAGCCGGGTTCGAGGACTTCCGCCCTGAGTCCGCTGCGCTGGACGAAGGCGATCTTTTCTTCGGTCAGGTGCCTGGCGAGTTCGGTGGGCAGTGGCATGGCGCTCTCCATGTCGGGGATCCCAGCCAGACTAGCCGGCCGGCCAGGCCGGGCAAGGACCGAAACGCTCGCCCGGACTGACCGATCCGCTCAGCGTGCGGCGGCGGCCAGGGCCTGGTCGAGGTCGGCGAGGATGTCGTCGATGTGCTCGATGCCGATCGACAGCCGCACCATGTCGTCGGAGACTCCGGCGCGGGCCAGTTCCTCTGCGTTCAACTGGCGGTGGGTGGTGCTCGCCGGGTGGCAGGCCAGGGACTTGGCGTCGCCGATGTTGACCAGCCGCACCACCAGCTTCAAGGCGTCGATGAAGCGCGCGCCGGCGGCGCTGCCGCCCTGGATGCCGAAGGACAGGATCGCCGCCGGGCGGCCCCCAGATAGCGCCGGGCCAGGGCGTGCTCGGGGTTGTCGGCGAGGCCGGCGTATTTCACCCAGGCCACCTGCGGATGTTGTTGCAGGTAGCGGGCTACGGCGAGGGCGTTGTCGCAGTGGCGCTCCATGCGCAGCGCCAGGGTCTCCAGGCCTTGGAGGATGAGGAAGGCGTTGAACGGCGAGAGCGCCGCGCCCATGTTGCGCAGCGGTACCACCCGGCAGCGGCCGATGAAGGCGGCGGGTCCGAAGGCCTCGGTGTAGGTGACGCCGTGGTAGGACGGATCGGGCGTGTTCAGCAGCGGGAAGCGCGACTTGTTCGCCGCCCAGTCGAATTTGCCGGAGTCGACCACGATCCCGCCGATGCTGGTGCCGTGGCCGCCCATGTACTTGGTCAGCGAGTGCACGATGATGTCGGCACCGTGCTCGAACGGTCGGCAGAGCACCGGGGTGGCTACCGTGTTGTCGACGATCAGCGGTACGCCGTGGCGGTGAGCGGCGTCGGCCAGTGCCTGCAGGTCGATGATGTTGCCCGCCGGGTTGCCGATGGTTTCGCAGAACACGGCCTTGGTCCGCTCGTCGATCAGCGCTTCCAGGGCGGCGATGTCGTCGTGGGCGGCGAAGCGCGCCTGGATGCCGATGCGTGGCAGGGTGTGGGCCAGCAGGTTGTAGGTGCCGCCGTAGAGCTTGGCCACCGAGACGATGTTGTCGCCGGCTTCGGCGACGGTCTGGATCGCGTAGGTGATGGCCGCCATCCCCGAGGCCACCGCCAGCGCCCCGACCCCGCCTTCCAGCGCCGCGACGCGCTGTTCCAGTACATCGTTGGTGGGGTTCATGATCCGTGTGTAGATGTTGCCCGGTACCTTCAGGTCGAACAGGTCGGCGCCATGCTGGGTGTCGTCGAAAGCGTAGGAGGTGGTCTGGTAGATCGGCACCGCCACCGCGCGGGTGGACGGGTCAGGGCTGTAGCCGGCGTGGACGGCCAGGGTTTCCAGTTTCATGCAGCGTTCCTTCGGGCAGATTGGAAGGACGCAGCATGGGAAAGCGCGCCGGGCGGGTCAATGCGCCCGGGCAAGGAAAAGCGTGCCTGGTTAGACCGTTGTGTTCGCCGCTTATGCCTGTCAGCGCAGGCCGATGTAGATGTTGTAGGCGCTGATCAGGGTGATCAGGGTGCCGACGATGACCAGCAGGGTGCGCGGCGAAAGCTTCTTGCACAGCAGGGCGGCGAACGGCGCGGCGAACAGGCCGCCGAAGACCAGTCCGGCGACCATCTTCCAGGTGTCCGGCTGGCCGGCGAGGAGGATGAAGGAGGTGGCGCTGGCGATGGTCAGGAAGAACTCGGCGAAGTTCACCGAGCCGATGGTGGTGCGCGGGTCGCTACCCGAGCCGATCAGGCTGCTGGTGACCACCGGGCCCCAGCCGCCGCCGCCGGCGGCATCGACGAAGCCGCCGAAGAGTGCCAGCTTGGCCACGTGGCGCGGTGCCCGGCGCTTGATCACGTGGCGGTAGGCCTTGCTCAGGATGTACAGGCCCATCAGCAGCAGGTAGGCGGAGATGAAGGGCTTGAGCTGGTGGCCGTCGAAGCGGGTGATCAGCACGGCGCCGAGCACCGCGCCGATCATTCCCGGCAGCAGCAGGCGGAGGAAGAGTGACTTGTTGACGTTGCCGAGCTTGACGTGGGAAATCCCGGAAAAGCCGGTGGTGAACACTTCGGCGATGTGCACGCTGGCGCTGGCGGCGGCCGGCGTGGCGCCAGCGCTGAGCAGGAAGGTGGTGGCAGTAATGCCGTAGGCCATGCCCAGCGCACCGTCGATCACCTGGGCGAAGAAGCCCACCGCCACCGCGCTCCAGAAACCTCGGCTGGTCAGGGCCTGCTCGATGATCTCGAAGCCGCTGCTGCCGCCGTTGTCGAAGAACAGGCGCCAGGCCAGGAAGGCGAGCAGGCCGACCAGGATCAGCACCGCCGCCCACATGGCGGCGCGCAGTACCGGGTGGTCGTCCGGATGGGTGACGAAATCTTCGACAGGAGGCAGACCTAGCGCCTGGTGTTCGGTGTTGATCGAACTCTGGCTGAGATCGAGGTCGCGTATCTTCATGCGGCAAGGCGCCTGACAGGAGGTGGTAGAACAGGCTGGAATAAGTGTGGCGGCGAAGATAATCGGCTTTTCTTAGTGCGTCTAAGAAGTTTTCCGAAGGTATTTATTCCATTGCGGCATTATCGGCCGCCGTTCTGTCAGGGTATCCCGTCAGGAGGAGCAACTGATTTCCAGGTGCCGCCCCCAGTCCGGCGGGCGCCGAGTGAAGCGCTCCATGCCCGGCTGTTCCTCGAACGGGCGACTCAGTACCTGGTGCAGCAAGCGGACTTCCGTGTAGTCGCCCTGCTCGGCCGCTTCGATGGCCTGCTGTGCCAGGTAGTTGCGCAGCACATAGAGCGGATTGACCGCGTGCATGCGCCGGCGCCGCGACTCCTGGTCTCCGCCTTCTTCCTCGACGCGCCGGCGGTAGGCCTCGGCCCAGCGGTCGAAGGCCTCGCGGTCGACGAAGTCGTCGCGCAGGCTGGCCAGCGCCCGCTCCGGAGTCTCTTCGCCGAGTCGGCGGAAGAACAGCGAGTAATCCACCGCGCTGCCCTGCATGCGCTGCAACAGTTCCTGGACCAGGGCCTGGTCGTTCTCCGCGGCGACGCCCAGGCCCAGGCGCCGGCGCATCAGGTCGAGGTAGTGGGCCTGGTAGAGGGGCAGGAACAGGTCGAGGCTGGCGCGCAGTTCGTCCACTTCCACCAGTGGCGTCAGCGCCTGGGCCAGGGCGGCCAGGTTCCAATGGGCGATCGGTACCTGGTTGCTGAAGGAGTAGCGGCCGGCGTCGTCGGAGTGGTTGCAGATGTGATTGGCGTCGAAATCGTCGAGGAAGGCGTAGGGCCCGTAGTCGAAGGTAATGCCGAGGATCGACATGTTGTCGGTGTTCATCACCCCGTGGCAGAAGCCATAGGCCTGCCAGCGGGCGATGAGTTCGGCGTTGCGCTCGACGACCTGGCGGAACATCGCCGCGTATGGCCGCTCGGCTGCGTTGCAGTCGGCGAAGTGGTGTTCCAGAACGAACGCCGCCAACTGTTTCAACTGGTCGTGCTGGCGGGTGTAGTAGAAGTATTCGAAGTGACCGAAGCGCACGTGGCTGGGCGCCAGGCGCAGCAGCGTCGCCGCGCTTTCCTTCTTCTCGCGCCAGACCGGCGTGCTCGAACCGATCACGCAGAGCGCCCGGCTGCTGGGAATGCCCAGTGCCGGAAGGGCTTCGGAGGCGAGGAACTCGCGGATCGACGAGCGCAGCACGGCGCGCCCGTCGCCCATCCGCGAGTAGGGGGTCTGGCCGGCGCCCTTGAGGTGCAGGTCCCAGTGCTCGCCGGCCTGGTTGATCACCTCGCCGAGCAGCAGGCCGCGGCCGTCGCCCAGGCGCGGGTTATAGGAGCCGAATTGGTGGCCGGAATACACCATCGCCCGCGGCTCGGCTTCCGACCACAGCTTGTGCCCGCCGAACAGTTCGGCGAACAGCGCTTCGTCGCTGGTTTCCGCTGGCAGGTCGAGCAGCGCCAGGGCGGCGGGGCTGGCTACCACCAGGCGCGGCTCGGCGATGGGGTCGGGCAGGACTTCGGTGGAGAAGGCGTCGCCCAGGCGGGCGAAGCGGTTGTCGAAGTCGAGGTCGTCGAGTGATTTCAAGAGAGGCCTCCGGCAATTCCCGAGCATTGTGCTGGGAATTGCCGGAGGGCGTCCAGGCCCGGAGGTTCAGCGGGTCGGTTCGGCGGGACCGTCCTGGCCCTTGAGCGCGGGCGGATTGCCGACGCCGCTGTGCTGCGGCTCGCCGACGAACAGCTGGACCTGCTGGCCCTGGAGGTTCTTGACGAACACATCGACCTGGTTGAAAGCCATGTCGATCTTGTGTTCGCGGAAGCTGGTGGCGATCTTCGTCAGGATCTCGTCGGTAGAGGGATTGCGGTCGCCCAGTTCGCGGACGTGGAAGCGCAGCTCGTAGTCGAAGGTACTGGCGCTGATGGTCAGGAAGTACAGCAGCGGCTCCGGGTCGCGCAGTACCCGCGGGTTTTCCTTGACCGCCTGCATCATCAGCTTGCGCGCCAGCGGCAGGTCGGTCTCGTAGGCCAGGCCGATCTTGATGGTGACCCGGGTCACGGTATCGCTCAGCGACCAGTTCACCAGTTGCCCGGTGATGAAGGTCTGGTTCGGGACGATGATCTCCTTGCGGTCGAAATCGGTGATGGTGGTGGCGCGGATGCGGATCCGGCTGACCGTGCCGGACAGGTTGCCGATGGTCACCACGTCGCCGATTCGTACCGGACGCTCGAAGAGGATGATCAGGCCGGAGACGAAGTTGGAGAAGATCGCCTGCAGGCCGAAACCGAGGCCTACCGAGAGCGCCGCCACCAGCCATTGCAGCTTGTCCCAGCTGACCCCGAGGGTAGACAGGGCGCTGACGATGCCGATGCCGCTGATGGCGTAGGAAAGCAGGGTGGTGGTGGCGTAGGCGCTGCCCTGGGCCAGGGTCAGGCGCTGCAGTACCAGGACTTCCAGCAGGCCGGGCAGGTTGCGCGCCAAGGCCACGGTGACCACCGCGATGGCCAGCGCCGCGAGGAAGTCGCGCAGGCTGATCGGCACGCTGGTGGCCGCTTCGCCGGTGCCGGCGGTGTACTGGTACAGGGTGACGTTGTCGAGGTAGGAGATCACGCTGATCAGGTCGGCCCAGACCCAGTACAGGCAGACGATGAAGCCGATCAGCAGGGCCAGGCGGATCAGCCGCAGCGATTGCTGGTTGATCTGCTCGATGCCGAGGGTCGGCTCCTCGACGTTGGTCTCGCCGTCGACGCCTTCCTTCGCCGCGTTCTGCCGTTTCGCCAGGGCCCGGGCGTAGGCCAGGCGCCGGGCCGCCACGCCCAGGCCGCGGACGAAGGCGGCTTCGATGACGAACCAGAGCAGCAGCAGGTAAAGGGTATCGATGAGACGGTCGGTGAGCTTCAGCGAGGTGTAGTAGTAGCCGAAGCAGACCGCGACGAAGAGCACCAGCGGCAGCGCGGTGAAGAGGATGCCGACGATCATCTTGATCAGCGACGGACGTTCGTCGCCGGGGCTGCTGAACAGCAGGCGGCTGAGCAGCCAGGCCATGGCCGCGTAGCCGAGCAGGACCACGGCGATGCCGATCACGTCGTCGGCCAGACTCGCCGGCTGGTGCTCGGCCACCGTCACCACGCCGACCAGCGCCAGGACCACAACGCCGAGGCGGACCAGGTGCCGGTCGAGGAAGCCGACCTGTTCGCGGCTCCAGTGGAAATGCCGCTCGGCGATGCCGCCCGGGGTGAGGATGCGATGGGCGGTGTAGAACAGCAGCCAGACCTGGGCCATTTCCAGCAGGGCGCTGCCAAGGGTGGCGTTCTGGCCGCGGGCGTCCAGCAGCAGGGCCAGCCCGGCGACGGCGAAGGTCAGGGTGCCGGGCAGGGCGAGGAGGATGGTGATCAGGATCGCCAGCGGGGTATGCAGCTGGCTGTCGCGCTTGAAGTGGCCGATGTCGTCGTTCAGCTCCGCCAGCTTGTCGTACAGGTAGCGGCGTTTCCACAGCAGCGCGGCGATCAGCAGGAACAGCGGCAGGAACAGCAGCGGCCGATCGACCAGGCCTTCGCCCAGTTCACGCACCCCGGAGCCCCAGGGGATCTCGGTGAGCTGGTTCTTCAGCAGGGTCGGGGTCATCTTGAACCAGGACAGGTCGAGCGGCTGGTTGCTGGGAATCCAGAACATCTGCTCGTCGAGGGTGGTGCGCAGGCTCTCGCTGGTGGAAAGCAACTGTTTCTGGTTCAACTGCAAGGTGATCGCTTCGTTGAGCAGCGCGTTGAGTTCGTGGTTGAGCCGTTCGAGCAACTCGGAACGGGTTGCCAACAGGGTGTCGAGATCCTTGCGCAGTTCCGGCGTGACCTGCTCGCTGGGCTGCTGGGCGAGCAGGTCGTCCAGGTATTGCTGCGGGGTCGCCAGCTTGTCGCGTTCCTGGTTCAGTTCGAACTGGCCGAGGCGCAGGTCGGCGATCTCGTCGGCCAGGCTCTGGTCGGCCTTGATCTTGGGCAGCGCCTGTTTCTGCTTGTAGAGGATGCGCGACAGCAGCAGGCTGCCGCGCAGGACGTTGATCTGTTCCTCGAGGGCCTGGTTGGACTGGGTCAGGTTGTCCAGTTGCTGCTTGGTCTCGAGGTTGCGCCGGGTGAGCACGTTGAGGCGGTCGGTGGCACGCAGGAGGTAGTCGGAGAGACGCAGGTTCTTGGCGTTCTCCTGGCTCAGCAGGCTGTCGGTGCCGGCCCCCTGGGCGCCTTCCTTGGACAGCTCGGCGACGGTCTTTTCCGACTGCTCGCGGCGCTTCTCGCTGATCAGCGCCTGCAGGTCGAGGGTTTCCTTTTCCAGGCGCGAGATCTTCTCGGTGAGCAGATCGTGCTGGCTCTTGCCGAGGTCCTGCAGCAGGTTGTTGCCGGCCAGCTCCTGGCGCAACAGCTGGCTCTGCACGGTCAATGCGGCCTGCTCGGCGAGCAGCTCACCGCGACGGTCGGCGTTGATCGTCTTGCTGCTTTCCTTGCCGGCCTTGAGCAGCGAGCCGATTTCCAGGATCCGTGCCTGCATGCTGCTGATGCCGGCCTGGGCTCGTTCCGGACGGGTCTCGGCGGTGATCGACAGGCTGTTGGCCTCGCCCAGGGCCTTCTGCCACTCGGCCTGCTGGGTGGTGCGGTCGTTGAGCAGCATTTCCAGGCGGGCCGCGCTCTCGCCGCTGTAGCGTTCGCTGACCGGACGTTCTTTGGTCTTCTTCAGGCGCTCCAGTTCGCGCTGGTTTTCCTCGATCTGCCGGGGCGCGTCGCTCAGGCGCTTTTTCAGGTCCTCCAGGCTCTGCAGCGCTTCGTCGCGCGCGGCGAGGAACTTGAGGGTCTGTTCGAGGCTGGCCTTGGCGACCTTCTGGTCGGCTTCGGCGAGCTTGCGCTCGGCCAGCTTGTCGAGGCTTTGCTGGACGGTCTCGGCCGAGGGCGGCTCGGACTGGGCGAGGAGCGGCGGACTGGCAAGGCAGAGGCCGAGGAAAAGAATAGCGATCAGGGAGCGGAGGGCAGGCATGGTCGAGAAGAGACTCGAAGAAGGGTGAATGCAGGTTAGTGGTGGCTCCGAGGCGCCGCAAGGCGCCTCGGAACGGGAATTCGACAGGAAATCAGAGGAAAAGTCCGGGCCCTGGGCGGCCTTCCGGAAACTTCACGCCGACCTTGCGGATACGGTTGCCTTCCAGGGCGGCCACGGTCCAGGTCAGGCCGTTCCACTCCACCTGGTCGCCGATCACCGCTTCGCCGCCGATCTCGTGGGCGATGAAGCGGCCCAGCGCTTGCTCGCCGTCGATGCCGTCGAGCTTCAGGCCGTAGAGCGAGGCCACCGCCGACAGCTGGGCATCGCCTTCCAGCACGAAGTCGCCGAAGAAGCGCGCGCCGAGGCCCCGGTCGGGCGCCTGGCTGAACAGCTTGCCGAGGGCCGGCAGGTCGTGTTCGTGGCCGATCACGCAGAGAATGTCGTCGGCCTCGAGGATGGTGCTGCCCGACGGGTGGAGCAGTTCGGTGCCGCGGAACAGCGCGGCGATCCGGGTCCCGCCGGGCATCTTCAGCTCGCGCAGGGCGGCGCCGATGCACCACTTTTCCTTGTTCAGGTGGTAGACGAACAGCTCCCACTCGCTGGTCGGGTGGATCTCCAGGCCGGCGCGGGATATCGGTGCCGGATCCGGCGGCACCACCACCCGCAGCAGCCTGGCCGCCCAGGGCAGGCTGGTGCCCTGCACCAGCAGCGAGACCAGGACGATGAAGAAGGCCACGTTGAAGAACAGCTGGGCGTTCGGCAGGCCGGCCATCAGCGGGAACACCGCGAGGATGATCGGCACCGCGCCGCGCAGGCCGACCCAGGCGATGAAGGCTTTCTCGCGGTCGTGGAAGGCGCGGAACGGGATCAGTCCGATCAGTACCGACAGCGGTCGTGCCACCAGGATCATCCACAGCGCCAGGGCCAGTGCCGGCAGGGCGATCGGCCACAGGTCGTGGGGTGTGACCAGCAGGCCGAGGACCAGGAACATGCCGATCTGCGCCAGCCAGGCCATGCCGTCGAGCATGTGCAGGATGCCGTGGCGGCTGCGGATCGGGCGGTTGCCGAGGAGCAGGCCGCACAGGTAGATGGCGAGGATGCCGCTGCCGCCGACGGCGTTGGCCAGGGCGAACACCAGCAGGCCACCGCTGATCACCAGCAACGGGTAGAGGCCGCCGGCCAGGTGCATGCGGTTGATCAGTTGCAGCAGCAACCAGCCGCCGCCAAGACCGAGCAGGGCGCCGAGACCGAACTGCTGCACCAGGTGCAGGGCGAAGCCCCAGCTGAGGCCGGTCTGGCCGCTGGCGAGCATCTCGATCAGGGTCACGGTGAGGAACACCGCCATTGGGTCGTTGCTGCCCGATTCGATTTCCAGGGTCGCGGTGACCCGCTCGTTGAGACCTTTGCCGCCGAGCAGGGAGAACACCGCGGCGGCATCGGTGGAGCCGACGATGGCGCCGATCAGCAGGCCTTCCATCCAGTGCAGGTCGAACAGCCAGGCTGCCGCGATGCCGGTCAGGCCGGTGGTCACCAGCACGCCCAGGGTGGCCAGCGACAATGCCGGCCAGAGCGCCACGCGGAAGCTGGAGACGCGGGTGCGCAGGCCGCCGTCGAGGAGGATCACGGCGAGCGCCAGGTTGCCCACCAGGTAGGCCATCGGATAGTTGTCGAAGACGATGCCGCCGACCCCGTCGTTGCCGGCGATCATGCCGACGGCGAGGAAGATCACCAGGATCGGGATGCCCAGGCGGGAGGACAGCGAGCTGACGAGGATGCTCATGCCGACCAGCACCGCCCCGATCAGGAAGAAATTATTGACGGTGACGGCGTCCAAGGTCGGCCTCCTCGCGGCGGGACAGGGGGAAGGCGACGCTACGGGTCGGTTTTACGTAGGGGAATTACGTAGACAGGATGCAGGCCGCATGCCAAGTGATTCTAACCTGCGGATTTGGCGGACTGTAAAGGGGCGGCTGCGGTTTTTTTCGAAGGAATTCCAAGGCTTTCGCGTTGTCCGGGCGAGTGCGCGCGGACTCGCCGGCGTGGCCGCCAGGCAACGGCAACCCGGCGTCCATGCCCGGACATAAAAAAGCCCCGGACGTGACCGGGGCGGGAAAGGGCAGGCAGGATCAGAACCATTCTTCCTGCATGCTCGAACACACGTCGTCGCGGGCCTCCAGCAGCGCCAGTTCGTGGTGGCAGCCAGGCACTTCCCAGGTCAGGAAGTAGCGTGCGGCCTGCAACTTGCCGCGATAGAAGTCGGCGTCGGCGCAGTCGCCGCGAGCCAGCCCTTCCTCGGCGCGGATCGCCTGCTCCAGCCAGCGCCAGCCGATCACCGCATGGCCGAACACTTTCAGGTACAGCGCCGAGTTGGCCAGGCCCTGGTTGACCTGGCCCTGCATCAGGTCGCCGAGCAGTGCCAGGGTCACCTCGGACAGCCGCGCCACCAGCCGTTCCAGCGGCTGGCGCAGGGCGACCAGGGATGGGTGGGCTTCGGCGCGCCGGCAGGCGTCCTGGATCAGGCGGGTCAGCTGGCGCAGGCCGGCGCCATTGTTCTGCCCGACCTTGCGTCCCAGCAGGTCGAGGGACTGGATGCCGTGGGTGCCTTCGTGGATCGGGTTCAGGCGATTGTCGCGGTAGTACTGTTCCACCGGGTATTCGCGGGTGTAGCCGTGGCCGCCGAGGATCTGGATCGCCAGCTCGTTGGCCTTCAGGCAGAACTCCGAGGGCCAGGACTTGACGATCGGGGTCAGCAGGTCGAGCAGGTCGTGGGCCTGGCGGCGCTGTTCGTCGTCTTCCAGGGTCTGGCTGTCGTCGAACAGGCGCGCGGCGTACAGGCCCAGGTCGAAGGCGCCTTCGACATAGGCCTTCTGGGTCAGCAGCATGCGCCGCACGTCGGCGTGGCGGATGATCGCCACCTGTGGCGCGCTCGGGTCCTTGCCGTCCGGCAGGCGGCCCTGCGGGCGTTCGCGGGCGTACTCCAGCGAATAGAGGTAACCGGCATAGCCAAGCATCACCGCGCCCATGCCGACGCCGATGCGCGCCTCGTTCATCATCTGGAACATGTAGGCCAGGCCGTGGTGCGGCTTGCCCACCAGGTAGCCGACGCAGGCGCCGTTGTCGCCGAAGTTCAGCGCGGTGGAGGTGGTGCCGCGATAACCCATCTTGTGGAACAGGCCGGCGAGGATCACGTCGTTGCGCGGCCCGAGGCTGCCGTCGGCGTTGACCAGGAACTTCGGCACGATGAACAGCGAGATGCCTTTCACCCCCGGCGGTGCATCCGGCAGCTTGGCCAGGACCATATGCACGATGTTCTCGGAGAGCGGGTGGTCGCCGCCGGAAATGAAGATCTTGTTGCCCTTGATCCGATAGCTGCCGTCGGCGGCCGGTTCGGCGCGGGTGCGGATGTCGGAGAGGGAGGAGCCGGCGTGCGGTTCGGTGAGGGCCATGGTGCCGAAGAAGCGGCCCTCGATCATCGGTTGCAGGAAGCGCTGCTTCTGCTCCTCGCTGCCGAAGCTCTCGATCAGGTTGGCGGCACCCATGGTCAGGAACGGATAGGCCGAGCTACCGACGTTGGCCGCCTGGAAGTGGGCGAAGCAGGCCTGCGACAGCAGGGTCGGCAACTGCATGCCGCCTTGCTCGAAGCTGCGGGTGGCGTTGAGGAAGCCGGCGTCGAGGAAGGCATCCACTGCCGGCTTCACTTCCGGAATCAGCGTGGCTGAGCCATTCTCATAGAGCGGCTCGTGTTCGTCGCCCTTGCGGTTGTGCGGGGCGAACAGCTTTTCCGCCAGGCTCCGCGCGGTGCCGAGGGCGGCATCGAAGGTTTCGCGGCTATGTTCGGCGAAGCGCGGGCGCTGGGTCAGGGCTTCGGCATCGAGGACTTCGTACAGCTCGAACGCTAGGTTGCGGGAACTGAGCAGGGTTTCGGACATGACGACCTCGGCGAAAGGGGATCGTGGGGCGGCGCGGCGAAGGCATCGACCGTCGCAGGCGGTGCCAGGGTGCCAGCGAGTCTAGGCTGGTGAATGAAGGTCGCCAACCAACATCGATATGCGTGATACAAGGGCCAAACCTGCGACGGCGAGACCGCTGCCGAAGCCTCGGGAGGCTGGTAGAATCCGCGCCCCTCGCCCATGGGCGAGGGCCTGTGCCGACGCGGGGTCGGCGCGAATCCGCCGGGGCCGGGCGGTCCGGCTAGCAGCGCTGCCTGGCGCTGTCCAAGGAGCAGTCATCATGAATTATCGTCACGCTTACCACGCCGGCAACCATGCCGATGTCTTCAAGCACCTGGTGCTGGCGCGGATCTTCGCCCTGCTGGGGCGCAAGGACACGCCGTACGCCTACCTGGACAGCCATTCCGGGGTCGGCCTCTACGACCTGCAGGGTGACGAGGCCAGCCGCACCGGCGAGTGGGAGCAGGGCATCGCCCGCCTGTGGGAGCGCGAAGGCCTGCCCGAGCAACTGGACGATTACCTGGACGTGATCCGTCACCTGAATCCGGACGGCTCCCTGCGCTACTACCCGGGCTCGCCGGAACTGGCGCGGCGCCTGACCCGCGCCCAGGACCGCGTGCTGCTCAACGAACTGCATCCCGAGGACGGCCGCCTGCTCAAGGCCAACATGGCTGGCGAACGGCGGGTCGCCGTGCACCAGGGCGACGGTTGGCTGCTGCCGCGGGCGTTCCTGCCGGCGCCGGAAAAGCGCGCGGTGCTGCTGATCGATCCGCCGTTCGAGCAGGCCGACGAATTGCAGCGTTGTGTCGCTGCGCTCGACGAGGCGATCGGGCGGATGCGCCAGACGGTGGTGGTGATCTGGTATCCGATCAAGGACGAGCGCCAGCTCAAGCGTTTCTACCAGGCCCTGGAACGTAGCGTCGCGCCGAAGCTGCTGCGTGCCGAGCTGCACGTGCATCCGATCGACGACGCCGAGCGTTTCAACGGCTCCGGGCTGGCCATCGTCAATCCGCCGTGGCCGCTGGAGGACGAACTGCGCGACCTGCTGCCCTGGCTGGCCGAGGTCATGGCCCAGAGCCAGGGCGGCTGGCGTCTCGACTGGCTGGTGGCGGAATAGTCGTCAGGCCGGCAGGCACACCCCGGTGCCGCCCAGGCCGCAGTAGCCGTTGGGGTTCTTCGCCAGGTACTGCTGGTGGTAGGCCTCGGCGTAGTAGAAGGGCGGGACGTCGGCGATCTCGGTGGTGATGCGGTCGTAGCCGGCTTTCGCCAGTTCGGCTTGGAAGCTCTCCCGGCTGGCCATGGCCGCGGCTTTCTGGGCCGCGTCGAAGGTGTAGATCACCGAGCGGTACTGGGTGCCGATGTCGCCGCCCTGGCGCATGCCCTGGGTCGGATCGTGGGCTTCCCAGAATACCTTGAGCAGCTGTTCGAAGCTGGTCTCCTGCGGGTTGTAGACCACCAGCACGACCTCGCTGTGGCCGGTCAGGCCGGAGCAGACTTCGTCGTAGGTCGGGTTCGGCGTGTAGCCGCCGGCATAACCCACCGCGGTCACCCAGACACCCGGTTGCTGCCAGAGGCGACGCTCGGCGCCCCAGAAGCAGCCCATGCCGAACAGCACCTGTTGCAGGCCGGCGGGGAACGGCGCGGTCAGCGGGCGGCCGTTGACGAAGTGCGCTTCGGGCACCGGCATGGCGCTTTCGCGACCCGGCAGGGCCTGGTCCGGCGTGGGCAGCTCGCTTTTCTTGGTGAGGATTTCAGAACGCAGAACCATGGCTCTCGTCTCCTGCTCAGGGGGTAGGCGAATGACTCGCGGATGAGCACAGAGAGTACAGCCTTTCCGCGCCGGCGGGGGAGGCCTGGGCGATCAGTGCAGGGTGCGGCAAGGATAGCGCAGCAGACTGGTATTGAGCAGGTCGCTGGGGATCGGCCGGTCGAACAGGTAGCCCTGGCCGATGTCGCAGCGGTTGCGCCGGAGGAAGGCCAGTTGCTCGGCGCTCTCCACGCCTTCGGCGACTACCTTGAGCTTGAGGTTGTGGGCCATGGCGATCACCGCCGAGGTGATTTCCATGTCGTCCTGGCTGTCCGGGATGTCCTTGATGAAGCTGCGGTCGATCTTGATCACGTCGATGGGGAATTTCTTCAGGTAGCTCAGTGACGAGTAGCCGGTGCCGAAGTCGTCCATCGCCAGGGTCAGGCCGAGGCTCTTCAGGCGTTCGAGTTGCTGGCGGGTATCGTCGGTGGCGTCCAGCAGCAGGCTTTCGGTGAGCTCCAGTTCCAGCTGGCTGGCCGGGATGTTCTCTTCGTGGAGGATCGCCGCGATCGAGCCGACCAGGTCCGGGTCGGTGAACTGCTTGGGCGACAGGTTGATGGCGATCTGCAGCTCGCCCAGCCCGGCCTCGGCCAGCTCGCGGGCCTGGCGACAGGCTTCGCGGATCACCCACTTGCCGATCGGCACGATCAGCCCGGTTTCCTCGGCCACGCTGATGAAGCGGTCCGGGCGGATCATGCCTTTTTCCGGATGCTGCCAGCGCAGCAGGGCTTCCAGGCCGAGCAACTGGCCGCTGCGCAGGCACAGCTTGGGCTGGTAGTGCACCGCCAGTTCGTTCTGCGCCAGGGCGCGGCGCAAGTTGCTCTCGACGAACAGCTTGTAGCTGGCCTCGGCGGTCAGCGCCTCGGTGAACACCTGGACCTGGTGCTTGCCGTTGGCCTTGGCCTTGTGCAGCGCCAGGCCGGCGTACTTCATCAGGGTCTGCGGGTCGCAGCCGTGCTGCGGGGCGCTGGCCAGGCCGATGGAGCCGGTGATGTTGATCAACTGGTTGTCGACGAACAGCGGCTTGTCGAGCATGTGCAGGACCTGCGCGGCAATGCTTTCGCCCTTTTCCACCGCGGTGTCGTCGAGCAGCACGGCGAACTCGTTGCTGGCGAAGCGCGCCAGGGTGGCGCCGTCGCCGAGGCAACTGCGCAAGCGCCGGGCCAGGCTGACCAGCAGCTTGTCGCCGGTCTGGTGGCCGAGGCTGTCATTGATCCGCTTGAAGTTGTCGATGTCCACCAGCAGCAGGCTGAGCGGGCGGTCGCCGCTGCTTTCCAGGCGTTCCTCGAGGGCGCCGATGAAATAGTGCCGGTTGGCCAGGCCGGTGAGGTTGTCGCGGTAGGCGAGTTTCTCGATGTGCTGCTGGGCCAGCTTGTTCTGCGTGATGTCTTCGTAGATGCCGATGTAGTGGGTCAGCTCGCCGAGATCGTCGTAGACCTTCGACAGCGACAACTGGCCCCAGTAAGGCTCGTGGTTCTTGCGGCGGCTGCGGAACTCGCCCTGCCAGCTGTTCTGCTGGGTCAGCGCGGAACGCGCGTCGAACAGCAGCTCGCTGAGGTTCTCCAGCGCCGGAAGCTCGGACAGGCGTCGGTTACGCACTTCGTCGGCGCTGTACTGGGTGATCGAGGTGAAGCTCGGATTGACGTATTCCACCACGCCGTCGCGGTCGATCAGCAGGAAGGCGCTGGCGCTCTGTTCCACCGCGCGCTGGAACAGGTGCAGGGCGCTGGAGACATTGCGTCGCTCGTGGTTCATCAGGACCTGCGCGTACTGGTCGGCGAGTTCCCCGGCGAAGGCGATCTCGTCGCTCTGCCACATGCGGTTCTCGCCGGCGTGTTCCAGGCACAGCACGCCGACCACCTCGCCGCCGATGCGGATGGTGGCGTCGAGCAGGGCGTTGACGCCCAGCGGCTTCAGGTAGTCCTTGTAGAGTTCCTGGGTGCGTGGGTCGCGCTGGGCGTTGTGGGCGTCGATGGCGCGCCCGCTGTGTACCGCCTCGAGGTAGGCGGGGTAGCGGCTGGCGTCGATGCTCTGGGGCTTCTCGTACTGGTCGAGGTCGCGGCGGTAGACGGTCACCGCTTCCAGGCGCTGGTCGTCGAGCAGCCGCCAGATGCCGGCTCGCGCGGTGCCGTAGGCTTCGCAGGCGGCCTGGGTGATCAGTTGCGCAGCCTCCAGCAGCGGGTCGCTGGACAGGTAGCGATGGCGGGCCAGGCGGACGATCAGGTTCTGCTGGGTGCGCGAGCGCAGCAGGTGTTGCAGGTGGTCGTCCTGGGAGCGCTGGTAGAGGTCCAGGGACGCCTTCAGGCGCAGGTTCTGCGATTCCAGGTCGAGCAACTGTTCGCTGCGCTCGGCGCTCTCCGCTCGCTCCTCGACCATCAGGTAGCCGTGCAGCAACTGGCGGCCATGCTGCTGGAAGGCTTCGCCGAACTCCAGCATGGTCAGCACGCCGTTGGGTGTGTGCAGCTTGTAGCTCACCTGGTAGTGCGGGCGCTTCACCAGTTGCTGCTGGATCTGCTCGTGCAGGCGGTGGCGGGCCTCGGGTTCCATCAGGCTGGCGTAAGGCGCATCGAGCAGTGCGCAGAGGGTAGTCGCCGGCAGCCCGACTGGCGCTCGCAGGCAGGATCGAGGAACAGCAGTGCCCAGCTCGGCTCGTTCAGCCGCTCGAAACGCAGCAGCCCGAGCCGCGACGGCACGGGTAGCTGCGTGACAACCTCGGCCGCCGAACGGCTGGCGGCATCGGGATGACTTTTCATGCGAGGCTGATTCCAGGTACTGAGCGAGGGGGAGGCCTCGACCCGTTTCGATGGGGTGCAGGCAAAGGGTGCATTATGCCGATTGGTCTGACAAGTAACTCTGTATCGGCCCGGCAGGGCCCAAGTTAAGCGTATCCGGGAAAAAACCGCTGGACGGTCGGAGGTCTGCGGTGCCGCTGGAAAAGCCCTGTTTTTCGTAGGGTTGGCTTCGCCGGGAGGGTTGGCGTCGAGCGCCTGTCATCGTGCGCGCCGAACTCGCGCCTGCGGGTCCTGTGGCATTCGCTGGCGGTACGACGGGACGCAGTTTCGCCGAGCCGTCAGGCGGGCAAAAAAAGCCCCACCATCCGGTGGGGCCGAGAGACGAGCGTGGCATGCTCGCGAGAGGGGCTGGCCGCTCCGTGGGGAGCGGCGCAGGTATTACAGGAGCAGGGTGCGGATGTCCGCCAGCAGCTCGCCCAGGCGCTTGGTGAAGCGCGCCGCGGCGGCACCGTTGATCACGCGATGGTCGTAGGACAGCGACAGCGGCAGCATCAGGCGCGGCTGGAAGGCCTTGCCGTCCCATACCGGCTGCATGGTCGCCTTGGACACACCGAGGATCGCCACTTCCGGCGCGTTGACGATCGGCGTGAAGCCGGTGCCGCCGATGTGGCCGAGACTGGAGATGGTGAAGCAGGCGCCCTGCATGGCATCGGCCGAGAGCTTCTTGTTGCGGGCCTTGTCGGCCAGCTCGGCGGCCTCGGCGGCCAGTTGCAGGAGGCTCTTCCGGTCGACATCGCGGATCACCGGGACCAGCAGGCCGTCCGGAGTGTCCACGGCGAAGCCGATGTGTACGTACTTCTTGCGAATCAGCGCCTTGCCGCTGGGGGCCAGCGAACTGTTGAAGTCCGGCAGTTCCTTGAGCAGGTGGGCGCAGGCCTTGAGCAGGATCGGCAGTACGGTCAGCTTGACCCCGGCCTTCTCCGCCGCGGCCTTCTGGGCAACGCGGAAGGCTTCCATGTCGGTGATGTCCGACTGGTCGAACTGGGTCACGTGCGGCACGTTCAGCCAGCTGCGATGCAGGTTGGCGGCGCCGACCTGCATCAGGCGGGTCATCGCCACTTCTTCCACTTCGCCGAACTTGCTGAAGTCGACTTCCGGGATCGGCGGGATGCCGGCTCCGCCGGTGGCGCCGGCACCGCCGGACTTGGCGCGCTGCAGTTGCTCCTTGACGAAGACCTGGACGTCTTCCTTGAGGATGCGGCCCTTGGGACCGCTGGCTTTCACTTCGCTCAGCTCGACGCCGAACTCGCGCGCCAGCATGCGCACCGCCGGGCCGGCGTGGACCTTGGCGCCGTCGCGGCTGGGTGCGCCGACCGGAGCCGGGGTATCGGCCTTGGCTGGCGCAGGGGCCGCCGCGGCGGGCTTCTGCTCGGCGGCGGGCGCCGCGGCCTGGGCCGGAGCGGCTGCCGGCTGCTCTTCGGCTGCCGGAGCGGCGCCTTCCACCTTCAGCTTGAGGATCAGGTCGCCGGTGCCGACTTCGTCACCGACCTTGATCGAGACGCTTTCCACCACGCCGGAGGCCGGCGAAGGGATCTCCATGCTGGCCTTGTCGGATTCCAGGGTGATCAGCGACTGGTCGGCCTCGACCGTGTCGCCAGCCTTGACCATCACTTCGATGATGTTGGCCTTGCCGGCCGAGCCGATGTCCGGGACCTTGATGTCCTGGACACTGGCTGCGGCGGGGGCGGCCGGCTTGCTCTCGCTCGGGGCGGGAGCAGGCGCTTCGGCTTTCGGCGCTTCCGGTTGGGCGGGCGCTGCCTCGGCCTTGGCTTCGGCAGGCTGTTCGCCGCCTTCCACTTCCAGCTCGAGGATTTCGTCACCTTCTTTCAAGGTGTCGCCGACCTTCGCCTTGATGCTTTTCACTACCCCGGCCTTGGGACTGGGGATTTCCATGCTGGCCTTGTCGGATTCCAGGGTCAGCAGGCTCTGATCGGCCTCGACCTTGTCGCCGGGCTTGACCAGCAGCTCGATGACTTCACCCTCACCGTTGCCGATGTCGGGTACGCGAATGAGTTCGCTCACATTCCTCTCCTTTTACGTGCCACCACCGCTGTGCGGCGCGCAAAACAAAGACTTTTGGTCCTTGGTTCGTTGTGAGCCGGCGCCGCCCGTTGGCGGCGCCGGCGTGCTCGAAACCCCTCGCTGCCGAGGGGAGTATGGAGCGAATTAGCAATCCAGCGGGTTGCGCTTCTCCGGATCGATACCGTACTTGGCGATGGCCTCGGCCACCACTTTCGGCTCGATATCGCCGCGATCGGCCAGCGCTTCGAGCGCGGCCAGCACCACCCAGTGACGATCCACTTCGAAGAAGTTGCGCAGCTTCTTGCGGCTGTCGCTGCGGCCGAAGCCGTCGGTGCCGAGCACCTTGTACTCCTTGGAGGGAACCCACTGGCGGATCTGCTCGGCGTAGAGCTTCATGTAGTCGGTGGAGGCGATCACCGGGCCGCGACGGCCGCCCAGGCACTCCTCGACGTAGCTCTGCTTCGGCTTCTGGCCCGGATGCAGGCGGTTCCAGCGCTCGACGGCAAGGCCGTCGCGACGCAGCTCGTTGAAGCTCGGCACGCTCCAGACGTCGGCGCCGATACCGAAGTCGTTGCGCAGCAGCTTGGCCGCTTCCTCGACTTCGCGCAGGATGGTGCCGGAGCCCAGCAGTTGCACGTGGTGAGCGGCTTCCTTCTTGTCCTCCTCGAGGAGGTACATGCCCTTGATGATGCCTTCCTCTGCGCCCTTCGGCATGGCCGGCTGGACGTAGTTCTCGTTCATCACGGTGATGTAGTAGAAGATGTCCTGCTGCTCTTCGATCATCTGCCGCGAGCCTTCGCGGATGATCACCGCCAGTTCGTAGGCGTAGGTCGGATCGTAGGTGCGGCAGTTCGGGATGGTCGAGGCCAGCAGGTGGCTGTGGCCGTCCTCGTGCTGCAGGCCTTCGCCGTTCAGCGTGGTGCGACCGGCGGTGCCGCCGATCAGGAAGCCGTGCGCGCGGCTGTCGCCGGCGGCCCAGGCCAGGTCGCCGATGCGCTGGAAGCCGAACATCGAATAGAAGATGTAGAACGGCAGCATCGGCTGGTTGTGGGTGCTGTAGGAGGTACCGGCGGCAATCCAGCTGGACATGGCGCCGGCCTCGTTGATGCCTTCCTCGAGGATCTGGCCCTTCTTGTCCTCGCGGTAGAACATCACCTGGTCCTTGTCCACCGGCTCGTAGAGCTGGCCGACCGAGGAGTAGATGCCGAGCTGGCGGAACATGCCTTCCATGCCGAAGGTACGGGCCTCGTCCGGGACGATCGGGACGATGCGCGGGCCGAGTTCCTTGTCCTTGACCAACTGCGAGATGATCCGCACGAAGGCCATGGTGGTGGAGATCTCGCGATCGCCGGAGCCGTCGAGCATGGCCTTCAGGGTTTCCAGCGGCGGAACCGGCACGCTCATGCTCTTCTGCCGGCGCACCGGCATGAAGCCGCCCAGCGCGGCGCGGCGCTCGGCCAGGTACTTGGCCTCGGCGCTGCCTTCTTCAGGCTTGTAGAACGGCAGCTTCTCCAGGTCGGCGTCCTTGACCGGGATGTCGAACTTGTCGCGGAACGCGCGCAGGCTGTCGACGTCGACCTTCTTCACGTTGTGCGCGATGTTCTTCGCTTCGCCGCTGCCGGTGCCGTAGCCCTTGATGGTCTTGGCCAGGATGACGGTCGGCTGGCCCTTGTGGTTGACCGCCTGGTGGTAGGCCGCATAGACCTTGTAGGGGTCGTGGCCGCCGCGGTTGAGCTTCCAGATTTCCTCGTCGGAAAGGTCCTTGACCATTTCCAGCAGTTCCGGACGCGCGCCGAAGAAGTGCTCGCGCACGTAGGCGCCGTCTTTCGCCTTGTAGTTCTGGTATTCGCCGTCGATGACCTCGTCCATGCGCTGTTGCAGCAGGCCGGCGGTGTCCTTGGCGAACAGCGGGTCCCAGAAGCGACCCCAGATGACCTTGTTGACGTTCCACTCGGCGCCGCGGAACACGCCTTCCAGCTCCTGGATGATCTTGGCGTTGCCGCGGACCGGGCCGTCGAGGCGCTGCAGGTTGCAGTTGATGACGAAGATCAGGTTGTCGAGTTTCTCGCGGCCGGCCAGGGAGATCGCGCCGAGGGATTCCGGCTCGTCGCACTCGCCGTCGCCCATGAAGCACCAGACCTTCTGCTTGCCGGCGGGGATGAAGCCGCGGCTTTCCAGGTACTTCATGAAACGTGCCTGGTAGATCGCCTGGATCGGGCCAAGGCCCATGGATACGGTGGGGAACTGCCAGAAGTCTGGCATCAGCCAGGGGTGCGGATAGGAGGACAGGCCGTTGCCGTCCACTTCCTGGCGGAAGTTCTCCAGTTGTTCCTCGCTGATGCGGCCTTCGAGGAAGGCCCGGGCGTAGACGCCGGGGGACGCGTGGCCCTGGAAGAACACCAGGTCGCCGCCGTGTTCGTCGGTGGGAGCCTGGAAGAAATAGTTGAAGCCGATGTCGTAGAGGGTCGCCGAGGAGGCGAAGGTGGAGATGTGGCCGCCCAGGTCCGGGTCGTGCTTGTTCGCCCGCATCACCATCGCCAGGGCGTTCCAGCGCACCAGGGAGCGGATCCGGCGTTCCATGAACAGGTCGCCGGGCATGCGTGCTTCGTGGGTTACCGGAATGGTGTTGCGATAGGGCGTGGTGATCGCGTAGGGCAGTTGGGTGCCGCTACGGCTGGCCAGCTCGCCCATGCGGGTCATCAGGTAATGAGCGCGGTCTTCACCTTCGCGGTCGAGTACGGACTCCAGGGCGTCCAGCCATTCCTGGGTTTCGACGGGATCGAGGTCTTGCATGGCTTGCTCCAGGGCGGAAAGGCTTCCAGAATCGGATGCCATAGGTGAGCGGCCGGCCTCGTGGGCGACCGCAGCTAATTCTTGGATGTTCTCCGGGGGTGTACCCGGCGACTTGTAGTTTTACTACAGATCAGTCTGAGAAACAGCCCTCTGGATACAATTTTTAGTAGTAAAACTACATTTCGATTGTCGCTGTCAGGCTATAAGGCCCGATGTAGAGCCTTTTCGACGTTGTGCGTCGAGCCTGTGGTCTTCGGTCGGAAGCCCAAACAGGATAGACCATGAGCCTGCCTTCGCTGGCGAATCTGCCGGCCACCCTGCTGCCCGCCGCCGAACGCGCCGGGACTGCCCTCCGCTCCGCTGTCGCCGCCCTCGATGCCGCCGCCCTGGCCCGCCTGGAGGCCTGGCCCGAGGAGCGCCTGGAGGATTTCCGACGGGTCGCCGCGGCCAGCGATTTCGTCGCCGAGCAGGCAGTGCGCGACCCGGCGATGCTGCTGGAACTGGCCGAACGCGGCGAGCTGGAGAACCCCCACGCGCCCGGCGAACTGCGCAGTCAGTTGCAGGCGCGGCTGGAGGATTGCGCCGACGAGGACGAACTCGGTCGGCGCCTGCGACGTTTCCGCACACGCCAGCAACTGCGCATCATCTGGCGCGACCTGACCCGCCGCGCCGCGCTGGCGGAAACCTGTCGCGACCTGTCGGCCCTGGCCGACGCCTGCATCGACCTGGCTTGCGAGTGGCTCCATCGGCGCCAGTGCGAGCAGTTCGGCACGCCGATCGGCCGGCGCTCCGGCGAACCGCAGCGGATGGTGGTCCTCGGCATGGGCAAGCTGGGCGCGGTGGAACTCAACCTGTCGTCGGACATCGACCTGATCTTCGGTTACCCGGAGGGCGGCGAGACCGAGGGGGCGAAGCGTTCGCTGGACAACCAGGAGTTCTTCACCCGCCTGGGGCAGAAGCTGATCAAGGCGCTGGATGCGATCACCGTCGACGGCTTCGTCTTCCGCGTCGACATGCGCCTGCGTCCCTACGGCTCCAGCGGACCGCTGGTCTACAGCTTCGCCGCGCTGGAGCAGTACTACCAGGACCAGGGGCGCGACTGGGAGCGCTACGCGATGATCAAGGCGCGGGTGGTCGGCGGCGACCAGCAGGCAGGCGAGCAACTGCTCGGCATGCTGCGGCCGTTCGTCTATCGGCGCTACCTGGACTTTTCCGCCATCGAGGCGCTGCGCACCATGAAGCAGCTGATCCAGCAGGAGGTCCGGCGCAAGGGGATGTCGGAAAACATCAAGCTGGGCGAAGGCGGTATCCGCGAGGTGGAGTTCATCGCCCAGGCCTTCCAGTTGATCCATGGCGGGCGCGACCTGAGCTTGCAGCAACGGCCGCTGCTGAAGGTGCTGGCGACCCTGGAGGGGCAGGGCTACCTGCCGCCGGCGGTGGTCGAGGAGCTGCGCGGCGGCTACGAGTTCCTGCGCTACGCCGAGCATGCCATCCAGGCGCTGGCCGACCGGCAGACGCAAATGCTGCCCAGCGACGAATACGACCGCATCCGCGTGGCCTTCATCATGGGCTTCGCCAGTTGGGCCGCATTCCACGAGCGCCTGAGCCACTGGCGGGCGCGCATCGACTGGCACTTCCGCCAGGTGATCGCCGACCCGGACGAGGACGAAAGCGGCGAGGCGGCCTGCGGCAGCGTCGGCGCCGAGTGGATCCCGCTGTGGGAGGAGGCGCTGGACGAGGAGTCGGCCAGCCGGCAACTGGCCGACGCCGGCTTCGTCGATGCCGAGGCGGCCTGGAAGCGTCTCAGCGATCTGCGCCACGGCCCCCAGGTACGAGCGATGCAGCGTCTCGGCCGGGAGCGCCTGGATGCCTTCGTTCCGCGCCTGCTGGCGATGACCGTGGAAAACCCCCAGCCGGACCTGGTGCTGGAGCGGGTCCTGCCGCTGGTGGAAGCGGTGGCGCGGCGTTCCGCCTACCTGGTGTTGCTGACCGAGAACCCCGGCGCGCTGGAGCGCCTGCTGACCCTCTGCGCGGCCAGCCCGATGGTTGCCGAGCAGATCGCGCGGTTCCCGATTCTGCTCGACGAGCTGCTCAACGAGGGGCGCCTGTTCCGTCCTCCACAGGCCGCCGAGCTGGCCGCCGAGCTGCGCGAACGGCTGATGCGGATTCCCGAGGACGACCTCGAGCAGCAAATGGAGACCCTTCGTCACTTCAAGCTGGCCCACGGGCTGCGGGTGGCGGCCTCGGAGATCGCCGGCACGCTGCCGTTGATGAAGGTCAGCGACTACCTGACCTGGCTGGCCGAGGCGATCCTCGTCGAGGTCCTCGAACTGGCCTGGCGGCAGTTGGTGCAGCGTCATGGCCGGCCGTTGCGCGCCGACGGCACGCCGTGCGATCCGGACTTCGTCATCGTCGGCTACGGCAAGGTCGGCGGGCTGGAGTTCGGCCATGGCTCGGACCTCGACCTGGTGTTCATCCATGACGGCGACCCCCAGTGCGAGACCGATGGCGGCAAATCCATCGATGGCGCGCAGTTCTTTACCCGCCTGGGGCAGAAGATCATCCATTTCCTCACCGCGCAGACGCCATCCGGCACCCTCTACGAGGTCGACATGCGCCTGCGTCCGAGCGGCGCGGCCGGCCTGCTGGTGAGTTCGCTGGGCGCCTTCCAGCGCTACCAGGAGCAGGAGGCCTGGACCTGGGAGCACCAGGCGTTGGTCCGCGCCCGGGTGCTGGCCGGTTGCCGGCGGGTGCAGGCGAGCTTCGAGGCGGTACGTGCCGAGGTGCTGGCGAGGCCGCGCGATCTCGACGCGTTGCGCACCGAAGTCAGCGAAATGCGCGCCAAGATGCGCGACAACCTGGGAACCCGCGCGACCGCCGCCGGTACCGCCTCGAATGCCTTCGAGGCCACGGCAGCCTTCGATCTCAAGCACGATGCCGGTGGTATCGTCGATATCGAATTTATGGTGCAATATGCGGTTCTAGCTTGGTCCGGAGAACACCCGGCGCTGCTCGAATTCACCGATAACATCCGCATTCTGGAAGGACTGGAACGGGCTGGCCTGATCGCCAGCGAGGACGTCCGTCTCCTGCAGGAGGCCTACAAGGCCTATCGCGCAGCCGCACACCGCCTGGCACTACAGAAGGAGGCCGGGGTCGTGAGCGGCGAGCACTTCCAGACGGAGCGGCGAGAAGTGATCAGGATCTGGCGCGAGCTGCGGCTCGGCTGATCCACTCAGGCACGTAACGCAAGTACGTAACGAATATCTGAAGGAGCTGGCAACTATGTCGATGGCCGATCGTGATGGCGTGATCTGGTATGACGGTGAACTGGTGCAGTGGCGCGACGCGACCACGCACGTGCTGACCCATACCCTGCACTATGGAATGGGCGTGTTCGAGGGCGTGCGCGCCTACGACACCCCGCAGGGCACGGCGATCTTCCGCCTGCAGGCGCATACCGACCGGCTGTTCGACTCCGCGCACATCATGAACATGCAGATCCCGTACAGCCGCGACGAGATCAACGAGGCGACCCGCGCCGCCGTGCGCGAGAACAACCTGGAAAGCGCCTATATCCGCCCGATGGTGTTCTACGGAAGCGAAGGCATGGGCCTGCGCGCCAGCGGCCTGAAGGTCCATGTGATCATCGCCGCCTGGAGCTGGGGCGCCTACATGGGCGAGGAAGCCCTGCAGCAAGGCATCAAGGTGCGCACCAGTTCCTTCACCCGCCACCACGTCAACATCTCGATGACCCGCGCCAAGTCCAACGGCGCCTACATCAA
The DNA here is from genome assembly GCF_001457615.1 of Pseudomonas aeruginosa. GTDB lineage: Bacteria > Pseudomonadota > Gammaproteobacteria > Pseudomonadales > Pseudomonadaceae > Pseudomonas > Pseudomonas aeruginosa. The sequence continues at coordinate 5,680,996 of NZ_LN831024.1, read as the reverse complement.
CTCGATGCTGGCCCTCCAGGAAGCGATCTCCGGCGGCGCCGACGAGGCCATGATGCTCGATCCGGAAGGCTACGTGGCCGAAGGCTCCGGCGAGAACATCTTCATCATCAAGGATGGCGTGATCTACACCCCGGAAGTCACCGCCTGCCTGAACGGCATCACTCGTAACACTATCCTGACCCTGGCCGCCGAACACGGTTTTAAACTGGTCGAGAAGCGCATCACCCGCGACGAGGTGTACATCGCCGACGAGGCCTTCTTCACTGGCACTGCCGCGGAAGTCACGCCGATCCGCGAAGTGGACGGTCGCAAGATCGGCGCCGGCCGCCGTGGCCCGGTCACCGAAAAGCTGCAGAAAGCCTATTTCGACCTGGTCAGCGGCAAGACCGAGGCCCACGCCGAGTGGCGTACCCTGGTCAAGTAAGCACCGAAGAAGGGTGTGACAGGGAGGCGAAAGCCTCCCTGATCATTTCCGGAGCCTGAATGAGAATTCTGATCGTAGGTCCCTCCTGGGTGGGGGACATGGTGATGGCGCAGACCCTGTTCCAGTGTCTGCGCCAGCGGCATCCCGAGTGCATGATCGACGTGCTGGCGCCCGAGTGGAGCCGACCGATCCTCGAGCGCATGCCCGAGGTGCGCCAGGCCCTGAGCTTCCCGCTCGGCCACGGGGTGATGGACGTCGCCACACGGCGCCGGATCGGACGCGGCCTGCGCGGTCAGTACGAGCAGGCGATCCTGCTGCCCAACTCGCTGAAGTCGGCGCTGGTGCCCTGGTTCGCCGGAATACCGAAGCGTACCGGCTGGCGCGGCGAGATGCGCTACGGGCTGCTCAATGACATCCGCAAGCTCGACAAGCAGCGCTATCCGCTGATGATCGAACGCTTCATGGCCCTGGCCTTCGAGCCGGGCGTGGAGTTGCCGAAGCCCTATCCGCAGCCGCGCCTGCGGATCGACGACGGCAGCCGCCAGGCGGCGCTCGACAAGTTCGCCCTGAGCCTGGACCGCCCGGTGCTGGCGCTCTGTCCCGGCGCCGAGTTCGGCGAGGCCAAGCGCTGGCCGGCGGAACACTACGCCGCGGTCGCCGAGGCGAAGATCCGTGCCGGCTGGCAGGTCTGGCTGTTCGGCTCGAAGAACGACCATCCCGGTGGAGAGGAGATTCGCCAGCGCCTGATTCCGGGGTTGCGCGAGGAGTCCTTCAATCTTGCCGGGGAGACTTCGCTGGCCGAGGCCATCGACCTGATGTCCTGCGCTGGCGCGGTGGTGTCCAACGATTCCGGCCTGATGCACGTGGCGGCCGCGCTGGATCGCCCGCTGGTGGGCGTCTATGGCTCCACCTCGCCGCAGTTCACCCCGCCGCTGGCGGACCGGGTGGAGATCGTCCGCCTCGGTCTCGAGTGCAGCCCGTGCTTCGAGCGCACCTGTCGCTTCGGCCACTACAATTGCCTCCGCGAGCTGCCGCCTGGCCTGGTATTGCAAGCCCTGGAGCGGCTGGTCGGCGACCCTGCCGAGGTCGCCGGATGAGGGTGCTGCTGGTCAAGACCTCGTCCCTCGGCGACGTGATCCACACCCTGCCGGCGCTTACCGACGCCGCCCGGGCGATTCCCGGCATCCAGTTCGACTGGGTGGTGGAGGAAGGTTTCGCCGAGATTCCCGCCTGGCATCCGGCGGTGGCGCGGGTGATCCCGGTGGCGATCCGGCGCTGGCGAAAGAACCTCTGGCAGACCCTGCGCAACGGCGAATGGCGGCGCTTCAAGCAGCGCCTGAAGGAAGTCGACTATGACCTGGTGATCGACGCCCAGGGGCTGCTGAAGAGTGCCTGGCTGACCCGCTACGTGGGCAAGACGCCGGTCGCCGGTCTCGATCGCGACTCGGCGCGCGAGCCGCTCGCCAGCCGCTTCTATCGCCGTGCCTATCCGGTCGCCTGGGGACAGCATGCGGTGGAGCGCACGCGCCAGTTGTTCGCCCAGGCGCTGGACTACCCGTTGCCCGAGTCGGTCGGTGACTATGGCCTGGACCGCGAGCAGTTGGCCGACGCCGACCCTGGCGCGCCGTACCTGGTGTTCCTGCACGGTACTACCTGGGACACCAAGCATTGGCCGGAAGCCTACTGGCGCGAACTGGCCGAGCGCATGTGCGAGCGCGGCTGGTCGGTGCGCCTGCCCTGGGGCAGCGCCGCCGAGCGGGAGCGGGCCGGGCGCCTGGCGGCGGGGTTGGAAAATGCCGCGGTACTCCCCAGATTATCCCTGGCCGGCATGGCCAAGGTGCTTGCCGGCGCGCGCGCCTGCGTGGCGGTGGATACCGGCCTCGGTCACCTGGCGGCGGCGCTGGACGTGCCGACGCTGTCGCTGTTCGGCCCGACCAATCCTGGCTTCACCGGCGCCTACGGGCGTTCCCAGGTCCACCTGGGCAGCGACTTCCCCTGTGCGCCGTGCCTGAAGAAGACCTGTACCTACCAGCCGACCGAAGAGGATCGCAAACTGTTCGATCTCAAGCGTGAGCAGCCGCTGTGCTTCACCCGGCTGAATCCCCAGCGCGTGGCCACCCAGCTGGAGGCCATGCTGCTGGCCCCGGAGACCCTCCGATGACCCTGGCGTTCATCCTCTACAAATACTTCCCCTTCGGCGGCCTGCAGCGTGACTTCATGCGCATCGCCCTGGAATGCCAGCGGCGCGGGCACGACATCCGCGTCTATACGCTGATCTGGGAGGGCGACGTGCCGGACGGCTTCGAAGTGCTGGTGGCCCCGGTGCGCTCGATCTTCAACCACCGGCGCAACGAGAAGTTCACCGCGTGGGTCCGCGCCGACCTGGACAGGCGCCCGGTGCAGCGGGTGATCGGCTTCAACAAGATGCCCGGACTGGATGTCTACTACGCCGCCGACGCCTGTTTCGAGGAAAAGGCCCAGACCTTGCGCAACCCGCTGTACCGCCAGTGGGGCCGCTACCGCCACTTCGCCGGCTACGAACGGGCAGTGTTCGACCCGGCCTCGAAGACCGAGATCCTGATGATCTCCGAGGTGCAGCAGCCGCTCTTCGTCAAGCACTACGGCACCCAGGCCGAGCGTTTCCATCTGCTGCCGCCGGGGATCAGCCAGGATCGCCGGGCGCCGGCCAACGCCGCGGACGTGCGTGCGGAATTCCGCCGCGAGTTCGGCCTGGAGGAGGACGACCTGCTGCTGGTGCAGATCGGTTCCGGCTTCAAGACCAAGGGCCTGGATCGCAGCCTGAAGGCGCTGGCCGCGCTGCCCAAGGCGTTGCGCAGGCGTACCCGGCTGATCGCCATCGGCCAGGACGATCCCAAGCCGTTCCTGCTACAGATCGCCGCCCTCGGTCTCAACGACCAGGTACAGATCCTCAAGGGTCGCAGCGATATCCCGCGCTTCCTGCTCGGCGCCGACCTGCTGATCCACCCGGCCTACAACGAGAACACCGGTACGGTGCTGCTGGAGGCGCTGGTCTCCGGCCTGCCGGTGTTGGTGACCGATGTCTGCGGCTATGCCCACTACATCGCCGAGGCCGACGCCGGGCGGGTGCTGCCGAGTCCCTTCGAGCAGGACAGTCTCAACCGCCTGCTCGCGGAAATGCTGGAGGACGCTCCGGCGCGCGCCGCCTGGTCGCGCAATGGCCTGGCCTACGCCGATCACGCCGACCTCTACAGCATGCCGCAGCGCGCCGCCGACCTGATCCTCGGGGAGGCCTCATGAGGCTGGTGCTGGAAGAGCCGTTCAAGCGCCTGTGGAACGGGCGCGACCCGTTCGAGGCGGTGGAGGCGCTGCAAGGCAAGGTCTACCGCGAACTGGAAGGGCGCCGCACCCTGCGCACCGAGGTCGACGGGCGTGGCTACTTCGTCAAGATCCACCGTGGCATCGGCTGGGGCGAGATCGCCAAGAACCTGCTCACCGCCAAGCTCCCGGTGCTCGGCGCGCGCCAGGAGTGGCAGGCCATCCGGCGCCTGCACGAGGCCGGCGTAGCGACCATGACCGCGGTCGCCTACGGCGAGCGCGGCAGCGATCCGGCGCGGCAGCATTCCTTCATCGTCACCGAGGAACTGGCGCCGACCGTGGACCTCGAGGTGTTCTCCCAGGACTGGCGCGAACGTCCTCCACCGCCGCGGCTCAAGCGCGCGCTGGTCGAGGCGGTGGCGCGGATGGTCGGCGACATGCACCGTGCCGGAGTCAACCATCGCGACTGCTACATCTGTCATTTCCTGTTGCACACCGACAAGCCGGTGAGCGCGGACGATTTCCGCCTCTCGGTGATCGATCTGCACCGTGCCCAGACCCGCGACGCCACGCCGAAACGCTGGCGTAACAAGGATCTGGCGGCATTGTATTTCTCTGCGCTGGACATCGGACTGACGCGTCGCGACAAGCTACGCTTCCTGCGCACCTATTTCCGCCGGCCGTTGCGCGAGATACTGCGCGACGAGGCCGGCCTGCTGGCCTGGATGGAACGCAAGGCGGAAAAACTCTACGAACGCAAGCAGCGTTACGGAGACCTGCTCTGATGGCGGGGTGGACCCTCGAACCCGATTACCGTCACCTGGCCGCCGACTTCGGTAGCCTCGATAGCGTGTTCGCCCTGGAGGGCGAGCGCCTGACCCGCGACCCGTTGTCCGAAGTCATCCGCATCGAGCGCGACGGCGTGCGTTACTACGTCAAGCGCTACCGCAGCGCCGGCAAGGGCCTGCGCCGCTACCTGGCGCGACCGCGGATCAAGGCCGAGTGGCAGAACCTCAAGCGCTTCGAGAAGTGGGGCATTCCCACCGCCGAAGTGGTCGCCTGGGGGCTGGAGCGCAAGGCCGGCGCCTTCCAGCGCGGCGCCATGATCACCCGCGAGCTGCCGGGCACCGAGGACTTGTCGGTGCTCGCCTGCAACCGGGATCCGCGCCTGAAGGACCCGCGCTGGGTGGACGGCGTCAGCCGGCAGATCGCCAAGGCTACGCGCCTGATGCACGACCAGCATTTCACCCATAACGACCTGAAGTGGCGCAACCTGCTGGTGGACGACCAGCCGCTGGTGTATTTCATCGACTGCCCGAACGGCGCGTTCTGGTGGAGCTTCATGCTGCGCTATCGGATCACCAAGGACCTGGCCTGCCTGGACAAGGTGGCCAAGTACCACCTGTCGCGCACCCAGCGCCTGCGCTTCTACCTGCAATATCGCCGTCGCCGGCACCTGAACGAATCCGACAAGAAGCGTATTCGCCAGGTGGTGGCTTTCTTCGAGGGGCGCGAATGAGCGTTTTCATCGCCGCGCAGGATCACGACCTGCTCCAGCGCAACCGTCTGGACAGCTTCGACGCCCTGTGGGCCTTGCAGCTGGACGCCGTGGACGAACCGAATACCGAGCGGGGTGGCTGGAGCAGCGTCTACCGCCTCGACCTGGGCGACTCCGCCTACTACCTGAAGCGCCAGAGCAACCACCTGACCCGCAGCCTGCGCCATCCGCTGGGCGAGCCGACCTTCGCCCGCGAGTTCCGCAACATCGAGCGCTACCGGGCGCTGGGCATTCCCGCCCTGCAGGCGGCGTTCTTCGCCCAGCAGGCGGTCGGCGGAGAGCGCCAGGCGATCCTCCTGACCCGCGCCCTGGACGGTTGGCAGGACCTGGACACCTGGCTGGCGTCCTGGCACGACCTGGCCGAAGAGCGGCGCCGGGCGATTCTCCGGGCGGTTGGCAGGCTGGCGCGCCAGCTGCACGCCGCCGGACAGATGCATGGTTGCTTCTATCCCAAGCATGTATTCCTCCGCGAGGGGGCCGATGGTGTCTTCGAGGCCTGCCTGATCGACCTGGAGAAGACCCGCCCGATCTGGTTCGGCCGCCGCGACCAGGTCAAGGACCTGGAGCCGATGCTGCGCCGTGCCCCGGACTGGAGCGAAGCGGACGTGCACGAATTCATCTCCGCCTATGTCGACGAACCCCTCGACTCGGCCGAGGTCGAGCAGTGGTATCGCCTTCTCGACCAGCGCCGTCGGCGCAAGGAGTCGCGCCGATGAGACTGGCCGAACTGCAAGCCGCCGGGCGCCACCCGCAACTGCCATTGCGGGTGACCCTGGCGGATGGCGCTGGCGCTGCCGAACTGCGCCTGGACAGTCTGCTGCGGGTGCTGCCCGGGCAGCGCTACGTCGGTGCCGGCGAATGGCGTGGGCGCAAGGTGCTGGCCAAGCTGCTGGTGGGCGGCAAGGCCGCACGGCATTTCCAGCGCGAACTGGAAGGGGCGCGTCTGCTCGCGGCCCAGGGGCTGACCACCCCGGCGCTGCTGGCCGACGGGCTGCAGCAGGGCGAGGGCGGCTGGCTGCTGTTCGACTACCTCGACGCGGCGCAGAGCCTCGGTGACGCCTGGCGTGCGGTGGAGGCCCAGGCGCCGCTGGGCGATGCCCAGCAAGCGGTGCTCGGCGAAGCCCTGGCAGCCATTGGCGAGCTGCATGCAAAGGGCCTCTGGCAGGACGACCTGCACCTGGACAACCTGTTGCGCCACGCCGGCCGCCTGTATCTCATCGACGGTGGCGGCGTGCGTGCGGAAACTCCCGGCCAGCCGCTGTCGCGACAGAAAGTGCTGGAAAACCTCGGGGTGTTCTTCGCCCAGTTGCCGGCGCTCCTCGATCCTTTCCTGGAGGAGTTGCTGGTGCATTACCTGCTGGCCAACGGCGAGCATGCGCTGCCGCTCGAAGCCTTGCAGAAGGAAATCGCCAAGGTTCGCCGCTGGCGGGTGCGCGACCTGCTGAGGAAGGTCGGTCGCGACTGTAGCCTGTTCAGTGTCGTGCGCGGTCCGTTCCGCCTGTTCGCCGCCCGCCGCAGCGAGGCCGAGACGATGGCGCCCCTGCTGGCGGACGCGGACCGCCTGATCGCCGCCGGCCACGTCTACAAGGACGGCGGCGCGGCCACCGTCGCCCGGGTCGAAGCGAACGGCCGCACGCTGATCATCAAGCGCTACAACATCAAGGGCTGGGTCCATTGGCTGAAGCGCTTCTGGCGGCCGAGCCGGGCCTGGGCCTCCTGGCGCGAAGGCAACCGCCTGGAATTCCTCGGCATCGCCACCGCCCGTCCGCTGGCGATGCTGGAGCGGCGCTGGTGCTGGCTGCGCGGGCGCGCCTACCTGATTACCGATTATCTCGGCGGTCAGGATATAATCGCTCGTTTTAAGCCTTGCCTGGACATGCCCGATGGCGCCGTTTCGCCACCGGAAGCCGAGTTGGCGGCACTGGATCGGCTGTTTTCGACGCTGATCCGCGAACGCATCAGCCACGGCGACCTGAAGGGACACAACCTGTTCTGGCAGGCCCATGAACAAGGCGGCGAATGGGCGCTGATCGACCTGGACGCGATGCGCAAGCATCACAGCCAGGCGTCCTTTGCCCGCGCCTACGCCCGCGACCGCGCGCGCTTCCTGCGCAACTGGCCGCAGGACAGCGGCCTCTACCGGCTGCTGGAGCAACGGATTCCCCGCCTCGGCGACGCCGCCGGGGCTTGAAGGACAAGCGACGACCACCGCCTGCGGCGGTCGACGAGTTAAACGAAAGCCGCGGTTGTCGGTCCCACTCCGCAACCGCGAGCTGCTTTGAAGAGGTTCTACCGTGGCATTGACCGTCCTAGGCCTGTCTGGCGCCGTAAGCCATGACCCGTCCGCCGCCCTGTACATCGACGGCAAGCTGGTCGCGGCCGTCGAGGAAGAGCGCTTCGTGCGCGACAAGCACGCGAAGAACCGCATGCCCTACGAATCGGCGAAGTTCTGCCTGGAGCAGGCAGGGATCGAGCCGGCCGATGTCGACGTGGTGGCGATTCCCTTCGCTCCCATCAGCATCATGGAAAAGGCCCGCTGGCACTACGCCAAGCGCTACGCCTACGCGCCGGATCGCGCGCTGGATGCGATCCTGCTCGGCAACCGCCGCTACAAGCGTTACTACAAGCGCATCGAGTGGTGCCTGCAGCAACTCGGCTTCGACCTGAAGAAAATCAAGATCCAGCCGGTCGAGCACCACCTTGCCCACGCCTCCAGTGCCTACCATTGCTCGGGGTTCAAGGAAAAGACCGCGATCCTCGGCATCGACGGCAAGGGCGAATACGCCACCACTTTCTTCGGCTGGGGCGAGAACGGTCGGATCCACAAGATCAAGGAGTTCTACGATCCGGATTCGCTGGGCGGCCTGTACGGCGCGATCACCGAGTACCTCGGCTTCGACATGCTCGACGGCGAGTTCAAGGTCATGGGCATGGCGCCCTACGGTGACGCCAGCAAGTACGATTTCTCCCGTCTCGCCAAGTTCGAGAACGGCGAACTGGTGATCAACACCGACTATGCCAACGTCATCGGCTTCCGCCGCTACAAGGAGAAAGGCAAGGGTTACTACTTCTCGCCCAAGCTGATCGAGTGGCTGGGGCCCAAGCGCGAAGGCGACATCGCCGACGATCCCTACATCCATTACGCCGCGAGCATCCAGGCGCTGTTCGAGAAGCTCGCGCTGGAGATGATGGACTACTACCTCGGCGATATCATCCGCGAGACCGGCAAGGTCGCTTTCGCCGGCGGCTGCGCGCTGAACGTCAAGCTCAACCAGAAGATCATCTCGCGCCCCGAAGTGAAGGAGCTGTTCGTCCAGCCGGCGGCCAGCGACGCCGGCACCGCGGTCGGCGCGGCGGCCTACGTGTCGCACCAGCGCGGCGTGCCGGTGGAGAAGATGGAGCACGTCTACCTCGGCCCGGAGTATTCCAACGAGGACGTCATCGCCGCCTGCGCCCGTCACGAGGCCAGGCCGCAGTGGCAGAAGATCGACAACCGCAGCCGGCGTATCGGCAGGATCCTTGCCGACGGCAACCCGGTGGCCTGGTTCCAGGGACGCATGGAGTTCGGTCCGCGTGCCCTCGGTGGCCGCTCCATTCTCGGCTGCCCGAGCGTGCCGGGCGTGGCCGACCGGATCAATGCGCAGATCAAGTTCCGCGAGCGCTGGCGACCCTTCTGCCCGTCGATGCTGGATACCGTCGGCCCGCAGATGTTCAAGATCGACCACCCGGCCCCGTTCATGACCTTCACCTTCGAAGTCAACGAAGAGTGGAAGGAGCGAGTGCCGGAAGTGGTGCACGAGGACGGCACCTCCCGCGCCCAGGTGCTGAAGCGCGAGTACAACCCGCGCTACTACGACCTGATGAAGGAACTGGAGAACCTCACCGGCAACGGCGTGGCCCTGAACACTTCGCTCAATCGTCGTGGAGAACCGATGATCTGCTCGCCGACCGACGCCCTGAACATGTTCTTCGGCTCCGATCTGCAGTACCTGATCATGGAGGACATCCTGGTCGTGAAGGAGGGCGTGGACTGGTATGACTCGGTCGGCTGAACCTCGCGTCCTGCAGTTCTGTCACGGCTACGACGGGCCTTTCCTCGACTGTGCCCGTCAGTACGCCAGCCTGTTCGCCGGAACCCCGTACAAGGTCACCACGGTGTTCCTCACCGGGCGTTCCGATCCTGAGGTGGCGGCGCGTTGCGCCTCCGACGAGGTACTGTTCCTCGAGTACGGCTCCAGGGACATCCGTGGCCTCAAGCTGAAGGCGATCCGCGACTTGCGCGAGATCGCCCGTTCGCGCGACTTCCGCTTCTGCATCGCGCACCGCTTCAAGCCGATCTGGATCGCCAGCCTGGCCACTCGTCTGCCGATCATTGGCGTGCACCACGCCTTCGGCGATTACCAGCGGTTGTCGCGCAAGGTCTTCGCCGGCCTGATGAGCAAGCGCCTGAGCCTGCTGGCGGTGTCCGACGCGGTGCGCGACGATATCCGCCGTTGCCTGCCGAAGTGGCCGGCGGAGCGGATCGAGACGCTCTACAACCGCATCGACGTCGCTGCGCTGCAGGCCGAGCAGGTCGAGCGCCTGAGTGCGCGCCGGCAACTGCGCCTGCCCGACGAGGCCTGGGTGGTCGGCAACGTCGGCCGCCTGCATCCGGACAAGGACCAGGCTACCCTGCTGCGCGGCTTTGCCGCCGCGCTGCCGCGCCTGCCGCAGAACAGCCTGCTGGCGATCCTCGGCAGCGGCCGCCTGGAAGAGCAGCTCAAGGACCTGGCCTGCGAACTGGGTATCGGCGAGCGCGTGCTGTTCCTCGGCCAGGTCGAAGAGGCACGGCGCTACTTCAAGGCGTTCGACGCCTTCGCCCTGAGTTCCGACCACGAGCCGTTCGGCATGGTCCTGCTGGAGGCCATGGTCGCCGGTGTACCGCTGATCGCCACCGCCTGTGGCGGCGCCCGCGAAGTGGTGGAAGGGGTCGGCATCCTCTTCCCGCTGGGCGACGAGACGGCCCTGGCCGAGGGCCTGACCCACCTGGCGGCGCTTGACCGCCGCCAGCGCGAGGCCTGTGCTCGGCTCATGCTCGAGCGCCTGGAGACACGCTTCTCCGACGCTGCGGTGCGCCGCGAATTCTGGCGCCTGCCGACGATTGCCGGCTTCGCTTCGGAGTCTGCATGCTGAACAGGTTGCGCGCCTTCCGCGAACGCGGTTGGCGCGAAGTGGACGCGCCGACCTACGCCCAGGCCTGGCAGCGTTTCGGCGGCAGCGTCGCGACCCACCCGCTGGTGGTCGAGCAACTCGCCGAAATGGCTGGAATCCCGGTGCGTTACCTGGGTTGGGAGAGCGCTGGCGAACTGGTTGCGGCGATCCCGACCTGGGGCCGCCACCTGGCGTTGTCCAAGGACGTGCTCAAGCGGCGCGGCAAGAAGGGCCTGTACGACCTGGGCAACGCCGAACTGATCCTGCCGGTGGCCGACGATGCCCGCATCGCCCTCCGCCATGCGGGACGCTACCTGTCGGCGCTGCATGAGCGGAACATCGTCACGCTGCGCCCTCAGACCGAGCAACTGGCTTTCGCTCGCGCCCCCGAGGATTTCTCCAAGAAGTTCCGCTATAACCAGCGGCGCGAAGTGCGCCTGGTGGAGGAAGCTGGTGGCCAGGTGCGCCAGGCAGACAGCTTCCCCCCGGCCGAGTTCGCCGCCATCTATCTTGAACTGTTCCAGCGTCGCTGGGGTTTCCCGGCCACCGGCGCGGAGCGCATGGCCGAGGTCTTCGAGCGGCTGCGCGAATTGCTGCGCGGCTCGGTCCTGCTGCTCAACGACCAGCCCATCGCGGTCCAGGTACTGTATCGCGCCGAAGCGCCGGGCTGGCTCAGCGTCGAGTACATCAACGGCGGCGTCGATCCGCAGACCCGCGAGTTCAGCCCTGGCAGCGTGCTCAGTTACCTGAACACCCAGGCCGCCTGGGAGGATGCGCGAGCGCTGGGCAAACCCCTGCGCTATTCGTTCGGTCGCGCCGACCGCGAATACAAGGATCGCTGGTGCCATCCTTCTCCGGTCTTCCAGGTCTGAAGCATGAGCGCACGCAAGCAGCAGTTGCTCAAGCGTCATCGACGCAACAAGCGGATCGGCCTACTGGTTGCGCTGCTGGCATTGCTGGCCGTCGGTCTGCTGGTCAGCCCCTGGTTGTTGCCGATCCTCCTCGTGGCCCTGTGGGTCGCCCACGAAGCCTGGTTCGCCGATCACCTGTTCTATTCGCCGGGCGAGGACTACCGCTACCGTTTCGCGGAAGGGGTCGAGTCGCTGCCGGTACGCCTGGCGGATGGCCGTCTGCGAGTCGACGGTGAGCTGCGCGAAGGCGATACGCTGGTGCTTGGCATCGGCGTGCGCGCTGGCTGGCTGGGGCGCTTCCTCGAACCCTCGGTGCTGCTGGAAGGTGGCGCGGAGGCCGATGCCCAGGCTTTCGAACGTGGGGTGAACGGCTTGCGCTACCTGAACCTGACGGGACTGGCCGGGCCGCTGGGCGAGGGCCGGATTCGCCTGCGCGGCCGGCATTGCCGGCTGGTCGGCGAACCGACCCTGTGGCGTGCGCGCCATCCCGACTACCGTGATCGGCGGGTGATGGTCATCGCTCCGCATGCCGACGACGCCGAGCTGGCCGCCTTCGGCCTCTACAGCCAGGCTCGCGAGGCCTGGATCGTGACCCTGACCGCCGGCGAGATCGAAACCGAGCATTACCGCCGCATGGGCCTCGACGGAATAGCTGCGGCGCGCCTGAAGGGCCGCCTGCGCGCCTGGGATAGCCAGGCCGTGCCGACGTGGGGTGGGGTGCCGGCCGAGCGCTGCGTGCAACTGGGTTATTTCTGCCTGCAATTGCCTGCCATGCAGGCGAACCCGGGCGAGGTGGTGCCGTCCCGTGAGGCCGATCTCACCGATATCCGTCCGTTCCGCCAGTTCAACCGCCTGCGCCTGGCCAGCGATGCCGACGGCCTGTCGACCTGGAACAATCTGCTGGCCGATCTCCGCGAGCTGATCCTGCTGGCACGTCCCGAGGTCATCGTCCTGCCTCATCCGCATTTCGATCCGCACCCGGACCATGTCCGCGCCCAGGAGGCTGTGCGCGAGGCGCTCCAGGGCCTGGACTGGCAGCCGCAGGCATTGTTGCACTATGCCAATCACCTGCACGACAACGATCGCTGGCCGATGGGCGATGCGCACATGGGGGTCAGCCTGCCACCGCTGACCGAAGAATGCTCGCCGTTGCTGCCATGGACGCTGGCGCTGGAGCGCACGCGCCAGGTGGACAAGGCCATGGCCTTGGGCATGATGCACGACCTGCAACCCAGGCCGCCGTTCAAGCGCCGTCTGCGCCGCCGTCTGCAGGGCTGGCTCGCCGGGCGTCGCTGGCCGGCTTACGGCGAGGACGAGTTCATGCGCAAGGCGGTGCGTCGGCACGAGTTGTTCTGGGTGGAGTCGCTGGATGGGGAGGCGTGATGCTTGGGTCGAGCGTTCGGCAAGGTTCGAGCCGCCATGCTGCTTCGGAGCAGCCGCGAGGATGAAGGTCTGATGAAAGTTCTGTTTCTGGTCCAGAAAGAGCAGCGCGCGATCCTGGATCGCCTGTACGACGGCATCGCCGCCCATTGCGAGTGCGATACCCGCTGGCTGAGCAGCGAGGAGCAGGCCGACCTGCGCGGCTACTTCCGCAAGCACGTGGATGTCTCGCGCTACGACCGCATCCTGTTCTTCCTCCGTTTCAAGAAGGAAATGCGCCAGGTCCGCTTCATCCGCAGCGTGCCCAACCTGGTGATCCTCGAGCACGATGCCTACCAGAACTACATTCCCTGCAAGTACACCGGCAAGTTCAGCGCCCATTACCGGCGCCTGCCCTGGGCACGGGTGATCAGTTCGGGCCATACGGTCAGCGAACGCCTGCGCCAGGAGGGATTCGACGCGGTATTCGTGCCCAAGGGCTACGACCAGACCCTGTTGCATGACCTGGGCCTGGCGCGCGATATCGAGCTGGGCTTCGTCGGCAGTACCGGCAGCGTGGCCTACAGTGGACGCAAGGCGCTGCTCGACGAGTTGGGCGGAGTGGAGAACCTGCTGGTGACCAAGACCAAGTCCGGCGAGGAGTACCTGCGCACGCTCAACCGCATCCGTTTCTTCGTCAGCGCGGATGTCGGCATGGGCGAATACATGATCAAGAATTTCGAGGCGATGGCCTGCGGTTGCGTACTGCTGGCCTACGACCAGGGCGAGCGGGAAAACGAGGCCTTGGGTTTCCGGGACATGGAGAATATCGTGCTGTATCGCTCGGTGGCGGACATCCAGGAAAAGCTCGCGATCCTGCGCCTCGACACGGCCCTCGCCGAGCGGATCGCGCGAAGCGGCCAGGCGCTGGCCATCGAACGATTCAGCTTCGCCGCTGTCGGTCAGAGTATCGTCGAGGCCATGCGGCCCGCGTTGCGCGAGCCGGAGCGTCCCGGATGGCTGGAGAAGACCTGGCGACGTATTTTTACCTGAGAGTAGCAGCCGAAAAGAGCTGGGGCTTCAGGCGTGTTTGCTATTGTTCAGCTTGTTTTTCCGGGCTGGGGGGAGGTGTAGGACCGATGAAGATCGCAGGATCGCTCATGCATGTCTGGCGCTTTGAATGGGGACGTGAAAGACAGGTAAGGTTGTAGTTATGACGCTCGTCGATGATGGTTCGCAGCCATTGGTTTCCGTGATCATCGCTTCCTATAACCATGAAAAGTACATAGAAGCGAGCATCGCCAGCGTGGCTGCGCAGACGTACCGCAACGTGGAACTGCTGGTGGTGGACGATGGTTCCAGCGATGGCAGCGTCGAGCTTTTGCGCGGGCTCCAGGCGAAGTACGGCTTCGACCTCAGGGTCCAGCAGAACCAGGGGCTGTCGAAAACGCTCAACGAGGCGATCGCCAGGGCTCGGGGAAATCTCATCGTGCCTTTCGGTTCGGACGACATCATGTTGCCGCAACGCCTGGAGAAACAGGTGGCACACATGTGGGACAAGCCCGAGGTAGGTATCTGCGCGGGCAATATCGAGATCATCGACTCCAATGGCCGGGTCATGCCGGGTAAGGAGCAGCGCAAACGCGACCTGCCTTTCCGCCGCCTCGACTTCGATGACCTGTTCCTGGACCGCAAGCCGGGCCCGATGGCGCCCACCTTGATGTTCCGGCGGGAAGCCCTGGAGAAGGTCGGCGGTTTCGATCCGGACATACGCCTGGAAGATGTCTATATCGAACTGGCGGTGACCAAGGCTGGCTACGTCATCGACATTCTTGGCGAGGTCCTCGCCCAGTACCGCAAGCATCCCACCAATACGTACAAGAACGCCCGTTTCATGGTGGACAACGTATTCAAGACGTACAGCCAGTTCAGCGATCACCCCGATTACGAGCAGGTGATCATGCGCTTCCGCAATTCGATGTTCCTCAAGTGCTCGAACCGGGACAAGGTACTGGCCCGGGAGCTGCTCTCCGGCTTGCCGCTGAAGTACTGGAACGAGAAGACCTTCCGCGGCATTGCGCGGCTGTTTTTCTCCTGATCGCTGATATCGCCGCACTCAAGGCGCGGCGATATCCTCACCGCGCCTGCTGGCGGCGAACCTTTGCTGGATCCACAGCGCATACAGCAGCGCCATGGGAATCCAGATCAGGAACCAGTGTTCCTTGGGACGGGGCAGGAAGGCGTTGCCCTCCGTGAGTCCGGCTGCCAGGCCGAACACCAGCCAGGTCGAGGCTAGCAGAACGGCTGGAGACTTCCGGTTTTTCCAGGAGAAGCCGAAGGCCAGTGCGTAGATCGCCACCCACAGCAGGAGCCCGATGATCCCTCCAGCGAAAAGCACACCCAGTTCGATGTTGTGCGGGTCGGCGAGCAGCATGCCGTTGCTCAGGACGATTCGCATCGGATGATCGTAGCCGTGTCCGAGCCATGGATGCTCGCTGATCTGGCGTAGGGCGTCGGCCCAGATTTCCGGGCGGAACGATGCCCCTCTCTGGGTGATCACTTCCGGGTACAGGATGTAGCCCAGTAGCGCTCCAGCCAGGGCGAGTGCCAGGGCGATGAGGGCTTTTTTCCTGTCTCCGGCCAGGACCAGCCACATAAGGGCCGCTGTGAGCCCTACCAGGGGAGTACGTGAACCGGTCGCGATGAGAAGGCCACCGAGCAGCGCCAGAGATATCAGTGGCAAGGGGGCCAGGATGGGGCGGGATTGCATCCAATAGGCCAGCCAGAGTGCCGTGAAGGCGCCATAGACATGGGCGCTCAGTAATGGGTTATAGAGAGCGCCATAACCGGTAAGGCGCAGCGGGTTGGCGTCCCAGTAGTATTGCAGCAAGGTGGCTGCCGCGGAGATCACCGCGCCAAGGGCAGCCAGCCAGGTCGCGGTCTTGAGGCGGAGGGGAGCTTCGAGCGCCAGGATGGCGGCGCAGAAGAACAGGAGGGCGATGTACAGGGGGCGCTTGAGCAGCGAGCCGGTGGAGTTCTCGGGGGCCGACCAGGACAGGCTCAGCATCATGTAGCTGCTGAAGGCGAGGAAGGCGATGAACAGCGGCGAGCCCGTTAGCGGGCGAAGCAGACGCGGTTGCAGTATCACGTACAGCAGCGTCGGGGCTGCAAGCAGGATGTAGAAGAGGCGATGGTAGTCGGAGCGGTCGCCGACCCAGAACATTCCGGTGAGCAGGGCCAGCCAGCCCAGCGGCAGGATCCAGTGGCTGAGGATGCGGCTGGTATCGTGGCGAAGACGGGTCAGTCGGGTAGCTGCGAACATTCCTTGCTCAATCCAGTTGCAGTTGCTTGAGGAGCTGCTCGAGTGTCCAGTGGACCTGGCTGCTGCGGAGATAGGACTTGAGCACCAGGTGCTCGCTGTCGTCGAGGAACCAGGTTCGATCCTGTTCGTAGCGCAGCAGGTGCTTGAAATTGCGAATGCGCTGGGCGGCGCTGAGCGCCGAGCGCTGGACCCGCAGGTCGGCGATGTCGATCAGGCCCATCCGGCCTTCCGGCGTGCGCACCACGTTGCCCAGGTGCAGCGAGCGGAAGTACACCCCCTTGGCGTGCAGCGCGGCGATCAGCTCGCCCAGTTGCGTCCGGACTGCGTCGCCGCACTCCGGGTCGTTGCGGTCGAGTTGGCGGAGGGTCTGCCCCGGTAGCGGCTCGTAGTGCACCGCGTCGCGCTGGATATGTGGGATCCGCAATACGTCCAGCACCTTCGGGCAGACGATGCCGCGCCGCGCCAGTTCGCTGGCGTTGCGGGCGAAGCGCTCCGCATAGGGGAACAGGGCTGCGGAGGAAATCAGGCGCTTGCGGCGAAACAGTTTGAGGAAGGACCCGTCGCGCAGACGCAGAACCTTGTCCCCATGACCATCGGCTTCCAGCACTTCTGCGTTGTCACGCAACTGCAAGTAGGAGGGGTAGTCTATGACTCGCATGCGAGCTCCTGAACGAACGGCCCGCCATCTTACCCCAACACGCCTTCCAGGCGGAGTGATGGAGGTCCTGTGCTACACTCCGGGACCTTTTCAGCATGTAAGAAACCATGAGCGATAGTCCTCAGAATCCCGGACCTTCCAGTCTCAAGATCTATTTCCGCCTGTTGGGCTACGTGAAGCCCTACATCGGAATGTTCCTACTCAGCATCGTCGGTTTCCTGATCTTCGCCTCGACCCAGCCGATGCTGGCGGGCATCCTCAAGTATTTCGTCGACGGCCTCTCCAATCCTGACGCGGCATTGTTTCCGAATGTGCAGTGGCCCTGGTTGCGCGACTTGCACCTGGTCTACGCGGTGCCGTTGCTGATCATCCTGATCGCTGCCTGGCAGGGGCTGGGCTCGTTCCTCGGCAACTTCTTCCTCGCCAAGGTTTCCCTGGGGCTGGTGCATGACCTGCGGGTCGCCCTGTTCAACAAGCTGCTGGTGCTGCCGAACCGCTATTTCGACACGCACAGCTCCGGCCACCTGATCTCGCGCATCACCTTCAACGTGACCATGGTCACCGGAGCGGCCACGGATGCCATCAAGGTGGTGATCCGTGAGGGCCTGACCGTGGTCTTCCTGTTCCTCTACCTGCTGTGGATGAACTGGAAGCTGACCCTGGTGATGCTGGCGATCCTGCCGGTCATCGCGGTGATGGTGACTACCGCCAGCCGCAAGTTCCGCAAGCAGAGCAAGAAGATCCAGGTGGCCATGGGCGACGTCACCCACGTCGCCTCGGAAACCATCCAGGGCTACCGGGTGGTGCGCAGCTTCGGCGGCGAAGCCTATGAAGAGAAGCGCTTCCTCGACGCCAGCCAGAGCAATACCGACAAGCAGTTGCGGATGACCAAGACCGGCGCGGTCTACACGCCGATGCTGCAATTGGTGATCTACGTCGCCATGGCGATACTGATGTTCCTCGTGCTGTGGCTGCGCGGGGACGCCTCGGCCGGCGATCTGGTGGCCTATATCACCGCGGCGGGCCTGTTGCCCAAGCCGATCCGCCAGCTTTCCGAGGTCAGTTCCACGGTCCAGCGCGGCGTCGCCGGCGCCGAGAGCATCTTCGAGCAGCTCGACGAAGCGGCGGAGGAAGACCAGGGTACCGTCGAGAAGGAGCGGGTCAGCGGGCGCCTAGAAGTGCGCAACCTGAGCTTCCGTTATCCCGGAACCGACAAGCAGGTGCTGGATGACATCAGTTTCATCGCCGAGCCCGGGCAGATGATCGCCCTGGTCGGCCGTTCCGGTAGCGGCAAATCGACCCTGGCCAACCTGGTTCCGCGCTTTTACCAGCACAATAACGGCAAGATCCTCCTTGATGGCGTTGAAGTCGAGGATTATCGCCTGCGCAACCTGCGCCGCCACATCGCCCTGGTGACCCAGCAGGTCACGCTGTTCAACGACAGCGTGGCCAACAACATCGCCTACGGCGACCTGGCTGGCGCGCCGCGCGAGGAAATCGAGCGGGCGGCGAAGGCTGCCAACGCCAAGGAGTTCATCGACAACCTGCCGCAAGGCTTCGACACCGAGGTC
This sequence comes from Pseudomonas aeruginosa, assembly GCF_001457615.1. Lineage (GTDB taxonomy): Bacteria > Pseudomonadota > Gammaproteobacteria > Pseudomonadales > Pseudomonadaceae > Pseudomonas > Pseudomonas aeruginosa. The sequence continues at coordinate 5,662,706 of NZ_LN831024.1, read as the reverse complement.
GGCGAGAATGGCGTGCTGCTTTCCGGCGGCCAGCGCCAGCGTCTGGCGATCGCCCGGGCGCTGCTCAAGGACGCGCCCCTGCTGATCCTCGACGAGGCGACCTCGGCGCTGGACACCGAGTCGGAGCGGCATATCCAGGCGGCGCTGGACGAAGTGATGAAGGGGCGCACCACCCTGGTGATCGCCCACCGCCTGTCGACCATCGAGAAGGCCGACCTGATCCTGGTGATGGACCAGGGGCAGATCGTCGAGCGCGGCAGCCACGCCGAGCTGCTGGCGCAGAACGGCCATTATGCGCGGCTGCATGCGATGGGACTGGATGAGCAGGCGCCGGCGCCTGTCGGCTGATAAACTGGGCGTCTGCCCCGAGAGGTTGTTTGGAGTTCCCATGAAGTTGTCCATGCCCCGTTTCGACCAGGCCCCGGTGTTGGTGGTCGGTGATGTGATGCTCGACCGCTACTGGCATGGCGCGACTTCGCGCATTTCGCCGGAGGCCCCGGTGCCGGTGGTCCGCGTCGAACAGCACGAGGACCGCCCCGGCGGCGCCGCCAACGTCGCGCTGAACATCGCCGCGCTGGGCGCGCAGGCCTTGCTGGTCGGCGTCACCGGCCGCGACGAGGCCGCCGACAGCCTGGCCAACAGCCTCAAGGCCGCTGGAGTGGACGCGCGCTTCCAGCGCATCGATAGCCAGCCGACCATCGTCAAGCTGCGGGTCATGAGTCGTCACCAGCAACTGCTGCGGGTCGACTTCGAGGAACCGTTCCGCACCGACGCGGCGGCCCTGGCCGTGGACGTCGAGTCGCTGCTGGCCAAGGTCAAGGTGCTGGTGCTGTCCGACTACGGCAAGGGCGCGCTACAGAACCACCAGGTGCTGATCCAGGCGGCGCGGGCGCGCAACATTCCGGTACTGGCCGATCCCAAGGGCAAGGACTTCGCCATCTATCGCGGCGCCAGCCTGATCACCCCGAACCTGTCCGAATTCGAGACCATCGTCGGCCGTTGCGCCGACGAAGCCGAACTGGTCGCCAAGGGCCAGGCGCTGATGAGCGAACTCGACCTCGGCGCCTTGCTGGTGACCCGCGGCGAGCATGGCATGACCCTGCTCCGCCATGGCCAGCCGGCCCTGCACCTGCCGGCGCGGGCGCGGGAAGTGTTCGACGTCACCGGTGCCGGCGATACGGTCATCTCCACCCTGGCCGCGGCGCTTGCCGCCGGCGAGGAGCTGCCGTCCGCGGTGGGCCTGGCCAACCTGGCCGCCGGCATCGTGGTCGGCAAGCTGGGTACCGCGGCGATCAGCGCGCCCGAACTGCGTCGCGCGGTGCAGCGCGAGCAGGGTTCCGAGCGTGGCGTGCTGGGCCTGGAGCAATTGCTGCTGGCAATCGAAGACGCCCGCGCCCACGGCGAGAAGATCGTCTTCACCAATGGCTGCTTCGACATCCTTCACGCCGGCCACGTGACCTACCTCGAACAGGCGCGCGCCCAGGGCGACCGCCTGATCGTCGGGGTCAACGACGACGCCTCGGTCACTCGCCTGAAGGGCGTTGGCCGGCCGATCAACTCGGTGGACCGGCGCATGGCGGTACTCGCCGGGCTCGGCGCGGTGGACTGGGTGGTGAGCTTCGCCGAAGACACTCCCGAGCGCCTGCTCGAGCAGGTGCGTCCGGACGTGCTGGTCAAGGGCGGCGATTACGGCGTCGAGCAGGTGGTCGGCGCGCAGATCGTCAGGGCCTACGGCGGCGAGGTACGGGTGCTCGGCCTGGTGGAGAACAGCTCCACCACCGCCATCGTCGAGAAGATCCGCCAGCGCTGATTCCCGTTAGCAGGTTCTTCCCGCTTCACGCCGACCCCTGGCCCTGTGGCTGGATCATTGATGTTCCAGCCAAGCCTGGAACATCAATACATTCCAGAGCGGGCCTTGCCAGTTTCTTTTTCCGCTGAGATGCTCCTGCCAGGCTCGCCGAATCGGCTCCGGGCGCAGGTAGCCCTCGCGTCTCAAGCGTTCCTCAGCCAGGAGGCTTTCGGCCCACTCCCGCAACGGTCCCCGCAGCCAGGTGTCCAGAGGGATGGCGAATCCCATCTTGGGACGCTCGATCAGTTCCCGGGGAACGTGCTGGTAAAGAACCTGGCGCAGCAACCACTTGCCGTCGTTATTTCTGATCTTCAGGTTCAGTGGCATTTTCCAGGCGAGTTCGACCACGCGATGATCGAGGAGCGGGACGCGGGTTTCCAGGCTAGTGGCCATTGCGGCGCGGTCGACCTTCGCCAGTATGTCATCGGCCAGGTAGGTCCGGGTATCCATGGCCATCATCCATTGTTCGAAGCTTTCCATCTCGGGGAGGCTGTCAAGATTCCAAAAGACGGAAGCCGATTCCTCGCTGCCGATGACGAGGTTCGTAGGCTTCTTCCAGTGGCTGACCAGATCCTTGTAGAAGTCCTCTTCACTGGAAAACGCCATGAGACCGGCGAGCTTCTGAAGCTTGTCTCCTGGTGTGCGCAAACGGTACTTCGAGGGTAGCAAGGGGCTTGCGAGAGAGAACAGGCTGTCCCACATCGCCGGTGGCAGAGCGCTCAGCAGTTTTGCGAGCGTCATCCTGGCAACCAGTGGAAGCTGTTGCAACCTGTTCCATGCCTGGCATGCCGTGAGATAGCGATTGTAGCCGGCAAACAGTTCATCGCCACCATCGCCGGTGAGAGCGACCGTTACGGATTGCTTGGCCAGGCGACTGATCAGGTAGGTCGGTATCTGTGAGCTATCGGCGAAGGGCTCGCAGTAGATGCCGGGAAGACAAGGCACCACCGCGAGTGCGTCTTCGGCCCTGACGTAAAGCTCGGTGTGCTGGGTGCCGAGATGCTGGGCGACAGCCTTGGCGTGTTCCGCTTCGTTGTAGCCGGGCTCGTCGAAGCCAATGGTGAACGTCTGTACGGGCCGGGAATGCCGAGCCTGCATAAGGGCCACGATTGTGCTGCTGTCGACGCCACCGCTAAGGAAGGCGCCAAGAGGTACGTCACTGAGCATTTGCGAAGTAACGCTGGCGGACAGTTGCCGGTGCAGGGCATCCACGGCCTCTGAGTCACTTCCCTGGAATGGCTGATGGATCCCTTGTGCGATGACCTTGCTCAGAGACCAGTAGGGGAGCGGATCCATGAGTTCACCTGGCGTAGCATTAGCCAGGTTCAATTGAATGTAATGCCCGGGCGGAAGTTTTTTTATACCTTTGTAGATGCTGTTGGGAGTGGGGCAATATCCAAAACGTAGAAATGCTGCAAGGCTGTCTCTGTCGATCTCTTTTTGGAACTCTGGGTGTACGGTCAGAGACTTTAACTCGGAGGAAAACAGGAAGCAGTTTCCCTGCCACCCATAATATAAAGGTTTTTCTCCTAGCCGGTCACGAATGAGGAAGATTTTACTCGTTTCTTTATCGAAAAGTGCGAGGGAAAACATGCCAGTGATATTGGATAGGGTTTTCTCCATACCCCAGACGGAGAAGCAGGCAAGCAGCGTCTCGGTGTCGGAATGCCCCCTCCAGGGATGCGGTCCGAGCAGGGCACGGAGTGCCAGATGATTGTAGATCTCCCCATTGAAGACTATGACGTACCGTCCGCATGCAGACGGCATGGGCTGATGTCCGGCCGTCGACAGGTCCTGTATGGCCAGGCGGCGGTGGCCGAGCGCCAGGCCGATGGAATGATCCAACCAATATCCTTTGTCATCGGGGCCACGATGAATGATCTTGTCCGTCATCTGGCCAATGATCTGTACCATTTGGCTCTTTTCAGTGTGTCTTTGGATAAATCCACTGATACCGCACATTTTCTTTACTCGTCGACGGGAATGGCTTGGGGATGACGCGGGAGGGGGATGGCAAGAAGTGGGATTGTATTTAAAGGTTTTACTTAGGGAAGAGGATAAGCCTGCAGTAATTTCATGCTTTTAAAGAAAATTCCTACCGATTGGTTTTGGTTTCGGCGGGTGGGATACCTCAGGTGACCGATATTCGTGATTATCCTTGCCCAATCTGAGAATTAAATGCCGTGGTCGTCGGGCAAGTCATCTTCAAAGCTTTAAAGAGTGTTAAGAAGTGTAAAGTCAGCGCGCGCCTTTCTGCTTTCCCTGAGTTTCCACGGCTAGAATCCGCTGTTCTGAGGGATGGGTTCCGGCAGAATGCCGACCTATCCGGGCAGGTGACTGGCTGGTCTGACAAGTTTTCCCGGCGAGACGGTCATAGGCGCTGCCCATGCGGCGGCGCATGATCCGGGCATCCCATCCTGCGTGGAGCAAGATGCCCATGAGCACCGATGTACAGGGCCGTGCCCTGGCTGTACTGAACCGTGTCGCCCAGGCCGACTGGCCGGATCGCTTCAATCTTCGCAAACCCTTCGAAAAACTGCTCTACAGCGGCAGCCGTACCGGCTTCCGCCTGGCCAGCGAGCGTTCGGCGAAGCAGGCGAAGGGACCGCGCAAGGCCGATCCGGACGGGTTGTTCGACCTGTCGTTCTCCGACGACCAGCAGATGCTGGTGGACATGCTCGAAGGCTTCGCCCTGGAGGTGTTGCGTCCGCTGGCTCATGACGCGGATGCCGAGGCCAGCCTGCCGGCGGAACTGCTCAACCAGGCGCTGGAGCTGGGCCTGACCCACTATGGGGTCGGCGAGGTGCACGGCGGCATGGCCGGTGAGCGCACCACGGTGACCACGGCCCTTATCGCCGAGGCCCTGGCCAAGGGCGACCTGACGCTGGCGGCGGCCCTGCTGGTGCCGTTGTCGGCGGCCAACTGCATCCGCCGCTGGGGCAGCCCCTCGCAGCAGGCGCAGTGGCTGCCGGCGTTCGTCAGCGAAGAGGGGGCGCCGCTCACCGCCATCGCGGTCAACGAGCCGAGTCTGCTGTTCGACCCGCAGAAACTGGCGACCCGCGCCCGGCGCAAGGGCAGTCACTACCTGCTTTCCGGAGAGAAATGCCTGGTCCTGCGCGGCCTGGAGGCCAGCCGCCTGATCGTCGCGGCGAAGACCGACGAGGGGCCTGCGCTGTTCCTGGTGGAAGCCTCCGCCAAGGGCGTCGAGCGACGTGCCGAGCCGGCGATGGGACTGAAGGCCGGCGGCACCGCCCGGTTGCGCCTGAAGAGCGTCAAGGTGCCGGCGGACAACCGCCTGGCCGCCGAGCATTTCGACTACCGGGCCTTCCTCGATCACGCGTCCCTGGCCTGGTGTGCCCTGGCGCTGGGCACCGGACAGGCGGCGCTGGACTACGTGATCGCCTACTGCAACGAGCGTGAGGCCTTCGGCGAGCCGATCAGCCATCGCCAGGGGGTCGCCTTCATGGTCGCCGACATCGCCATCGAACTGGACGCCATGCGCCTGATGGTCTGGCGCGCCTGCGCCCTGGCCGAGCGCGGCCAGCCGTTCCAGCGCGAGGCTTACCTGGCGCGGCTGCTGTGCGCCGAGAAGGCGATGAAGATCGGCACCGACGCGGTGCAGCTGCTCGGTGGCCACGGCTTCACCAAGGAGCATCCAGCCGAGCGCTGGTACCGCGACCTGCGCGCGGTAGCGCTGATGGCCGGCGGCCTGCACCTGTGAACCCGAGCGAGTGCGCGGTCCGCCGCGACGAGTGAACGAGGAATCGACATGTACCTGGAAACCCCGAAGAAATTCCGCAGCCTGGCCAACCAGGCGCATCAGGTCGCGGAAAACTATTTCCGGCCGATCTCGCGCAAGTACGACAAGGCCGAACACGCCTATCCGAAGGAGCTGGACCTGCTCGCGGCCTTGCTGGACGGCATGAACAGCGGCTCGCCCGAGGCTGTCGGTGCGACCTCGGCGAGCAAGCGCGCCGGCAAGCAGGTAGAGGAGGGTATCAAGAACGGCGGCAACCTGTCGGCGTTGCTCGGCGTGATGGAACTGTGCTGGGGCGACGTCGGCCTGCTCCTGGCCATGCCGCGCCAGGGGCTGGGCAATGCGGCGATCGCCGCGGTGGCCAACGAGGAGCAGTTGCAGCGCTTCGGCGGCACCTGGGCGGCAATGGCGATCACCGAGCCGGGCTGCGGCTCGGACTCGGCGGCGATCCGCACCACCGCGACCCAGGATGGCGACCACTATGTACTGAACGGCGAGAAGATTTTCGTCACTTCCGGCGAGCGGGCCGATGCCGTGGTGGTCTGGGCCACCCTGAACCGCAACCTGGGGCGGGCGGCGATCAAGTCCTTCGTGGTCGAGAAGGGCACGCCGGGGATGACCGTGACGCGCCTGGAGAAGAAGCTCGGGATCAAGGCTTCGGATACCGCTTCGATCAGTTTCAATGATTGCCGGGTGCCGGCCGCGAACCTGCTGGGCAACGCCGAGGTCGACGTGCAGAAGGGTTTCGCCGGGGTCATGGAGACCTTCGACAATACCCGCCCGCTGGTGGCCGGCATGGCTGTCGGGGTGGCCAAGGCGGCGCTGGACCGGACCCGCGAATTGCTGAAGAAGGCTGGCTGCAAGTTCGACTACAGGAAGCCGCTGCTGACCGTCAGCCACGCCGAGGCCACTCTCTATCGCCTGGAGGCGGAGTGGGAGGCAGCGCGCCTGTTGACCCTGAAGGCGGCATGGATGGCCGACAACAAGCTGCCCAACTCGAAGGAAGCGTCCATCGCCAAGGCCAAGGCTGGACGGGTGGCCAACGAGATCACCCTGAAGTGCGTGGAGCTGGCCGGCGCCCTCGGCTACGCCGAGGATGAGCTGTTGGAGAAGTGGGCGCGGGACTCGAAGATCCTCGACATCTTCGAGGGCACCCAGCAGATCCAGCTGCTCATCGTCGCCCGCCGCCTGCTCGGCAAGTCTTCCAGCCAGTTGAAGTAGAAAGGGCGGCAAAGCCCGCCCGGTTCAGGCGCTGGCGCGGTCGCGTCCACCGCCGGCCTGGTCGCCGTTGCTGGATGGCCACAGTGCCAGCCAGTCGCGGAAACGGATGCGTTCCTCATGCACCAGCCAGCCGTCCTGTACGGCAAAGCTCTCGGCCAACCACAGGCCGCGGGTGGCCGCAGGGCGCAACTGGCCCTTGCGCAGGGTGAACAGGTCGCCGGTGGGGCGCCCCTGGTCCAGCGGCAGCAGGTAGAGATCGGGGCGCCGACGGTCCAGGCGCGCCACCAGCGGACCGCTCTCGAGCCGCTCGTCGACATGGTAGAGGCTCGGCTCGCGCGCATCGCGCGGCAGCTCCAGGCGCATGTCGTAGACCAGTTGCAGCGAGGCCGTGGGCAGGTGTACGTAGGCGCGTGGGCGCTCCAGCAAGCGCAGGCTGCCGGCTTGCACCGGACGGGCGGCGCCGGACAGCGGGGTGAGGACGAAGTGGCTGTTCTCCCGGTAGCGCAGCGAACCCTGGTAGGGCGTCGGCAGCCAGGTGTCGCCGAAGCGCCCGCCGAGCCAGCCGCCGGCGGTCTCCACCAGGCATTCCTCGGCGACTTCCTGGATCGCCGTGAGCAGCGGCAGGTTCAGTTCGTGGGCCGGTACGTAGCCGGAGATCAGCTTGAGCACGGTATCGCCGCGGTCCAGCCGGCGCTGACGGACCAGCACCCAGTAGTCGCGGCCCTGCCAGTTCAGGGTCAAGCGCACCGAGACCCCCAGGTTGGCCAGCTCGGCGACGAAGCGCTGCGGGTCGGCTACCTCCATGCGGCGGCGGCGTACGAGCATCTGCTGGAAGTTCAGCGGCAGGCCGAGGGCCTGGTAGACCAGCCCGTCCGGGGAGGCCTCCACCAGCAGCGGCAGGGTCTTGAAGGCGGACGGATCCTTGCGGGCGAGCATACGGGGCATACGGGGCTCCTTGTCGGGTCATCGCGCCGGGGCGGGACGGAGGCTCACGTTCGATGCACCGGCCACCGGAGGCGAGGGCGGCAGGCAGGATACGGCTCGTTCGGGAGGAACATGGCAGCGGAATGCACCGCGGGTGTCAACCCGCGGATGTTGCAGCCGATGTATGGTTCAGGCCTTTTTCAGGGCTTGCGCGGCCATCGCGACATTATGGGCCAGGTGCAGCGGATTGATGGTGCCGACGATGGCGGCGGCGACGCCCGGCTGGTCGAAGACCAGTTCGAAGCTGGCGCGCACCGGGTCCTGTCCGGCGCCCAGGCAGGCATGCCCGCTGGCCAGCGCCTTCTTCACCAGGATGCCCTTGGCATGGGCCGCGGCGTACTCGATGACCGGGCGCTCGGCGCGCTCGTTCAGGTTGTAGGTGACCATCGCGCAATCGCCCTCGCGCAGGGCGCGCAGGCCACCTTCGACGGTCTTGCCGGAGAGTCCGTAGGCGCCGATCAGGCCCTCGCGCTTGAGCGCGGCGAGAGTCGGGTAGACCTCGCTGTTCTCGAGGATATCCAGGTCGTTGCCATCGGAATGCACCAGCACCAGCTCGATCCGCTCGGTCTCCAGGCGCTTCAGGCTGCGTTCGACGGAGCGCCGGGTATGCGCGGCGGAGAAGTCGAAGACTGACTGGCCGTCGACGAACTCTTCGCCGACCTTGCTGACGATCACCCAATGTTCGCGCTGGCCGCGCAGCAGCGGGCCGAGGCGTTCCTCGCTGCGGCCGTAGGCCGGGGCGGTGTCGATCAGGTTGATGCCGAGGTCGCGGGCCAGGGCCAGCAGGTCGGCGGCTTCGCGGTCGTCGGGGATGGTGAAGCCGGAAGGGTACTTCACTCCCTGGTCGCGGCCGAACTTGACGGTGCCCAGGCCCAGCGGCGAAACGGCCAGGCCGGTGTCGCCCAGCGGGCGGTGCAGGTCGTGGAGGGTATCCCTGATCATGCGAAGGCCACCTCCCAGGCCGGTTCGGCGAGCGGCGGACGCGGCAGTTGCGGCAGCGCGGCATGTTCGCTGGGGCGGATGCCGTCTTCTTCCAGGCGGGCGCAGACCCGGTCGGCGAAGTCAGGGGCCAGCGCCAGCTTGGTCGGCCAGCCGACCAGCAGGCGTCCCTGTTCGGCGAGGAAGGCGTTGTCCGGGCGCAACAGGTTGGACTGTGCCGGCTCGGCGCGATCCACCCGCAAGGTGGCCCACTGCGCCTGGCCGAGGTCGATCCAGGGCAGCAGCTTTGCCAGTTCGCGACGCGCTTCGGCGATCTGCGCGGCTTCGTCGCGGGCCACGCCATCGGCTTCGGCGATGTCGCCGCCGAGGTACCAGACCGACTGGCCGTCGCGGGTCGGATGGGTGGTCACGGTGATCCGTGGCTTCGGCCCTGCCCCCAGGCAGTGGGCGTACAGCGGTTTCAGGGTCGCCGCCTTGACCATCACCATGTGCAGCGGCCGCCGCTGCATGGCCGGTTGTTCCAGGCCCAGTTCGCGGAGCAGCGCCTCGTTGCCGGCACCGGCGCTGAGCACCACGCGCTGGGCACGGATCTCCCGGCCGTCGACGCACAGGCCGGCCAGTTCCCGGCCTTCGCGCAGCGGTTCGATGCGTTCGCCGGCGAGCAGGCTGTCGCCGGCCAGTTCCGCCAGGCGGCGAATCAGGTCGGGGACGTCGAAGACGATTTCCGTGAGGCGGTAGGCCTTGCCCTTGAACCCCTTGTCGCGCAGCGCCGGAGGCAAACCCTCGCCCTTGGCCTGCTCGACCCGGCTGCGCACCGCTTTGCTGGCGAAGAAGCTGGTAAGGCTGCCGGCCAGGCCGCCCGGCGACCACAGGTAGTGCGCCTCGGAAAGCAGGCGCACGCCCCGCAGGTCGAGTTCGCCGTCGCTGCCGAGACAGGCGCGCCAGCGCCGCGGCATGTCGGCGATGGCTTCGGAGGCGCCGGTCAGGGCACCATGCAGGGCGTACTTGGCGCCGCCGTGGATGATCCCCTGCGACTTCACGCTCTGTCCGCCGCCGAGGCTGGCGCTTTCCACCAGCACGGTGGCGTAGCCGGCCCGGCGCAAGCGGGCGTTCAGCCAGAGGCCGGCGATACCGCCGCCAACGATGAGGATGTCGGTGGAAAGGGCTTGGGGCATGGGGCTGCCTTATCGGGAACGGAAAGGGCGCAGTATACAACCTGCGCCCGCGACGGTCGTTCAGTGCCCCGAAGCGCGGGAGAACAACTGGATCACCAGCACGCCGGCGATGATCAGGCCGATACCGAGGAGGGCCGCGGGGTCCAGGCGCTGGCCGTAGACGAACATCGCCACCAGGCTGACCAGGACGATGCCGAGCCCGGACCAGATGGCGTAGACCACGCCGACCGGCAGGGTGCGCATGACCAGCACGAGCATGCTGAAGGCGAGCACGTAGCCGCCCACCACCAGCAGCAGCGGCAGTGGCTTGCTGAATCCGGCGACGGCTTTCAGCGAGGTGGTGGCGACCACTTCGGCGGCGATGGCGATGGCGAGGTAGAGATAATTGGTCATGGCGGGGTCCTCCGGAAACTGCGGCCATTCTAGGGAGCCGGCGGATGGGATAAAGTCGTTACCTATCTGTATTGGAGATAGGTTATGCAGTGGAACCTGGAGCAGATCCGCCTGTTCGTCAGCGTCGCCGAGCGCCAGTCGTTCTCTGCCGCCGCCCGCGAACTGAAGCGGGTGCAATCGGCGGTGAGCAACGGCATCGCGCTGCTGGAGGCGGACCTCGGCGTCACCCTGTTCGAACGCAGCAGCGGACGCCAGCCGCGCCTGACCGACGAGGGCCGGGTGCTGCTGGCGGAGGCGCGCGAGGTGCTGCGCCAGTGCGAGCGCCTGCAGGGGCGCGCGCTGGGGCTGGCGCGCGGCGAGGAGCCGCGGCTGCGCCTGGCCCAGGACGAGGCGATGCCCTACCAGCCGGTGCTGGACAGCCTGGAAGCGCTGGCGCAGCGCTTTCCCAGTCTGGAGGTGCAGGTGTCCAGCGGCGGCCAGGGTGACGTCACCCGTCGTTTGCTCGAGGAGCAGGCTGACCTCGGCCTGCTGTTCCACCATGAGCGCATGCCTGAGTCGCTGGAGCGGCGGCGCCTCGGCAGCGTCGAGATGGTCACGGTGTGCGGTGCCGGCCACCCGCTGGCCGGGCTGCAACGGGTCAGTCGCCGCGAGCTGGCACAGCACCGGCAACTTTTGATCGTGCCCCAGCAGAGCGGCTATCCGGGCGGCGAGCAGATCAGCCCGCAGGTCTGGCGGCTGGACAGCTTCTATTCCATGGCCGAGCTGCTGATGCGCAACCTCGGCTGGGCCTGGCTACCGCGGCACGTGGTGCAGTACCCCACCTACGACCGGCTGATGGTGGAGCTGACCAGCGACTGGACGCCGCCGGCGCTGGTGGTCGAACTGGTCTGGCGGCGCAACGAGGTGCTCGGCCCGGCGGCGGCCTGGCTCGGCGAAACCTTCACCCGCCACCTGCGCGCCATCGGCTGAGCCGGTCGGCGGGAGTTTTGCTAAGCTGCGCGCCCATGAACCGTACCCTCTATACCCTGCTGTTCCACCTCGGCTTGCCGCTGGTGGCGTTGCGCCTGTGGTGGCGCGCGCGCCAGGCGCCGGCCTATGCCAAGCGCATCGGCGAGCGTTTTTCCCTGTCCTTGCCCGAGGTGCCGCCCGGCGGCATCTGGGTGCACGCCGTCTCGGTGGGCGAGAGCATCGCCGCCGCGCCGATGGTGCGGGCGCTGCTGGAGCGCCATCCGCAGCTGCCGGTCACCGTCACCTGCATGACCCCGACCGGCTCGGAGCGCATCCGCGCATTGTTCGGCGAGCAGGTCCGGCACTGCTACCTGCCCTACGACCTGCCCTGGGCGGCGGCGCGCTTCCTCGACCGGGTGCGGCCGCGCCTGGCGGTGATCATGGAAACCGAGCTGTGGCCCAACCATATCCATGCCTGCGCCGTGCGCGGGATCCCGGTGGCGCTGGCCAATGCGCGCCTGTCCGAGCGCTCGGCGCGTGGCTACGCGCGCTTCGCCGGGCTGACCCGGCCGATGCTCGCCGAGCTGTCCTGGATCGCCGTGCAGACCGAGGCCGAGGCCGAGCGCTTCCGTCGTCTCGGCGCGCGTCCTGAGTGCGTCAGCGTGACCGGCTCGATCAAGTTCGACCTGCGCATCGACCCGCAGCTGCCGCTGGCCGCTGCCGCCCTGCGCGAGGAATGGGACGCGACGGCGCGACCGCTGTGGATCGCCGCCAGCACCCATGCCGGCGAGGACGAGATCGTCCTGGCAGCCCACCGGCGCCTGCTGGAAACGCGTCCCGACGCGTTGCTGATCCTGGTGCCGCGCCATCCGGAACGCTTCGCCGGCGTCCACGAGCTATGCCGCCGCGAAGGCTTCGCCACGGTCCGGCGCTCCGGCGGCGAGCCGGTGGCACGCGCGACCCAGGTGCTGCTCGGCGATACCATGGGCGAGCTGCTGTTCCTCTATGCCCTGGCCGACATCGCTTTCGTCGGCGGCAGCCTGGTGCCCAACGGCGGGCACAACCTGCTGGAGCCGGCGGCCCTGGGCAAGCCGGTGTTCGCCGGTCCGCACCTGTTCAACTTCCTCGACATCGCCGCGCAATTGCGCGACGCCGGGGCGCTGCTCGAGGTGACGGATGCCGGCGAGCTGTGCGACGGCCTCGCGCGCCTGTGGGCGCAGCCGGAGGTCGCGACGGCCATGGCCACTGCCGGAGAGAAGGTGCTGCGCAACAACCAGGGCGCCCTGGAGCGGCTGCTGGCGGGGTTGGCGCGGTTGCTCGGGCGCGGCGGGTAGCGCTCGCCCCGTCGGCCCTCCCCTGGCCCTGCATCGCGACAGGGCGTTTCAGAACGTCGGCGGGGTGATCACCCAGAGCACCAGGGTATCGCTGTCGCCCGGGTTGCCGTAGCGATGCGGTTCCTGGCTGGAGTAGCTGAAGCTGTCGCCCTCGCGGAGCTGGAAATGGCGGTCGCCGACCCAGAGTTCGAAGATTCCGCTGAGGATGTAGCCGGCTTCCTCGCCCTCATGGCTGTAGCTCTGCTGGCTGTAGGTGCCCGGCGGGAAACGCGAGTGGAGGATCTCCAACTGGCGGCTGGGCTGCAGGGTGAGCAGTTCGTCGATGATGCCGTCTTCGTAATGCACGCTCATGCGCGTGTTGCGCCGCACCACGTAGCCGGCGTCCGCCGGGTCCACCGCGGCCTCGCTGGCGAAGAACCACTGGATGGTCACGCCGAGGCTGCGGGCGATGTTGAACAGCGCCGGAATCGACGGATACGCCAGGTTGCGTTCCAACTGGCTGATGTAGCCGGCGGTGAGTTCGCTCTGTGCGGCCAGCTCGGCCAGGGTCAGGCCGCGGCGCTTGCGCAGGCCGCGGATGCGGGTGCCGAGGAAGTGCGTTTCGCTGCGCGGCGTGTCGGTGGCGTCCGGCGGTGACGGGCGGGGCATGCGGCGGGGTCCTGGCTGCGTTTGCGGCATTCTAGGGGCTGGGCCGGGACCCGTCGAGGGAGCCGCGGCCGCGCCGCTCAGATGCTCCAGGCGGCCTTGAGCCCTTCGTAGATCGCCTCCTCGGCGGTGCGGGGGGCCAGGCAGTCGCCGATCCGCAACACCTCCGCCAGGCCGTGCAGGCTGTCGGCCAGGCGGTCCACCGGCTGGTGGCCCTGGCATAGCACCAGGGTATCGACCTCCTCGAACAGCATCGCCTCGCCGCTGGCGCTGTGCTGCATGTACACCGTGGTATCGTCGCAGCCGTACAGGCGGGCGTAGGGCGTGACCGGGATACCCAGGCGGTGCAGCTCGCCGGCCAACTGGTCGCGCACATACAGCGGCAGGCTCTCGCCGCAGTGGGTGCCGTTCACCGCCAGGCGCACCTGGTGGCCCTCGCGTACAAGCTTTTCCGCGATACCGGGGCCGATCCAGTCGCCCCGCCAGTCGGTGACCAGCACCGAACGACCGACCCGCACCTCGCCGCGCAGCACCTGCCAGGCATCCACCACCTGCAGCTCGCCGCCGCGCTCGAAAGGCGGCCAATAGGGTTCGGCGCCGGTAGCGACGATCACCAGGTCCGGCCGTTCGCGCTCCACCAGCGCGCGGTCGACCGGCGTGTTGCGGCGTACCTCGACGCCGGCCAGTTGCATCTCCCGTTGCAGGTTGGTGGAGGCGCCGCCGAATTCCGCGCGGCGCGGCAGCAGTTGCGCCAGGTTGACCTGGCCGCCGAGCTGGGCGCCGGCCTCGCAGAGCACTACCTCGTGGCCGCGCTGTGCCGCCACCGCCGCCGCCTTCATCCCCGCCGGGCCGCCGCCGGCGACCAGCACGCGCTTGCGCCGCGAGGCCGGATTGGGCGTTGCGTAGGTCAGCTCGCGGCCGGTTTCCGGGTGCTGGATGCAGGAGATCGGATAGCCTCGGTGGAAATGTCCGATGCAGGCCTGGTTGCAGGCGATGCAGGCGCGCACGTCGTTGCTGCGCCCGGCCTCGGCCTTGTTCGGCATCTGCGGGTCGCAGATCAGCGCGCGGGTCATGCCGCAGACGTCGGCCTGGCCTCGGGCGAGGATGGCCTCGGCCTCTTGGGGCTGGTTGATGCGCCCGGTGACGAACAGCGGGATCGCCAGGCGCGCCTTGAAGGTACCGGCTTCGCGGGCCAGGTAGGCCGGCTCGATGGCCATCGGCGGGACGATATGGATGGCGCCGCCGAGGGAGGCCGAAGTGCCGGCGACGATGTGCAGGTAGTCCAGCTCGCCCTGGACCGCCTCGGCCGCCTGCAGCGACTCGCTTTCGCTGAGACCCTCGGGGTCGCGCTCGTCGGCGGACAGGCGCAGGCCGACGATGAAGTCCTCGGAGGTGGCCGCGCGCACCGCTGCCAGCACTTCGCGGAGGAAACGCAGGCGGGCATCGAGGTCGCCGTTGTAGCCATCCTTGCGGCGGTTCACCCGCGGGTTGAGGAATTGCGCCGGCAGGTAGCCGTGGCTGGCGACCACCTCCACCCCGTCCAGTCCTGCCTCGTGCAGGCGGCGCGCGGCGGCGGCGTAGCCGGCGACGATCTCGTCGATCAGCGGCTGGTCGAGTTCGCGTGGCATCACCCGGAACCGTTCGTTGGGCGAGGCCGAGGCGGAATAGGCCACCGCCAGCAGGCCGTCGGCGGACTCCATGATCTCGCGCCCGGGATGGAAGATCTGCGACAGCACCACGCAGCCTTCGGCGTGGCAGGCCTCGGCGACCCGCCGGTAGCCGGGGATGCAGGCATCGTCGGTGGCCATCAGCACGTGCGAGGTGTAGCGCGCGCTGTCGTGGACCCCGGCCACCTGCATGACGATCAGTCCGGCGCCGCCGCGGGCCCGGGCGCGGTGATAGGCGACGAGTGGCTCGTTGACCAGGTTGTCGGTAGGCATCGACGTGTCGTGGCCGCTCGACATGATGCGGTTTTTCAGGCGTTTGCCCCGGATTTCCAGGGGGCTAAACAGGTGCGGGAAATTCACGGTTGGCGTCCTTCTTGTTGTTCTCGCGGCGCGCTTCAGAAACAGGATATGAATTTACCATCAGTAAAAAATCAACTTGTTTTTTTAAAATCGACTGGATAGTTTCTGTCCCGTGGCCGCTTCCCGGCGGCTCGCTGCGATCCACTCCACAACAAGAACAAGAGGAGACGCACATGAACCGTTCCTTTCCATTGCGCCGCGCGGCCAGCGCCCGTCCGCATCCGGTTTTTCCTTGCCGCGTCCTGCTCGGCGCCGTCCTGCTGGCGTTCGGCGGCCTCGCGCCGGTCCAGGCCGATGATGGCCTGGTGGTGGTCGGCTACGGCGGCGCCGGACAGAAGGCCCAGGAGGTGGCGTTCTTCCAGCCCTTCACGCAGCAGACCGGGATTCCCGTGGTGCAGAGCGAGTACAACGGCGAGATGGCCCGGATCAAGGTGATGGCCGACACCGGTCACGCCGACTGGGACCTGGTCCAGGTCGAGGGGCCGGACCTGGCGCGCGGTTGCGACGACGGCCTGTTCGAGCGTCTGGACTGGCAGGCCATCGGCGGCAAGCAGCAGTTGATCGCCAATGCCGCCCAGGAATGCGGTTCCGCCGCGCTGGTCTGGGGCGTGGCGATCGGCTACGACGCCGACCGGCTGCAACAGCCGCCGGCGTCCTGGGCCGACTTCTGGGACGTCCAGCGCTTCCCCGGCAAGCGCGGCCTGCGCAAGCGGGCGATCTACAACCTGGAGTTCGCCCTGCTCGCCGACGGCGTGCCACGCGAGCAGGTCTATCCGCTGCTGGCGACCCGCGCCGGTGCCGACCGTGCCTTCGCCAAGCTGGGCCAGCTCAAGCCCTACATCCAGTGGTGGGAGGCGGGAGCGCAGCCGGCGCAGTGGCTGGCCGCCGGCGACGTGGTGATGACGTCCACCTACACCGGGCGCATCGCCGACGCCCACCGCGCGGGGCGCAACCTGGCCCTGGTATGGCCGGGCAGCCTGTACGGCATGGACTACTGGGCGGTGGTCAAGGGTTCGAAGCGCGGCGCCGAGGCGCGTCGCTTCATCGCCTTCGCCAATGCCCCGGATGCCCAGGTGCGCTACGTCGAGAACATTCCCTACGGGCCGACCAACCGCCAGGCCGCCCAGCGCCTGCCCGCGCAACTGGCGAGCTGGGTGCCGACCGCGCCGGCGAACCTGGAGCAGGGCCTGGCGATGGACGACGAATTCTGGGTCGAGCACGGCGAGGAGCTGGAGGAGCGCTTCAACGCCTGGGCCAGCCAGTGAGACGGGCGCTACGTAACCTGCGATCATCGGGGCTGCCCGCCGGTGGTCGCGGGCGACGAGCAGGAGCCGCGAAAGGATGAACCAGGAAGTGCGCTTTTCCCGTCTGGAGCCAGAGCAGCGCAAGGCGCTGCTGATCGAGGCGACCCTGGCCTGCCTGAAGCGGCATGGCTTCCAGGGCGCCTCGGTGCGCAAGATCTGCGCCGAGGCCGGGGTATCGGTGGGCCTGATCAATCACCACTACGATGGCAAGGACGCGCTGGTGGCCGAGGCCTACCTGGCGGTCACCGGACGCGTCATGCGCCTGCTCCGCGGTGCCATCGACACCGCGCCGGGCGGCGCCCGCCCGCGGCTCTCGGCGTTCTTCGAGGCATCCTTCTCCGCCGAGCTGCTCGATCCGCAATTGCTCGACGCCTGGCTGGCGTTCTGGGGTGCGGTGGGCAGCATCGAAGCGATCGGGCGGGTCCACGACCATTCCTATGGCGAGTACCGGGCGCTGCTGGTCGGCGTGCTGCGGCAACTGGCGGAGGAGGGCGGCTGGGCGGACTTCGACGCGGAACTGGCGGCCATCAGCCTCAGCGCCCTGCTCGACGGGCTGTGGCTGGAGTCTGGGCTGAATCCCGCGACCTTCACGCCGCGGCAGGGCGTGCAGATTTGCGAGGCCTGGGTGGATGGCCTGGAGGCGGGCGCCCATCGCCGCTTCCGGCGTGCGATGGAAGCTTGTTGATCGTCCGTTCAGTAGTGGATAGGCTGCTGCTGGCAGCGGAAGGCGCCCCGGCCCCTTCCGCCCACCGTCCGACAACCCAGAACAAGAAACGCCCCGGCCCGCCGGAGGCGCAAGGTGATGGCGATGGTTCCGCGCGTATTGGTGGTCGACGACGACCCGGTGATTCGTGAGCTTCTCCAGGCCTATCTCGGCGAGGAGGGCTATGACGTCCTCTGCGCCGGCAACGCCGAGCAGGCGGAAGCCTGCCTTGCCGAGTGCGCCCATCTCGGCCAGCCGGTCGAGCTGGTGCTGCTGGACATCCGCCTGCCCGGCAAGGACGGCCTGACCCTGACCCGCGAGCTGCGGGTGCGCTCCGAGGTGGGGATCATCCTGATCACCGGGCGCAACGACGAGATCGATCGCATCGTCGGCCTGGAGTGCGGCGCCGACGATTACGTGATCAAGCCGCTGAACCCGCGCGAACTGGTGTCGCGGGCGAAGAACCTGATCCGCCGGGTGCGCCATGCCCAGGCCAGCGCCGGCCCCGCCCGGCAGGCCCTCAGGCAGTTCGGCGACTGGCTGCTGGACGCCGACCGGCGCCGCCTGATCGACCACGCGGGCAACGAAACCCTGCTCACCCATGGCGAATTCCAATTGCTCGGCGCTTTCCTGCGCAACAGCGGGCATACCCTGAGCCGCGACCAGTTGATGGACCAGATCCGCAACCGCGAGTGGCTGCCCAGCGATCGCTCCATCGACGTGTTGGTCGGCCGCCTGCGTCGCAAGCTGCGCGACGACCCGGCCGAACCGCAACTGATCATCACCATCCACGGCGCCGGCTACCTGTTCACCGCCGCGGCCAGCGACGCCTGAGCCATGCAGGCCTGCTGGCTGGCGCTCTGCGGATGGCTGCTGGGCGGCCTGGCACAGGCTGCGGAGACCATCCGCTATTGCGACTATCCGGTATACCCGCCGATCTCCTGGAGCGACGGCCAGCAGGTCCGGGGGCTGGCGCCGGAGCTGGTGAAGCGGCTGTTCGGCGCGCTGGGCTACCGGGTCGAGGTGGTGGTGCTGGGCAACTGGCGGCGCTGCCTGCTCGACGCCGCCGCCGGACGGGTCGACCTGATACTGGCCTACCGCACGCCCGCGCGCGATCGCGACCTGGCGTTTTCCGCCGAGCCGGTGCTGCGCGAGGAGGTGGCGATCTTCTACAACCGCCAGCGGCCGGTGCGCATCCAATCCCTCGGCGACCTCGCCGGCTATCGCGGCGGGCTGTTGTTCGGCGAAAGCTACGGGGCGGACTTCGACCGCTTCGTCGGCCGCCACGGCAACGTCGAATGGGTTTCCGACAGCCGACAGAACTTCGGCAAGCTGGTGCGCCAGCGCATCGACTACATCGCCCACGAACGCCGCACCGGCACGCTGTTCGCCGAGCGCCTGGCCGGCGGCGAGAACATCCGTGCGCTGCCCGAACCGCTGACGGTGGACTACCTGCGGGTGGCGGTCTCGCGGCACTCGCCGCTGGCGGCGAAGATGGACGAGATCGACCGGGCCCTGCGTGGCTATCGCGACGACGGCAGCATCCAGCGTTGGCTGGACGACAGCGTGCGCGACTATCGGCGCCTCGCCGGCAACCGCGCGGACGCCTGGTGAGCGGCCACGGCGGAGTGTTGGCGCGGCGCCTGCTGTGGCGGGTGCTGCTGTTCAGCCTGTGTTTCACCGTCCTCGCCGGCGCCGTGCAGCTGTTCTTCGAATACCGCCGCGAAATGCGCGAGATCGAGGCGCGCCTGGAACTGATCCGCAGCGGCTACCTGGCCAGCTTCGAGCGCAGCCTGTGGGATCTCAACCAGGAGCAGTTGAACGTGCAGTTGCGCGGCCTCGGGGATTTCCCCGACATCGCCCGTGTCAGCCTGCAAAGCGCCGACTTCAACCTGTTGCAGGGCGACCAGCGTCCACGCGGCATGCTGCGGGTCGAGCGCTTTCCCTTGAGCTACCAGCCGCCGGGGGGCGAGCGTCGGCAACTGGGCGAGCTGGAGATCGCCATCGACCTGGCGGCGGTCTATCGCCGGCTGGTTTCCGGCGGCCTGGCCAGCCTCTTGTGGATGGGCAGTTTCCTTTGCGGCCTGGCGGTGGCCCTCAGTTGGCTGTTCCACAGCCTGGTCACTCGCCATCTGTGGCGCATGTCCGAGTTCGCCGGGCATATCGCCGAAGGCGACCTGCAACAGCCGCTGCGACTGGACAAGGTGGACCGCGAGCGCGATGAGATCGACGCCGTCGCCGCCGCCCTGGAAGACATGCGCCAGGCCCTGCGCACCGACCGCCGCCGGCGCGATGCCGATCGCGACGAGTTGCGCCGACAGGTCGAGCGACGCACCGCCAGCCTGCGTCGGGCGAAGGACCAGGCGGAAGCCGCCGACCGGGCGAAGAGCCGTTTCCTCGCGACCATGAGCCATGAGATTCGTACCCCGCTGAACGGCATCCTGGGCATGGCCGAGCTGCTGCGCGAGGCATCGCTCGGCGAGCGTGACCGCCAGCGCCTGCGGGCACTGGCGACAGCGGGGGAGGGACTGCTGGCGATCCTCAACGAGGTCCTCCACTTCGCCCGGCTGGAGGAAGCGCCGGATGTGCCGGAAGCGGTGGACTTTTCCTTGCGAAGCCTGCTCGAGGACGTCCTCACCCTGCTCGAACCGCGGGCGCGGGAGAACGCCACGCGGCTGGACCTGTGGCTGGACCCGCAGGTTCATGACGGCCATCGCGGCGCCGAGCAGTTCCTGCGCCAGGTGTTGACCAACCTGCTGGGCAACGCGGTGAAGTTCACCGAGGCCGGCGAGGTGCGCGTTCGCGTCGAGCGGCTGGTGCGCAGCGCAGGAAGCGAGCGACTGCGGCTGAGCGTCGCGGACGATGGAATCGGCATTCCCGAGGAAATGCGCGAACGCATCTTCGAACGCTTCACCCAGGGCGGCGACGCCGTGACCCGCCGTTACGGCGGAACCGGCCTGGGCCTGGCGATCAGCAAGCGGCTGGTGGAAGCGCTGGGCGGGCGGATCGGCGTGGAAAGCCGGGTCGGCCAGGGCAGCACGTTCTGGTTCGAGATCGAGCTGGCGCTGGCGAGCTTGTCCGGCGCGACGCCGCCGGCGGCATCGGTGTCTGCGCTGGAGGTGCTGCTGGTGGAGGACGTGGCGCTCAACCGCGAGGTGGCCCAGGGCCTGCTCGAGCGGGACGGCCACCGGGTGATGCTGGCCGAGGACGCGGGGCCGGCCCTGGCGTTGTGCCGGCAGCGGCGCTTCGACCTGATCCTGCTGGACATGCACCTGCCGGGGATGGCTGGCCTCGAGCTTTGCGCCGGGATTCGCCGGCAGCTCGACGGCCTGAACCGCGCCACGCCGATCTTCGCCTTCACCGCCAGCATCCAGCCGGACATGGTGCGTCGGTACTTCGCCGCGGGCATGCAGGGGGTGCTCGGCAAACCCCTGCGGATGGACGAGCTGCGCCGCGCGCTGGGCGAGGTCGGCACCAGCGTGCCTGCGCTTGCGGTGGACGCCGCGCTGGACCGGCAAATGCTCGAGACCCACCGCCGCCTGCTGGGGCGGCACAAGCTCGCCGGACTGCTGGGCAGCCTGCTGGGAAGCCTGGACGAGCAGTTGCCGCTGCTGGCCGAAGCCCTGGACCAGGCGGACCTGGCCGAGGCGGCGAACATCGCCCATCGCCTGTCCGGAAGCTGCCACTCCATGGGCCTGGTGGCGCTCGGCGCCGGCCTGGGCGAGCTGGAGCGCGAGGCCCTGGGCGCGGCCGGGGTCGACCCGCGGGCCTGGGGCGCACGCCTGGGTAGCCTGCGCCGCGACGGCGCCGAGGCCCTGCGCCGCGCCGGCTTCCTCGGCGAAGCCGACTCAGCGGCCGGTTGAGCGGCGCGGCGAACAACTTCCTTACAGCTTTTTACATCTTCGATCCGCGCGTTCAACGGCGTCTTACATCCGCCGCCAATAATCCGCTCATCCGTGCGCAAGACACGGCCTCTGACAGAGTGGAGACAAGAATAATGAGCCATCTCGAAGACCCCTGCGCGTACCCTCATCCGGAGGTGCGCCATGGCTGACGGCAAGGAAAGGCTGCAACTCACCCGGGCCCTGGCGAGCCGCCACATCTTCATGCTGTCCCTCGGCGGGGTGATCGGCACCGGGCTGTTCATGGGCTCCGGCGTGACCATCAACCAGGGCGGCCCGGCCGGCGCGGTGCTGGCCTACCTGGTGGCCGGGGTGCTGATGTACCTGGTGATGGTCTGCCTCGGCGAGCTGTCGGTGCAGATGCCGGTCTCCGGTTCGTTCCAGGCCCACGCGACGCGTTTCATCGGCCCGGCGACTGGCTTCATGATCGGCTGGGTCTACTGGATGAGCTGGGCCTCCACGGTAGGCCTGGAATTCACCGCGGCCGGGATGCTCATGACCCGCTGGTTCCCGGAGGTGCCCGTGTGGCTATGGTCGGGTTTCTTCGTGGTCGTGCTGTTCTCCCTCAATGCCCTGGCGACCCGCGCCTTCGGCGAGGCCGAGTACTGGTTCGCCGGGATCAAGGTGGCGGCGATCCTGGTGTTCATCGTGGTCGGGGGGCTGGTGATCTTCGGCGGTATCGAACTGAAGAGCGGTGCGCCGGCGCCGATGTTCTCCAACCTGGTCGGCGAGCGGCTGTTCCCCAACGGCCTGTCGGCGGTGTTCGCGGTGATGATGACGGTGGTCTATGCCTTCCAGGGTTGCGAGATCATGGGCGTCGCCGCCGGCGAGACCGAGCGACCGGAGAAGAGCATCCCGCGGGCGGTGCGCAACGTGGTGTTCCGCGTACTGATCTTCTACGTGCTGGCCATCGTCGTGCTTTCCGCCATCATTCCCTGGCAACAGGCCGGGCTGATGGAAAGCCCGTTCGTGCAGGTGTTCGACATGGTCGGGATTCCCTACGCGGCGGACCTGATGAACTTCGTCATCCTCACCGCCATCCTCTCGGTAGGCAACTCGGGCCTGTACGCCTCGACGCGGATCCTCTGGGCGATGTCCAGGACCGGCATGGCCCCGCGCGGCCTGTCGAAGCTCAGCGCGCGCGGCGTGCCGCTCTACGCGTTGCTGATCACCCTGTGCTTCGCCCTGCTCTCGTTGCTGACCAGCGTGGTCGCCGCCGACACCCTGTTCATGGTGCTGATGGCGGTGAGCGGGATGTCCGGCACCGTCACCTGGATCGTCATCGCCTACGCCCAATACCGCTTCCGCCGCGAGTACATGGCCAGCGGCGGCACGGTCGCCGAGCTGAAATATGCCGCGCCGCTGTTCCCGCTGGTGCCGTTGGCCTGCATCGCCGTGTGCTGCTCGCTGTTCGTCTTCCTCGCCCTCGATCCCACCCAGCGGCCGTCCTTGTACTGGGGCTTCGGCTTCATCGCCGCCTGCTACCTGGCCTATTACGTGGTTCGTCGCCGGCAGCCGCAGGGACTGGGCGACCCCGCCCTGGGACGGGCCGGCTGAACGGCCATTCGCAGGACCCGACGCCCGCCGCATCCGGCGGGCGTTTTCGTTTTCGCCTGGTTGGTTTGTTCGAAGTTGTAACAGCCGGCTCGCGCGGGCCTTCGCCGCTTTTCGGCGGATCGCATGGCGTGTGGCTTTGCGCCTGCCGCAGGGCCGTTACATACACCCGAATGGGTGGATTGTGGTCTTGTTGAACGAGTGTTTAGTATTGCCTGAAAGCCGCGATCGCCATCAACCAACAATAAGAACGAGGGCCGCATGACTGACCTTTCCCCATTGCAGACGCGGGTCGAAGCCGGGATCGCCTGGCTCGTCCTGAATCGTCCGCAACAGCGCAATGCACTGGATATCCCCACCCTGGAGGCCCTGCACGTCCGACTCGATGCCTGCGAGCGCGACCCGGCAGTGCGCGCCGTGGTCCTCGGCGGCAGCGGACGCAGCTTCTGCGCCGGGGCCGATCTCGCCGAATGGGCGGCGGCTGAAGCCCGTGGCGAGCTGGAAAGCTATGGCTGGACCGAGGCCGCCCACGCCCTGATGGGGCGCCTGCACGCCCTTGACAAACCCACAGTCGCCGCCGTCAACGGCAGCGCCGTGGGCGCTGGCATGGACCTGGCGCTGTGCTGCGATTTCCGCATCGCCGCCGCCTCGGCGCGCTTCAAGGCCGGCTACACCGGCATGGCCTACTGCCCGGACGCCGGCGCCAGTTGGCATCTGCCACGGCTGCTTGGCAGCGAGGCGGCCAAGCGCCTGCTGTTCCTCGACGAAGCCTGGAGCGCGGAGCGAGCCCTGGGCGCCGGACTGGTCGGCGAGGTGGTCGCCGACGAGCACCTGGTTGAGACGGTCGGCGCCTTCGCCGCGCGTCTCGCCAGCGGCCCGACCTTCGCCTTCGCCCAGACCAAGCGCCTGCTGCGCGACGGCGCCGGGCGCTCGCTGGCCGAGCAGTTGCGGGCCGAGCAGGCCGCCGGGCTGCTCTGCGGGCGCAGCGAGGATGCCGCCGAGGCGCTGCGCGCCGTGGCCGAGAAACGTTCCCCTCAATTCAGCGGGCGCTAGGCGCCGAGCAGGTGATTCCCATGGATTTCAGGCTGACCCAGGAACAGGACATGCTGGTCGAGGCGGTGCGCAGCTTCGTCGAGAAGGATCTGCTGCCCCACGAGGACGATGTCGACCGCGCCGACGCGGTGTCGCCGGAGCTGGCCGCACAGATTCGCGGCAAGGCCCTCGCCGCCGGTTTCTATGCCTTCAACATGCCCGAGGAAGTGGGCGGCGGCGGCCTCGACTACCTGTCCCAGGCGCTGGTCGAACGCGAGCTGTCGAAGGTCTCCTGGGCCCTCCACGTATTCGTCGCGCGGCCCTCGAAGATCCTCATGGCCTGCACCGGAGAACAGCTCGGCGACTACCTGTTGCCCTGCGTGCAGGGCGAAAAGACCGATTGCTTCGCCCTCACCGAGCCGGGCGCCGGCTCCGACGCCAATTCGATCAAGACCCGCGCGGTGCGCGACGGCGACGCCTTCGTGATCAACGGTAGCAAGCACTTCATCAGCCACGCCGGGCACGCCGACTTCGCCATCGTCTTCGCCGTCACCGACAGCTACGAGCACAACGGCCGCAAGCGCAACGCGGTGACCGCCTTCCTGGTGGACAAGGGCACGCCCGGGATGACCGTGCGCCGCGGGCCGAAATGCGTGAGCAACCGTGGCTACCACACCTACGAGATCTTCTTCGACGATTGCCGGGTGCCGGCCTCCAAGGTGCTCGGCGAGGTCGGCAAGGGCTGGGAAGTGGCCAACGCCTGGCTCACCGCCGGACGGGTGATGGTCGCCGCCAACTGCGTCGGCCAGGCCCAGCGCGCCCTCGACCTGTCGCTGCGCTGGGCGGCCGATCGCAAGCAGTTCGGCCAGCCGATCGGCAGCTACCAGGGCGTTTCCTTCAAGCTCGCCGACATGGCCACGCAGATCCGCGCCGCCGAGCTGATGACCCTGCACACCGCCTGGAAGATGGACCAGGGCACCATGACCGACGGCGAGGCCGGCATGGCCAAGCTGTTCGCCAGCGAGACCCTCGGCAAGGTCGCCGACGAAGCGGTGCAGATCTTCGGCGGCATGGGCCTGATGGATGAAGGACCGGTCGAGCGCATCTGGCGCAACGCGCGGATCGAACGGATCTGGGAGGGCACTTCGGAAATCCAGCGGCACATCGTTTCCCGCGAACTGCTGCGGCCGTTGCTGCGTTGAAGTCCTGGCTCCCCTCTCCCTCCAGGGGAGAGGGGAAGGCTGCCATGTTCCGAATCGAGAACCGACATGAATCGTGAAAACCTCAAGCGCCTGCTGGCACCCAGGCATCTCGCCTTCATTGGCGGCCGTAGCATGGCGCGTGCCCTGAAACGCTGTGCCGAAGGCGGTTTCGCCGGCCAGTTGTGGCTGGTCAATCCGCAGCACGCCGAACTCGAAGGCGCACCCTGCGTGGCCAGCGTCGCCGACCTGCCGTGCGGCCCGGACGCGGCGTTCGTCGCCACCAACCGCGAACTGACCCTCGACGCGGTCGCCGCGCTCGCCGCCAAAGGCGCCGGCGGGGCGATCTGCTATGCCTCCGGCTTCGCCGAAACCGGCGAACAGGGCCTGGCCTTGCAACGCCGGCTGCTGGCCGCCGCCGGCGAAATGGCGCTGCTCGGCCCGAACTGCTACGGCTTGCTCGACTACCTGCACGGCGCCGCGCTATGGCCGGTGGCACATGGCGGTCGGCAGGTGGAGCGGGGCGTCGCGGTGCTGACGCAGAGCGGCAACTTCGCCTACAACCTGTCGATGAGCGACCGTTCGCTGCCGGTGGCCTATATGGCATCGGTGGGCAACCAGGCGCAGCTGGGCATCGCCGAGCTGATGGACGTGCTGCTCGACGAGCCGCGGGTGACTGCCATCGGCCTGCATCTGGAAGGTCTGAAGAACGTCCCGGGGTTCGCCCGCGCGGCCTACAAGGCGTTGCAGAAAGGCGTGCCGGTGATCGCCCTGAAGACCGGAGTGTCGAAGATCGGTGCTGCCCTCGCGCTCAGCCACACCAGTTCCCTGGCCGGTTCCGACGCGCTCTACGACAGCCTGTTCGAGCGCCTCGGGGTAATCCGTGTGAGCGGCCCGGTGAGCTTCGTCGAAACCCTCAAGGCCGCCGCCTGCGGCCACCTGCCTGGCGGGCCGAGCCTGGTCGCGCTGGCCTGTTCCGGCGGCGACGCCGGGTTGATCGCTGACTACGCCGAGCGCAACGGCCTGGGGTTGCCGTCTTTCGACGCCGGACAGCGCGACGAACTGGCCGGGGTACTGCCCGACTACGCCAACATCGCCAACCCGCTGGACTTCACCACCGCTATCTGGGGCGATGCCGCGGCCCTGGAGGAAATGCTCGACAGCGCTCTGCGCAGCCCTGCCGACGCCGCCCTGCTGGTGCTCGACTATCCGGGCGAGGAAACCGGCGAGCGGCCGCAGTGCGACCTGCTTCTGCAACGCTACTGCGCCGCGCTGAAGCGCCACGGCAAAGTCGGCTTCATCGCCTCGGCGTTCCCGGAACTGCTGCCGGCCCGGGCCCGCGAGCTGTTGCACGGCGAGGGCGTCGCCGCGCTGCAGGGCGTCGAGGATGGTCTCGCCGCCTGGGGACGGATCGCCCGCTACCGCCAGCGCCGCGCGGCGCTGCTGGAGCGCGGTGAGGCGGCGTTGGTGCCGATCTGCCCAGGGCCGCTGGCGGGCGACGGCTACCTGCTCGACGAGTGGCAATCCAAGCAGGCGCTGAAACCCTTCGGCCTGCCACTGCCCCAGGGGGTGCTGAGCACCCCCGGCCAGGCCCGCGAAGCGGCCCTCGACCTCGGCTTCCCGCTGGTGCTCAAGGCGGTCAGCGCCGCACTGCCGCACAAGACCGAGGCCGGTGGCGTGGCGCTCGGCCTACGCAACGAGGCGGCGTTGGAGGCGGCATTGTTCGACATGCGCGAAAGCCTGGCCCGGCACGCGCCGCAACTGGTCTTCGAGCGTGTGTTATTGGAGCGCATGGCTGGCGCGCCGCTGGCCGAGCTGATCGTCGGGGTCAAGCGCGAGGAGGGCTTCGGCCTGGCATTGGTGATCGGTGCCGGCGGGATACTCGTGGAGCTGCTGCGTGACAGTCGCAGCCTGCTCCTGCCAACCACCGACGCGGCGATCCGCGATGCCCTGCTGAGCCTGCGCAGCGCGCCGTTGCTCAGCGGCTTCCGCGGTCGCCCGGCAGTGTGCATGGAGGCCCTGGTGGCGGCGATCCGCGCGGTCGCCGAATTCGCCTGCGAACATGCCGAGCGCTTGCTGGAGCTGGACGTCAATCCGTTGCTGGCGGATGCCGAGGGAGCGCTGGCGGTGGATGCGTTGATCCGGCTGGCCAATGGCTGAAGGCCGGGGGGACACGACGGCTCCCCCTCCCGCTTGTGGGAATGGGAGCAAGAGCGCTGCGGCGCGAACGGCGACTCCGATGGTCGCCGAACTGGACGAGGATATTGCCCATGCAACCACAGAAGACCCTCACCGCCGGCCAGGCCCTGGTCCGCTTGCTGGCCAACTACGGCGTGGATACCGTTTTCGGCATCCCCGGCGTGCATACCCTGGAGCTGTACCGCGGACTTCCGGGCAGCGGCATCCGCCACGTGCTGACCCGCCACGAGCAGGGCGCCGGCTTCATGGCCGACGGTTATGCGCGGGTCAGCGGCAAGCCGGGAGTGTGCTTCGTCATCACCGGGCCGGGCGTGACCAACGTCGCCACCGCCATCGGCCAGGCCTACGCCGACTCGGTGCCGCTGCTGGTGATTTCCAGCGTCAACCACAGCGCCAGCCTGGGCAAGGGCTGGGGCTGCCTGCACGAGACCCAGGACCAGCGTGCCATGACCGCGCCGATCACTGCCTTCTCCGCCCTGGCCTTGAGCCCGGAACAGCTGCCCGAACTGATCGCCCGGGCCTACGCGGTGTTCGACAGCGAGCGTCCGCGCCCGGTGCATATCTCGATCCCGCTCGACGTGCTCGCCGCGCCGGTGGCCCATGACTGGAGCGCTGCCGTGGCGCGCCGCCCTGGTCGTGGCGTGCCGTGCACCGAGGCATTGCGGGCGGCGGCGGAGCGCCTGGCTGCGGCCCGGCGACCAATGCTCATCGCCGGCGGCGGCGCGCTGGCGGCCGGCGATGCGCTTGCCGCGCTGAGCGAGCGCCTGGCCGCGCCGCTGTTCACCAGCGTCGCCGGCAAGGGCCTGCTGCCGCCGGACGCGCCGCTCAACGCCGGGGCCAGCCTGTGCGTAGCGCCGGGCTGGGAGATGATCGCCGAGGCCGATCTGGTGCTGGCGGTGGGCACCGAGATGGCCGACACCGACTTCTGGCGCGAACGCCTGCCGCTGTCCGGCGAACTGATCCGCGTCGATATCGACCCGCGCAAGTTCAACGACTTCTATCCCTCTGCCGTAGCGCTCAGGGGCGATGCCCGGCAGACCCTTGAGGCGCTGCTGGCGCGCCTGCCGCAGGAGGCCCGCGACGCCGCGCCGGCCGCCGCGAGGGTGGCGCGCCTGCGCGCGGAGATCCGCGCGGCACACGCGCCGCTGCAGGCGCTGCACCAGGCGATCCTCGACCGGATCGCCGCCGCGCTGCCGGCCGATGCGTTCGTCAGCACCGACATGACCCAACTGGCCTATACCGGCAACTACGCGTTCGCCAGCCGAGCGCCGCGCAGCTGGCTGCATCCCACCGGCTACGGCACCCTCGGCTACGGCCTGCCGGCCGGCATCGGCGCCAAGCTCGGCGCCCCGCAGCGCCCGGGCCTGGTGCTGGTCGGCGATGGCGGCTTCCTCTACACCGCGCAGGAACTGGCCACCGCCAGCGAGGAACTGGACAGTCCGCTGGTGGTGCTACTGTGGAACAACGACGCGCTCGGCCAGATCCGCGACGACATGCTCGGCCTGGACATCGAGCCGGTCGGCGTGCTGCCGCGCAACCCCGACTTCGCCCTGCTGGGCCGCGCCTACGGTTGCGCGGTGCGCCAGCCGCAGGACCTGGACGAACTGGAGCGCGACCTGCGCGCCGGCTTCGGGCAGCCCGGCGTGACCCTGATCGAACTGCGGCACGCCTGCGCGCGCTGACCGCCGGACAAGGAGAGCATCCATGCGCTATTCCGACTTCACTCAACGTATCGCCGGCGACGGCGCCGCTGCCTGGGACATCCACTATCGCGCGCTGGCGCGGGTCGAGCAGGGCGAGGAAATCCTCCTGCTGTCGGTCGGCGACCCCGACTTCGATACCCCGGCGCCCATCGTCCAGGCGGCCATCGACAGCCTGCTGGCCGGCAACACCCACTACGCCGACGTGCGCGGCAAGCGCGCCCTGCGCCAGCGCATCGCCGAGCGCCACCGGCGGCGCAGCGGCCAGGCGGTGGACGCGGAGCAGGTGGTGGTGCTGGCAGGTGCCCAATGCGCGCTGTACGCGGTGGTGCAGTGCCTGCTGAATCCGGGCGACGAGGTGATAGTCGCCGAGCCGATGTACGTCACCTACGAAGCGGTGTTCGGCGCCTGTGGCGCGCGGGTGGTGCCGGTGCCGGTGCGCTCCGAGAATGGCTTCCGCGTGCAGGCCGAGGAGGTCGCCGCACTGATCACCCCGCGCACTCGCGCGATGGCGCTGAACAGCCCGCACAACCCGTCCGGCGCCAGCCTGCCGCGGATCACCTGGGAAGCCCTGGCCGAGCTGTGCATGGCCCATGACCTGTGGATGATCTCCGACGAGGTCTACAGCGAACTGCTGTTCGACGGCGAGCACGTCAGCCCGGCCAGCCTGCCGGGGATGGCCGAACGTACCGCGACCCTCAACAGCCTGTCGAAATCCCACGCCATGACCGGCTGGCGGGTCGGCTGGGTGGTCGGTCCCGCAGCACTCTGCGCGCACCTGGAGAACCTCGCCCTGTGCATGCTCTATGGCTCGCCGGAATTCATCCAGGATGCCGCCTGCACTGCGCTGGAAGCGCCGCTGCCGGAGTTGGAGGCGATGCGCGAGGCCTACCGCCGCCGCCGCGACCTGGTAATCGAGTGCCTGGCCGACAGCCCCGGCCTGCGTCCACTACGCCCGGACGGCGGCATGTTCGTGATGGTCGACATCCGCCCCACCGGACTTTCCGCCCAGGCCTTCGCCGACCGCCTGCTGGACCGCCATGGCGTATCGGTGCTCGCCGGCGAAGCCTTCGGTCCGAGCGCCGCCGGTCACATCCGCCTCGGCCTGGTGTTGGGCGCCGAACCGCTGCGCGAAGCCTGTCGGCGCATCGCGCTGTGCGCCGCCGAGTTGCTCGGCCAGGCCTGAAACCCTCGGCCGCGAGCGATGCGGCCGGTCACCACGATTCGGAAACCACGATGAACGTACTGATCGTCCACGCCCACAACGAACCGCAATCCTTCACCCGCGCGCTCTGCGACCAGGCATGCGAGACCCTGGCAGGCCAGGGCCACGCGGTGCAGGTCTCGGATCTCTACGCGATGAACTGGAATCCGGTGGCCAGTGCCGCCGACTTCGCCGAGCGCGCCGATCCTGACTACCTGGTGTACGCCCTGGAGCAGCGCGAGAGCGTCAAGCGCCAGAGCCTGGCCGCCGACATCCAGGCCGAGCTGGACAAGCTGTTGTGGGCTGACCTGCTGATCCTCAACTTTCCGATCTACTGGTTCTCGGTGCCGGCGATCCTCAAGGGGTGGTTCGACCGGGTACTGGTGTCCGGGGTCTGCTATGGCGGCAAGCGCTTCTACGACCAGGGTGGCCTGGCCGGCAAGAAGGCTCTGGTCAGCCTGACCCTGGGCGGGCGCCAGCACATGTTCGGCGAGGGTGCCGTCCACGGACCGCTGGAGGACATGCTGCGGCCGATCCTGCGCGGCACCCTGGCCTATGTCGGCATGCAGGTGCTGGAGCCCTTCGTCGCCTGGCACGTGCCATACATCAGCGAGGAAGCGCGCGGCAACTTCCTGCGCGCCTACCGGGCGCGGCTGGAAAATCTCGAGCAGGATGAACCCCTGCGGTTCCCGCGGCTGGAGCAGTTCGACGCGCTGCTCCAGCCGCTGGCGCGCTGACCCGGGCGACGCGCACCAGGCCAGTCAAGCGAAGACGCCCCCGACCGGGGGCGTCTTGGCTCGTGCTAGTACTGCTGGCGCGGCTTGCTCTGTAACTGCTCGGCGGCGGCCTTGGCCAGGTCCGGCGGGAGGAAGTCCTTGTCCGGATCGTAGTCCTGCTTCAGGTAGGCGCTGAGCGCCTCCAGGTCGGCCGGGCTGAGGGTGCCGGCCGCCTGCTTCAGGCGCAGGGTATCGAGGATGTAGTCGTAGCGGCTGTTGTTGTAGTCGCGCACGGCGGCGTACAGCTGGCGCTGGGCGTTGAGCACGTCGACGATGTTGCGGGTGCCGACCTGGTAGCCGATCTCGGTGGCTTCCAGCGAACTCTGGTTGGAGATGATCGCCTGGCGCCGCGCCTGGACCTGCTCGACGTCGGTATTCACCGCGCGGTGCAGGTTGCGGGTATCCTGCACCACCTGGCGGCGCTGGCCTTCGCGGGATTGCTCGCTCTGGTTGAGGCGCTGGTAGGACTCGCGGACCTGGGAGGAGGTCAGGCCGCCGCTGTAGATCGGGATGTTCAGTTCCAGGCCAATCGTGCGTTCCTCGACATCCTTGCCGTAGTGCACCAGCGGATTGGCGGCGCTGTTGGCGAAGCCGAGGGCGTCGTTGTCGCCCTTCTGGTACTGGGCCACGGCATCGAGGGTCGGCAGGTGCCCGGCCTTGCGCTGGCGGAGGGTTTCCTCGGCGGCGTTGACCGCGTAGTTGCTGGCCAGCAGGCGCAGGTTCTGCTGCACCGCGGTGTCGACCCAGGCCTTGGCGTCGTTCGGCGCCGGCGGCACCACCGGCAGGGTGTGGCGCATGCCCTCGATGGCGCTGTAGTCGCGGTTGGTCAGGGTCACCAGGGCCTGGAAGGCATCGTCCACGCGCTGTTCGGCGATCAGCCGGTTGGCGCGGGCGGTGTCGTAGCTGGCCTGGGCCTCGAGTACGTCGGTCTTGTCGGAAAGGCCCACGTCGAAGCGCTCGTTGGCCTGGTCCAATTGACGCTTGAAGGCGGCTTCCTCGGCCTTGCTGGTGGCCAGGTTGTCCTGGGCGCGGAGCACCGTGAAGTAGGTCTCGGCGCTGCGCAGGATCAGGTCCTGCTGGGTCGCGGAGAATTCCAGCTTGGCCTGGTCGCTGGTTTCCTTGGCGGCCTGCCACTGGAACCAGCGGTCGGCGCGGAACAGCGGCTGGCTGAGGCTGGCCTGGACCACATGACTGCTGCGTTTGACCGTGGCGGCCGGTTCGTCGAGAGCGACCCGTGAGTCGCCGATACGGCCGCCGGCGCCGAGTTGCGGCAGCAGGCCGGCGCGGGCCTGGGGCACCACTTCCTTGCGCGCCAGGTAGTCGGCCTGGGCGGCGGCGAGGTCGGCGTTGTTGTCGACGGCTTCCTTGTAGACGCTGATCAGGTCGGTCTTGGTCGGCAGCGGGGTCGGCTGGGCGGCCCAGGCGACACCGGTAGCAGCGGCCACGGCGGCCGCCAGGGAGAGTCTGCGCAGCATTCGTTCGTCCTGGAAAAGATGCGAGGTGGGGCAAGGCTAAGGTCGCTACCGGTAGCGGTCAAGGCACCTGCGCGGCAACTGATCGAAGAGCCAGTCCGGATCGATGTGCCGGCGAACGTGCGGGGATCTGCGTCTTCCCTGGCGAGAGGGCGCCGGACTGGACCATGACTGCCGGTCGGGCGGGGCGTTTTCCCGTTGGCGTATCCCGCCGGTGTTGATTAGACTGC
This sequence comes from Pseudomonas aeruginosa, assembly GCF_001457615.1. Taxonomy (GTDB): domain Bacteria; phylum Pseudomonadota; class Gammaproteobacteria; order Pseudomonadales; family Pseudomonadaceae; genus Pseudomonas; species Pseudomonas aeruginosa. The sequence goes on along the minus strand of NZ_LN831024.1, from coordinate 5,630,159 downwards.
CGGGGTTCTTGTCGGGGTGCCCTATACGAGGGGCTGAGATCGGATAGTTCCGGATCCCGTTGAACCTGATCGGGCTAGCGTCCGGTTCCGCCTCGCGCGGACCGTAGCAACCCGCGTAGGGAACAAGATGTCCGCGCCATGCCTGCCTTGCCGGCGCGTCCTTCTCGCCACCAGTCCCGGTGGCCCCGCGTGCCAGGTTCTCCCGACAATCACCCAGGAGAGCCATCGATGAGCGCAACGCAGAAGAACAACATCACCCGCCTTGAGCAGCTCGACCGCCAGTCGACGCAGCCTTTCCCGAACTCGCGCAAGGTCTACCTGACCGGCTCGCGCCCGGACATCCGCGTCCCGGTGCGGGAAATCTCCCTCGCCGACACCCCCACCGCCTTCGGCGGCGAAAAGAACCCGCCGGTGTTCGTCTACGACACCTCCGGCCCGTATACCGACCCCGAGGTCCGCATCGATCTGCGCAAGGGCCTGCCTGACGTGCGTTCGCGCTGGATCGACGAGCGCGGCGACACCGAGATCCTCCCCGGCCTGACCTCCGAGTTCGGCCAGGCCCGCCTGGCCGACGCCAGCCTCGACGCCCTGCGCTTCGCCCACGTGCGCACGCCGCGCCGGGCCAAGCCGGGCGCCAACGTCTCGCAGATGCACTACGCGAAGAAAGGCATCATCACCCCGGAGATGGAATACATCGCCATCCGCGAGAACATGAAGCTGCAGGAAGCCCGGGCCGCCGGCCTGCTCGACCAGCAGCACCCGGGGCACAGCTTCGGCGCCAACATCCCGAAGGAAATCACCCCCGAGTTCGTCCGCGAGGAAGTCGCCCGCGGCCGCGCGATCATTCCGGCGAACATCAACCACACCGAGCTTGAGCCGATGATCATCGGCCGCAACTTCCTGGTGAAGATCAACGGCAACATCGGCAACAGCGCGCTGGGCTCGTCGATCGAGGAAGAGGTGGAGAAGCTCACCTGGGGCATCCGCTGGGGCGCCGACACGGTGATGGACCTGTCCACCGGTAAGCACATCCATGAAACCCGCGAGTGGATCCTGCGCAACAGCCCGGTACCGATCGGCACCGTACCGATCTACCAGGCGCTGGAGAAGGTCAACGGCGTCGCCGAGGACCTGACCTGGGAAATCTTCCGCGACACCCTGATCGAACAGGCCGAGCAGGGCGTCGACTACTTCACCATCCACGCCGGCGTGCTGCTGCGCTATGTGCCGCTGACCGCCAAGCGGGTCACCGGCATCGTTTCCCGCGGCGGCTCGATCATGGCCAAGTGGTGCCTGGCGCACCACCAGGAGAACTTCCTCTACACGCATTTCGAAGAGATCTGCGAAATCATGAAGGCCTATGACGTCAGCTTCTCGCTGGGCGATGGCCTGCGTCCGGGCTCGGTGGCCGACGCCAACGACGCCGCCCAGTTCGGCGAGCTGGAGACCCTCGGCGAGCTGACCAAGATCGCCTGGAAGCACGACGTGCAGGTGATGATCGAAGGTCCCGGCCACGTGCCGATGCAATTGATCAAGGAAAACATGGACAAGCAGCTGGAGTGCTGTGACGAGGCGCCGTTCTACACCCTCGGCCCGCTGACCACCGACATCGCCCCCGGCTACGACCACATCACCTCCGGCATCGGCGCGGCGATGATCGGCTGGTTCGGCTGCGCCATGCTCTGCTACGTCACGCCCAAGGAGCACCTGGGTCTGCCGAACAAGGATGATGTGAAGACCGGGATCATCACCTACAAGATCGCCGCCCATGCCGCCGACCTCGCCAAGGGCCACCCGGGCGCGCAGATCCGCGACAACGCGCTATCCAAGGCGCGCTTCGAGTTCCGTTGGGAGGACCAGTTCAACCTTGGCCTGGACCCGGACACCGCGCGGGCGTTCCATGACGAGACCCTGCCGAAGGACTCGGCCAAGGTCGCGCACTTCTGCTCCATGTGCGGACCGAAGTTCTGCTCGATGAAGATCACCCAGGAAGTCCGCGACTACGCCAAGGAGAACGGCCTGTCCGACGAGAGCAAGGCCATCGAGGCTGGCTTCCAGGAGCAGGCGGCGCGCTTCAAGGACGAAGGATCGGTGATCTACAGGCAGGTGTAGGCCGCGCCACGGGGCCCCTCGCCGTGACGAGGGGCTGCGGAGCGTCGGAAGCGTCAGCCGCGGCCGGGGAACAGGTTCGGCTTGACGATGCCGTTCAGGCGCGGATACGGGATCTTCAGTTCGGGGTGGGCATAGGAATACGGCGCGATGGAGTAGGCGTCGTACTTCAGCGTCACCGCGCCGAAGGTCAATGCCACGTGCGGGGTGCGCTGGAACGGCCAGGTCTTCTGGAAATCGGCGTCCTGGTCGAGCTTGTTGGCCAGCAGCCAGGCCTTGTGCGCCAGCTCGGCCTGTTTCCAGAAGGCTTCTTCCTGGCCGGGAACCAGCATGTCCTGCAGGCTCAGCACCTTGTGCTGCCTGCGGTCGTAGTTGATGAAGCCGCGACCGGGCATGCCGTGGGCGCCGCCGGTGAACAGGTAGCTGGAAAGCTCGATGATCACCAGACCGTCATGTTGTTCGCGCACCTTGGCTTGCAGGTAGCTGCTCCAGCCCGGCTCGGCGCTGTCCAGGAACTGCCGCTCGTAGGCCGCCAGCGATGCCGGCAGGGGTGTTTCGTTGTTTTCCCGGGTCATTTCCAGCAGGGCGCGCTCGACGATCGGGTCCAACTGCGGTTCGTCGGGGAACTTCAAGGTGTCGATGTTTACCAAGGGACACTGTTCGCCCTGACAGCCGGGCTTCAGGTGCTCGCTGGCGAGGCGCTCGGTGGGCAGCGGGTCGTCGAGGCCGGGCTTGAAGAGGCTCTGGCAGGCGCTCAGCAGAACGACCAGGCTGCCGAGGGCGGCGAATTTCAGAAGGCGCATGGGATTCCTTTTGCGACGGTGGATGGGCGGGCTCGAAGCGTCGACCAGTCCGTTTCGACCCTGGCGTCGCGCTTGAGTTCGGCCCGCGCAAACCCCAAGTATGGCCTAGCCGTGGCCGGGAAACACGCCCGTGCGGCGAGCGCCACGAAGTTTTCCCGAGCTGTCCTGAAAGTGGCTGCGCCCTGCGCCGGGCCGCGATAGGATGGCGCGAAACCCACATACCCGAGTGAAGTGAGTCGAGGATGTCCGAAACCTTCAAACCCGCCCCCGGTGACGTCGAGCTCGTGCAGCGCGAGGAATGCTTCCGCGGCTTCTATCGTCTCGATCGCCTGCGCCTGCGGCATCGCCAGTTCGACGGCAGCATGGGCCGGGAAATCAGTCGGGAACTGTTCGTCCGCCATGACGCGGTCTGCGTGCTGCCCTACGACCCGCAGCGCGATTGCGTGGTGCTCATCGAGCAATTCCGCGTCGGGGCGATGCAGAAGCTCGCCAACCCCTGGCTGCTGGAGCTGGTCGCCGGCCTGATCGACAAGGACGAGCAACCGGAGGAAGTGGCCCATCGCGAGGCGATGGAGGAGGCCGGGCTGACTCTCGGTGCGCTCTGGCCGATAACCCAGTACCTGCCGTCGCCGGGCGGCACCGACGAAGTGGTGCACCTGTTCGTCGGCCGTTGCGACAGCGAAGGCGTCGGCGGCGTGCATGGCTTGCCGGAGGAGGGCGAGGACATCCGCGTCCACGTCTGGCCGTTGGAAGATGCGCTGCAGGCCGTGCGCGACGGGCGGATCAACAACGCGGCGAGCATCATCGCCCTGCAGTGGCTGGCCCTGAACCGGGCCGAGGTGCGTGGGCTATGGGCCTGAACCTGCTGCGCGAGCGCTACCGGGTCGACCTGGCCAGCCTGCAGGCGACCTGCGAAGCGAACTACGCGCGGCTCATGCGCCTGCTCCCGGACATGCGCGAGGCGCAGGCCTCGCGCCGGGTCGCGCTGAGCGAAGGGGAGCGGCTGCTCGGCGTACTTGCGCTGGAAGTGACCGAGGCCTGCCCCTACACCACCACCCTTCAGGTGCGCCAGGAACTGGGCCTGCCCTGGTTGCCGGCGCCGCGGCTGGAAGTGCGGGTCTACCACGATGCGCGGATGGCCGAGGTGATCGGCGCCGAACAGGCGCGGCGGCTGATGGCGATCTATCCCTACCCGAACCAGGCGATGCACCAGCCCGACGAGAAGAACCAGCTCAACCTGTTCCTCGGCGAGTGGCTCGCCCATTGCCTGGCCTGCGGCCACGAAATGGAGCCGGTGGCCCAGCGCTGAGCGGTTGCAGGCAAAAGGCCAGTTGAATGACATCAAGCCAAAAGTAGTCCTCGCAACTGTGATCTGTTCCGCTTTCCGGGTTTGCCGCCACTTTCGTCGGTCACCATAATCATCCCTTTCACCGCGGACGCCTCGCCTTCAGGAGACGGCCCCTTGTCACGCCATTCGAACACTCCCGCCACCGACGCCTCCGTACTGCTGGTGCAGCTCTCGGACAGCCACCTGTTCGCCGAGGATGGCGCGCGCCTGCTTGGCATGGATACCGCCCATAGCCTGGAGAAGGTGGTCGAGCGGGTCGCCCGGGAGCAGCCGCGGATCGACCTGATTCTCGCCACCGGCGACGTCTCCCAGGACGGCAGCCTCGATTCCTACACACGCTTCCGCAGGTTGAGCGCCCCCCTGGACGCGCCGTTGCGCTGGTTCGCCGGTAACCACGACGAACGCGAGCCGATGCAAAGGGCGACCGAGGGCAGCGACCTGCTGGAGCAGGTCGTCGACGTCGGCAATTGGCGCGTGGTGTTGCTCGACTCGAGCATTCCCGGCGCGGTGCCGGGCTATCTCGAGGAGGATCAGCTGGAGCTGCTGCGGCGCGCCATCGACAGCGCCGGCGAACGCTTCCTGCTGGTTTCCTTCCATCACCACCCGGTGCCGATCGGCAGCGACTGGATGGATCCCATCGGCCTGCGCAACCCGCAGGCGCTGTTCGACCTGCTGGCGCCCTATCCGCAGGTACGCTGCCTGCTGTGGGGGCACATTCACCAGGAGTTCGACCGCCAGCGCGGCCCGCTGCGCCTGCTGGCTTCGCCGTCCACCTGCGTACAGTTCGCCCCCGGCAGCAGCGACTTCACCCTCGACCGCCTGGCGCCGGGCTACCGCTGGTTGCGCCTGCACGACGACGGGCGCCTGGAAACGGGGATCTCGCGGGTCGACGACGTCGTCTTCGAAGTGGACTACGACACCGCCGGATACTGACATGCCCCCGGTCGCGGGATACCGCGGCCACGTGCGTCGTTGCCGATCGGCGCGCAGGCTGGAAGATGAAGCCTGGAAGCTGTTACCGTTCGGCTTTCCCTACCGAGTTGAAGCCCATTAGCCCGTTCCCGATGACCGCGACCAGCCCATCCCTGCTGTATATCCACGGCTTCAACAGTTCGCCCGAATCGCACAAGGCGCGTCAGCTGCAGGCGGCCTTCGGCCACTTGGGCCTGGCCGAAGGCCTGCGCGTCCCGGCCCTGCTCCATCACCCACGGCAGGCTATCGCCCAGTTGGAGCGGGCCATTGCCGAGCTCGGGCGACCGGTGCTGGTCGGCAGCTCCCTGGGTGGCTACTATGCGACCCATTTGGCGGAGCGCCATGGCCTGGCGGCGATCCTGGTCAATCCGGCGGTCGCCCCGCATCGTTCCTTCGACGGCTACCTGGGCGCGCAGACCAACCACTACAGCGGCGAGACCTGGGAACTCACCGAGGACCACGTGGCGGCGTTGGCCGAACTGGAAGTCACGCACCTGCAACGTCCCGAACGCTACCAGGTATGGCTGCAGACCGCCGACGAAACCCTCGATTATCGCGTCGCGCAGGCCTTCTACCGAGCCTGCGCGCTACGTATCCAGGCCGGCGGCGACCACGGTTTCCAGGGCTTCGCCCGGCACCTGCCGGCGCTGCTGGCGTTCGCCGGCTACCCGTCGGCGCTGTGGCGCGACACCGACTTTTCGACTTTTGACTGAATAGAGACCCCATGGCTACTTACAACGCAGACGCCATCGAAGTCCTTTCCGGCCTCGACCCGGTGCGCAAGCGCCCGGGGATGTACACCGACACCACCCGCCCCAACCACCTGGCCCAGGAAGTCATCGACAACAGCGTCGACGAAGCCCTGGCCGGCCACGCGAAGAGCGTGCAGGTGATCCTGCACCAGGACAACTCGCTGGAAGTCATCGACGATGGCCGCGGCATGCCGGTGGACATCCACCCGGAAGAGGGCGTGCCGGGCGTCGAGCTGATCCTTACCAAGCTGCATGCCGGCGGCAAGTTCTCGAACAAGAACTACCAGTTCTCCGGCGGCTTGCACGGGGTTGGCATCTCGGTGGTGAACGCGCTCTCGACCCGGGTCGAGGTACGCGTCAAGCGCGACGCCAACGAGTACCGGATGACCTTCGCCGACGGCTTCAAGGACAGCGATCTGGAAGTCATCGGCACGGTCGGCAAGCGCAATACCGGTACCAGCGTGCATTTCTGGCCGGATCCGAAGTATTTCGATTCGGCGAAGTTCTCGGTCAGCCGCCTCAAGCATGTGCTCAAGGCCAAGGCGGTGCTGTGCCCGGGCCTGAGCGTGGTGTTCGAGGACAAGAACACCGGCGAGCGCGTCGAGTGGCACTTCGAGGACGGCCTGCGCTCCTACCTGACCGACGCGGTCGCCGAGCTGCCGCGCCTGCCCGATGAACCCTTCTGCGGCAACCTCGAAGGTTCCAAGGAAGCGGTGAGCTGGGCCCTGCTGTGGCTGCCCGAGGGCGGTGAGTCGGTGCAGGAAAGCTACGTCAACCTGATTCCCACGGCCCAGGGCGGCACCCATGTGAACGGCCTGCGCCAGGGCCTGCTCGACGCCATGCGCGAGTTCTGCGAGTTCCGCAACCTGTTGCCGCGCGGCGTCAAGCTGGCGCCCGAGGACGTCTGGGAGCGGATCGCCTTCGTCCTCTCGATGAAGATGCAGGAGCCGCAGTTCTCCGGGCAGACCAAGGAGCGCCTGTCGTCCCGCGAGGCGGCGGCGTTCGTCTCGGGCGTGGTGAAGGACGCCTTCAGCCTGTGGCTCAACGAGCACGCCGAAATCGGCCTGCAACTGGCGGAACTGGCGATCAGCAACGCCGGGCGTCGCCTCAAGGCGGGCAAGAAGGTCGAGCGCAAGAAGATCACCCAGGGGCCGGCGCTGCCCGGCAAACTGGCCGACTGCGCCGGACAGGAACCGATGCGCGCGGAACTGTTCCTGGTCGAGGGCGACTCCGCCGGCGGCTCGGCGAAGCAGGCGCGGGACAAGGAATTCCAGGCGATCATGCCGCTGCGCGGAAAGATCCTGAACACCTGGGAAGTGGACGGCGGCGAGGTGCTCGCCAGCCAGGAGGTCCACGACATCGCGGTGGCCATCGGCGTCGATCCGGGTGCCAGTGACCTGGCCCAGCTGCGCTACGGCAAGATCTGTATCCTCGCGGATGCCGACTCCGACGGGCTGCACATCGCCACGCTGCTCTGCGCGCTGTTCGTCCGCCATTTCCGCCCGCTGGTGGAAGCCGGCCACGTCTACGTGGCGATGCCGCCGCTGTACCGCATCGACCTCGGCAAGGACATCTACTACGCCCTCGACGAAGCCGAGCGCGACGGCATCCTCGAGCGCCTGGCCGCAGAGAAGAAGCGCGGCAAGCCGCAGGTCACCCGCTTCAAGGGCCTTGGCGAAATGAATCCGTTGCAACTGCGCGAGACCACCATGGATCCGAATACCCGGCGGCTGGTCCAGCTCACCCTGGAGGACGCCACCGGTACCCTGGAGATCATGGACATGCTGCTGGCCAAGAAGCGCGCCGGTGACCGCAAGTCCTGGCTGGAAAGCAAGGGCAACCTGGCCGAGGTGCTGGTCTGATGCGCCGCCTGCTGGCCATCCTCGGCCTGTTCGGGGGCCTGGTCCAGGCGGCCGAGGCGCCGCCAGAGCCACCGGTTCCGGCAGCCTTGAGCTTCATCTCCGAACATGCGGTGGAGGGCATGCGCGGCGGCAACCTCTCCGGGCTGGCCTGGTGTGGTGGCGCGCTGTGGACGGTTTCCGACCGCGACGATGACCGCCTGTATCGCCTGCAACCCTCGGCCGAAGGCTCCGACCAGCCCTGGCAGGCCGAGGCCGAGAGTTTCATCGCTCCGACCCCGCCGGACAGCGGGTTGCCCTGGGGCATGAGCACGCGGGTCTGGCTCAGTGGCCTGGTGCGCGGCGGCAACCTCGACTTCGAAGGCATCGCCTGCGATGCCGCCGGCAATCGCTACCTGGTCAGCGAGGCGCACGCGGCGGTCCTGCAACTGCCGGTGAGCGGCACGCCGAACTGGCTGCGCCTGCCGCCCGGCCTGCTGCCGCAAGCGCGGGCCAGCGGCATGCTGATGAATTTCAACGCGCTGTTCGAAGGGATCGCCGTCGACCCCGAGGGCAAGCGCCTCTGGCTGGCTGCCGAGCGCGAGCGCCGCGGCCTGCTGGTGGCCCACCGCGACAACAGTGCCTGGCGCTGCGAGGGCAGCTGCGTACTGCTCGCCGAGGGCGGCAAGATCGAGCCGCCGCCGGAACTGGGCAGCGCGCGCAAGCTGCCGAAGGATTTCTCCGACCTCGCCTTCTACCGCGGCAAGCTGTTCACCCTGGAGCGCCTGGCGCATCAGATCTGCCGCCGCGACCTGGCCCAGGCCAAGGTCGAGCGCTGCTGGTCGTTCGCCTCGGCGGTCCTGGCGCCGGAGCGTCGCTACGAGCTGCCTTATGGCGTCGCGGAAGCCCTGTCGCTGGACGACAAGGGCGCCTGGCTGGGCATCGACAATGGCGACCATGCGCGCGCCGATGGCGATGTGCGGCCCTTCGTCCTGCGCTTCGCCGCGCCCGCCGGCGGCTGGTTGGGGGACAAGTGAGGCAACAGGCGCCCGGTCAGCGGCTGGGACGGATCATGCTGGTGCTGGCCTGGGTCGCCGGGCTGGCGCTGGCGACGCGCTATTTCGGCGTCTGGGAAGATCGACAGCGCAACCCGAACCAGGCGCCGCAATCGATCCATGGCGACGGCTACGTCGAGTTGCGCCTGGCCAGCAGCCGCCAGGGCCATTACCTGCTGAACGGGCAGATCAACGGCCAGGGCGTGACCTTCCTGCTCGATACCGGGGCGACCCAGGTGGCGGTGCCGGAAGCCCTGGCGGCAAGACTCGCGCTGGAGCGCGGCGCGCCGATCACCCTGAGCACGGCCAACGGCCGCGCCACGGGCTGGCGCACGCGGCTGGACCAGCTGCAACTCGGCGATATCCGCCTGTCCGGGGTCGCGGCGCTGATTGCGCCGGGCATGGACGGCGATGAGGTGCTACTCGGCATGAGCGCCCTGAAACAACTCGAATTCACCCAGCGCGACGGCACCCTGGTGCTGCGCCAAAACACTTCTCCGTGAGGTACGCATGAGCGAATCCCTCGATCTGAGCCTGGAAGGGGTCGAACGCCGGTCGTTGGCCGAGTTCACCGAGCAGGCCTATCTGAACTATTCCATGTACGTGATCATGGACCGCGCCCTGCCGCATATCGGCGACGGCCTGAAACCGGTGCAGCGACGCATCGTCTACGCCATGAGCGAACTGGGGCTGGATGCCGATTCCAAGCACAAGAAGTCGGCGCGCACCGTCGGCGACGTGCTCGGCAAGTTCCACCCGCACGGCGACTCGGCCTGCTACGAGGCCATGGTGCTGATGGCGCAGCCGTTCTCCTATCGCTATCCGCTGGTGGACGGCCAGGGCAACTGGGGGGCTCCGGACGATCCCAAGTCCTTCGCCGCCATGCGTTATACCGAGGCGCGCCTGTCGCGCTATTCCGAGGTGCTGCTCAGCGAACTGGGCCAGGGTACCGTGGACTGGGTACCGAACTTCGACGGCACCCTCGACGAGCCGGCCGTGCTGCCGGCCCGCCTGCCCAACCTGCTGCTCAACGGCACCACCGGCATCGCGGTGGGCATGGCCACCGACGTGCCGCCGCACAACCTGCGGGAAGTCGCGTCGGCCTGCGTGCGCCTGCTCGACCAGCCGGGCGCGACGGTCGCCGAATTGTGCGAACACGTGCCGGGCCCGGACTTCCCCACCGAAGCCGAGATCATCACCCCGCGCGCCGACCTGCAGAAGGTCTACGAGACCGGCCGCGGTTCGGTGCGCATGCGCGCGGTGTACCGCGTCGAGGACGGCGACATCGTCATCCACGCCCTGCCGCACCAGGTGTCCGGTTCCAAGGTGCTGGAACAGATCGCCGGGCAGATGCAGGCCAAGAAGCTGCCGATGGTGGCCGACCTGCGCGACGAGTCGGACCACGAGAACCCGACCCGCATCGTCATCATCCCGCGTTCGAACCGGGTCGATGTCGAAGAGCTGATGACCCATCTGTTCGCCACCACCGACCTGGAAACCAGCTACCGGGTCAACCTGAACATCATCGGCCTCGACGGAAAGCCGCAGGTCAAGGACCTGCGCCAGTTGCTCTCGGAGTGGCTGCAGTTCCGCATCGGCACCGTGCGTCGACGCCTGCAGTTCCGCCTGGACAAGGTCGAGCGCCGCCTGCATCTGCTGGATGGCTTGCTGATCGCCTTCCTCAACCTCGACGAGGTGATCCACATCATCCGCACCGAGGATCAGCCCAAGGCGGTGCTGATGGAGCGCTTCGAACTCAGCGAGGTGCAGGCCGACTACATCCTCGACACCCGCCTGCGCCAGTTGGCACGCCTGGAAGAGATGAAGATCCGCGGCGAGCAGGAAGAGTTGCTGAAGGAGCAGAAGCGCCTGCAGACCCTGCTCGGCAGCGAGGCCAAGCTGAAGAAGCTGGTGCGCGAGGAGCTGATCAAGGACGCCGAGACCTACGGCGACGACCGCCGTTCGCCGATCGTCGCCCGCGCCGAGGCCCGCGCGCTGTCGGAAACCGAGCTGATGCCCACCGAACCGGTGACCGTGGTGCTCTCGGAAAAAGGCTGGGTGCGTTGCGCCAAGGGCCACGACATCGACGCCGCCGGCCTCTCCTACAAGGCCGGCGACGGCTTCAAGGCCGCCGCGCCGGGACGCTCGAACCAGTATGCGGTGTTCATCGACTCCACCGGGCGCAGCTACTCGCTGCCGGCCCACAGCCTGCCGTCCGCGCGAGGCCAGGGCGAGCCACTCAGCGGCCGGCTGACGCCGCCGCCGGGGGCCAGCTTCGAATGCGTGCTGCTGCCGGACGACGATGCGCTGTTCGTGATCGCTTCCGACGCCGGCTATGGTTTCGTGGTCAAGGGCGAGGACCTGCAGGCCAAGAACAAGGCCGGCAAGGCCCTGCTCAGCCTGCCCAACGGCTCCGCCGTGGTGGCGCCGCGCCCGGTGCGCGATGTGGAGCAGGATTGGCTGGCGGCCGTGACGACCGAGGGCCGTCTGCTATTGTTCAAGGTCTCCGACCTGCCGCAGCTCGGCAAGGGCAAGGGCAACAAGATCATCGGCATCCCCGGCGAACGCGTGGTCAGCCGCGAGGAATACCTCACCGACCTGGCTGTTCTGCCAGCCGGGGCAACGTTGGTCCTGCAGGCCGGAAAGCGTACCCTGTCGCTCAAGGGCGACGACCTGGAACACTACAAGGGAGAGCGCGGCCGTCGAGGCAACAAGCTGCCGCGCGGATTCCAGCGCGTCGACAGCCTGCTGGTGGATATTCCGCCACAGGATTGAAATGAGCCGTTACCGGTCTCCGATCTCTCGCATATCCGCAAGGGAATGGCGAAAGCGGCCTCTTCCGAGGCCGGCTTTCCGGGGGAATGTCGTCTCCCTGGCGGGTTCCGCCGGGTTTTCCCCTGACGCAGGTGGTCCGAAACCGGTTTCGGAATACGCTCTGCCTCTGGAGCTATGGCGCTGGTTAGGGGATGATACGCCCCTTCGGCCGCCGTTTCCGATGGCGGGTGGCCAGTAGAATTCAAGTCTTGCATCAGTAGTGCCGATCTTCGGCGAAATACGGTGGTTCTCGATGAGCGCGTGGCGCGTCTTCGCATGTCTTTCCCTCGTCAGCCTGCTCGGGCTGACGGGTTGTGCGGTCCATCCGCCGGCCCAGCTCTACCAGTTGGACGTCGGTGCCGCTGCGGTACCGAAAAAGGACGGCGGTGCGGCCGTCCTGCTCGGGCCGGTACAACTGGCCGACTATCTCAAGCGCGATGTGATGGTGCAGCGGCAGGCCGATGGTATTCTCAGTCTGTCCACCGAAGCGCGCTGGGCCGGCAACCTGGAGACCAATGTCAGCCAGCAACTGCTGCGGCAGATGTCCAGCGAGCTGGGCAGCAGCCGCCTGGCGCTGTTCCCGGAAAAACCCGGTTTCACCCCCCAGGTCCAGGTGATGCTGACCATCAGTCGCCTCGACTCCGGCCCCAAGCAGCCGGCAGTGATCGAGGCGCGCTGGCGCCTGTTGGACCAGAAGGGCGACCTGAAGGACAGCCGGGTGTTCCACGAGGAAGAACAGCATCAGGGCAGCATCGGCGACCAGATCCGTGCCCAGAGCGACCTGCTCAAGCGCCTGGCGGCGCAGTTGGCCAAGGACGTCAAGCCGATCGCCGTGGCGGCCGAGGCGCCGCCGCCGGCGACCGCGCGCAAGCCGGTGGCCAAGCCGAAGGTCAAGGAAGAGGAAGGTCCGAAAATGCCACTGGTGGTGCCGATTCGCACCGACGCCGAGGTCTATCGGTTCTGATTGTCGATAGCCGACTAGGAGAAAGCCCCGCCGAAGCGGGGCTTTTTCGTTTCGGCGTCAGCGTGAGCGGCGCAACAGGAAGCGCAGGGCCATGCCGGCGAGCGCCAGCAGCAGGCAGGGCAGCCAGACCCAGCGCGCCTCCGATTGCAGCACCAGCAATCCGCGTTCGCTGAGGAAGCGCGACAGACCGATCGGCGACACGGCGATCGGATGGAACGGCATGAAGTAGCGGGCGTCGCTCCAGGGCCAGAACCAGGCGACGCCCAGCCCGCCATTGGTCATCGCGTCCAGCAGGCTGTGCGAGGCGGTGGCCAGCGCTACCCACAGCCCGGCTTTCAGCGGTCCGCTATGCAGCGGCCGGCAGGCGAGGGCGGCGAGCGCGCCGAGGATCGCGGCGAACAATAGCGAATGGCTGAAGCCGCGATGGCCGAAGGCATCGTGATAGGCGATGCCGAGCTTGAAGGCGACTACGTCGAAGTCCGGCAGGCAGGCGGCGAGCATGCCTGCCAGCAGCAGGCGTGGCGGAATCACCCGGCTGCCAAGGGCCAGTCCCACCGCCAGGACCGGCAGCGGGTGGGTGATCAGGGTGGTCACGGGCGGGCGCGGTCGTGCATGCGCGCCAGTTGGCGCTCGAGCATCGACGGATACGGCTCCAGCAGACGCTCGACGCAGCAGGCTCCTTCCGGACTGGCGATGGCGCGGATACGGGCGCGCTCGCGGACCACCGCGTCGTCGGCGATGCTGCGTTCGACCAGCAGCAGGTTGCGGCTGTGCTGGTTGAGGGCGAGGGCGTTCTGCACGGTTTCGTTGAGCAGCAGGTCGGCCTGGGTCTGTTCGCTGAGGTCTTCGCCGAGGCTCAGGCCCAGTTGCAGTTGCAAGGTGATGCCGCTGTCGGCGACCTCGATCTGCAGGGCATGGCCGAGCGCACGCATCAGTTCACCGCAGCAGAGCGCGTTGGTCAGGTAGTCGGCGCGGTTGTCGCGGCTGTGGAAGAGAATCAGGCTGCCGCCGTCGCTGAGCGTGTGCAGGCAGCCCTTGTACTGGCGGGCGGCCTGTTCCAGGCAGTCGCGATAGCGTTGCAGGAGATCCACCAGGCGGCTGCGCGGCAACCGGCGCAACTGTTCCTGAGCGCCGAGCTGGATCGCCAGCACCGCACTGTGTTGCGGTTCGCGCGCAGCGGCGGGCGCTGCGGGCTGTTCCCCGGCTTCGGCTCCGTTCTCGTCGAAGGCGTCCTGGTCCAGCGGGTCTTCGTCGATGGAGGTGAATTCCACCGGCTTGGTCTCGTCCAGCAGGGCGTCGCCCAGCGGAATGTCGTCTTCCTCGAAGGCCGAGGCCTCGACCTTGCGGCTGCGCAGGTCGGCTTCGTCGTCTTCCAGCAGGATGTCGTCGAAGTTCTGCGGCAGCGGTGCTTCTTCCGGCTCCGGCGCCGGCGGCTTTTCCGGCACCAGGCGCTCTTCCAGGTCGCGCGCCAGGTCGCCCAGCTCGTTCTGCAGTTCGGCGCCGGGGGCCGGATTGTCCGGATCGCGCAACCAGACACGCAATTGCAACAAGGGTGTGGAAATCTGCCGCCCCAGGCGCAGGCTGAAATACAGGGCGAGGATCAGCAGGATCAGGCTGATCAGGCCCATGCTCTGCAGGCTGATCATCATCGGCTGCTGGAACTGCTGCATGTCCAGGCTGATGCGCAGGTGCCCGGCGATCACTTCCTGGAAGGTGATCGGCGTCGAGTACAGGCCTTCGGTGGCACCGAGCAGGCTCTGCTTCGGACGGCTGCCGGCCTCGGCGAGGATGCGCTGGTCGACGCTGTAGATCGCCGCATGGGCCACCAGCGGGTTCTTCACCAGGTTGTTCAGCAGCACGTTGAGGCTGAGGATGTCGTTGGACACCAGCAACTCGGTGGCGGACGCGGCGGTCTGGGTGATCAGGCTCTGGCCCAGGGCATCGGCCTGCTGCTGCATGGCCTGGCGAAACTGCATGCCCATGACCCAGGCGTAGATCAGCAGGGCCAGGGCCACCAGGATCAGGCTATGGCTGGCGAGCCGCAGGGCGATCGGGACGCGGCGCTGGCGCAAGGCACGAAACAGCAGGAGGAAGAAATTGTCGGGCTTGACGGACGTGGGCCGGGTCACAGGGGGCTCGGTCTTCTGAAATAGAGGTATCGCGCAGTATAACCAGCGCCCCCCGAGGGGCAAAGGGCCGTTGACGCGCTTTCCAGGCCGCCGCGCGGCGGTTTCGCGGGTTTTCCCGGTCGGTTCCGACCGGTGGTGATGGCAAATGCCCGGCTCTGCGTCTCTCGGGTGTGCGGGAAAGCGGGTAGAATGGCGTCTTTTACCTGGCGGAGCTTACGCCTTGCGCGAAATTGTCCTGATCAACATCACCGGGGAAGACCGCCCCGGTCTCACCGCTGCCATCACCGGCGTACTGGCCCAGGGCGGGGTGAACATCCTCGACATCGGCCAGGCGGTGATCCACGACACCCTGTCGTTCGGCATCCTGGTGGAAATCCCGGATACCGAGGCCGGTTCCTCGGTCCTCAAGGACGTGCTGTTCACCGCCTACAAGCTGGACCAGCAGGTGCGCTTCACCCCGGTCTCGGAAGATGACTACCGGCAATGGGTCGACGGCCAGGGCAAGGCGCGGCACATCGTGACCCTGCTCACCCGCCGGGTGACTGCCGAGCAACTGCAGAGGGTCAGCTCGATCACCGCCAAGTACGCGCTGAACATCGACCACATCGACCGTCTCTCCGGGCGTATGCCGCTGGACATGCCCGCCGACCAGGGCAAGGGCTGCATCGAGTTCTCGGTACGCGGCGAACCGGCCGATCCGGCGGCGCTGCGTGCGGAATTCCTCAGCGTCGCCCAGGAATTGAACGTCGACATCGCTTTCCAGCAGGACAGCGTGTTCCGCCGCAACCGCCGGCTGGCGGTGTTCGACATGGATTCGACGCTGATCGAGGCGGAAGTCATCGACGAACTGGCCAAGGCCGCCGGCGTCGGCGAGAAGGTCGCCGCGATCACCGAGCGGGCGATGCGCGGTGAACTGGACTTCCGCGCCAGCTTCAAGGAGCGCCTGGCGCTGCTGCAGGGGCTGTCGGAAGACGTGCTGGAGGAGATCGGCGCCTCGCTGCGTCTGACCGAGGGTGCGGAAACCCTGTTCGCCGAACTCAAGCGCCTGGGTTACAAGACCGCCATCCTGTCCGGCGGCTTCACCTATTTCGCCCGTCAATTGCAGGCGAAGCTGGGGATCGACTACGTGTTCGCCAACGAGTTGCAGATCGTCGACGGCAAGGTCACCGGGGTGGCGGTCGAGCCGATCGTCGATGCCCAGCGCAAGGCCGACCTGCTGCGCGAACTGGCGGCGAAGGAAGGCCTGAGCCTGGAGCAGACCATTGCCGTCGGCGACGGCGCCAACGACCTGCCGATGCTCGGCCTGGCCGGCCTGGGCGTGGCGTTCCGCGCCAAGCCGCTGGTCAAGCAGTCGGCCAAGCAGGCGATCTCGACCCTGGGCCTGGACGGCATCCTCTACCTGCTCGGCTACCGCGACCGCGAAGGACGAGCCTGAGGCCGGCGGGCGTCTCTTGCCGGCCCGGCAGCCACGAACCAGGTCGGTAGAGCGGAAAAGCAACGGGCGCCCAGGGCGCCCGTTCTTCATTCGTCTCCCGAGGAGAAGTCGTAGTCCATCGCCTGGCTCGGCCCCTGCAGGTAGTAGCCCTGGATGTAGGTGGCGCCGGCTTGCCACAGGGTGGCGAGGACGCTGGCGCTCTCGACGAAGGGGACGATGCTGAGCTTCTGCTGTTCGTGCAGTTCGGCGATCAGGCCCTTGAGGATCTCCTGGTTTTCCACCTGGTTGAGGTCCTGGACGAAGGAGCCATCGATCTTGATGAACTGCACGGTCAGGTGCTTCAGCGCGTTGAACGGGTTCAGCGAGCAGCCGAACTGGCTGATCGCCGCCTGGCAATGCAGGGTGGCCAGGCCCTGGGTCAGTTGCTTGGCCTGCTTCAGATAGCTGGTGGCGTCGGCTTCGCTGATCTGGAACACCAGCGACTCCGACGGCAGGCGCGCGGCCTTCAGCGCCACCCCGAGCCAGGGCAGCAGGCCGGGGTCTTGCAGGCTCGCGCTGGACAGGTGGACGAACAGCTTGGTCTGGTGCCCCTTGGCGCGATGCTCGGCGAGCAGCTTGATCGAATTGAGGATCACCCAGCGGTCGATCTTCTCCGCCAGCCCGGCTTCCTTGGCGGCATGCAGGAACTCCGCCGGCGGCACTTCCTGGCCCTGCGGATTGAGCAGGCGCAGGAGCACCTCGTAGTTCTCGTGGCTGTCGCCGCGCAGGCTGATGACTGGCTGGAACAGCAGGCGGAAGCTGTTGGTCTCCAGCGCCTGCTGGAGGATCGCGATGACGTCGCCGCGCTGGGCGGCGGCGGCAAGCTCTTCCGCCGGGTTGTACTGCTTGATCTGCGACCCGCCCTTGCGTGCCGCGTCATCGGCGCAGCGATGCGCACGGTTCATCACGTCCTGGGCCTTGGCGGTCTTCTCGTCGAGACCGGCGACGCCGATGCTGAGGGTGGCCTGGGCGCTGCGGCCGTTCAGCTCGAAAAGGTGGTTCTCGACTTTCTTCAGCAGTCGTTGCAGTGCCGCTTGCGCCTGCTCGGGAGTCTTGCCCTTGAACAGGGCGGCGAAGATCGAATCGCCGAAACGCGCCAGGTCGGCTTCCTCGCCGAACTGTTCACGCATCAGTCCGGCCAACTGGCCGAGCAGCAGGTCGATCCCGGAAAGCCCGTGGTCGGCCTGGAGCGAGGGGTAGCCGTTGAGATGGATATAGGCCAGGGTCGACGGCTTGCGGGCGGTCACCGCCTGCTGCACGGCGGCATCCATCAGGTCGAGGAAGTGGCTGCGGTTGTAGAGACCGGTGACCGGGTCCTGGCTGCTGACTTCGCGGAGCTTTTCTTCCAGCTCGGCGTTGTCGACCTCGCCGCGGATCACCACCTGGATGCAGGGTTCGCCGTCGTACGTGGCGGCGGAGAGGCTGATGCGCGCCTTGAATTCCTGGCCGTCGAGCTTGACCCCGGTGCAAACCAGTTCGGTCTGGCGCTGGTCGTTCTGGTAGCCCTTGAGGAAATCCTTGAAGGCGCCCTGGTCGCAGGAGGCGATCAGGTCGATGACCGGCAGGCCTTCCAGTTCCTCGGCGTCCTCGTAGCCGAACAGCGCCATGTAGGAGCGGTTGGCGTAGATGTGCATGCCGTCGTGGACGTAGGTGATGGCGTCGACCGAGCTGTCGAGCAGCAACTGGCAGCGTTTTTCCGCCTCGCGCAGGGCGAGTTCGGCGGCGCGGCGCGCGCGGCGTTCGGCGAGGCCGGCCAACTCGCGGTTGGCGACCAGCACCAGGCGCTCGTCCTCGCCTTGCGGCAGGGCGTCCTGGGCGCCGAGCATCAAGGCGTCGGTGATGGCGTCGGAGTTGTTGTCGGCCACCAGCTGGATGAACGGGATGTCGCGCGACTGGCGGCGCAAGGTAGCGAGCGCCTCGCCGGGCTCGAGACACTCGCTGGTCGGCGCGGCGATCAGCAGGTCCCAGCTTTGCTGGAGGGTTTCGGCGAGGTCCTCGGGAGAGGTCAGTCGATGTACGCGGGTCGCGTGGCCGGCATTGCGGAACAGACTGACCAGGCGTTCGGCTTCGTTCTGCGAGTCTTCCAGAATCAGCAGGCGGATGGTTTTCTTTTCGATGGCCATGGAAAGGGCTCAGTCCGCGTCCGGGCAGGCGCGAAAAGACGGCGAATGGAGGTGTCGGGGCAATCTACAGAGACTTCCAGAGCGAGTCAAAATCTTCCTCCCCCGCAGGCGGCCGGGCCACTGGCGCTGTGACCGGCTTATCGCTCGGGGTGTTCACCGGTTCCGCCGAGCGGTATTCGAACTGGCTGAAGCTGCCGGTCGAGGCCTGCCGGCGATTCAGCACCGCGCGCCGCTCCTCGCCGTGCAGGTTGATCTGCACCCGGCTGCCCTCCTGGAACGGCAGGCGCGGGGTGATCACCGTCGCCGGCCGCGAGATCGCGGCGATCGCCGGCAGCAGCAGGGCGCGCAGGTAGTGGCTGCTCTGCTCGGTCTTGCGCAGCAGTTGCAGGCCGCAGGGCTGTGCCGCCGGGGCGATCATCTCGATGCCCATCTGCGTGCCGCCATTGCGTACCTGGCGGATCCAGCGCACCACCGCGATGCTCCACGCCTGGCCTGGAAGGTCCTGCAGGCCGACCAGTTCGCCCGCCTGCAGTTGGGCGGGCACCTCCTTCGGCCAGCTCAGGCAATAGCCGCCGGGGCTGTGGTTGACGATGGGCAGGGCGTAGGTCGGGTAGTCCTCGGTGGCGTCAGCCTGTGCGTGGGCCTGCGGGTGCCCGGGTTGCACACTGCGGGGCGACTGGTGCGGGCGGTACTCGATTTCCTCCAGCGGCATGCCGGGCTGCCAGTCGGTGACCTTCTGTGCATCGAAGGCGCCGGCCCAGGCGTCCTGGACGTCGGCCTTGAAGCGAGGCGCCTCGGGCGCTTCCTGGATCTGCAGGACCTCGTTGAACGGGCGGCGCCCGGCGAGGAAGTAGTGCAGGGCGCTCATGCCGATGCACAGGGTCAACTGGCCCTGGCCCTGGGTGCGCTGGAAGGTACGTTCGGCGATGTCACCCCAGGCCGAGGAGAGATGTTGCAGCAGGTCCAGGGTCACCCCTTCGATCAGCGGCAGGCGTGCTTTCGCGCGTTCGGCCTCGGGCTGCAGCAGGTATTCGCGGATCAGCTCGACCAGCGGCTGGGTGTCGATGCCCAGGGCACTGGCCAGTTGGGTCTCCGGGTACAGCGAACGGTAGCGCGGCGGGCCGTCGATCTGCGGCACGGCGATGAACAGCGAGCCGGGCAGCGTCGCGCTCTGTATCGACAGCAGCTGGCTCCAGGGTTCGAGCACCTCGGCGAGCCGTGCAATGTTGTTCTGGCGCATCTGGTTGCAGCGCGCGCAGCCGAGCAGCAGCGGAATCAGGTAGGCCTGCTCGACGCTCAGGCCGGGGGTGTGCTTGGCCAGTTCGTCGCGCACCGCGAGACGATGCACGCCGCGCTGGCTGGCCAACTGGTAGAGCTGGTGGAGTTCCAGCCAAAGCCCCTCGGGGACCGGGCAGTACAACTGGCTGGCGCGGATCAGCGGCCCGCACAGGCTGCGGATCGCCCGCTGGATGCCGACCGCGAACAGCTGCGCGCGGTCGCGGCTGTTGCGCGGCGCTTCCTGGACCACGATCAGCTTGTAGCCGATGGCCAGGTGGTTCTGCAGGGCCTGGCAGAGGTTGGCGATCTTGCGCGGCCGTTCGTCGAGGACGATGGCCTGGTTGAGGAAGTGCCGTTCCAGGTGGGCGCAGACGAAATGCACCTCTGGACGGAACAGTTCGAGCAGTTGCAGGCGGGCCTCGACGGGCAGCACCAACTGGTTGAGTTCGATCAGGCCCTGGTAGAGCTGGCGCGCGGTTTCCCCGAGGTTGGCCTTGGGCAGGTGCGCCAGCCAGTACTTGATGTCCTTCGGGGTGGCGTCGCAGAAGCTCAGGTTCTGCTGCGTCGGAGTGGGGACGCGCAACGAGAGGTGGGGGCTCTGGTTTTCCATGGGGGGTTAGACGGCTCCGCTACTGAAAAGGCTCTACGGGGGGGATGAAGCCCCGGAGAGGTGCCGGACTTCCGATCGCCGCGGCTGCGCCTCCTCTTTCTTAACACGGGAGGCGGGTTCATCGTCGTGGCCAGGACAGGAACTGTGCGGCAGTCCGCTTTCCTGACCGAGGGGTCGGCACAGGCTCGATAGGACCTTTCCGAACTCTAGCAGCATCGAAATGGACCCGCAGCCTTCGGACGCCACGATCCCGCCGGGAGGTCCCGGCGGCGGGGAGAGATGGGACGGAGACGCTCGGGGCGCTCCGTCCCGGCGAGGTCAGGACTGTTTCGGCAGGGCCAGGCATTCGCCCATGCGCACCGGGCTCGCTGCCCCAAGGCCGTCGTTGAACGCGACCTGCTGCGGGCCGAACAGGACGATGGCGGTGGAGCCCAGCTTGAAGCGACCGAGCTCGGCGCCTTTTTCCAGGCGGATCGGCGCACGGGCGGCTTCGTCGTAGCGGAAGGTCTTCAGTTCGCGCTTCGGCGGCGTAACCAGGCCGGCCCAGACGGTTTCGATGGAGGCCACGATCATCGCGCCCACCAGCACCACGGCCATCGGACCGCGCTCGGTGTCGAACAGGCAGACCACCCGCTCGTTGCGGGCGAACAGCTCGGGAACGTTTTCCGCGGTGGTCTGGTTCACCGAGAACAGCCGGCCGGGAACGTAGACCATCTCGCGCAGGGTGCCGGCCAGCGGCATGTGCACGCGGTGGTAGTCCCGGGGGGACAGGTAGACGGTGGCGAAGTCGCCGCCCATGAAGGGCGCGGCCAGTTCGGCGTCGCCGCCGAGCAGTTCGGCCAGGCTGTAGCTGTGGCCTTTGGCCTGGAAGATCCGCCCGTGCTCGATCGGGCCGAGCTGGCTGATCGCGCCATCGGCCGGGCAGAGCACCGCGCCGGGCTCCTGGGCCAGCGGGCGGGCGCCATCCTTCAGGGCGCGGGTGAAGAAGGCATTGAAATGTTCATAGGCCTGCAGGTCCTCGACCTGCGCTTCGCGCATATCGACCTGGTAGCGCCGGGCGAACCAGGCGATCAGGCGGTCCTTGAACCAGGTCGCCCGGCAGTCGGCGGCGAAGCCGATCAGCCGGGACAGCAGGTGGTGCGGCAGCAGGTACTGGCTGCAGATGAACAGACGATCTTTGAACGACATTCCTCAAACCTCTACAGGGGTATCGGGGTGGTTGCCCCATTCCGACCAGGAGCCGGCGTAGCCTTTGACCCGCGGGTAGCCCAGCGCCTTGGCCACCAGGTAGGTGAAGCCGGAGCGATGGTGGGTCTGGCAGTGGGTGATCACTTCCTTGTCCGGCGTGATGCCGAGGTCCTCCAGGACTTCGGCGATATCCGCGCGGATGCGCAGGGCGCGAGCCGGGTCCATGCCGGCGGTCCATTCGAAATTGATCGCGCCGGGCACATGCCCGGCCTTCGCGGCGAGCACCTTGGTACCGGCGTATTCGCTGGGGTTGCGCGCATCCCATACCGCCAGGTCGGCGGCGCCGAGGCGGCTTTGCAGGTATTCGCGGGTCGCGCTGGGCTCGTCGTGCAACGTCAGCGGCAGCGGGCCGCCGACAGGCGCCGGGACCTCGCGGTCGAGCGCCTGGGCGTCGGCGATCCAGGCCGGCAGGCCGCCGTTGAGATAGTGGTAGCGGTGGTGGCCGATCACGTCCAGCAGCCAGATGAAGCGGCCCGCCCAGCCGCCGCCTTCGTCGTCGTAGACCACGTAGGTCGCCTCCGGGCGGTGGCCCAGCTCGCCGAACAGGGCTTCCAGGTCGGCCTTGGCCGGTAGCAGGCCGGGTGCCGGGGGTTGTCCCCACTGGGTGCGTTTGGGGTCGACGAAACGCGCGCCGGGGATATGCCCTTCGGCGTAGCGGGCGGCACTGGTCAGGTCGACCAGGATCAGCTCGGGCGCGCCCAGGCGCGGCGCGAGGTCGCTGGGCTCGATCACCAATGGCAGGTCGGAGAAGACGGACATGCGAGTACCCCCGGGTTGAAGAAGGGCAGCAGTTTAACGGAAAGCGCGCCCGACCAGTGTGCCGGGCATGTCCCTCATTCCGTGTGGCGCTGGCGGCCGAACTGCTGGATCGCGCGCTCGGTGCACTGGGCGGTCTTGGCGAAGGCCTGGGCATGCAGGTCGCTGAACGGCTGGCCGCCGAGGTCGGCCAGGACCAGCATCACCACCCGCGAGCCGTTGCCCAGCGAGCGCAGCAGCAGGTGAGGCCCGGGGAACAGTTGGCGCAAGGGTTCGCCGAGGGCCGGCAGCAACTGGCCCTGGTTGTTCGGGCCGATGCGCAGCAGGGCGGGTTGCTGGAACAGTTTCTTCAGCAGCGGGCTGCTGGCAATCTCCAGTTGCAATTTCTCCTGGCCCGGTTCGAGTCCGGCGCTCTGCTGCGCCAGCACGTGTACCTGGGTGCGATCGGCCACCAGCAGCAGCATCCTTTGCAGGCCGCAGGCGCGCAGCGCATCGCGGGCACAGGCGGTGAGCTGCACCACGTTGCTGAACGGGCTGGGCTCCCGGAGCAACTCGGCGCAATGCTGCCGCCACTCGGCCAGGGCTTCCGCCGAGGGCGGCGGCGGGGGTGCCGCTTCGGCACGCCAGCGGCTGGCCTGCCAGGGCCAGATCAAGGCCACCGCCGGATGCCACAGCGGCGGCCGGGCGTGCAGGCGCGCGCTTTGCGCGGCGAGCATGTGCACCTGCTGCTGGACTTCGGTCAGCGGCTGGCCCAGGTACAGGCCGGTCAGGCGCTGCCAGCGCAGCATGTGCGGCCCGTCCCAGCTCTGGTGCGCGGCGATGGCCAGGCCATTGGCGAGGAGAGTGCAGTTGGCCGGCTGGGTCAGCCAGCGGGCGAGATCGGGCTGGGCATCGAGTTGCTGTTGCTGGAGCAGGGGCGACTGATGGTCGCGGGCGATACGCAGGGCTCGAACCAGCAGGCGACGGTCGCAGGCGAGCAGGCGATAGCCCTGGATGACCCACTGCGGTAGCCGCCAGCGTTCGGCCAGCGCCAGGCAGATCGGCAGCAGGCGCATGCCGAGCAGTTCGCGCTCCACTCGCAGGGTCGGTTCGCCCTGTACCAGCACGCGTTGCTGCCATTGCTCCAGCAACTGCGGGCGGGCGTTGGCCAGCGCCCAGACCGGAGCCATGGTCAGCAGGCTGCCCCAGTGGATTTCCTGCCAGAGCCTGGCCAGGCGCGCGCCGAACAGGCCGCTGGCCTGCTGCATGGCGTGCTGGCTGATCAGCAGCATCTGCCCGAGGACCCTGGGCATCTCCGCATCCTGGATGCTCGGCAGGGTCTTCAGAAGTTGGCTCGCGCGCGCCAGGCCGAGGCGGCTGAGGGCCACCTCCAGGCTTTCCGCGGGGTTGTCGCGGGCGCTCTCGGCGCGATTGGCCTCGCGCAGGATGGACAACGCCAGCGTCGGGCTGCCCTGCAACTGGTCGGCGATCTCGCGCAGCGAGCGACGGCTGTCGCTCAGCGCGGCGTGCAGGCCGGCATAGTGGCTGGCGGGGATCGGCAGGGGTTGCCGGTCGAGCTCTTCGAGCCAGGCGGCGAGGCGGTCTGTCATGGGTGTCGGGCTCGGTGTCGGCGAGGCGGCGAACTGGCTTTTCGAGTATTCGGACTATAGTCTTGCGGCTAGCAACCGATAACAAGAGGGAGCCTAGCAGTCCCCCTCCTTATCCTGTTCATTTCGCACGTCCGGTCCTCATGTCAAAAATCATCGGCATCATCGTCGTTTTCGCCAGTGTCCTCGGGGGCTTCCTGCTCTCCGGCGGCAAGATCGGCGCCATCATCCAGCCCTTCGAGGTCCTGATCATCGGTGGCGCGGCACTGGGGGCGTTCCTCCAGTCCAACCCGGGCAGCACGTTCATGGTGGTGCTGAAGAAAGCGCCGAAGATGTTCAGCAACCGCTTCACCCAGACCTACTACCTCGAGGTGCTGGGCATGCTCTACGAGATCCTCAACAAGAGCCGGCGCGAAGGGATGATGGCGATCGAGGCGGACATCGAAGACCCCGCGGCCAGCCCCATCTTCAGCAAGTACCCCGGTGTGCTGAAGGATGAGCGGATGACCGCCTATGTCTGCGACTACCTGCGCATCATGTCCTCCGGCAACATGGCGCCGCACGAGCTGGAAGGCCTGTTCGACATGGAGCTGTCCAGTCTCAAGGAGGACCTGGAGCATCCGTCCCACGCGGTGACCAAAGTCGCCGACGCCCTGCCGGGCTTCGGTATCGTCGCCGCGGTACTCGGCATCGTCATCACCATGGCGTTGCTTGGCGAAGGCAGCCAGGCGGAGATCGGCCACCACGTCGCCGCCGCCCTGGTGGGCACCTTCCTCGGGATTCTCGCCGCCTACGGCTTCGTCGGCCCGCTGGCGGGCGCCCTGGAGCACGATGCCAAGGAAGAGTTGAACCTGTTCGAGGCGATCAAGGCCTGCCTGGTCGCTTCCGCTTCCGGCATGCCGCCTTCGCTGGCCGTCGAGTTCGGCCGCAAGGTGCTGCTGCCCGCCCATCGGCCGACCTTCGCCGAGCTCGAGCAGGCCGTGCGTGGCCGCTGAGTGGAGGCACTGTCGATAGATGGACAATAACCAGCCGATCATCGTCAAGCGCGTCAAGCGCTATGCCGCCGGCCACCACGGCGGCTCGTGGAAGATCGCCTTCGCCGACTTCGCCACGGCGATGATGGCGTTCTTCCTGGTGCTCTGGCTGCTGTCTTCGGCCACCCCGGAGCAGAAGAAGGCGATTTCCGGATACTTCCAGGACCCCATCGGTTTCAGCGAAAGCGCCAGCCCCTACGTCATCGACCTCGGCGGCACGCCGACGCCGGCGCCGGACAAGACCCTCAATCCGCAGGTCCAGGCCCAGCCGGACTCCAACGAAAGCCGGATCAGCCCCGAGCAGGACCACCAGGTCAACGCCGACCAGGCCGAGAACCTCGCCGAGCAGGTTGAGCGAGAGCGCCTGGCGCTGCTGCTGCAGGAGTTGCAGAACAAGGTCGACGAAAATCCGATGCTCAAGGACTTCAAGGACCAGATCCACTTCGAGATCACCCGCGACGGCCTGCGCATCCAGATCGTCGACGCCGCCAACCGGCCGATGTTCGACCTCGGCAGCGCGCGCCTGCAGCCGTATTTCGAGGACATCCTGCTGGCCATGGCCGAGACCATCCGCCAGGTGCCGAACAAGATCAGCATCAGCGGCCACACCGACGCCAAGCCCTATGCCGGCAACGGCGACTTCGGCAACTGGGAGCTATCGGCCAATCGCGCCAACGCCGCGCGCCGAGCACTGGTCGCCGGCGGCTATCCGGAAGGGCAGATCGCCCAGGTTGTCGGCTATGCCTCGGCACGCCTGTTCGACGACAAGGACCCGCTGAACCCGGTGAACCGGCGGATCGACATCGTGGTCCTGACCCGCAAGGCGCAGAAGGCCATCGAAGGCGAGACCGGCGCTCCCGAAGCCAGCGCCCCCGCGGCTGCCCCGGGCGAGCAGCCGAAGCCGGCTGCCGAGGCACCGGCGGCGGGCGCGCAACCTTCGCTACCGGCGGACGAGGTGCAGAAGAAGCTCAACCTGTTCGACGACGGCGGCAGCCTGAAGCTGGAGCAGATCAAGGGCGACTGAGGTTCAGTAGTCCGTTTCCGGCATGCTTGCCAGAATGTGCCGGTAGCTGGCCATGCGTTGCGGCATGATGCGCCCGTCCTCCAGGGCCTGGAGCAGGGCGCAACCTGGTTCACGGTCGTGCTTGCAGTCGCGGAAGCGGCAATGCCCGAGCAGGTCGCGGAACTCGATGAAACCGGCCTCGACATCGTCTCGCGACACGTGCCCCAGGCCGAACTCACGGATGCCGGGCGAGTCGATCAGGTCGCCGCCGCCGGGAAAATGGAACAGTCGCGCGGTGGTGGTGGTATGGGTGCCCTTGCCGGTCACCGTGGAGAGGTCGCCGACACGTGTGTCGACACCTGGCAACAAGGCATTCACCAGCGACGACTTGCCCACCCCGGACTGCCCGACGAAGACGCTCACGTGACCGTCCAGCGCGCCGCGCAGTTCGTCCATCGCCAGGCCATTGAAGGCCGACACCTCGATCAGCGGGTAACCCAGGGTGCGGTAGACATTCAGCAGCGCATCGATGCCTTCGGCATTGCTCTCGTCGACCAGATCGGCCTTGTTCAGCAGCAGCAGCGGCTGGATGCCGGCATGTTCGGCGGCGATCAGGTAGCGGTCGATCAGGTTGGCGTGCGGTTCGGGACGCGGGGCGAAGACGATGACGATGCGGTCGACGTTGGCCGCCACCGGCTTGAGCAGCCCGCGCATGTCCGGGCGGCACAGCTCGGAGCGGCGCGGCAATTGCGCGACGATCACGCCGATGCCCTGGTTGCCGGCGCGCCAGACCACCTGGTCGCCAGTCACCAGTGCCGGCAGGTTGGCGCGCAGGTGACAGCGGGAAACCTGGCCGTCGGCGGACTCGACCTCTACCTGAACCCCGAAATGAGCGATCACCTGGCCGGTCTGCTCCGGTCCCAGGTCGCCGCCCTCCAGCTCTTCCACGGTACGCGACTCGCGACGGGCCGCCCGGGCCGCGCGTTCTTCCTGGATCTTTTCGATGCGCCAGCTCTGCCGGCGGGTCAAGTGGCGTTTGGCCATGATGCGTCCGCATGAAAAATCGGCGGCGAGTTTAACATGGGCGCGCCGCCATCATTCGCGCGGCGGCGTTCCACGCTAGAATGCACGGCATAGCGACTGGAGCGACTCCCCATGCAGAACCCGCAGAACCTTATCTGGATCGACCTGGAGATGACCGGCCTCGATCCGGACCGGGACGTCATCATCGAGATGGCCACCATCGTCACCGACAGTGACCTCAACACCCTGGCCGAAGGACCGGTGATCGCCATCCACCAGCCAGAGGAAATCCTCGCCGGCATGGACGAGTGGAATACCCGCCAGCACGGCCAGTCCGGCCTGACCCAGAGGGTTCGGGAAAGTACCGTGAGCATGGCCGAGGCCGAGGCGCAGACCCTGGCTTTCCTCGAGCAGTGGGTGCCCAAGCGCAGCTCGCCGATCTGCGGCAACAGCATCTGCCAGGACCGCCGCTTCCTCTATAGGCACATGCCCAGGCTGGAAGGCTACTTCCACTACCGCAACCTCGACGTCTCCACCCTCAAGGAGCTGGCCGCGCGCTGGGCGCCGCAGGTCCGCGAGAGCTTCAAGAAGGGCAACACCCACCTGGCGCTGGACGATATCCGCGAGTCGATCGCCGAGCTGCGCCACTACCGCGACCACTTCATCAAGCTCTGATCCGTCCGGACCGGGCGGCAGGCGCCGGCCGGGCTAGGTTTCCCCGTGGCGCCGCAGGGCCCATTCCACGTGCTCGCGGACCAGCTCCGAAGGGAACCCGCGGCGCGCCTTCAGCGCCTCCAGCACCGGGATGGTCGAGGGCGCGTTGCCCAGCCCCACCGCCAGGTTGCGCAACCAGCGCTCGTAGCCGGCGCGGCGCAGCGGCGAACCCTCGGTGCGGCCGAGGAACTCCTCCTCGCTCCAGAGGAACAGTTCGGCGAGTTCGGCGTTGTCCAGGCTGTGGCGCGGCTGGAAGTCGCCCTGCCCGGTGGGGCGGGCGAAGCGATTCCATGGGCAGACGATCTGGCAGTCGTCGCAGCCGAATACCCGGTTGCCGATCAGTGGTCGCAGCTCCAGCGGAATCGCGCCCTTGTACTCGATGGTCAGGTAGGAGATGCAGCGTCGCGCGTCCAGCCGGTAGGGGCCGACGAAGGCCGCGGTCGGGCAGATGTCCAGGCAGGCCGAGCAGCGTCCGCAATGCTCGCTGTCCATCGCCGGGTCGACGGGTAGCGGCATGTCGACGAACAGCTCGCCGAGGAAGAAGTAGCTGCCGGCCTTGCGGTTGAGCACCAGCGTGTTCTTGCCGATCCAGCCGAGGCCGGCCTGTTCGGCGATGGCCTTTTCCAGCACCGGCGCGCTGTCGACGAAGGCGCGGAAACCGAACGGGCCGACTTCGGCCTGGATGCGCTCGGCCAGTTGTTGCAGACGCTTGCGGATCAGCTTGTGGTAGTCGCGGCCGAGGGCGTAGCGCGAGACGTAGGCTTTTTCCGGCGTCGCGAGGACCTGCGCCATGCGCGTGTCGCCGGGCAGGTAATCCATGCGCAGGGAGATCACCCGCAGCGTGCCGGGAACCAGCTCGGCAGGTCGCGAGCGCTTGCTGCCGTGCGCCGCCATGTAGTCCATCTCGCCGTGGTAGCCGGCCTCCAGCCAGCGCTGCAGGTGCGCTTCGTGCTCGCCCAGCTCGACGTCGCTGATACCGACCTGCTGGAACCCCAGCTCGCGGCCCCAGTCCTTGATGGACTGGGCGAGGCGGGCGGGGTCCGGCGGGGAAAGGTTGTCGGCCAGAGGTTGGGGAGTCATGGGAGGCAACGAAGACGAGGGAAAGCGAAATGGGATAGGTATAATTCTGCCAGACTGCGCGCCTGACGCCGAATCGATCCGATGACCATGACCTTCCAGCACGACGACCTGCCACTCGCCCTCTATTCCGCCGCCCAGGTGCGCGACCTCGATGCGCGCCTGATCGCCGCCGGTACGCCGGGCTTCGAACTCATGCAGCGCGCCGCCCACGCCGCCTGGCGTGCCTTGCGCCGCCGTTGGCCGGAGGCCGCGGCGCTGACGGTGCTCGCCGGGCACGGCAACAATGCCGGCGACGGCTACCTGATCGCGGCGCTGGCGCAACGTGCGGGTTGGCGAGTGCGGGTGCTGGCGGTCGCGGCGCCGCAGCGGCTTGCCGGCGACGCGGCGCAGGCGCATGCCGCCGCGCTGGCGACCGGGGTCGTGGTGGAGCCCTGGAGTGAGTGCGCCGTGCTCGAGGGCGTAGTAGTGGATGCATTGCTCGGCACCGGCCTGGCAGGTGCCGTGCGCGAGCCCTTTGCGCAGGCCATCCGCTTGGCCAACGCCGCCGACCTGCCGGTGCTGGCGGTGGATATTCCTTCCGGCTTGAGCGCCGACACCGGTGCGGTATTGGGGGAAGCGATCAGGGCGGATCTGACAGTGACTTTCATCGGCCTGAAGATCGGGCTGTTCACTGGCGAGGCGCCGGCACGGGTCGGCGAGCTGGTGTTCGACGAACTCGGCAGCGACGCCGTCGTGTTGCAAGGGCTCCAGCCCCGGGCCCACCGTTTGGCACGAAATGCCCTGCCGAGTCTGGCAGCGCGGCCGCGGACCGCGCACAAGGGGCTGTTCGGCCACCTGCTGGTGGTCGGCGGCGACACCGGCATGGGCGGGGCAGTGCTACTGGCCGCGGAAAGCGCCCTGCGCTGCGGCGCCGGGCTGGTCTCGGTGGCGACCCGCGTCGAATATGTGCCGGCGTTGCTGAGCCGTTGTCCCGAGGTCATGGCCCATGGCGTGGCGTCGGCGAACCAACTGCTGGCCCTTGCCGAACGCGCCAGCGTGCTGGTGCTCGGTCCCGGTCTTGGCCAGCGCGCCTGGGGGCGTAGCCTGCTGAGCGCTGTCCGGTCGCGACCGTTGCCGCAGGTCTGGGATGCCGACGCGTTGAACCTGCTGGCCCTGGAACCGGTCGGAGCAGGGCCGCGGACATGGATTCTGACGCCGCATCCCGGCGAGGCCGCGCGCCTGTTGGGTCGCTCGACCGCCGAGGTGCAGGCGGACCGCCCGGCGGCGGCGCTGGAACTGGCGCGTCGCTACCAGGCGGTGGTGGTGCTGAAGGGCGCCGGCAGCCTGGTCGCCGCGCCCGACGGACGACTTGCCGTCTGTTCCCAGGGGCATCCGGCGATGGCTGGTGCCGGCCTGGGTGACGTGCTGTCGGGCATCACCGGTGCCTTGCTGGCCCAGCGCGTGGAGGCGTTCGAGGCGGCCTGCCTGGCGGTCTGGCTGCATGCCGCCGCCGGTGAGCGGCTCGGCGCCCAGGGGCGTGGGCTGGCGGCGACCGATCTCATACCTACCGTTCGTCAGTTGCTCGAGGAGTGCAGTCCGTGTCTGAAGTGATCCTGTCCGCCGAAGGGGAAGACGCGATGCTCGAACTGGGCGGGCGCATCGCCCGGGCCAGCGGGGGGCAGGGGGTGATCTACCTGCATGGCGACCTCGGCGCCGGCAAGACCACCCTCTCGCGTGGCATCCTGCGCGGCCTCGGCCATGCCGGCTCGGTGAAAAGCCCGACCTTTACCCTGATCGAGCCTTACGAAATCGGCGAGCTGCGCGCCTACCATTTCGACCTGTACCGGCTCGCCGATGCGGAGGAATTGGAGTTCTTCGGCATCCGCGACTATTTCGACGGCAGCGCACTCTGTCTGATCGAGTGGCCCGAGCGCGGTGCGGGCGTTTTGCCAACCGCCGATCTGGACATTACCATTACTGCCCAAGCGGGTGGACGGACACTGCGCCTGGTACCGCACGGTGCGCGGGGCGAAGCCTGGTGTGCCACCCTGACCATGGGAGCATGAGAAAAACGATGGGTTGGGGCTTGCGTCTGCGGACGTTGTTGACTGGGGTGATGATTCTGCTGGCCTGCCAGGTCGGCGAGGTTCTGGCCGCCGCGCAAATCAAGAGCGTGCGGATCTGGCGCGCTCCGGACAACACCCGTCTGGTCTTCGATCTCTCCGGTCCGGTGCAGCACAGCCTGTTCACCCTGGCCGCGCCCAACCGTATCGTCATCGACGTCAGCGGCGCCCAGCTGGCGACCCAGCTCAACGGTCTCAAGCTCGGCAACACCCCGATCACCGCGGTGCGCTCCGCCCAGCGCACGCCCAACGACCTGCGCATGGTCCTCGACCTGTCGGCGCAGGTCACCCCGAAAAGTTTCGTCCTGCCGCCCAACCAGCAATACGGCAACCGCCTGGTGGTCGATCTCTACGACCAGGGCGCCGACCTGACCCCGGATGTGCCCGCGACGCCGACCCCGAGCGTGCCGGTCACCCCGGTGACGCCGACCCAGCCGGTGGCCAAGCTGCCGCTGCCAACCAAGGGCGGCACCCGCGATATCGTCATCGCCATCGACGCCGGCCACGGCGGTGAAGACCCTGGTGCCCTTGGCCCGGGCGGGTTGCACGAGAAGAACATCACCCTGTCGATCGCTCGCGAGCTGCAACGCCAGATCAACCAGGTGCGCGGTTACCGGGCCGAGCTGACCCGTACCGGCGACTATTTCATCCCGCTGCGCAAGCGCACCGAGATCGCCCGCAAGAAGGGCGCCGACCTGTTCGTCTCGATCCATGCCGACGCCGCGCCGAGCCGCAGCGCCTTCGGTGCCTCGGTGTTCGCCCTGTCCGACCGCGGCGCCACTTCGGAAACCGCGCGCTGGCTGGCCGACAGCGAGAACCGTTCCGACCTGATCGGCGGCGATGGCAGCGTCAGCCTCGGCGACAAGGACCAGATGCTCGCCGGCGTGCTGCTCGACCTGTCGATGACCGCCACCCTCTCGTCGAGCCTGGATGTCGGCCACAAGGTACTGACCAATGTCGGCCGCATCACTTCGCTGCACAAGCGTCGTGTCGAGCAGGCCGGGTTCATGGTGCTGAAGTCGCCCGACATCCCGTCGATCCTGGTGGAAACCGGCTTCATCTCGAACGTCAACGAGTCGCGCAAGCTGGCCAGCGCCAGCCATCAGCAGGCCTTGGCGCGTTCGATCACCAGCGGCATCCGCCAGTATTTCCAGCAGAGCCCGCCGCCCGGTACCTACATCGCCTCTTTGCGCGCCCAGGGCAAGCTCTCCATGGGGCCGCGCGAGCACGTGGTGCGGCCCGGAGAGACCCTGGCGATGATCGCCCAGCGCTATGAAGTGAGCATGGCCGCGCTGCGTAGCAGCAACAGCCTGTCCAGCGACAACCTGAAAGTCGGCCAGGCACTGTCCATCCCGAGCACCGCCCTGGCGGCCCAGTGATGAGTGAAGCACCGCGTATCCAGCTGCTGAGTCCGCGGCTGGCGAACCAGATCGCCGCCGGTGAGGTGGTCGAGCGTCCCGCCTCGGTGGCCAAGGAACTCCTGGAAAACAGCCTTGACGCCGGTTCCCGGCGCATTGATGTGGAGGTCGAGCAGGGCGGCATCAAGTTGCTGCGAGTGCGCGACGACGGTCGCGGCATCCCCGCCGACGACCTGCCGCTGGCCCTGGCTCGCCACGCCACCAGCAAGATCCGCGAGCTGGAAGACCTGGAGCGGGTGATGAGCCTCGGCTTCCGTGGCGAGGCGCTGGCCTCGATCAGTTCGGTAGCGCGCCTGACCATGACCTCGCGTACCGCCGACGCCGGCGAAGCCTGGCAGGTGGAAACCGAGGGCCGTGACATGCAGCCGCGGGTACAGCCGGCGGCGCACCCGGTGGGGACCAGCGTCGAGGTTCGCGACCTGTTCTTCAACACCCCGGCGCGGCGCAAGTTCCTGCGCGCCGAGAAGACCGAGTTCGACCATCTGCAGGAAGTCATCAAGCGCCTGGCGCTGGCCCGTTTCGACGTGGCTTTCCACCTGCGCCACAACGGCAAGACCATCTTCGCCCTGCACGAGGCGCGAGACGAGCTGGCCCGCGCGCGCCGGGTCGGCGCGGTGTGCGGCCAGGCATTCCTCGAGCAGGCGCTGCCGATCGAGGTCGAGCGCAACGGCCTGCACCTGTGGGGTTGGGTCGGCTTGCCGACCTTCTCCCGCAGCCAGCCGGACCTGCAGTACTTCTATGTGAACGGGCGCATGGTGCGCGACAAGCTGGTCGCCCACGCGGTGCGCCAGGCTTATCGCGACGTGCTGTACAACGGCCGGCATCCGACCTTCGTGCTGTTCTTCGAAGTCGATCCGGCGGTGGTGGACGTCAACGTGCACCCGACCAAGCACGAAGTTCGCTTCCGTGACAGCCGGATGGTCCATGACTTCCTCTATGGCACCTTGCATCGTGCGCTGGGCGAGGTCCGTCCCGACGACCAGCTCGCGCCGCCCGGGGCGACCAGCCTGACCGAGCCGCGTCCGACCGGCGCTGCCGCCGGCGAGTTCGGCCCGCAGGGCGAGATGCGCCTGGCCGAGAGCGTGCTGGAGAGTCCGGCGGCACGGGTGGGCTGGAGTGGCGGCTCATCGGCCTCCGGCGGCTCCTCCGGCTATTCCGCCTATACCCGGCCGGAGGCGCCGCCCTCTCTGGCCGAGGCCGGTGGCGCCTACAAGGCCTACTTCGCGCCGTTACCCGCGAGCGAGGCGCCAGCCGCGTTGCCCGAGAGCGCCCAGGACATCCCGCCGCTGGGTTACGCCCTGGCGCAGCTCAAGGGCATCTACATTCTCGCCGAGAACGCCCACGGCCTGGTGCTGGTGGACATGCACGCGGCCCACGAGCGGATCACCTACGAGCGCCTCAAGGTGGCGATGGCCAGCGAAGGCTTGCGTGGGCAGCCGTTGCTGGTGCCGGAGTCGATCGCGGTCAGCGAGCGCGAGGCGGATTGCGCGGAAGAGCATTCCAGCTGGTTCCAGCGCCTGGGCTTCGAGCTGCAGCGCCTGGGGCCGGAAAGCCTGGCGATCCGGCAGATCCCTGCGCTGCTCAAGCAGGCTGAGGCGACCCAGTTGGTGCGCGATGTCATCGCCGACCTGCTGGAATACGGCACCAGCGACCGTATCCAGGCGCACCTGAACGAGTTGCTCGGCACCATGGCCTGCCATGGTGCGGTGCGCGCCAACCGGCGCCTGACCCTGCCGGAAATGAACGCCCTGTTGCGCGACATGGAAATCACCGAGCGTAGCGGCCAGTGCAACCATGGGCGTCCGACCTGGACCCAACTGGGCCTGGACGAGCTGGACAAGCTCTTCCTGCGCGGACGCTGAGCCTTGCAGCTTCGGGCGCAAAGCCCGAAGCTATGCGCTTTGTCCAAGAGCGTTCCGATGTCTTCCCTGCCTCCCGCCATCTTTCTCATGGGGCCGACCGCCGCCGGCAAGACCGACCTGGCGATGGCGCTGGCCGATGCGCTGCCCTGCGAGCTGATCAGCGTCGACTCGGCGCTGATCTACCGCGGCATGGATATCGGTACGGCCAAGCCTTCCCGGGAGCTGCTGGCGCGCTATCCGCACCGCCTGATCGATATCCGCGACCCGGCGGAGAGCTATTCGGCCGCGGAGTTTCGCGCCGACGCCCTGGCGGCGATGGCCGAGGCCACCGCGCGCGGCAGGATTCCCCTGCTGGTGGGGGGCACCATGCTCTATTACAAGGCGTTGCTCGAGGGCCTGGCCGACATGCCCGGCGCCGATCCCGAGGTGCGCGCGGCGATCGAGGCCGAGGCCCAGGCCGAAGGTTGGGAGGCGCTGCACCGGCAACTCGCCGAGGTCGACCCGGAATCGGCTGCGCGTATCCACCCCAACGACCCGCAGCGACTGATGCGGGCGCTCGAGGTGTATCGCCTCGGCGGGGTGTCGATGAGCGACCTGCGTCGCCGGCAAAGCGCTGAAAAGGCGGATTTTGACGCGTCAGGCAGGAATCAATTGCCGTATACTGTCGCTCAGCTGGCGATTGCTCCCGAGCAGCGCCAGGTGTTGCACGCGCGGATTGCGCAGCGTTTTCGCCAGATGCTGGAACAGGGTTTCATCGCCGAGGTCGAAGCACTGCATGCCAGAAGTGACTTGCATGCAGGATTACCGTCTATTAGAGCCGTGGGTTACCGTCAGGTGTGGGATTACCTGGATGGCAAGCTGTCCTACGCTGAAATGACCGAGCGCGGCATCATCGCTACCCGCCAGTTGGCCAAGCGCCAGTTCACCTGGCTGCGAAGCTGGAGCCATCTACACTGGATGGACAGCCTAGCAGGTGACAATCTGCCGCGTGCCTTGAAATACCTGAAAACGGTCTCCATATTGGCCTGAGACCTTAATTTGTCCGTCTGTTTCCGGAACGACTCCGGAGTTTGGACGGCGCCAAGTCACCCTATTCGACTACTTCAAACTACGATCCTTAAAGGAGTGCGGCACATGTCAAAAGGGCATTCGCTACAAGACCCTTACCTCAATACCCTGCGGAAAGAACGCGTCCCGGTTTCCATCTATCTGGTCAACGGCATCAAGCTGCAAGGCCAGATCGAGTCTTTCGACCAGTTTGTCATCCTGCTGAAGAACACCGTCAGCCAGATGGTTTACAAGCACGCGATCTCCACCGTGGTACCGAGCCGTCCGGTGCGTCTGCCGAGCGGTGACCAGCCGGCCGAGCCGGGCAACGCTTGACGGGAGTCCGCTTTGTTCTTTGAGCGCCCAGGTGGTGGGGAACAGGCTGTTCTGGTGCATCTGGAAGGGCAGAACCCCGAGGCGCGTGAAGACCCGCAGGAGTTCCAGGAGCTGGTGCGTTCGGCCGGCGCGGAAACGGTGGCATTCGTCAGCGTCTCCCGCCACCAGCCGAGCGCCAAATATCTTATCGGCAGTGGCAAGGTCGAGGAGTTGCACGACCTGGTCAAGGCCGAAAACGTCGAGCTGGTGATTTTCAACCACACCTTGACGCCCAGCCAGGAGCGCAACCTCGAGCGTGCGTTCGAGTGCCGCGTACTCGACCGGACCGGGCTGATCCTCGACATCTTCGCCCAGCGCGCACGTACCCACGAAGGCAAGTTGCAGGTGGAACTGGCGCAACTGGAGCACATGAGTACGCGGCTGGTACGCGGCTGGACCCACCTCGAACGGCAGAAAGGCGGTATCGGTCTGCGCGGTCCGGGCGAGACCCAGCTGGAAACCGACCGACGCCTGCTGCGCGTGCGCATCCGCCAGATCAAGCAGCGCCTGGAGAAGGTCCGCAGCCAGCGCGAGCAGGCTCGACGCGGGCGCAAGCGCGCGGATATCCCGGCGGTCTCCCTGGTCGGCTATACCAACGCCGGCAAATCGACCCTGTTCAATGCGCTCACCGCCTCCGAGGTGTATGCCGCCAACCAGTTGTTCGCCACCCTCGACCCCACCCTGCGTCGCCTGCAACTGGACGATCTCGGGCCGGTGGTGCTGGCCGACACGGTGGGCTTCATCCGCCACCTGCCGCACAAGTTGGTGGAGGCCTTCCGCGCTACGCTGGAAGAGTCGAGCAACGCCGACCTCCTGCTGCACGTGATCGACGCCTACGAGCCCGAACGGGATGCGCAGGTCGAGCAGGTGCTGGCGGTGCTCGGCGAGATCGGCGCCAACGAATTGCCGATGCTCGAGGTCTATAACAAGGTTGACCTGCTACCCTCGGTCGAGCCGCACATCCAGCGCGACGACTCCGGCAAGCCGGTGCGCGTCTGGCTGTCGGCGCAGACCGGCGAAGGCCTCGACCTGTTGCGCCAGGCCATCGCCGAGCTGCTTGGCGAGGACCTGTTCGTCGGAACCTTGCGTCTGCCCCAGCGGCTCGGGCGCCTGCGCGCCCAGTTGTTCGAACTGGGCGCGGTGCAGTCCGAGGCGCACGATGAGGAGGGTTGTACCCTGCTGCAGGTGCGCCTGCCGCGGGCCGAGTTGAACCGCCTGGCGAGCCGCGCTGGCTGGCAGCCGGCGGAGTTCGTTGCGCAACACACTTTGCAATAAAGCCCGTATCGCTGCTTTTGGCAGCGGGCAGGGCATTCGGTAGCATGGGTGGCCGCGCCGCAGGCGCGTTTCGCGTTACTAGATGGAGAGCGCTATGGCTTGGAACGAGCCGGGTGACAACTCGAACAACAACGATCGAGACCCGTGGGGAGGCCGCCGCGGTGGTGGTGGCGGCGGTGGTGACCGCAAGGGGCCGCCCGACCTGGATGAGGCTTTCCGCAAGCTTCAGGACAGCCTGAACGGGCTGTTCGGTGGAAAAAAACGCAGTGGCAACGGTTCCGGCTCCGGTTCCGGCGGCAAGGGCGGTGGCCTGGGCCTGTTCGGCATCGGCCTGGCGATCCTCGCCGTGCTCTGGCTGTACAACGCCATCTATGTGGTGGACGAGCAGGAGCAGGCGGTCATCCTGCGCTTCGGCAAGTATTACGAGACGGTCGGTCCCGGCCTGAACTTCTACTTCCCGCCGATCGACAAGCGCTTCCAGGAGAACGTCACCCGCGAGCGTGCGTACAGCAAGCAGGGGCAGATGCTCACCGAGGACGAGAACATCGTCGAAGTGCCGCTGACCGTGCAGTACAAGATCAGCAACCTGCAGGACTTCGTGCTCAACGTCGACCAGCCCGAGGTCAGCCTGCAGCAGGCGACCGAGAGCGCGCTGCGGCATGTCGCCGGCTCCACCACCATGGACCGGATCCTCACCGAAGGCCGCGAGCAGATGGCGACCGAGGTGCGCGAGCGCCTGCAACGCTTCCTGGATACCTACAGGACCGGTATCACCGTGACCCAGGTGAACATCCAGAGCGCCCAGGTACCGCGTGAGGTGCAGGAAGCGTTCGACGACGTGATCCGGGCCCGCGAGGACGAGCAGCGCGAGAAGAACCAGGCCGAAGCCTATGCCAACGGCGTGGTGCCGGAGGCACGTGGCCAGGCCCAGCGCATCATCGAAGAAGCCAACGGTTACCGCGACGAGGTGATTTCGCGCGCCCAGGGCGAGGCGGATCGCTTCTCCAAGCTGCTGGTGGAATATCGCAAGGCTCCGGAAGTGACGCGCGAGCGTCTGTACCTGGACACCATGCAGGAAGTCTTCAGCCAGACCAGCAAGGTGCTGGTGACCGGTCAGCAGGGGCAGAACAACCTGCTCTACCTGCCGCTGGACAAGATGATCGATGGTCGTAACGCCGCGCCCGCTACGGGGGCCGGTGCTTCCGCCGGTGGTGGCAGCGCCAGCGCTTCCGACCTGGGGTCGCGGATCGTCAACGATCTGCGCCAGCAAGACGCGCGTACGAGGGAGAGCCGCTGATGGGCAACAAGTCTTTGATCGCTCTGATCGTCGGTGTCGTCGCCGCCATCGTCCTGTGGAACAGCGTCTACGTAGTCCAGCAGACCGAGCGCGCGGTCATGTTGCGCTTCGGCCGGGTGGTCGAGTCCGACGTCAAGCCGGGCCTGCACTTCAAGATCCCGTACGTCAACCAGGTGCGCAAGTTCGACGCTCGCCTGCTGACCCTGGATGCCCCGACCCAGCGCTTCCTGACCCTGGAAAAGAAAGCGGTGATGGTGGATGCCTATGCCAAGTGGCGGGTGGCGGATGCCGAGCGCTTCTACACCGCTACCTCGGGCCTCAAGCAGATCGCCGACGAACGCCTGTCGCGGCGTCTCGAAGCGGGTCTGCGCGACCAGTTCGGCAAGCGTACCCTGCATGAAGTGGTATCGGGCGAGCGCGACGCGCTGATGGGCGACATCACCGCTTCGCTGAACCGCATGGCGCAGAAGGAACTGGGTATCGAGGTGATCGACGTGCGGGTCAAGGCCATCGACCTGCCGAAGGAAGTCAACCGCAGCGTCTTCGAGCGGATGAGCACCGAGCGTGAGCGCGAGGCCCGCGAGCACCGCGCCAAGGGTCGCGAACTGGCCGAAGGCATTCGTGCCGACGCCGATCGCCAGCGCCGGGTAATCGTTGCCGAAGCCTACCGCGAGTCGGAAGAGACCCGCGGTGACGGCGACTCCAAGGCTGCCGCGATCTATGCCAAGGCCTACAACCAGGATCCGGAGTTCTATTCCTTCTACCGTAGCCTGAAGGCGTATCGCGAAAGCTTCGCCGAGAAGCGCGACGTACTGGTGCTCGATCCGAGCAGCGAGTTCTTCCGCTATCTGAACAAGGCCAACAAGTAATACTCGGTTCTCCGGCGGGCGGCAGCGCCCGCCGGAGAAATCGTGTTATGATGAGCCAGCCGGGAAATCCCGGCTTTTTTGCGTCCGCGAGAATCATGTGGCAGGAATTCGGCATCGCTTTTTGTCTCGTGCTGGTGCTGGAAGGCATCCTGCCGTTCCTGTGTCCGCGACAATGGCGCGAGGCGGTCACCGGCATCGGCCGGCTGAGCGACCGTCACCTGCGTCTCGTGGGGCTGGGCAGCATGCTGCTCGGCACCCTGCTTCTTTACTGGATTCACTGATGATGTGCCGCCCGGCTGAAAGGGGAGAGGCGAAATGGCAACGGTAGACCGCTGGCTGCTGCCAGATGGGATCGAAGAGGTGCTGCCCCCGGAGGCGGCGCGCATCGAAGCAGCCCGCCGTCAGGTGCTGGATCTGTTCCACCGCTGGGGTTACGAGTTCGTCGTGACCCCGCATATCGAATACCTGGAGTCGCTGCTCACCGGCGCGGGACAGGATCTTGACCTGCGCACCTTCAAGGTGACCGACCCGGCGTCCGGCCGGCTCATGGGTTTCCGTGCCGACATTACGCCGCAAGTGGCGCGGATGGATGCGCACAGCCTGCGCCGCGAGGGACCGAGCCGCCTGTGCTATGCCGGCAGTGTGCTGCATGCGCAGCCGCGCGCGCTGTCCACTTCGCGTAGTCCGATCCAGCTGGGCGCCGAGCTGTACGGCGATCCGAGCCCTGCCAGCGATGTCGAGGTGATCAGCCTGATGCTGGAAATGCTCGAGATGGCGGAAGTGCCGGACGTGCACATGGACCTCGGCCATGTCGGTATCTACCGCGGCCTGGCGCGCGCGGCAGGGCTGTCCGGCGAAGTCGAGCAGCAGTTGTTCGATGCCTTGCAGCGCAAGGCGGTGGGCGAGGTCGAGGCGCTGACTGCAGACCTGCCTGCCGAGCTGCGCGGCATGTTGCGTGCGCTGGCCGAGCTATGTGGCGGCCGCGATGCGCTGGAGCAGGGCCGTGCCCGTCTGGCGGCGGCGCCGGCCGATGTCCAGGTGGCGCTGAACGAGCTGATCGAGATCGCCGATTCGCTGGCCGGGCGCTTCCCCGGCTTG
Source organism: Pseudomonas aeruginosa (assembly GCF_001457615.1). Taxonomy (GTDB): domain Bacteria; phylum Pseudomonadota; class Gammaproteobacteria; order Pseudomonadales; family Pseudomonadaceae; genus Pseudomonas; species Pseudomonas aeruginosa. The sequence goes on along the minus strand of NZ_LN831024.1, from coordinate 5,590,103 downwards.
CCGCTGTATTTCGACCTCGGCGAGCTGCGTGGCTATCACTATCACACCGGCGTGGTGTTTGCGGCCTTCGTGCCCGGCGTTGGCCAGTCCATCGCCCAGGGCGGTCGCTATGATGATATCGGTGCCGATTTCGGGCGCGCCCGCCCGGCCACCGGTTTCTCCACCGATCTGAAAAGCCTGGTCACTCTCGGCCAGGCCCGGTTGGACCAGGCTGTATCGGGTATCTGGGCGCCGGCCGAAGGGGCCGGGCTCTGGCAGGCGGTGCAACGACTGCGCCGCGACGGGCAGCGTGTCGTCCAGGCTCTGCCCGGGCAGGATGCGGCTTCTGCGCGCGAGGCGGGCTGCGACCGGCAGCTGGCGCTGCGCGATGGCAATTGGCAGGTGGCGCCGCTGGCGTCCTGAGATTCCGCCGGCCGCGGCCGGCATCGAACTTCCACGATGGGGACAAGTGTTATGGGTAAGAATGTCGTAGTCCTGGGCACCCAATGGGGTGATGAGGGCAAGGGCAAGATCGTCGACCTGCTCACCGAGCAGGCGGCTGCCGTAGTTCGCTACCAGGGTGGTCACAACGCTGGCCACACCCTGGTGATCGATGGCGAGAAAACCGTCCTGCACCTGATTCCATCGGGCATCCTGCGCGAAGGCGTGCAGTGCCTGATCGGCAATGGCGTGGTGCTGGCGCCGGATGCGCTGCTGCGCGAAATCACCAAGCTGGAAGAGAAGGGCGTGCCGGTGCGCGAGCGCCTGCGCATCAGTCCTTCCTGTCCGCTGATCCTGTCCTATCACGTCGCCCTCGACCAGGCGCGCGAGAAGGCCCGCGGCGAAGCCAAGATCGGCACCACCGGTCGCGGTATCGGCCCGGCATACGAGGACAAGGTGGCACGTCGCGGCCTGCGCGTCGGCGACCTGTTCCACCGCGAGCGCTTCGCCGCCAAGCTGGGCGAGCTGCTGGACTACCATAACTTCGTCCTGCAGCACTACTACAAGGAGCCGGCCATCGACTTCCAGAAGACCCTGGACGAGGCGATGGAGTATGCCGAGCTGCTCAAGCCGATGATGGCCGATGTCGCTGCGACCCTGCACGACCTGCGCAAGCACGGCAAGGACATCATGTTCGAAGGCGCCCAGGGATCGCTGCTGGACATCGACCATGGCACCTACCCCTACGTGACCAGTTCCAACACCACCGCTGGCGGTACCGCCACCGGTTCCGGCTTCGGCCCGCTGTACCTGGACTACGTACTGGGTATCACCAAGGCCTATACCACTCGCGTCGGCTCCGGTCCGTTCCCGACCGAGCTGTTCGACGACGTCGGCGCCTACCTGGCCAAGCGCGGCCACGAGTTCGGCGCCACCACCGGTCGCGCTCGTCGCTGCGGCTGGTTCGATGCCGTGATCCTGCGCCGCGCCATCGAGATCAACAGCATCTCCGGCCTGTGCCTGACCAAGCTCGACGTGCTCGATGGCCTGGATGTGGTGCGCCTGTGCGTCGGCTACAAGAATGCCGATGGCGATGTGCTGGAAGCGCCGACCGATGCCGACAGCTACATCGGCCTGCAGCCGGTCTACGAGGAAATGCCCGGCTGGAGCGAGTCGACCGTGGGTGCGAAGACCCTGGAAGAGTTGCCGGCCAACGCCCGCGCCTACATCAAGCGCGTGGAAGAGCTGGTGGGTGCGCCGATCGATATCATCTCCACCGGTCCGGACCGCAACGAGACCATCATCCTGCGCCATCCATTCGCCTGAGGCGGATAGCGGGGCGATGACGGAACGGGCTGCGCATGCGGCCCGTTTTCATTTCCGGGGTCGGCGCCGCGGTGAGCGGGGGAGGGTGGCGTGGCTCGAAGGGAAAATCGCGGACAACAAAAAGCCGAGCGATGCTCGGCTGTTTGTCTTGAAGATGGTGCCCAGGAGAAGACTCGAACTTCCACGGTGTTGCCACCGCTAGGACCTGAACCTAGTGCGTCTACCAATTCCGCCACCTGGGCATGCTTTTCAGCATTGTGCGATGATCGCTCATCGACTTGGGTGTTGCAAACCTTGTCGCAGTTTCAATGCCTGGTAGTGGCTGAACTGCTGAAACAAAAACGGTCTAATGACCGGCTTTGTCTGAAATATGGTGCCCAGGAGAAGACTCGAACTTCCACGGTGTTGCCACCGCTAGGACCTGAACCTAGTGCGTCTACCAATTCCGCCACCTGGGCACTGGAGTCGATGATCGCTCATCGTTTCCGTGTTACAACGTCTCAGCAACGTTGTGGGCGCGAACTATACGAGTACGTATTCTGCTTGTAAACCCCTGATGCGATAAAAATTATTCTGTTGCCGAAGCTGACCGACGAAGCGTTTTCGCGCTTCAATAGAGCAATGGCAGCAAACGCTAAAGAAGAAAAGGTGACCTACCTCTAATGGCCGATTGGCAAAACCTCGATCCCGAGGCCGCTCGCGAAGCGGAAAAGTACGAAAACCCCATCCCCAGCCGGGAACTGATCCTGGCTCACCTATCCGAGCGGGGCGCTCCGGCGACTCGCTCCCAGTTGCTCGACGAGTTCGGGCTCGCCGGCGAGGAGCCGGAAGAGGCCTTGCGTCGTCGCCTGCGCGCCATGGAGCGCGACGGGCAGCTTATCTATACGCGTCGTGGCGCCTATGCGCCGGTGGACAAGCTGGACCTGATCCGCGGCCGCATCAGCGGGCACCGCGACGGCTTCGGCTTCCTGATCCCCGACGATGGCAGCGACGACCTGTTCCTCAGTCCCACCCAGATGCGCCTGGTGTTCGACGGCGACCGCGCCCTGGCCCGGGTGTCCGGCCATGACCGGCGCGGACGCCGCGAAGGCCAGCTGGTCGAGGTGATCGAGCGGGCCCACGAGATCGTGGTCGGCCGCTACTTCGAGGAAAGCGGCATCGGCGTGGTGGTCGCGGACAACCCGAAGATCCAGCAGGAAGTCCTGATCCCGCCGGGCAAGGCCGGCAAGGCCAGGCACAACCAGTTCGTCCAGGTGCGCATCGAGCAATGGCCGAGCATCCACCGCCAGGCCCAGGGCGAGATCGTCGAGGTGCTCGGTGACTACATGGCGCCGGGGATGGAGATCGAAGTCGCCCTGCGCAGCTACGATATCCCCCACGTCTGGCCGGCCGCGGTGGAGAAGGAAGCGGCCAAGCTCAAGCCGGAAGTGGCGGAGAAGGACAAGGAAAAGCGTGTCGACCTGCGCCAGGTGCCCTTCGTCACCATCGACGGCGAGGATGCCCGCGACTTCGACGACGCGGTGTACGCCGAGGCCAAGCGCGGCGGCGGCTGGCGCCTGTTCGTGGCGATCGCCGATGTCTCGCACTACGTGAAGGTCGGTTCGGCGCTGGACGAAGAGGCGGCCAGGCGCGGCAACTCGGTGTATTTCCCCGAGCGGGTGATCCCGATGCTGCCGGAGGTGCTGTCCAATGGTCTCTGCTCGCTGAATCCGCTGGTCGACCGGCTGGCCATGGTCTGCGAGATGACCCTGTCCAAGGCTGGCAAGCTGACCGGCTACCAGTTCTACGAAGCGGTGATCCACTCCCATGCCCGCCTGACCTACACCAAGGTCAGCCAGTTGCTCGAGCATCCCGACAGCGTCGAGGCCGAGAACCTGCGCCAGCAGTTGCCCGGCGTGGTGCCGCACCTGCAGCAGCTGTATGCGTTGTATAAAGCGCTGCTGGCCGGCCGCCATGTCCGCGGCGCGATCGATTTCGAGACCCAGGAAACCCGCATCGTCTTCGGCGCCGACCGGAAGATCTCGGAAATCCGCCCGACCCAGCGCAACGATGCGCACCGCCTGATCGAAGAGTGCATGCTCTGCGCCAACGTGGCGACCGCACGCTTCCTGCAGAAGCACGCCATCCCGGCGTTGTACCGGGTGCATGACGGCCCGCCGCAGGAGAAACTCAACAACCTGCGCCAGTTCCTCGGCGAGCTGGGGTTGAGCCTCGGCCGCGGCAAGGCCGCGCCGACCCCGGGCGACTACCAGGAGTTGCTGGAGAAGATCCACGACCGCGCCGACTTCCGCCTGATCCAGACGGTCATGCTGCGTTCGCTCAGCCAGGCGGTGTACAGCCCGGACAACAATGGCCACTTCGGCCTCAACTACGACGCCTACACCCACTTCACCTCGCCGATCCGGCGCTACCCGGACCTGCTGGTGCATCGTGCGATCCGCAGTGTGATCCGCTCCAAGGCGGAGACTCCGCACGTGCAGCGGGCCGGCGCGGCGAGCATGCCCAAGGCGCGTATCTATCCGTACGACGAATTGCGCCTGGACCAGTTGGGCGAGCAGTGCTCGATGACCGAGCGGCGTGCCGACGAGGCCACCCGCGACGTGACCAACTGGCTGAAGTGCGAATACATGCGCGAGCGGGTCGGCGAGACCTTCCCTGGCGTAATCACTGCGGTCACCGGTTTCGGTCTGTTCGTCGAGCTGACCGACATCTTCGTCGAAGGCCTGGTCCATGTGACCGCGCTGCCCGGCGACTACTATCATTTCGACGCCGTGCACCATCGCCTCAGCGGCGAACGCACCGGGCGCAGCTTCCGTCTCGGCGACACCACGGAAGTGGTAGTGGCGCGGGTCGACCTGGACGAGCGGAAGATCGATTTCGAGCTGGCCGGAAACGTGCTGAGCGCGCCGATCGGACGCAAGAAGCGCAACGGCGACAAGTCGACGAACGCCGGCAAGGCGCCGAAGGGGCGCAAGGGCGCATCCGTGCCCGAGGTCGACCTGGAGCCGGCGCTGGCCAGTCCCGACGCCGCGGTGGTGCCGCGGCGCAAGGCCGGCAAGGTGCAGGCGCTGCCGCCGGTCGCGCCGGAGCTGCTGGCGCAGGCCGCGGAGATGCTCGGCAACACCGACGTGCGCAAGAGTCGCGAGGTCAAGCAGGCGCTGCTCGCCGAGGCGCGTGTCGGCGGCAAGGACAAGGGCGGGAAGAAGGGCAAGGTCGTTCCTGCGGGCAAGAGCGCGAAGGGCAAGGCCAAGGACGGCAAGCCCGCCGCTGCCGCCAAGCCGGGCAAGCCGACCAAGCATCGCAAGGGGCCTTCCAAGCCGAAGGCCGACAACGCTCCGGCCGCCACCGGGGCGCGCAAACGTAAGGCCAAGTCATGAGTCAGTGGGAAAAGGTCTACGGCGTGCATGCCGTGGAAGCGTTGTTGCGTCATCACCCGAAGCGGGTCAAGCAGTTGTGGCTGGCCGAGGGGCGGCATGATCCGCGGGTCCAGGTGCTCACCGAGCTGGCCGCCGGGTTCCGTATTCCGGTAGGGCAGCGCGATCGGCGCGAACTCGACGAGTGGGCGGAAGGCGTCCACCAGGGCGTGGTCGCGGAAGTCAGCCCCAGCCAGGTCTGGGGCGAAAACATGCTCGAGGAACTGCTCGAGCGGAGCGAGGGCGTGCCGCTCCTGCTGGCCCTGGATGGCGTCACCGATCCGCACAACCTCGGCGCCTGCCTGCGTACCGCCGATGCGGCGGGGGTGCAGGCGGTGATCGTGCCCAAGGACAAGTCCGCGACCCTCAACGCCACCGTGCGCAAGGTCGCTTGCGGCGCCGCCGAGGTGATCCCGCTGGTGGCGGTGACCAACCTCGCGCGTACCCTGGAAAAGCTCCAGCAGCGCGGCCTGTGGGTGGTCGGCACCGCTGGCGAGGCGGACAAGACCCTCTACCAGCTCGACCTCAAGGGGCCGACCGTGCTGGTGATGGGCGCGGAAGGCAAGGGCATGCGCCGGCTGACCCGCGAGCACTGCGACTTCCTCGCCAGGTTGCCGATGGCCGGCAGCGTCAGCAGCCTGAACGTCTCGGTCGCCACCGGCGTCTGCCTGTTCGAGATCCTCCGCCAGCGCACCCCGCTGGAGTGAGCGCGTGCGGGGCCGCCGCGGCGCGGCCCCGCGCCATTCCATCCGCTGTACAAATATTCGCCAATCTTCCTTGCTTCGCCGGTTGCCCTTCTCTAGAATGTCGCCCCTTGCCGCGCGGGCAGGCGTTCGTTCGCCTCTCCACCAGGCAAGCCAAGAAAACATTCACTCCTTGCCTGACCGTTCTGCGGCAGGCTGCAACCCGTAAGGAGCATTTATGCGTCATTACGAAATCGTGTTCCTGGTTCACCCGGACCAGAGCGAACAAGTCGGTGGCATGGTCGAGCGTTACACCAAGGCCATCGAAGAAGACGGCGGCAAGATCCACCGTCTGGAAGACTGGGGCCGTCGTCAGCTGGCCTACGCCATCAACAACGTGCACAAGGCCCACTACGTTCTGATGAACGTCGAGTGCAGCGCCAAGGCCCTGGCTGAGCTGGAAGACAACTTCCGTTACAACGATGCCGTGATCCGTAACCTGGTCATGCGTCGCGACGAAGCTGTCACCGAGCAGTCCGAGATGCTCAAGGCTGAAGAAAGCCGCAACGAGCGTCGCGAGCGTCGTGAGCGTCCGAACGATAACGCTGAAGGCGCCGATGGCGACGACAACAGCGATAGCGATAACGCTGACGAGTAATTCCGGACCAGTATTGAGGAGCCAATCACATGGCACGTTTCTTCCGTCGTCGTAAGTTCTGCCGCTTCACCGCCGAAGGCGTGAAAGAGATCGATTACAAGGATCTCAACACCCTGAAGGCCTACGTTTCCGAAACCGGCAAGATCGTTCCGAGCCGTATCACCGGCACCAAGGCCAAGTACCAGCGTCAGCTGGCGACCGCTATCAAGCGCGCCCGCTACCTGGCCCTGCTTCCTTACACCGACAGCCACGGCCGTTGAGATCGGGCAGTCGAACGCTGGTAAGGGATAGATCGCATGCGCGCACTGGCTGAGTTCACCATGCGCGGCCGCATGCAGGCCACGCTCGCCGTGGCAGGCTCCGCGGTTGTTCCACTGTTGTTCTGGCTGAGTGCCGCCGCCGGTAGCCTGGTGCTGCTGCGGCGCGGATTCGGCGACGCCTTCGGCGTCCTGGCCTGGGCGGTGCTACCGGCGATGTTCTGGTGGTACCTGGGCGATCCGAGCATCCTTCTGGTCCTGCTCGGTACCCTGACGCTGGCGCAGATCCTGCGCGCCAGCACGTCCTGGAGCCATGTGCTGCTGGGCAGTGTTGCAGTTGGCGTGGTATTCGCGCTGGTGCTGGGGCATACCTCCAGCGAGCTGATCGGCGCCCTGGCGACGGAAGTCACCAAGGTCCTGACCCAGCTTCGCGGGGAGTCCCAGCTGTCGGGCGAAGAGCTGGACAAGTTGCAGGTGGCGCTGGTGCCGACCCTGACCGGGGTCATGGCTTCCTCGCTGCAGGTGACCTGCCTGCTCTGCCTGATGCTCGCGCGGTACTGGCAGGCTTCGCTGTACAACCCGGGCGGCTTCGGCCGCGAATTCCGGAGTTTGCGGCTGGCGCCGGCGGTTGCCGTGATCCTGCTGCTGGGGGCCGTCGTGGTCCCGGCGCTGGAAGTGCAGGCCGCGGTGCTCGGCCCGTTGTGCAGCGTGCCGCTGATCATCGCCGGCGTGGCGCTCGGGCATGGCCTGATCGCCCTGAAGCGCCTCGCGGGTGGTTGGCTGGTGGGCCTGTACCTGGCTGTATTGCTGCTGGGGAACCTGATCTGTCTTTTGGCGGTTGTCGACAGTCTGTTTGATTTTCGTGGACGCCTGGCCCGGCGCCAGGGTTCCACGAACGGTGAAGGTTAAAAGTTAAGAGGTAAGACTCAAATGGAAGTCATCCTGCTGGAAAAAGTCGCCAACCTGGGCAACCTGGGCGACAAGGTGAACATCAAGGGCGGTTACGCCCGTAACTTCCTGCTGCCGCAGGGCAAGGCCACCGTCGCCACCGCCGAGAACGTCGCTGCGTTCGAAGCACGCCGCGCCGAGCTGGAAAAGGCTGCCGCCGAGAAGAAGGCCGCTGCCGAAGCCCGTGCTGCCCAGCTCTCCGAGCTGGTGGTAACCCTCGGCGCCCACGCTGGCGACGAAGGCAAGCTGTTCGGTTCGATCGGCACCCGCGACATCGCCGAAGCCGTTTCCGCTGCCGGTTACCCGCTGGAAAAAGCCGAAGTTCGCCTGCCCAACGGCGCGCTGCGCAACACCGGTGAGTTCGACGTCGCCGTGCACCTGCACACCGACGTGGAAACCACTCTGAAGCTGATCATCGTCGCTGAGTAAGCGATCCGATCGGTAGGGCTGGGCGGGCATATGCGTGTCCGCGGCAGTCCGCTAACATCGGGCACGGTACCGGCAACGGCACCGTGCCCGTTGTTTTTTCCGCTGTTCCTTTTTCTTGCGTCGAGTCTATGAACGAGATCACCAGCCCCGAGCAATACGACCTGGAAACCACAGCCCTGAAGGTGCCGCCGCACTCGATCGAGGCCGAGCAGGCCGTGCTGGGTGGCCTGATGCTGGACAACAACGCCTGGGAGCGTGTGTCGGATTCGGTGTCCGACGGCGATTTCTACCGCCATGACCATCGCCTGATCTTCCGCGCCATCTACAAGCTGGCCGAGGCCAACCAGCCGATCGACGTGGTGACCCTCTCCGAGCAGTTGGAGAAGGAAGGACAACTGGCCCAGGTCGGCGGCCTGGCCTATCTCGGCGAACTGGCGAAGAACATTCCCTCGGTCGCCAACATCAAGGCCTACGCGCAGATCATCCGCGAGCGCGCCACCCTGCGCCAACTGATCGGCATCAGCAACGAGATCGCCGACAGCGCCTTCCACCCGGAAGGGCGCGGCGCCAACGAGATCCTCGACGAGGCCGAGCGGAAGATCTTCGAGATCGCCGAAGCGCGACCGAAGACCGGCGGGCCGGTAGGGATCAGCGATATCCTGGTCAAGACCATCGACCGCATCGACTACCTGTTCAACACCACCGAGGCGCTGACCGGGGTGTCCACCGGTTTCACCGACCTCGACGAGAAGACCAGCGGCCTGCAGCCGGCCGACCTGATCATCGTCGCCGGGCGTCCGTCGATGGGTAAGACCACCTTCGCCATGAACCTGGTCGAGAACGCGGTGATGCGCACCGACAAGGCCGTGTTGGTGTACTCCCTGGAGATGCCCTCCGACTCGATCGTGATGCGTATGCTCTCGTCGCTCGGGCGTATCGACCAGACCAAGGTGCGTTCCGGCAAGCTCGACGACGAGGACTGGCCGCGCCTGACTTCGGCGATCAACCTGCTCAACGACAAGAAGCTGTTCATCGACGATACCGCTGGCATCAGTCCCTCGGAAATGCGCGCGCGGACCCGTCGCCTGGTGCGCGAGCACGGCGACCTGGCGCTGATCATGATCGACTACCTGCAACTGATGCAGATACCCGGCTCCAGCGGCGACAACCGGACCAACGAGATTTCCGAGATTTCCCGCTCGCTGAAGGCCCTGGCGAAGGAATTCAACTGCCCGGTGATTGCCCTGTCGCAGCTCAACCGCTCCCTGGAGCAGCGACCCAACAAGCGCCCGGTGAACTCCGACTTGCGCGAATCCGGGGCGATCGAGCAGGACGCCGACGTGATCATGTTCGTCTACCGCGACGAGGTGTACCACCCGGAGACCGAGTTCAAGGGCGTCGCCGAAATCATCATCGGCAAGCAGCGTAACGGTCCGATCGGTACGGTGCGCCTGGCCTTCATCGGCAAATACACGCGCTTCGAGAACCTTGCCGCCGGCATGTACAACTTCGAGGACGAATGACCCGGCTTGGGTCTTGCCCGGCGGGCGCCTTACCATAGGCACCCGTTTCAGTTGCAGGACCCGATGCCATGCGTCCCCTCGTTGCCACCGTCGACCTTTCCGCCATTCGCCACAACTATGCCCTGGCCAAGCGCTGCGCGCCGCAGCGCCAGGCGTTCGCGGTGGTCAAGGCGAACGCCTATGGCCACGGTGCGCGCGAAGTGGTTACCGCGTTGCACGACGATGCCGATGGCTTCGCCGTGGCCTGCCTGGAGGAGGCCGCGGAAGTCCGCGCCTTGCACGCCAGCGCGCGCATCCTGTTGCTGGAAGGCTGCTTCGAGGCGAGCGAATACGCCCTCGCCGGGCAATTGCGCCTGGACCTGGTGATCCAGGGCGCGGAACAGGGCGAGGCGTTCCTCGCCGCCGGCCTGGATATTCCACTCAACGTCTGGCTCAAGCTCGACTCCGGCATGCACCGCCTGGGCTTCGATCCTGCCGCGCTGCGCGCCTGGCATGCGCGCCTGCACAACCATCCTGGTGTGCGCGAGCTGAACCTGATCAGCCATTTCGCCTGCGCCGACGAACGCAACCATCCGCTCACCGAGCAGCAGCTGGAGAGTTTCCTCGGCCTGCTCGACCTGGATTTCGACCAGCGCAGCCTGGCCAATTCGGCGGCGGTGCTGACTATCCCGGCCGCCCACATGGACTGGCTGCGGCCGGGAATCATGCTCTACGGGTCGACCCCGCTGGCCGACCTGAGCGCCGCCGAACTGGGCCTGAGGCCGGCCATGAGCCTGGGCGCGCAGTTGATTTCACTGCGCGAGGTGGCCGTGGGCGAGAGCGTCGGCTACGGCGCCACCTGGATCGCCGAGCGGCCGGCGCGGATCGGCACGGTCAGTTGCGGCTACGCCGACGGCTATCCGCGTACCGCGCCAGCCGGGACTCCGGTACTGGTCGGGGGACGCCGCGCGACCCTGGCCGGGCGGGTCTCGATGGACATGCTGGCGGTCGACCTCTCCGACCTGCCGGAGGCTCGCGTTGGCGACCCGGTGGAGTTGTGGGGCGCCGGGTTGTCGGTGGACGAGGTCGCCCGTGCCTGCGGCACCCTTGGCTACGAGCTTCTGAGCAAGGTCACGGCTCGGGTTCCGCGACGCTACAGCCACTGATTCAGGAGATACGCTCCGGTGCCAGGGCGGTCGGCCAGGGGAGCGCCGGCGCGGTCTCGCGTTCATCGTCGGCAGCCATCGCATAGCCGGCGCGCCCGGCGCCCTTGACCCGGTACAGCGCCTGGTCGGCGGCCTTGTAGAGTTTGCCGAACTGCAGGGCGTCGCCGGGAAACAGGGCGACGCCGATGCTCGGTGTGATCACCAGCCACTGCTTGGCGAACTCCACCGGTTTCGCCAGTTCTCGCAGCAGGCGTTCGGCGATGTCGCGGGCATGCTGCTCGGCATTCGACCCGCCGACCAGCACGGCGAATTCGTCGCCGCCGAGGCGTGCCACGCAATCCTCGGTGCGCACGCAATGGCGCAGCCGCTGGGCCACGTTCTGCAGGACGAAGTCGCCGGCATCGTGGCCATGGGTATCGTTGATCGGCTTGAAGTGATCCAGGTCGATCAGCAGCAGCGCCATGCTGTTGCCGTGGCGGCGCGCGTCGTCCAGGGCGCTTTCGGCGAACTCCATCAGGTGCCTGCGGTTGCCAAGCCCGGTCAGCGGGTCGTGATGGGCGGCGTACTGCAGTTGCGCTTCGCGCATCTGCAACTGGCGATTGGCCTCGCTCAACTCGTTGGTACGGACTTCCACGGCGCGTGCCAGGTCGCGCTGGGCGCTGTGCAGCAGGGCCAGGCGCGCGTTCTTTTCCTGGTCGGCCTGGTCCAGGGCCAGGGCCCTTTCCTGCTTCAGATCCTGGATGCGCGAGGCGAGCGCCAGGGAGAACAGCAGGGCCTCCAGGGTCAGCGCCAGCGGGAAGACCATGGCGTTGGCCGAGGTCGGCTGGACCAGCGCGGTGGCGCGCATCACGCCAAGGCTGACGCTGCCGAGCACCAGGCCGAAGCCGACCAGGTACAGGCGCGCCGTGGCCGAACCCTGGCGCCAGCGCTGCACTGCCAGGCCGATGGCGATCGGCAGGTTGGCCAGCAGGGTCAGCGCCAGCACGCCGGCCGCCTGCCAGCGCCAGCCGGCGGCGTTGAACGCCAGGCAGGCAAGGAACAGCAGGCAACAGGCGTTCAGCAGGTGATGGGCCCAGCGTGCGTGCTGCCGGCTTTGCAGCAGGTTCTGGCTGAAGCGGATCACGCAGATGCCCCAGATCGCCAGCAGCGCCAGGCGGTCAAGCCACCAGGGCACCGCCCGCTCGGGCCAGAAATACTCGAAACCATGGCCGCTGATGCTCAGGGTCAGCACCAGCGCGCTGGCAGCGGTCAGCACGTACCAGAAATAGGCGCGATCGCGCAGGCTGGTGAAGAGGAACAGGTTGTACAGCAGCAGGGCGAGGATCAGCCCGTAGGCCATGCCGAACAGCAGGTTGCCCTGGCTGCGGTATTCCAGCAGTTCGTCGTGGCTCCAGAGCCTCAGCGGAAAGGCGTTGCCGCCGGGATCGTAGCTGCGCAGGTAGACGCGCAACGGCCCATCGCCGGGAGGGATCCGGAACAGCGGATGACGATAGGCGTGGTCGCGGCCCTCGGCGAAGGGCACCGCTTCGCCGCTGCGATGTTCACGGAACCCGCCGCGCTCGTCGGGGAGGTACAGGCGCAGGTCGTGCAGGCTGGCGCTGGCGACTTCCAGCCACCAGCCGCCGGATACCGCCTCGCGTCTCGGCAGGTCGAGGCGCAGCCACCAGGCGCTGCGGCTGAGGCCGACGCTGGTGCGGCCGGCGGCGGCGACGAAGCGGCCGGCCTGCTCCGCTTGTTCGAGGTCCTCCACCGCCAGGTTGCCATCGGGGTCTTCGAGCAGGTCCAGCGAGCCGTTCAACCAGGCGCCGCTGGCCGGGCCCGTAGGAAGCTCCGGCGCTGCGTTCGACGCGGCGCTGGCCAATAGCAGGAAGACGACCGCGAACTGGGCAAGAGGATGGCGCACGATGACTCTCCCGGGGGCCTGCCTTAGAGGCCGGGTGAGATGACGATGAATGGAGTATAGAAACAAGATGGCTAAATGATGGCATTTTTTCGAAGCCGGCCGACGACAGGCAATACCCAGTGAAAACGTCGGAATTGCTCATTTTTTGTGCTATATTCCGCGCCCCGCGTTTTCGCGACCCCCCATTCCTAGAGATACCCCCTGGTGCCCGTGATGCAAGCCGCCAAGCCGCTGTTCGACTATCCCAAGTACTGGGCCGAGTGTTTCGGTCCGGCGCCCTTCCTGCCTATGAGTAGGGAAGAGATGGATCAGCTCGGCTGGGACTCCTGCGACATCATCATCGTCACCGGCGATGCCTACGTCGACCACCCGTCCTTCGGCATGGCCATCATCGGCCGCCTGCTGGAGGCCCAGGGGTTCCGCGTCGGCATCATCGCCCAGCCGGACTGGCAGTCGAAGGACGACTTCATGAAGCTCGGCGAGCCGAACCTGTTCTTCGGCGTGGCGGCCGGCAACATGGACTCGATGATCAACCGCTACACCGCGGACAAGAAGGTCCGTTCCGACGACGCCTACACCCCCGGCGGCCTGGCCGGCAAGCGCCCGGACCGCGCCAGCCTGGTCTATAGCCAGCGCTGCAAGGAGGCCTACAGCCATGTGCCGGTGATCCTCGGCGGGATCGAGGCCTCGTTGCGGCGCATCGCCCATTACGACTACTGGCAGGACAAGGTCCGCCGCTCGATCCTGATGGACGCCACGGCCGACATCCTGCTCTACGGCAACGCCGAGCGTGCGGTGGTGGAAATCGCCCAGCGCCTGGCCCAGGGCGAACTGGTGAGCGCGATCACCGACGTGCGCGGCACCGCCTTCGTCCGTCGCGACACCCCGGAGGGCTGGTTCGAGATCGATTCCACGCGGATCGACCGGCCGGGCAAGATCGACAAGATCATCAATCCCTACGTGAACACCCAGGACACCGCCGCCTGCGCCATCGAGCAGGAAAAGGGCGCGCAGGAGGACCCGCAGGAAGCCAAGGTCGTGCAGTTGCTGGCGAACCCCAGGCTGACCCGGGAGAAGACCGTGATCCGCCTGCCGTCTTTCGAGAAGGTGCGCAACGACCCGGTGCTCTATGCCCACGCCAACCGCGTTCTGCACCTGGAGACCAACCCGGGCAACGCCCGTGCCCTGGTGCAGAAGCACGGCGAAGTGGATGTCTGGTTCAACCCGCCGCCCATTCCGATGAGCACCGAGGAAATGGACTACGTGTTCGGCATGCCCTATGCCCGCGTGCCGCACCCGGCCTACGGCAAGGCGAAGATTCCCGCCTACGAGATGATCCGCTTCTCGGTGAACATCATGCGTGGCTGCTTCGGCGGCTGCACCTTCTGCTCGATCACCGAGCATGAGGGACGGATCATCCAGAACCGCTCGCACGACTCGATCATCCGCGAGATCGAGGAGATGCGCGACAAGGTGCCCGGCTTCACCGGCGTGGTCTCCGACCTTGGCGGACCGACGGCGAACATGTACCGCATCGCCTGCAAGAGCCCGGACATCGAGCGGCACTGCCGCAAGCCATCCTGCGTGTTCCCCGGCATCTGCGAGAACCTCGATACCGATCACAGCTCGCTGATCGAGCTGTACCGCAAGGCCCGGGCGCTGCCGGGGGTGAAGAAGATCCTGATCGCCTCCGGCCTGCGCTACGACCTCGCCGTCGAGTCGCCCGAGTACGTCAAGGAACTGGTGACCCACCACGTCGGCGGCTACCTGAAGATCGCCCCGGAGCACACCGAGCGCGGTCCGCTGGACAAGATGATGAAGCCGGGGATCGGCACCTACGACCGCTTCAAGCAGATGTTCGAGAAGTTCTCGAAGGAAGCCGGCAAGGAGCAGTACCTGATCCCGTACTTCATCGCCGCCCATCCCGGGACCACCGACGAAGACATGATGAACCTGGCCCTGTGGCTCAAGCGCAACGGCTTCCGCGCCGACCAGGTCCAGGCGTTCTATCCTTCGCCGATGGCCACTGCCACCGCTATGTATCACTCGGGCAAGAACCCGCTGCGCAAGGTCACCTACAAGAGCGATGGCGTGACCATCGTCAAGAGCGACCAGCAGCGGCGCCTGCACAAGGCCTTCCTGCGCTACCACGACCCGAAAGGCTGGCCGCTGCTGCGCGAGGCGCTGGAGCGGATGGGGCGCGCCGACCTGATCGGCAATGGCAAGCACCACCTGGTCCCGACCTACCAGCCGGATACCGGCGAATACCAGAGCGCCCGGCGGAAGAACTCGACGCCGGCCGGCAGCAAGAAGGCCGGCAAGCTGCTGACCCAGCATACCGGCCTGCCGCCACGCGCCAGCGACGGCGGCAAGCCGTGGAGCAAGGGCCAGCAGAACAAGGCGACGGCCTTCGCCAAGGGCAAGAAGAAGTCGCGCCAGCCTAACATCCCGCGCTGATCGCCGGGGCGGCCCTGCCGCCCGCAAAGCGTGCGCGGCTGCAACCTTGCCTGCGGTCGCGCACCGTCGCAGTGCATTGCCGCGGCACGACCTCCTGGCCGCCCGGGCCTGACGGCGCTGGCACAAGTCTTGCGCTTCCGGGGCATCCCGGTCTTCACGAAGAACCGTCGTGGCGGACCCGGCAACGCCTCGTCGCTTCGCTCCGGCGTCGCGCCGCCGACTCCGCTACAGTGACCGCAACCCCAGCCCCGCGAGCCTTCGATGCCCGAGCTGCTTGCCCACTATCCGTTCACCGATACGGCCTACCACGAGTTGCTCGATCGCCAGGGCGGCGTGCGTCCCCATTGGCAGCGGCTGTTCCGCCAACTGGAGCGCAGCAGCCCTGAGCAATTGCGCCAGCGCCAGGCCCTGGTGGAACGGCAGATCCAGGAGAACGGCGTCACCTACAACGTTTACGCCGATCCCAAGGGCACCGACCGCCCCTGGGCGCTGGACCTTCTGCCGAACCTGCTGTCCGCCGCCGAGTGGCAGCCGATCGCCGCTGGTGTGGCGCAGCGTGCTCGGCTGCTCAATGCGCTGCTGGCCGACCTGTACGGCGACCAGCGTCTGCTCGCCGAAGGGCTGCTGCCCAGCGAACTGGTCTTCGGCCATCCGAACTTCCTCTGGCCGGCGCTCGGCATCCGGCCGCCCGGCGGGATTTTCCTGCACAGCTATGCCGTGGACCTGGCGCGCGATGCCGACGGACGCTGGCAGGTCCTTGCCGACCGCACCCAGGCTCCGTCCGGCGCGGGCTATGCGCTGGAGAACCGGCAGATCGTCTCGCGGGCCTTGCCGGAACTCTATCGCGACCTGCGCGTGCAGCATCTCGCCGGGTATTTCCGCACCCTGCAGGAGACCCTCGCCAGCCAGGCCGCTGGCGACGGCGAGACGCCGCTGGTGGTGCTGCTGACTCCCGGACGTTTCAACGAAACCTACTTCGAGCATCTCTACCTGGCGCGCCAGCTCGGTTTTCCGCTGGTCGAGGGGCACGACCTGACGGTGCGCGACGCCACCCTCTATCTCAAGACCCTCGGCGGCCTGAAACGGGTGCACGCGGTATTGCGGCGCCTCGATGACGATTTCTGCGACCCACTGGAATTACGTACCGACTCGGCGCTGGGCATTCCCGGCCTGCTCGAGGCGGTACGCCAGGGACGCGTGCTGGTGGCCAACGCACTGGGCAGCGGAGTGCTGGAGTCGCCCGGCCTGCTCGGCTTCCTGCCGCAGGCCTGTCGCCGCCTGCTTGGCGAGGAACTGGCGCTGCCCTCGCTCGACACCCGCTGGTGCGGCGAGCCGCAAGCCCTCGAGGCGATACTCGCGGCACTGCCCGACCTGGTGATCAAGCCGGCCTTTCCCGGCCAGCGCTGCGAACCTCTGTTCGGCCACTCCCTCGACAGTGCCGGCCTGGCATCCCTCGGCGAGCGCTTGCGCGAGCGCCCGCAGGCCTACGTGGCGCAACGCCTGGCGCAGTTGTCCCAGGCACCGGTCTGGCGCGACGGCAAGGCCGGCGTCGGCCTGCAGTCGCGGGCCATCGGCATGCGCGTATTCGCCGTCGCCGCCAGCGACGGCCGCTACTGGGTGATGCCCGGCGGCCTGACCCGCGTAGCCTCGGCGGCGGACGCCGAAGTGGTGTCGATGCAGCGCGGCGGGGCGAGCAAGGACACCTGGGTGCTGGCCGAGCGAGCAGTCGGCGGCGAGCCGTTGCGACCGCGCCGGCTCGGCGTGCGCGACCTGGTCCGCGAAGACCCCTACCTGCCGTCGCGGGTGGTGGAGAACCTGTTCTGGTACGGCCGCTATGCCGAGCGTTGCGACGACCATGCGCGCCTGTTGCGGGTGGTGCTGTCGCGCTACGTGGATGCCGATGGCGACGAAGAGGCGTTGCGCAGCGCCCTGGCCCTGGCCGGCGGCATCGGCCTGCTGCCCGGGGATGGCGAGCCGTTGGAAAGGTGCCTGTTGCGGGCGTTGCTCGACGAGCACTGGCCGGCGAGCCTGTGCGCCAACCTGCGGCGCCTGCACTGGGCGGCGGCGCAGGTGCGCGGGCGCTTGTCCGGGGAGAACTGGCTGGCCTTGCTGGAGCTGCAACGCGACATGCAGGCGCTCGATCCGGCACGCACCGACCTCGGCGAAGCGCTGGACTTCCTCAACCGGCTAGTGATGTCCCTGGCCGCGTTGTCCGGTTTCGCCCTCGACGACATGACCCGCGACGACGGCTGGCGTTTCCTGATGATCGGCCGGCGCATCGAGCGCGTGCGCTTCTTCGCCGAGAGCATCGCCGCCTTCCTCGACGGCGGTAGCGCCTGGGACGCCGGCGCGCTGGAGTGGCTGCTGGAGCTGGGTAACAGCGGCATCACCTACCGCTCGCGCTACCTGGCGTCGCCGCAGCTGGTCCCGGTGCTCGACCTGCTCCTGTTGCACGAGCAGAACCCGCACTCGCTGCGCTTCCAGTTGCAGGCCCTGGAGCGTTCGCTGGAGCGCCTGCACGAGGAGTTCGGCGCGCCACGCGAGCGGGAACTCAGGACCCTGGGCGAACGCCTGCGCAGCTTCGATCTGGCGGCCCTGGAAAGCCCGCTGTTCGGCGCGGCAGGACTCGACGAGGTGCTCGTCGGGCTGGCGCGACTGCTGCGCGACATCGCCGCCTGCGCCGGACAGGTCTCCGATCGGCTAGGCTTGCGCTATTTCGCCCATGTCGACGATGTCAGCCAGAGAACGGTATCCACCTGATGTCCGCACCCGCGCTTCGCTCCGTTCCGCTCCAGGGCGCCCGCTACCAGGTGCTGCACGACACCCATTACCGCTATGCGATGCCGGTCTCGCTGTCGCGGCAACTGGCGCATCTCTGGCCACGCGAATGCGCCTGGCAGGCCTGTCATGAGCGGGCACTGCTGATCGAGCCGGGGCCGAGCCGGCGCGAGGATGGCCACGACGCATTCGGCAATCCGCTGAGCCGGCTGGCCTTCGAGCGTCCCCACGAGGCGCTGCGGGTCAGCGCGCGACTGCAGGTCGAAGTGTTCGCCCATGCGCCGGCGCAACTGACCGCGTCGCCGGCATGGGAAACCGTCGCCGCCGGGCTGGCATTTTCCGGGCGGGCGCTGTCCGCCGCCGAGCTGGAAGCCTGCCGCTATCGCGTCGAGTCGCCCTATGTGCGCATCCAGCGGCGATTCGCCGAGTTCGCCGCCGACTGCTTCCCGCCCGGACGGCCGTTGCTGGTGGCGGCGGCGGCACTGATGGAGAAGATCTTCCGCGAGTTCGCCTTCGATGCGCAGGCCACCCAGGTGGCGACGCCGCTGGACGAAGTGCTGGAGCGCCGTCGCGGGGTCTGCCAGGACTTCGCCCACCTGATGCTCGCCTGCCTGCGCGCGCGCGGACTGGCGGCGCGCTACGTCAGCGGCTACCTGCTGACCCGCCCGCCGCCCGGACAGGCGCGACTGATCGGTGCCGACGCCTCGCATGCCTGGGTCTCGCTGTATTGCCCGGAGAACGGCTGGGTGGATTTCGACCCGACCAACGACCTGTTGCCCGACCTGGAGCACATCACCCTGGCCTGGGGGCGGGATTTTTCCGATGTGTCGCCGTTGCGCGGGGTGATCCTCGGTGGCGGTAGCCATGACCCGGAGGTGCGGGTGACGGTGCTGCCGCTACAGGAAACAGCCGGCTGATCAAAAAGTGATCGGTCTCGCGGAGGCCCTGCCGCCCGGGACTCCCGGACCTTTTCACCCAGGTTGTCCACAGCCTCGCCCACGCCGTTTGGGGACAACGAAGCGGTGCTCCGGCAAATTCGCAGCGCCGTGCTAGCTTTTCCAGAATCCGCTACGGACGTTGTCGGGCCAAGGGCCGGAGCCTGCCTTTCCGGTGCCAGGGGCGGTTCTCGTACGGAGCCAGACTCCTTCCTTGCGCACGGTGAGCGATATGGATGACACGACGATCGTCAACGTAGGTACCGAGAAGATCAACGCGCTCTGGGCGACGGTGTCCCAGTACGCCTTCGCCTTCGGCATCAAGATTCTCGCGGCCATCGCCTTCTGGGTGATCGGCCGCTGGCTGATCGGCTTCGCCGTCGGCATGGTGCAGAAATCCCTCGAGCGGCAAAAGGTCGATCCCACCGTGCTGCGCTACGTGGGTTCGTTCATCACGGTGACCCTGAACGTGCTGCTGGTGGTGGGCATCCTCGGTTTCTTCGGCATCCAGACCACCAGCCTGGCGGCGCTGATCGCGGCGGTCGGCCTGGCCATCGGCATGGCCTGGTCGGGATTGCTGGCGAACCTGGCGGCCGGCGGCTTCATCATCGTCCTGCGGCCGTTCAAGGTCGGCGACTTCATCTGCGCCGGCGGAGTGACCGGCACGGTCAAGGAGATCGGCCTGTTCACCACGGCGATCAACACTCCGGACAACGTGCTGACCATGGTCGGCAACAACAAGATATTCGGCGACAACATCCAGAACTTCACCCACAACCCGTTCCGCCGGGTCGAGTTGAAGGCGCAGCTTTCCGGTGCCGCCGACTACCAGGCGGCCATCGCCCTGCTCAGGCAGCGCGTCGCGGCGATTCCCAACGTGCTCGGCGAGCCGCCGGTGGACGTGGAGATCCTCGAGTTCAACCTGGTCGGGCCGGTGCTGGCGGTGCGCCCGTATTGCCACAACGACCATTACTGGCAGGTCTATTTCGATACCAACAAGGTGATCAAGGACGCCCTCGGCGCCGACTTCCCGGCACCGATGCCGGCGCAGACGGTGATCGTGCAGCAGTCCGCCGGCGCCTGACG
Source organism: Pseudomonas aeruginosa (assembly GCF_001457615.1). Taxonomy (GTDB): domain Bacteria; phylum Pseudomonadota; class Gammaproteobacteria; order Pseudomonadales; family Pseudomonadaceae; genus Pseudomonas; species Pseudomonas aeruginosa. Next base: position 5,570,142 of record NZ_LN831024.1, on the reverse strand, counting down.
TTTCCCGCTCGGCACCGACGCCCCGTCCTGCGGGGCGTTGGCGTTTGTGCGCGGACCGGGTGGCGGGCCGCGCGGAGAAAACGGGCCATCGGCGAGTCCAACGGGCACCCCGGCGAACAAGGTATAGTGCGGGCCTGCAACCGTCGCCGCAGCCGGCCGGGTTTCATCGGGAAAAGGATTCCGTGTGTTCTTCAGATTGCTCTTGATCGCCGTCCTGCTGGCGGTATCCGCGTGCAGCTCCAAGGCTCCCGGCCCGGGGGCGTCGGTGCCGAAGGTCGTGCGCGGCGAGTATCGCGTCAAGCGCGGCGACACCCTCTATTCGATCGCCACCCGGCACGGCTGGAACTACAAGGACCTGGCGCGCGCCAACGGCATCCGCCCGCCCTACGCGGTCAAGGTCGGCCAGGTGGTGCGCTTCGACGGGCGCAAGTCGACCTACGTCGCCAGTAGCCGCTCTTCGTCTAACACCCGTGCGCGCAAGCCGCCGCCTCCGCCGCCGTCGGTGACCCTGCGCGGCTGGCAGTGGCCGATGAAGGGGCCGGTGATCCGCCGCTTCTCCAGTTCCGACAAGCTCAACAAGGGCATCCGCATCGCCGGCACCCTGGGCCAGCCGGTGCAGGCCTCGCTGGCCGGCAAGGTGGTGTTCGCGGTGAACAACATGCGTGGCTACGGCAACCTGGTGATCATCCAGCACGGTACCTCGTACACCAGCACCTACGCGCACAACAGCCGCTTGCTGGTGAAGGAGGGGCAGATGGTCGGCAAGGGCCAGAAGATCGCCGAGGCCGGTTCCTCGGATGCCGACCGGGTGCAGCTGTACTTCGAGATCCGCCAGAACGGCCGGCCGCTCGACCCGCTGAGCCTGCTGCCGCCGTCCTGAGAGAGGAGCGGATCACTGCGGGGTGCGGTCGACCCACTTCGGCGCCACGCTCGGCGTCCAGGCGGCGAGGGCATCGAGCAGCGCCTCCGGGCTGGCGCCGCGCTGCAGCATGCCGCGGTGTTCGGCGCGGACGAAACGTTCGTCGACCAGGTGGTCGAGGAAAGTCAGCAGCGGGTCGTAGAAACCGTTCACTTCGAGCAGGCCCAGCGGCTTGGCGTGGTAGCCCAGTTGGCCCCAGGTCCAGACCTCGAACAGCTCTTCCAGGGTGCCGAGCCCGCCAGGCAGGGCGATGAAGGCGTCGGCCAGTTCGGCCATGCGTGCCTTGCGCGCGTGCATGCCGTCTACCACTTCCAGGCGGGTCAGGCCCTTGTGGCCGATCTCGGCCTCCTGCAGGCTCTGCGGGATGATCCCGATCACTTCGCCGCCGGCGGCCAATGCGGCGTCCGCCACGGTGCCCATCAGACCGACCGCGCCGCCACCGTAGACCAGGGTCAGGCCGCGCTCGGCCAGGTGCCGGCCGAGGGCCACGGCGGCTTCCTGGTAGACCGGGGAAGCGCCGGGGCTGGCGCCACAGAATACGCAGACGGAACGCAAGGTCATGATCGACTCCTGTCGGGGGTGGAAAAAGGCGCACAGGGTAGCGGCTGGGAGCGCTTCGACCAAGCCGTGCGAAGCATTGCCGGACGTTGCGTCGCAGGCGCGAAGCGGCACATCTGTGCTAAAACAGGAGTTCCCCGTAGTAAACGCCGGGCAGATCCCGCTCGATGCCCCGCCACGTCCGGTTCGGGTTTGACCTGAATCAGTGGAACTCGGTGCCCGATCGGGCAGTCTGCTCTTTCAGGATTCATCGCCCAACCTGCCTAGGAGGCTGCTCCATGCTACGTAAACTCGCTGCGGTATCCCTGCTGTCCCTGCTCAGTGCGCCGCTGCTGGCTGCCGAGTGCTCGGTGGACATCCAGGGTAACGACCAGATGCAGTTCAACACCAATGCCATCACCGTCGACAAGAGCTGCAAGCAGTTCACCGTCAACCTGTCCCACCCCGGCAACCTGCCGAAGAACGTCATGGGCCACAACTGGGTACTGAGCACCGCCGCCGACATGCAGGGCGTGGTCACCGACGGCATGGCTTCCGGCCTGGACAAGGATTACCTGAAGCCCGACGACAGCCGCGTCATCGCCCACACCAAGCTGATCGGCTCGGGCGAGAAGGACTCGGTGACCTTCGACGTCTCCAAGCTGAAGGAAGGCGAGCAGTACATGTTCTTCTGCACCTTCCCGGGCCACTCCGCGCTGATGAAGGGCACCCTGACCCTGAAGTGATGCGCGAGCGATCCGCTGCATGAAAAAGCCCGGCCGCTGCCGGGCTTTTTCATGGGCGCGCGCCGGGCTCAGCGCGCGTAGCGTGCCGCCATCGCCTCGCCGGCCAGTTGGTGCACGCGCCGGGTCGGATGCCACTCGTCCCAGAAGTAGTACTGGTCCGGGTTGGCGCAGGCCGGGCGGACGCTGGGCTGGGTCGGCTGGCAGGGCGCGTCCAGCTCCACCAGGCCATAGCGCGCCGGGTTGCGCCGCAAGTGGCGGCTGAAGGTGAGATGGTCGAACCAGCTCAGCTCCAGGCCGCGGGTCTTGCGCAGGGCGGCGAGCTGGATCGGCAGGCTGGCGTTGACTGCCTGCAGGTAGCGCTGCGCCCGCTCGACCCGGTTACCGGCGACCACCGCCGGGACCACGCTCAGGTCGGTCGAACTGACCACCAGGAAGCGTCGTGCGCCGGCCTCTCCGAGACGCTGCACCGCGGCGCGGATGTTCGCCACGCTGCTGCCGGCCAGTTGTTCCAGGGGCTGCTCGCCGGCGAAATCCTCGTGCTCGAAGAAATCGTTGGCGGAGACGAAGATGAAGTGCAGCGCCTGGCCGTCGGCCGGCTTGCCGTCCAGCGTGGCGAGGTAGGCGTCGACCTGGCCGGCGAGGCCGGTATGGCGGTAGGCGCTCATCCAGCCGTAGTAGTTGTCCGCTCCGCTCTTGGCGCCGCCCACCGCATGGTCGGCCAGTTGTGCGCCGAGCTGGCGGGCGAGCACCTCGACGGCGGTCGGGCCGTTGCTCCAGCGGCCCTGCCAGTAGACTTCGCCGGGCAATGCCTGGGCGCCGGCGATGCCCTTGGCGAGCATCTCGCGGGTCAGTCGCTGGCTTTCGCCGTTGTCCGAATAGCTGTCGCCGAAGGCGTGGATCTGCCGTACCGGCGCGAGCAGCGGGGACGTGTGTCCGCAGGCCTGGCCGGCCAGCAGGACACCGAGGAGCAGGGCGGGGAGACGGGTGCGCATGGCTGGCCTTCGCAGGGATTCAGCTTCCTTCTAGCGCGCCGCCGCGCGGACTTGAAGACCTGGTTGCGACAGGCACATTCCCGCCCGCGACAAAGGCCCGTCGACGACGGGCCTGCCGCACGGACCGGGAGGCTCAGGGCGCCTTCGGCAGTTCGCGCTTGTGCTGGGTCTTGTGGTAGGTGTCGACGATCACCCGCGCAGCTTCCTCGCGCAGCGGCTGGCCGTGCAGGAAGGCGTCGATCTCGGCATAGGTGACGCCGTGGGAAGCCTCGTCCGGATGGCCGGGGCGCAGGTCCTCGAGGTCGGCGGTGGGGATCTTCTCCACCAGGTTCTCCGGAGCGCCGAGGGCGCGGGCGAGGGCGCGCACCTGATGCTTGGCCAGGCCGCTGAGCGGAGCCAGGTCGCAGGCGCCGTCGCCGAACTTGGTGAAGAACCCCATGACCGCCTCGGCAGCATGGTCGGTGCCGATCACCAGGCCGCCGCGGGCGCCGGCGATGGCGTACTGGGCGACCATGCGGATGCGCGCCTTGATATTGCCGATGACGAAGTCGCTCTTCGCCGGCTCGAGTCCTTCCAGGGCTTCCAGCTGTTCCGCCAGGGCTTTCACCGACGGACCGATGTTGACGGTCTGCTCTTCGTCGGCGCGGATGGTCGCCAGCGAGGCCTGGGCATCGGCCTCGTCCTGCTGCACCTGGTAGGGCAGGCGCACGGCGATGAAGCGGTAGGCCTGGTCGCCGGTCTGCTCGCGCAGTTGCTCGACGGCGCGCTGGGCCAGCAGGCCGGCGGTGAGCGAGTCGACGCCGCCGCTGATCCCCAGCACCAGGGTCTTCAGCCCGGAATCCTTCAGGCACTGCTGGATGAAGGCGATGCGCCGGGCGATCTGCGCCTGCACGTCGGCCTCCGACTGGAACGGCGGCTGGACCTGCAGGGCTTGGGCGATGTCGCGTTGGATCTGTTGCATGTTCGGGCTCCCGTTAGGTGCGAAAGGATTAGGCCGGCACGTTGAAGACGTGGCGGAGGTAGGCGACGAAGTTCTCGTCGCGGCATTGGGTCTTGCCCGGGGCGTCGGATATCTTCGCCACCGGATGGCCGTTGCAGGCCGTCATCTTCAGGACGATGTTCATCGGCTCGACCCCCGGGATGTCGCAGGTCAGGTTGGTGCCGATGCCGAAGCTGACGTTGATCTTGCCACGTAGCGCGCGGAACAGCTGCAACGCCTTGGGCATGTCCAGCCCGTCGGAGAACACCAGGGTCTTGCTCAGCGGGTCGATACCCAGGCGGCGGTAGTGGGCGATGGCTTTCTCCGCCCAGGCCAGCGGGTCGCCCGAATCGTGGCGCAGGCCGTCGAAGAGCTTGGCGAAGTACAGGTCGAAGTCGTCGAGGAAGGCATCCATGGTAATGCAGTCGGTCAGGGCTATGCCGAGCTGTCCGCGGTACTCGCGGACCCAGCAGTCCAGCGCCGCTTGCTGGCTGTCGACCAGCCGCGGGCCGAGTTGCTGATGGGCCATCAGCCATTCGTGGGCCATGGTGCCGATCGGCTTGAGATCGTACTCGCGGGCCAGGTGCACGTTGCTGGTGCCGACGAAGCGCCCGGGGAAGTCGCGCTTGAGGATATGCACCACTTCCTCCTGGGTGCGGTAGGAGAAGCGCCGGCGGGTGCCGAAGTCGGCGACCTGGAATTCCGCGAGTTCCTCGCTGCTGGCCTGGGCGGAGAGCCAGTCGAGCTTGCGATAGAGCTGCTCGCCGACCTGTTCCAGGACCACCTCGCGGTAGCGATAACGGTTGCGCACCTCGCTGACGATGGCCAGCAGCGGCACCTCGAAGAGGATCACGTGCAGCCATGGGCCGCGCAGGCGGATCGCCAGTTGGCCATCCTCGATGCCGGTGTGCACGTAGCGCAGGTTGAAGCGGAACAGGCTGAGGAAGCGGATGAAGTCCGGCTTCATGAACGGGATGCGTTCGAGGAAGGCGAGCTGGTCGGCGGTTACCTCGACTTCGGCGAGGCGCTCGATCTGGTAGCGGATCTCCGCCAGGTACGGACGCAGGTCCTCGGCGTTGCGGCAGCGGAATTCCCACTCCACTTCGGCGTTGGGGTAGTTGTGCAGCACCGCCTGCATCATGGTCAGCTTGTAGAAATCGGTATCGAGCAGGTTCTGCACGATGCGCTCGGCAAAGACGCTTTCGGCCATGTTCACTTCTCCTTGTCGGCGCCGGCGAGGGCGCTATCCAGTCGTTCCAGGTCGGCGCAGAGGATCACCCCGGCGTCGCGCATCTCGTCGCAGGCCCGCTGCGCGGTGTCCTCGGCGATGGCCCGGCAGGCGGGCAGGTAGAGCAGCACCTCGAAACCGGCGCGGCGCAGTTGCAGGGCGGTGTTCTTCACGCAGTAGTCCAGCGCCAGGCCACCCACCAGCACATGGCTCACGCCATTCTGCCTCAGGTATTCGATGACCCCGGTGCTGCGGCGTTCCGCCAGATCGTGGTAGCAGGCGCCGTAGGGATGCAGGTCCGGCTCCACGCCCTTCCAGACGAAGAAGTCGTAGTCGATCGGCCGCGGCAGTTCGTCGAGCAGCTCGAAACCCGGCGTACCCGGTACGCAGTGGCTCACCCAGGTCAGGTCGGCATCCGGATAGGCCAGCGGCCGCAGCATCTGCTCGGCGCTTTCCACTACCCAGGCAGCCTTCGGGCTGTGCGCGTCCTTGCTGCCCAGGCGCAGCGCGGCGCGGCTGGCCAGTTGGTTGAGGGCGGCGCCGATGGCGTCGCCGCCGGGCACCGGCAGTTCGTCCGGGCACAGCGGGGTGAAGCCTTTCTGGGCGTCGACATCGAAGCTGGCGATCTTGCTGGGACGATTCATGGAAGCCTCCGCTTGACGGGTTGGGGCTGAATGTGGGTACATAATTCATCACGTGAAATAAGTCGTCAAGCACTTGTACTACAAAATTTCGCAGTGGAAGGTATTTTCTATGCGTGATGAAATAAGTTGCCGGATTCGCCGACTGCCTGCCGGGATGAGCGGCGGACGCGCCCCCGACTTCGCCCTCGCGGTCTACGGTGGGGCGTTCGACCCGCCGCACCCCGGCCATGAGTCGGTGATCCGCCGGGCGCTGCTTTGCGCCGAACGGGTCGCCCTGGTGCCGAGCCACCGCCACGCCTTCGGCAAGCGCATGGGCGATTTCGAGCTGCGCTGCCGCTGGCTGGCGCGGCTGGCTCGGCGGATCGATCCGCGGCGGGTGTATTGCGAACCGATCGAAGCAGGATTGATGCCTGATCGTCCGGCGGTCTACAGCATCGACCTGCTGGAAGCGCTGGCCGCGCGTAGCGGCCTGGCGTCACCGCGGATCGCCCTGCTGATCGGCGCCGACAACGAGGCGGAGCTGCCGCGCTTCGAACGCGCCGCCGAATTGTGCTGGCGCTTCGGCCGGCTGGTGGCGGAGGAGCGGCTGCCGCTGCACAGCTCAATGATCCGCCAGCGCCTGCGTGAAGGGCTGGCGGTACCGGAGGCCTGGTGCCTGCCGGAAGTGAAGGACGAACTGCACTGCTATGGCGGCGAACGCCAGGCGGGCTGAAGAGAGGAGTGACGATGAGTTCAGCGGAAGTATTGGCCAGCGTGGATATCGTGGCGTTGCGCCTGAACCCCGGGCACGGACTGGAGCTGTTGCTGATCCGCCGCGCCCAGGCGCCTTTCGCCGGCCAGTGGGCCTTGCCCGGCGTGCTGGTCAACGGCCGCAGCGCCGACCACAGCCTCGACGACGCGGCGGTGCGCGCCCTGCGCGACAAGGCGCGGCTGGAGCCGGCCTACATCGAGCAGGTGGCCACGGTCGGCAACGCGGTACGCGACCCGCGCGGCTGGTCGCTGAGCGTGTTCTACCTGGTGCTGGTCGGTCCGGACACCCGGGTGGAGGACGACGACCTCGACTTCGTGCCGCTGCGCGACGTTCGCAGCGAGCGCTTCGCCCTGCCGTTCGACCACGCCCAACTGGTACAGCAGGCCTGCGAGCGCCTGGCGAGCAAGTCGGTGTACAGCGCCCTGCCGCTGTTCCTGCTGGCGCCGCGCTTCACCGTGGCCGAGGCGCTGAAGGCCTTCGAGTGCGCCATCGGCCAGGAAGTCCAGCATTCCAGCCTGCGCGGGCGCCTGGAGCGGATGAAGGAGGCTGGCTGGGTCGAGGACACCGGCGAACGCCAGCGTCCGCCCATGGGGCGCCCGCAACACGTCCTGCATTTCACCCCGAAGCCGGGCGGCGCCTTCGTTTTCGACCGCAGCCTGCTGGCGTCCTGACAAACGGGTGCGGCAGGGCCGGTGAGGCCGCTCCCTGCCGCGCTTGCTAGACGGTGAAGCGCTGGATCTGCTGCTCCAGTCCGTTTGCCAGCTTCGCCAGCTCGACACTGGAGGTGGAGGTCTTCACCGCGCCCTCGGCGACTTCGCCGATGCTGGCATTGAGCGAGTCGATGTTCTGGCTGACCTCGCTCGCGGTGGCGGTCTGTTCTTCCGTCGCCGTGGATATCTGCGCGTTGCTCTGGGCGATACCTTCGACCGCCTGGGCGATGAGACCGAGCGCCTTTCCCGCCTCGTGGGCGCGCTGGACGCTGACCTGGGCCTGCTCGCGTGACTGCTGCATCACGCTGACCGCGCTGCTGGCGCCTGCCTGCAGGGCTTCGATCATCTCGCGGATGGTTTCGGTGGCCTTGTGCGTATTGGTGGCCAGGCTGCGCACTTCATCGGCGACCACCGCGAACCCGCGTCCGGCCTCGCCCGCCCGTGCGGCTTCTATCGCGGCATTGAGGGCGAGCAGGTTGGTTTGCTGGGCGATGTTCTGGATGACTTCCAGAACGGTGCTGATTTCCTCGGTCTTGTTGCGTAGCGTGTCGATGACGGCTCCCGCCTCTCCGACCATGACCGACAGGCCCTGGATGGCGTCGAGGTTCGCATGCACGAGTCCGGTTCCGGTGTGCGCCTCGCTGTTCGCCGATTCCGCGCTGGCTGCGGCGGCCTGGGCGTTCCGCGCCACGTCCTGGACCGCCATGCTCATCTGGTGTACCGCCGTGGCGACCATGTCGGTCTGGTCGCCCTGGGACGTGGCGACATGGCTGACCTGGTTGCTGATGGCACTCATCTCGTCCGAGGTGATGGTGAGCTTCCTGGCTGTATCGGCGAGATGCCGAAGCAGCGCCTGCTGGCTTTCCAGCATCATATTGAAGGCGCGCGCCGTATCGGACACTTCGTCGCGCCCGCGCGCATCGGCGCGGAGCGTGAGATTCGAGGAGTCCTGCACGCGGCGGATCACCCCGCGCAGATCGGAAAGCGGGCGCATGATCGACAGGCTGATGAACCAGGCCGCGGCGACGATGAGGACCAGGGCTGCGGCGCCGATGAGCAGGAAGGTGGTGCGCATGGAGTCGTAGCGTTTCTCCATCTGCTCGTTGAGCTTGGCGCCTTCACTGAGCTGCAGGTCGATCAGCGTCGACAGCGCGGTTCCCAGCGGATCGAACGCACCATACATCTCGCGATTGAACGTGCCGGCCTCGACGTTTCGCAGGCTTCCGGCCCTGGCCTGCTCGCCGTATGCCAGGGTCATCCGCTTGACCCGTTCCAAGGTGGGGACCAGCGACTCGATGATTTCCTTCTCGGCGGCAGTCCGGTGGTCTGCGGAATAGTCGGCCCACGACTTCTCGATGCGCGACAGCGCCCCACTCAACTCCTGCTGCAGGCGCTCTTCATCGAAGACCCCCGCACGGTACTTGTGCAGGGCGTCGACCACGCTGACCGCAACGGCGTCGGCGACGATCTTGAGCTGGCTGATGGGCTTCATCCGGTTGTTGAAAAGGTCCTGGAAGCTGGCATCGAGTCGACTGGCGTTGGCCAGCGCCATCGCGATGACCGTGACGAGCATCGTCAGCGGTAGCAGCGCCAGGACCAGCAGGCGGATTCGAACCGTGACGCCAGTGAGCATGGGACGTTCCGAGGTGAACCGAGTGAGAGTAAAGATGGTTCCGCGCAGCGGAAACGTCAAACCGGGCCGTGGCGCGTCTGGCGGGGGCCCGCTGAGGGTTGCTCCTGCTCCAGGCGCTCTACCATCCACTCGATGAAATGGCGCACCTTGGGGACTTCCGCGGCATGCTCGGGATAGGCCAGGTAGTAGGCCTCCTGGCTGGGCAGGGCGTGCGGCCAGGCGATCGCCAGCTTGCCTTCGGCGAGTTCCTCCTCGACCAGGAAGCGCGGTAGCAAGGCTACCCCGCAACCGGCCTGGGCGGCGCGGATGCACATGTAGAAGGTGTCGAAGCGTGGACCGTGGTAGCAACCCTGGCAATTTCGCTCCAGGCTGGCGAACCAGTCGTGCCAGGCCTCCGCGCGGCTGGCGTTCTGCAGCAGCACCAGCCCCGCCAGTTGGGTCGGTTCGTCCAGTCCGCCGGCCGGCAGCAGGGATGGCGCGCAGACCGCCACCAGTTGTTCGCCGAACAGGCGGATGCACTCGGCGCCCGGCAGGGTGCCGGGGCCGAAGAAGAACGCCAGGTCGCAATGGCCCTGGCGCAGGTCGTCCGGTTCCAGTTCCTGGCGCAGGTCGAGGTGGATGTTCGGGTGGCGGTGGCGCCAGCCGTTCAGTTGCGGGATCAGCCAGCGCGCGCCGAAGGTCGGCGGGGTCGCCACTCGCAGCACTTCGGTCTCGCCGCCGTAGGAAAGCAGGAAGCGGGTGGACAGCTCTACCTGTTGCAGGATGCGTCGTACCTCGGCCAGGTACAGCTCGCCGGCCGGGGTCAGTTGCAAGCGCTTGCGCACCCGGCGGAACAGGGCGTGCTGCAGTTGCTCCTCGAGTTGCGCGACCTGCTTGCTCATGGCGCTCTGGGTCAGGCTCAACTCTTCGGCGGCGCGGGTGAAGCTCAGGTGCCGGGCTACCGCTTCGAAGCATTGCAGGGCGGTCATCGACGGCAGGCGGCGTTTGTTCAGCATGGCGGGTTTCCTGGCGCGGGTGGAGCGGGCGGAACGCGTTATATGAATAAACGGAATGACGTAGGGAGGAAAGCTCGCTTGCCGGAGTGCCGGGCGACGCTTATTACTGCCGGCAAGTCTCGCGATAGAGCATTCGCTGGCTTATGACGAATCCGTCACAGGGTTTTGCGCCGAACGTGGCGTCGCTAACGGATATGTTCATGTCGTATTCGAATCGACTTTTTCCGCCAAGTACCGAATTCCAGGAAGTTCATGTTCATATTAATTTTAAAAACCGCTCTGTCCTGCACTTTCATTGAAAAAGAGGACCTCAATTAGTGCGTGGAACGCACCAGTGACGTGCAGTTTCTAACCGCTTCAATATCGTTGTAGAGTTATTCCTAGGAACGGTTCAGGCCTTGTGAAGCCTGGGCTGTAGCTCTCCGAAGGGGATTCGGAGAAATGCCTAAATGACTGATTTCCAATAACAAAGATAAAAACGGAAAGGAGGGCTAAAGTTCTTGTGGCCGGCCACTCAGGAAAAAAACGAATGGCACGCCGCTTGCTCTGCCTGTTGAGCGAAACACAACAACAACATCGTAGTTACGAGCGCCAACATCATCCTCAGGAGCAACACCCCATGTCCAAGAAGCTGTTCAGAAAAGGCATCCTGGCTCTCGCGGTTTCATCCGTGATGGGTCTTTCCACGCATGCGCTGGCCGACGTCGTGATCGGCGTGGCCGGACCGCATACCGGCGCCAACGCCTCCTTCGGCGAGCAATACTGGCGCGGCGCGTCCCAGGCGGCGGAAGACATCAACGCGGCGGGTGGGATCAACGGCGAGAAGATCAAGCTGGTCAAGGCCGACGACGCCTGCGAACCGAAGCAGGCCGTGGCCGTGGCCAACCGCCTGGTGGACCAGGACAAGGCCATCGCCGTGGTCGGCCATTTCTGCTCTTCTTCGACCATCCCCGCATCCGAGGTCTACGACGAGGCCGGGATCATCGCCATCACCCCCGGTTCCACCAACCCGCAGGTCACCGAGCGCGGACTCTCCGGGATGTTCCGCATGTGCGGCCGCGACGACCAGCAGGGCGTGGTCGCCGGCGACTATATCGTCAACGTGCTCAAGGCCAAGAAGGTCGCGGTGATCCATGACAAGGACACCTACGGCCAGGGCCTGGCGGACGCCACCAGGGCGCAACTGAACAAGCTCGGCGTGAAAGAGGTTCTCTACGAGGGCCTGACCCGCGGCGAGAAGGACTTCAACGCGCTGGTCACCAAGATCCGCGCCTCCGGTGCCGAGGTCGTCTACTTCGGCGGCCTGCATCCGGAAGCCGGTCCGCTGGTACGGCAGATGCGCGAACAGGGACTGACCGCCAGGTTCATGTCCGACGACGGCGTGGTCACCGACGAACTGGCGACCACCGCCGGCGGTCCGCAGTACGTCAAGGGCGTGCTGATGACCTTCGGCGCCGACCCGCGGCTGATCCCCGACGGCAAGGCGGTGGTGGAGAAGTTCCGTGCCGGCGGTTTCGAGCCGGAAGGCTACACCCTCTACTCCTACGCCTCGATCCAGTCCCTGGCGGCGGCCTTCAACGGCGCCGGCGCCAACGATCCGGCCAAGGCCGCCGAGTGGCTGAAGTCGCATCCGGTGCAGACCGTGATGGGCAAGAAGGAATGGGACAAGAAGGGCGACCTGAAAGTCTCCGACTACGTGGTCTACGAGTGGGACGACAAGGGCAAGTACCACCAGTTGCCCTGATCGCGCTCGACCGCCATGCGCCGGGCACAGGCCCGGCGCATGGGTAAGTCCGGGAGCTGCTGAAGTGCTCGCCCGTGCTTGCCGCCGTAGTGCGGATTCACCGAAGACGTCTGCGTGTGGTCGGTCTGGAGTCCCGCGATCCGGGGCCGTTTCAGTAGCACCCGTCCGCTTTCACCGGCGAGCGCCGGCGCGCCTTACAAAGGCCGTCGCGATTCGCCCTGAAGAGACTGAAAAATGGACGGCATCTTCCTCCAGCAAATGATCAACGGGCTGACCCTCGGCTCGGTCTACGGCCTCATCGCCATCGGCTACACCATGGTCTACGGCATCATCGGCATGATCAACTTCGCCCACGGCGAGGTGTACATGATCTCCGCCTACCTGTCGGCCATCGCCCTTGCCCTGCTGGCCTTCTTCGGCCTGCAGAACTTCCCGCTGCTGATCCTCGGCACCTTGCTGTTCACCGTGCTGGTGACCTGCACCTACGGCTGGGTGATCGAGCGCATCGCCTACAAGCCGCTGCGCAACTCCACGCGCCTGGCGCCGCTGATCTCGGCGATCGGCATGTCGCTGATCCTGCAGAACTACGTGCAGGTGGCGCAGGGACCGCGCCAGCAGGGGATCCCGACCCTGCTCGACGGCGCCCTGAAATTCCACGTCGGCGACGGTTTCGTCCAGCTCACCTACACCAAGCTGTTCATCCTGATCGCTTCGCTGATCGGCATGGCGGTGCTGACCTACGTGATCCGCTACACCAAGCTCGGGCGCATGTGCCGGGCGACCCAGCAGGACCGCAAGATGGCTTCGATCCTGGGGATCAACACCGACCGGGTGATCTCCTACGTGTTCGTCATCGGCGCGGCGATGGCCGCCCTGGCCGGGGTGCTGATCACCATGAACTACGGCACCTTCGACTTCTACGCCGGCTTCATCATCGGCATCAAGGCGTTCACCGCGGCGGTGCTCGGCGGCATCGGCTCGCTGCCCGGGGCGATGCTCGGCGGCCTGGTGCTGGGAGTGGCCGAGGCGCAGTTCTCGGGGATGGTCAACACCGACTACAAGGACGTGTTCGCCTTCTCGTTGCTGGTACTGATCCTGATCTTCCGTCCCCAGGGCCTGCTCGGCCGCCCGCAGATCGCCAAGGTGTAAGGGGACGACGATGAGCAACGAGACTTCCATCGATCTCAAGCAGTGCGTCGTCGATGCCGTGCTCTCCGGGTTGATCGCCCTGGTGGTGTTCGGCCCCATCGTCGGCGTGGTCCTCGACGGCTACGGCTTCAACCTGCATTACGAGCGGGTCGGCTGGATCATCGCGATCGTGATGGCCGGGCGCTTCCTGCTCAGCCTCTACCTGCAGACCCGCGGCGGGCGCGCCGTGCTGGAGCGCTTCGAGGGGGCTGGCAGCGGCGTCCACGTCCTGCCGCCGGGCTACAAGACCCGCTTGCGCTGGATCGTGCCGCTGATCCTGGTGGCCGCGGTGATCTTCCCGTTCTTCGCCAGCAAGTACCTGCTGGCGGTGGTCATCCTCGGCCTGATCTACGTGCTGCTGGGCCTGGGCCTGAACATCGTGGTCGGCCTCGCCGGGCTGCTCGACCTCGGCTACGTGGCCTTCTACGCCATCGGCGCCTATGGCCTGGCGCTGGGCTACCAGTACCTCGGCCTGGGCTTCTGGACCGTCCTGCCGCTGGCCGCGCTGACCGCCGCGGTGGCCGGCGCGATCCTCGGCTTCCCGGTGTTGCGCATGCATGGCGACTACCTGGCGATCGTCACCCTGGGCTTCGGCGAGATCATCCGCCTGGTACTGAACAACTGGCTGTCCTTCACCGGCGGGCCGAACGGCATGCCGGCGCCGGCGCCGACCTTCCTCGGCCTGGAGTTCGGCCGCCGGGCCAAGGATGGCGGGGTGCCGATCCACGAGTTCCTCGGCATCGCCTACAACCCCAACATGAAGTTCCTGTTCATCTACGTGGTGCTGTTCCTGGTCGTGCTGCTGGTGCTCTACATCAAGCACCGGCTGACCCGGATGCCGGTCGGGCGCGCCTGGGAGGCGCTGCGCGAGGACGAGATCGCCTGTCGCGCGATGGGCCTCAACCATGTGCTGGTGAAACTCTCGGCGTTCATGCTCGGCGCCTCCACCGCGGGACTGGCCGGGGTGTTCTTCGCCAGCTACCAGGGCTTCGTCAACCCGTCCTCGTTCAACTTCTTCGAGTCGGCGCTGATCCTCGCCATCGTCGTGCTCGGCGGCATGGGCTCGACGGTCGGGGTGGTGATCGCCGCCTTCGTCCTCACCGTGGCGCCGGAGCTGCTGCGCAGCTTCGCCGACATCCGCGTGCTGCTGCTCGGGATACTCATGGTGGTGATGATGATCTGGCGGCCGCGCGGGCTGATCCGCATCAGCCGGGTGGGCTTCGCCCCGCGCAAGGGGGTGGCGCCATGAGCGACAAGATCCTCAGCGTCGAGCACCTGATGATGCACTTCGGCGGCATCAAGGCGCTCAACGACGTCAACCTCGACGTCGAGCGCGGTTCGATCACCGCGCTGATCGGCCCCAACGGCGCCGGCAAGACCACCGTGTTCAACTGTCTCACCGGCTTCTACAAGGCCACCGGCGGCAACATCCTGCTCAACACCCAGGGGCGCACCACGGACGTCATCCAGGTGCTCGGCGAGCCGTTCCAGCTGGACGACTTCGTCAAGCCGCCGCAACTGGGCAGTCGCCTCTACTACAAGATGTTCGGCGGCACCCACCTGGTGAACCGCGCCGGGCTGGCGCGGACCTTCCAGAACATCCGCCTGTTCAAGGACATGTCGGTGGTGGAGAACCTGCTGGTGGCGCAGCACATGTTCGTCAACCGCAACCTGCTCGCCGGCATCCTCAACACTCCCGGCTATCGCCGCGCCGAGAGCGAGGCGCTGGACCACGCGTTCTACTGGCTGGAGGTGGTCGACCTGGTGGACTGCGCCAACCGCCTGGCCGGCGAGATGTCCTACGGCCAGCAGCGGCGCCTGGAGATCGCCCGGGCCATGTGCACGCGGCCGGAACTCATCTGCCTGGACGAACCGGCCGCCGGCCTCAACCCGGCCGAGACCCACGCCCTGAGCAACATCGTCCGCTACCTGCGCGACCACCACGGGATCACCGTACTGCTGATCGAGCATGACATGGGCATGGTGATGAACATCTCCGACCACATCATCGTGCTCGACCACGGCGACGTGATCGCCCGTGGCAACCCCGAACAGATCCGCCATGACGAGAAGGTGATCGCCGCCTATCTCGGTGCCGACGAAGAGGAGCTGTCATGAGCGCGGCGTTGCTGGAATTCCGTGAGGTGGACGTGTTCTACGGGCCGATCCAGGCGCTGAAGAAGGTCTCGCTGCAGGTCAACGAGGGCGAGACGGTGAGCCTGATCGGCGCCAACGGCGCGGGCAAGTCGACGCTGTTGATGTCGATCTTCGGCCAGCCGCGTGCGGCGGCCGGGCAGATCCTCTATCGCGGCCAGGACATCCGCCAGAAGTCGGCGCACTACGTGGCGTCCAACGGCATCGCGCAGTCGCCGGAAGGACGCCGGGTGTTCCCCGACATGAGCGTCGAGGAAAACCTGCTGATGGGTACCATTCCCATCGGCATGGACCACGCCGAGGAGGACATGCAGCGCATGTTCGAGCTGTTCCCGCGCCTGAAGGAGCGGCGCAACCAGCGCGCCATGACCATGTCCGGCGGCGAGCAGCAGATGCTCGCCATCGCCCGCGCGCTGATGAGCCGGCCGAAGTTGCTGTTGCTCGACGAGCCCTCCCTGGGCCTGGCGCCGATCGTGGTCAAGCAGATCTTCCAGACCCTGCGCGAGCTGGCCAGGAGCGGCATGACCATCTTCCTCGTCGAGCAGAACGCCAACCATGCGCTGAAGCTCTCCGACCGCGCCTACGTGATGGTCACCGGGGAAATCCGCATGAGCGGCAGCGGCGAAGAACTGCTCGGCAACCAGGAGGTGCGCAACGCCTATCTCGGCGGACATTGAGCGCGCCCCGCCCCGGCTGCCTGGCCGCCGGGGCGGGCGCTGCCCTGGAGCCACGGAGGAAACTCGACTTATGCACAGCCTGCGCTTTTTCAGCAACGCCGAGGTCGCCGAGCGCCTGTCTTATCCACAACTGATCGAGGCGTTGCGCATCGGCCTGGCCAAGCCTTGCAGTGCGCCGCTGCGCAGCTGCCATGCCTTGCCGGCGCAGGCCTCGCTGCTACAGATGCCGGTGTGGCAGGCCGGTGAGGGGATCGGCGTGAAACTGGTGACGGTGTTCCCTGGCAATGGGGCGCGTGGCCTGCCGGCGGTGGCCGCGGTGTTCGCTCTGTTCGACGGCGAAGACGGTCGCCCGCTGGCGTTGCTGGAGGCTTCGGAGCTGACCGCCCGGCGTACCGCCTGCAGCTCGGCGCTGGCCGCCGACTACCTGGCGCGGGACGATGCGCGGCGCCTGCTGGTGGTCGGCTGCGGAACCCTGGCTGCGCACATGGTGCGGGCCCACGCCTGCGTGCGCGACTATCGCCACATCGACATCTGGGGCCGCGATCCGGCCAAGGCCGCCGCGCTGGCCGCCCGGCTGCGCGAGGAGGGCTACCCGGCGCGAGCGGCCGACGGGTTGCGCGCGGCGGTGGAGGCGGCCGATTGCGTCAGTTGCGTTACCACCTCCCGCGAAGCGCTGGTGCGCGGCGCATGGCTGAAGCCGGGCGTCCATCTCGACCTGGTCGGCGCCTTCCTGCCGTCCATGCGCGAGACTGACGCCCTGGCGGTGGCGCGCGCGCGGGTCGTGGTGGATACCCGCGCAGGCGCGCTGGAAGAGGCCGGCGACCTGTTGCAGGCGATCGCCGAAGGCGCCATCGGGCGCGAGGCGATATCCACCGAACTGCGCGACTTGCTGGGCGGGGCAGGGCGGCGCGGCGATCCCGGGGAAATCACCCTGTTCAAGTCGGTGGGTTATGCGCTGGAGGACCTGGTCGCCGCGCGCCGGGTTGTGGATAACGCCGCCTGAGGTTGTTCAGGATTTCTGTGCGGGGGCTTGTGGATAAGGTGGGTAAGAACCGCCAAGCCCCTGAATTGGCGAGGGTTAGGCGTGGCTGGTCAGAAAATGATCAGTGCTCGCGCCGGGGCACTTATCCCCAGCGCGTGGTCATGCCGCTGCCACAGTTGTTCAGGAAAACTGTGCGACGCCCTGTGGACAAGTTGGTGGCTGTTCGCTGCGGCCCAGGCACGGTGTGGGTTCCGCGAGGTTGGTCGTTTTTTGAGCAGGCGCCTCGGCAAACTCGTGCGCAACTGTATGGCCAACCGGGCACGGCGAGGCTCTAGAATCCCCGGATATCGTTTTTCCGCCCCGTACGAGGAGATGCCCATGTCGTCCACCCTGTTCATCACCGGCGCCACCTCAGGCTTCGGCGAAGCCTGCGCCCGTCGTTTCGCCGAGGCCGGCTGGTCGCTGGTGCTCACCGGCCGTCGCGAGGAGCGTCTGCAAGCCCTGGCCGGTGAGCTTTCGGCGAAGACCCGGGTGTTGCCGCTGACCCTGGACGTGCGCGACCGCGCGGCGATGAGCGCGGCCGTGGACAACCTGCCGGAAGAGTTCGCCACCCTGCGCGGCCTGATCAACAACGCCGGCCTGGCGCTGGGCACCGACCCGGCGCAGTCCTGCGACCTGGACGACTGGGACACCATGGTCGACACCAACATCAAGGGCCTGCTCTACAGCACGCGCCTGCTGCTGCCGCGGCTGATCGCCCACGGCGCCGGGGCGAGCATCGTCAACCTGGGTTCGGTGGCCGGCAAGTGGCCCTATCCGGGTAGCCATGTCTACGGCGGCACCAAGGCTTTCGTCGAGCAATTCTCCCTGAACCTGCGTTGCGACCTGCAGGGCACCGGGGTGCGCGTGACCAACCTCGAGCCGGGGTTGTGCGAGAGCGAGTTCTCCCTGGTCCGCTTCGGCGGCGACCAGGCGCGCTACGACAAGACCTACGCCGGAGCCCATCCGATCCAGCCGGAAGACATCGCCGAGACCATCTTCTGGATCATGAACCAGCCCGCCCACCTGAACATCAACAGCCTCGAGATCATGCCGGTGAGCCAGTCCTGGGCCGGCTTCGCCATCCACCGCGAAAGCTGACCGGCGGAGGCGGCCGGGGCACGCTATGATGCCCCGGACGTCCCGATCGAATAAGCGAATTCCATGAGCAAACCGGGCCAACGCGTGCTGGCCGAGCTACGCAAGCTGATCGCTTCCGGCGAACTCGCCGCCGGCGAGCGCATCGTCGAGATTCCCACCGCCGAACGCCTGCAGGTCTCGCGCATGCCGGTGCGCATCGCCCTGCGTACCCTCGAGCAGGAAGGCCTGCTGTGCAAGACCGGGCGCGGCTACAGGGTGCGCGCGGTGACCCGCGAGGATATCGCCGGCGCGGTCGAGGTGCGCGGCGTTCTGGAAGGCCTGGCGGCACGCCAGGCGGCCGAGCGCGGGCTGTCCGCCGAGGCACGGGCGACCCTGGAGGAATGCCTGGCCGAGGGCGACCGATTGTTCGCCAACGGCCAGGTCCTGCTGGAGGAGCTGGAGCGCTACCAGCGCATGAACATGCGTTTCCACCGCACCATCATCGAGGCCAGCGGCAACCCGGCGATCGCCGTGGCGCTGGCGCGCAACGACCACCTGCCGTTCGCCTCGGTGAGCGCCCTGGCGGTGGATCGCGACAATCTCGAGCAGGAATTCCGCCGTTTCAACTTTGCCCACATGCAGCACCACGCGGTGGTCGACGCGCTGGTCAACGGCCAGGGGGCGCGCGCCGAGGCGATCATGCGCGAGCACGCCAATGCGACCCTGCGCTACGCCGACTACTTCGATCCGGCGCGGCAGGGTGTCACCGTGCTTCACGGCGACGTCGCCGCCGACTAGAGATCCAGCACCAGCCGTGGGCTGCGCGAACGCGAACAGCAGGGCGTGAAGCAATCGTTGGCGGCCTGCTCCTCTTCGCTGAGGTAGAGGTCGCGATGCTCCGGCTCGCCGTCCAGCACGCGGGTCAGGCAGGTGCCGCAGATGCCCTGCTCGCAGGAGGCCGGCAGGTCCACCCCGGCTTCGCGCAGGGCCGCCAGCACGGTCTGCCCGGCGGCGACCCGGATCAGCGCCCCGTTGCTCGCCAACTGCACTTCGAAGGTGCCGTCCGCACTGGCGTCTCGTGGCGCGGCGGCGAAGTGCTCGCGATGCAAGCGGCTTGCTTCCCAGCCCAGTTCGCGGGCGCTTTCTTCGATCCACTGCATGAAGCCCGCCGGCCCGCAAAGGTATAGCTGGGCGTCGCGCGGACTGGTCGCCAGCAGGGCGCGAAGGTCCGCGCGCCGGCTGCT
Source organism: Pseudomonas aeruginosa (assembly GCF_001457615.1). Lineage (GTDB taxonomy): Bacteria > Pseudomonadota > Gammaproteobacteria > Pseudomonadales > Pseudomonadaceae > Pseudomonas > Pseudomonas aeruginosa. Next base: position 5,550,900 of record NZ_LN831024.1, on the reverse strand, counting down.
TTCGCCGTGGTCGAAGTGGCAGTGCACGCGGTCGGCGAAGGCGCACCGGCCAAGGTAGTCGACGAAGGCCGCGCGCTCGGCGGAATGCGCGCAGTAGTGCAACTGGAAGTCGGCGCCATCGCGGGCCAGGCGTTCGGCCATCGCCAGCAGCGGCGTGATGCCGATGCCGCCGGCGAACAGCAGGCGCGGACCGGGCTCCGGCGACAGCGGGAAGAGATTGCGCGGCTCGCCGATGTGCAGGCGCTGGCCGACCCGCAGTTCGGCGTGCAGCGTGGCCGAGCCGCCGCGCGAATCGCGGCAGCGGAGTACGGCGATACGGTAGTGGCGCGGCCGTTCGGCGGGGCCGCAGAGGGAGTACTGGCGGACCAGGCCGTTGGGCAGGTGCAGGTCGATGTGTGCGCCCGGCTCGAAGGACGGCAGGGCCGCCCCGTCGGCCCGGAACAGTTCGAAGCTGTGGATATCCTGCGCCTCCAGGCGGATGGCGCCGACGATGACCTCGATCATGGCGAAGGCTCCCGTCAGGCCTGGGCGCGGTTGGGGGCGGCGGCCTGGCGCTCGTCCGCCAGCAGGCGCTCGATGATGCGCCGGGCCTGCACGCCGCCGGCGTCGATGTTCAGTTTCAGCAGGTCGCGCCGTGGATGGCGCAGCAGGTTGCGCTGCTGGCTTTCGAGCATTTCCAGGTCTTCGCCGAAGATCTTTCCCTGGCCTTCGCGAATGCTCTCGGTGAGCGCCTGGTCGTGGGCCTGGAAGTTGCGCGCCATGCCCCAGAAGTACCAGATGGAAGTGGCGCTCTCCGGGGTGATGAAGTCGACCACGATGCTCGCCGCCTTGCGCTCCGCCGGCGCCTGGTAGCCGCCGTGGCCGGCGTGGGCCACGCCGACCTCGATCAGCACGTGGCTGGGCGGCGTGAAGCGGCAGATCTGCCAGCGGTCCACCGCCACGTCGTCGGCCAGGCCGTTGCCGCGCAGAGCCATGCGCCAGAACGGCGGGGCCATGACATTCTGCATGTGGCGGCTGGTGATCACCTCGTCGCCTTCCACCCGCGTGGTCGGCGCGGCCTCGTCGATTTCCTTCTGGCCGATGCTGGACGCATGGACATAGGTCTCGTGGGTCAGGTCCATCAGGTTATCGATCATCAGGCGATAGTCGCAGTGGATGTGGTACAGCCCGCCGCCATAGGCCCAATCGGGGCTTTCCGCCCATTCCAGGCGGGGTATCAGCGCGGCGTCGGCCTGTTCTTCCGCGCCCGGCCAGACCCAGACGAAGCCGTGCCGTTCCTGCACCGGGAAGCGACGGATGCAGGGGAAGCCGCGGACCCGCTGGCCGGGCATCGCGCGGGTGCGACCGTCCTCGCCCATTGCCAGGCCGTGGTAGCCGCAGACCAGCACGCCGTCCTCGACGAAGCCCAGCGACAGCGGCGCGCCACGGTGCGGGCAGAAATCCTCGAGGGCCGCCACGCGGCCGTCCTCGCCTCGGTAGAAAACCATCGGCTCGTCGCAGATGCGTCGGCCGAGCGGCTTGCCGGCCAGTTCGTCGGGGGTGCAGGCCACGTACCAGGCGTTCTTCGGAAACATCGTCGGATCCTCTCGTTGTTTTTGTAATTGGATCCAATGATTCGCGAGGCAACTTTTCCAAGTCAACCGCTTCTGTACAAAAAATAATCTGTTCGATAGTCGCACATAAAAAACTTCAGGAATAAATTGCCAAATTATCTCGTTCCAGAGCCTTTCTCGGATTTCGCTGACAGTGGGATATCCACTGGCCATCCGTTTTCTTGTCGTCAAAATGGATCCAATAGGATTGCGGCATCGACGCAACGGTGCCAGGGTGCCTGCGCTTGCCGTGCCTACAACAACAAGAAAAAGGGTCTTCCCAATGATGGATTCCTGCATTCCCGCGCCTCGCTCCCGCCTGCCGTCGCTTCTTTCCTGTCCGCTCGGGGAGGGCCGCCCATGAACCGGGACTTGCGCCGCGCTCTCGACGACGAACCGATGCGTCCGTTCCAGTGGCTGGCGGTGGCTGTGTGTATCGTGCTCAACCTGATCGATGGCTTCGACGTGCTGGTGATGGCCTTCACCGCATCCTCGGTGGCCGCCGAATGGAACCTTGGCGGCGCCGAGATCGGCCTGCTGCTCAGCGCCGGCCTCTTTGGCATGGCCGCCGGCTCGCTGTTCATCGCGCCCTGGGCCGACCGCTGGGGGCGCCGCCCGCTGATCCTCGCCTGCCTGGCGCTGTCGGGCCTGGGCATGCTCGCCTCGGCGCTGAGCCAGGCGGCCTGGCAACTGGCGTTGCTGCGCGGGCTGACCGGACTGGGTATCGGCGGCATCCTCGCCAGCAGCAACGTGATCGCCAGCGAGTACGCCTCGCGCCGCTGGCGCGGCCTGGCGGTAAGCCTGCAGTCCACCGGCTACGCGCTCGGCGCGACCCTTGGCGGACTGCTCGCGGTATGGCTGATCGGCGCCTGGGGCTGGCGCTCGGTGTTCGTCTTCGGCGCTGGCCTGACCCTGGCGGTGATCCCGCTGGTCTGCCTGTGCCTGCCGGAGTCGCTGGACTTCCTCCTGGCGCGCCGGCCGCCGCGGGCGTTGCAACGGGTCAACGCGCTGGCCCGGCGCCTGGGCCGCGCGGCGCTCGCGGAACTGCCGAGCCCGCCCGGTGGCGGAGCGGAGCACGGTAGCCGCCTCGCCCGGTTGCTTTGCGTTGCCCAGCGACGTACCACGCTGCTGCTCTGGGCGCTGTTTTTCCTGGTGATGTTCGGCTTCTACTTCATCATGAGCTGGACGCCGAAGCTGCTGGTCGCCGCCGGCCTGTCCACCGCCCAGGGCATCACCGGCGGCACCCTGCTGAGCATCGGCGGGATCTTCGGTGCCGCCTTGCTCGGCGGGCTTGCCGCGCGCTTTCGCCTGGAACGGGTGCTGGCGCTGTTCATGCTGCTTACCGCCGCTCTGCTCGCGCTGTTCTCGCTGAGTGCCGGGCTGCCCGGCGCGGCCTTGCCGCTGGGACTGCTGATCGGGCTTTGCGCCAACGCCTGCGTGGCCGGCCTGTATGCCCTGGCGCCGAGCCTCTACGACGCTTCGGTGCGCGCCACCGGGGTCGGCTGGGGGATCGGCGTCGGTCGCGGCGGGGCGATCCTCTCGCCGCTGGTGGCCGGGCTCCTGCTCGACGACGGCTGGCAGCCGCTGTCCCTCTATGGGGCGTTCGCGGCGGTGTTCGTCGTCGCGGCCGCCGTGTTGCCGCTGCTCGGTGCGCGGCGTCGCGAGCGCTCGCCGACGCTGGGAGACGCTGCGTGAGGGCCGCCGGCGTTTCAGCGTTGGGCGGCGATGATCGCCTCGGCGATGGTGGTGCGGAACCAGTTCAGCGCCGCCGAGCGTTCGCTGCTCTCGTGCCAGTGCAGGGAGACGTCGAACGGCGGCAGGGTGAAGGGCAGTTCGAGCATGCGCATGCCGCCTTCGGCGACGAAGCGATAGGCGATCTGCGCCGGCAGGATGGTCAGCAGCTCGGTACCGGGAATGATCTTCGGCAGCACCGAGAAGTGCGGCACCCGCAGGCTGATGCGGCGCTGCACCTGCATGGCCTCGAGCACGTCCTCGGCGATGCCGTGGCCGGAGGTACGGGTCACCACGATGTGCCGCTCGGCCAGGTACTGCTCCAGGCTCAGGCTGTCGCCGATCCGCGGGTGGCGGTCGCTGAGCAGGCACACGTAGCGCTCGTGCAGGACCCGCTGGCTGCGCGCGCCGGGCACCGGCTGGCGGCAGATCGCCGCATCGACCTTGGCGCTGCTCAGCCAGGCGCCGACCTCGTCCACCTGCAGCGGCAGCACTTCCACTTCGGCGAACGGCGCGTCGCGGGTCAGGCGTTCGAGGATCAGCGAGAGGAAACCCACTTCGCCGAGATCGGTGAGGGCGATGCGGAAACGTCGCTCGGTGGTCGCCGGATCGAAGTGGCGAACGCTCTGTACCGCGCCCTCGATGCGCGTCAGCGACTCGCGGAAGGTGCCGTAGAGCTGCTCGGCGACGAAGGTCGGCTGGATGCCGTCGCGGGTGCGGGTGAACAACGCGTCGTCGAACAGTTCGCGCAGGCGCGCCAGGGCGTAGCTCACCGATGGCTGGGTGACGAACAGGCGCTCCGCGGCGAGGGTCACGCTGCCGGCTTCGTAGAGGGTGACGAAGGTGCGGATCAGGTTGAGATCGATCGGACTCATATAGACCAGTTCTATTTTTTATAGAAAGAGTATCGATTTGATTGATTATCGAGCGGCTGCAACAGTAGCGCAAATCCAGGAAACGAGCTTGAAGGCCTGCATGAAAACCGTCCATTCCGCGTCTTACGAGATCCTCCGTCGCCACGGCCTGACCACCGTCTTCGGCAACCCCGGCTCCAACGAGCTGCCGTTCCTCAAGGACTTCCCCGAGGATTTCCGCTACATCCTCGGCCTGCACGAGGGCGCGGTGGTCGGCATGGCCGATGGCTTCGCCCTGGCCAGCGGCCGCCCGGCCTTCGTCAACCTGCATGCGGCGGCTGGCACCGGCAACGGTATGGGTGCCCTGACCAACGCCTGGTACTCCCATAGCTCCCTGGTCATCACCGCCGGGCAGCAGGTGCGCTCGATGATCGGGGTCGAGGCGATGCTCGCCAACGTCGATGCCGGACAACTGCCCAAGCCGCTGGTGAAATGGAGCCACGAGCCGGCCTGCGCCCAGGATGTACCGCGCGCGCTGAGCCAGGCGATCCAGACCGCCAGCCTGCCGCCGCGGGCGCCGGTGTACCTGTCGATTCCCTACGACGACTGGGCGCAACCGGCGCCGGCCGGCGTCGAACACCTGGCTGCGCGCCAGGTCAGCGGCGCCGCGCTGCCCGCGCCGGCATTGCTGGCCGAACTCGGCGAGCGCCTGTCGCGCTCGCGCAACCCGGTGCTGGTGCTCGGTCCGGACGTCGACGGGGCGAATGCCAACGGCCTGGCCGTGGAACTGGCGGAGAAGCTGCGGATGCCGGCCTGGGTCGCGCCGTCGGCCTCGCGTTGTCCGTTCCCCACCCGCCATGCCTGCTTCCGCGGCGTGCTGCCGGCGGCCATCGCCGGGATCAGCCGGCTGCTGGACGGCCACGACCTGATCCTGGTGGTCGGCGCGCCGGTGTTCCGCTATCACCAGTTCGCCCCCGGCGATTACCTGCCGGCCGGCGCCGAGCTGGTGCAGGTCACCTGCGATCCCGGCGAAGCGGCACGGGCGCCGATGGGCGACGCGTTGGTCGGCGACATCGCGCTGACCCTCGAGGCACTGCTCGAACAGGTCCGCCCCAGTGCGCGGCCGTTGCCCGAGGCGCTGCCGCGACCGCCGGCGCTGGCCGAGGAGGGCGGACCGCTGCGTCCGGAAACCGTGTTCGACGTGATCGATGCGCTGGCGCCGCGCGACGCCATCTTCGTCAAGGAGTCGACTTCCACCGTGACCGCCTTCTGGCAGCGCGTGGAGATGCGCGAGCCGGGCAGCTACTTCTTCCCGGCCGCCGGCGGCCTCGGCTTCGGCCTGCCGGCGGCGGTTGGCGCGCAACTGGCGCAGCCGCGGCGGCAGGTGATCGGGATCATCGGCGACGGCTCGGCCAACTACGGCATCACCGCGCTCTGGAGTGCCGCGCAATACCGCGTGCCGGCGGTGTTCATCATCCTCAAGAACGGTACCTACGGCGCCCTGCGCTGGTTCGCCGGGGTGCTCGAGGTGCCCGATGCGCCGGGGCTCGACGTGCCCGGCCTGGACTTCTGCGCGATCGCCCGCGGCTATGGCGTCGAGGCGCTCCACGCGGCCACCCGCGAAGAGCTGGAAGGTGCCTTGAAGCATGCCCTGGCCGCTGATCGCCCGGTTTTGATCGAGGTGCCGACGCAAACCATCGAACCCTGATGTTCCACGGCGCCGCCCCATGCCAGAGTGGGCGGTGCCGACCGACGCCCGCGTGCGCCCATAACAAGAACAAGAGAGAGGTTGGTATGAACAGGCAATCCGCTGCGGCGGTGATCGACGCTGCCCGCTTTAACCGTACTCACTGGCTGATCCTCGGCTGGGGGTGTTTCATCATGCTGTTCGACGGCTACGACATGGTCATCTACGGCTCGGTGGTGCCACGCCTGATGCAGGAGTGGCAGCTGAGCCCGGTGCAGGCCGGCACCCTCGGCAGTTGCGCGCTGTTCGGCATGCTCTTCGGCGGCACCCTGCTGGCGCCGCTGGCGGACCGTTTCGGCCGGCGCCGCCTGGTGATCGCCACCACCCTGCTGGCGAGCCTCGCCGCCTTCCTCACCGGGCACGCCCGCGACCCGCTGGAACTGGGCGCCGGACGCTTCTTCACCGGCCTGGCACTGGGCGCGCTGGTGCCCAGCGCGATCAACCTGATCAGCGAATTCGCCCCGGCCGGGCGGCGCAGCACCCTGGTCACGGTGATGTCGGCCTTCTACTCGGTGGGCGCGGTGCTCTCGGCGCTACTGGCGATCGCCATGATCCCCGCCTGGGGCTGGCAATCGGTGTTCTACGTGGCGGTGCTGCCGGTGCTGGCGGTGCCGCTGATGTTGCGCTGGTTGCCGGAGTCGGCGGCGTTCCTCGAACTCAAGGGCCGCCGCGCCGAACTGGACGCGCTGCTGCGCAAGGTCGATCCCGACTACCGGCCCGGCGCCGAGCGGGCGAACGCTGTCGCGGCCGAAGCGCCGAGCGGACGGGTCGCCCAGTTGTTCGAGGGGCGCCAGGCAGTGGGCACCCTGCTGCTGTGGGTGGCCTTCGCCATGTGCATGCTGATGAGCTACGGGCTCAACACCTGGTTGCCGAAACTGATGGCCGGCGGCGGCTACGCCCTCGGTTCGAGCCTGGCGTTCCTCGTCACCCTGAATGTCGGGGCGACCCTCGGTGCGTTGTTCGGCGGCTGGCTGGCCGACCGCCTCGGCGCCGGCCGCACCCTGGTGCTGTTCTTCGCCCTGGCCGCGGCCTCCCTGGCGGCCCTCGGCCAGGGGCCAGGCCCCTGGCTGCTCAACGGCCTGCTGGTGGTGGCCGGCGCCACCACCATCGGCACCCTGGCGGTGATCCATGCCTACGCCGCGCAGTTCTATCCGGCCTGGGTGCGCTCCACCGGGGTCGGCTGGGCCGCCGGCGTCGGCCGCCTCGGCGCCATCGCCGGGCCGATGCTCGGCGGCAGCCTGCTGGCCCTGGAGCTGCCGTTCCAGCAGAACTTCCTGGCCTTCGCCGCGCCCGGCGTGATCGGCGCGCTGGCGATCGCCTGCATCCACCTGCGGCCGCGCGTGCCGGCGGAAGCGTCCGTCGACGCGACGGCGAAGAAACCCCTGTGATTTTCGAAAGAGGAGAAGAGCGATGAGCGATTCCCGTTATACCGACCTCGGTCTCCAGCCCCTGGCCGGCGAGTGGCGCCACGGCCGGGCCGGCCGCCGGCTGAAGGTGAGCAACCCGTTCGACGGCAGCCTGCTGCTGGAGATCGAGCAGGCCGACCGCGACGACCTCGATGCCGCCTACGCCAAGGCCGCCGAGGTCCAGCCGGCATGGGCCGCGCTCGGGCCCTCGGCACGCGCGGCGGTACTGTACAAGGCGGTGGAGGTGTTCGACCGCCGCCACGAGGAGATCGTCGACTGGATCATCCGCGAGTCCGGCAGCACCCGCCTGAAGGCCGAGATCGAATGGGGCGCGGCGCGCGCGATCACCCTGGAGTCGGCGTCGTTCCCGGCACGGGTGCACGGGCGCATCGTCGAGTCCGACGTGCCGGGCAAGGAAAGCCGGGTCTACCGCAGCGCCATCGGCGTGGTCGGGGTGATCAGCCCGTGGAACTTCCCGCTGCACCTGACCCAGCGTTCCATCGCCCCGGCCCTGGCGCTGGGCAACGCGGTGGTGGTCAAGCCGGCCAGCGACACGCCGGTCTGCGGCGGACTGCTGCTGGCGCGGATCTTCGAAGAGGCCGGGCTGCCGGCCGGGCTGTTCAGCGTGGTGGTCGGCCCCGGCAGCGAGATCGGCGACGCCTTCGTCGAGCACCCGGTGCCGGGCCTGGTGACCTTCACCGGATCGACCCCGGTGGGCCGTAACATCGGCCGCATCGCCAGCGGCGGCGCGCACCTCAAGCACGTGGCGCTGGAGCTGGGCGGCAACAGTCCGTTCGTGGTGCTCGGCGACGCCGATCTGGAGCAGGCGGTGAATGCCGCGGTGTTCGGCAAGTTCCTCCACCAGGGGCAGATCTGCATGGCGATCAACCGCATCATCGTCGAGGACAGCCTCTACGACGCTTTCGCCGCGCGCTTCGTCGAGCGGGTCAAGGGTCTCCGGGTCGGCGATCCGCAGCGCGCCGATACCGCGGTCGGGCCGATCGTCAACGCGCGCCAGCTCGAAGGCCTGCTGGAAAAGATCCGCCTGGCCCGCCAGGAAGGCGCCAAGCCGCTGTACGAGGGCGGCGTCGATGGGCAGTTGCTGGCTCCGCACGTATTCGGCGAGGTCACCGCGACGATGGAGATCGCCCGCGATGAAATCTTCGGCCCGCTGGTCGGCCTGCTCCGCGCGCGCGACGAGGCGCATGCGCTGGAGTTGGCCAACGCCAGCGAATACGGGCTGTCCAGCGCGGTGTTCAGCCGCGACCTGGAACGCGCGGTGTGCTTTGCCCGCCAGCTTCGCGCGGGGATGACCCACGTCAACGACATTCCGGTGAACGACGAGGCCAACGCGCCCTTCGGCGGCGAGAAGAACTCCGGACTTGGCCGCTTCAACGGCGACTGGGCCATCGAGGAATTCACCACCGACCACTGGATCAGCGTGCAGCACGCGCCGCGCCAGTACCCGTTCTGACCCTGGCGGCGGGGCCCGCGCCCCGCTGCTGACCCGACCGTCGTCGCCAGGTGGCCCGCAGAGGCTGCCGGGGCTCGGTCGTCCCTGAAAAACGGAGCACAATAACAATGAAAATCCGTCGTAAAACCGCAGTCCCGCGCAATGCAGGGGCGGTCCTGCCGATGCTCGCCTGTCTTGCCGCGCAAGCTGCCGAGGGCGGCTTCCTGGAGGATGCGAAGACCGACCTGGTCCTGCGCAACTATTACTTCAACCGCGATTTCCGCGACCACGATGCCGGCAAGAGCCTGGTGGACGAGTGGGCGCAGGGCTTCATCCTCAAGTTCAGTTCCGGCTATACCCCGGGCACGGTCGGCGTCGGCCTCGACGCCATCGGCCTGTTCGGCGTGAAGCTGAACAGCGGACGTGGCACCAGCAATTCCGAGCTTCTTCCGTTGCACGATGACGGTCGCGCGGCGGACAACTATGGGCGCGTCGGCGTGGCCGCCAAGCTGCGCGTTTCGGCCAGCGAACTGAAGATCGGCGAGATGCTCCCGGACATTCCGCTGTTGCGCTACGACGACGGACGCCTGCTGCCGCAGACGTTCCGCGGTTTCGCCGTGGTTTCCCGCGAGCTGCCGGGCCTGGCTCTGCAGGCCGGACGCTTCGACGCGGTGAGCCTGCGCAATTCGGCGGACATGCAGGACCTATCGGCCTGGAGCGCGCCGACGCAGAAATCGGACGGTTTCAACTATGCCGGCGCCGAGTACCGCTTCAACCGCGAGCGCACCCAACTGGGCCTGTGGCACGGGCAACTGGAGGACGTCTACCGGCAGAGCTACGCCAACCTGCTGCACAAGCAGCGTGTCGGCGACTGGACCCTGGGCGCCAACCTCGGCCTGTTCGTCGACCGCGACGACGGCGCCGCGCGCGCCGGAGAGATCGACAGCCATACCCTCTACGGCCTGTTTTCCGCCGGCATCGGCCTGCATACCTTCTACCTTGGCCTGCAGAAGGTCGGCGGCGACAGCGGCTGGCAATCGGTCTACGGCAGCAGTGGGCGGAGCATGGGCAACGACATGTTCAACGGCAACTTCACCAACGCCGACGAACGCTCCTGGCAGGTGCGCTACGACTACGATTTCGTCGGCCTCGGCTGGCCCGGCCTGATCGGCATGGTCCGCTACGGCCATGGCTCGAACGCCACCACCAAGGCCGGTAGCGGCGGCAAGGAATGGGAGCGCGATGTCGAGCTCGGCTACACCGTGCAGAGCGGTCCGCTGGCGCGGCTCAACGTGCGCCTCAACCACGCCAGCAACCGACGCAGCTTCAACAGCGACTTCGACCAGACGCGGCTGGTGGTGAGTTATCCGTTGTCGTGGTGACGGACGCTGTCTCGCCGCTCCTCCGGACAGTTCCGGAGGGACGGGGAGCGGGAGGCCCGGTGCTTCGGCGGATAGCCGCTGGGCGGTTATCCGCCCTACCGGAGCGGCGCTCCGCCGACAACGCCTGGAGGGGGAGAGGGCGGCTCAGAACTTCGCCTGCATCCCCACCCGCAGGGTACGCCCGGGCGCGGGCATGAAGCTCTGTGCCAGCGGGTCGAGGTAATAGCGGTCGGTGAGGTTCTGCAGCGAGGCATTCAGTTCGGTGTGCTCGAACAGCTTGTACTTGAGGAACAGGTCGAACAGCTGCACCGAGCGGTACTCGATCTGCGGTGTGGTGGCGCCGACCTGCCAGGGCTTGTCCGCCGTGGCGGTGGGGCCGGAGGTATAGGTCATGCGTCCGCCCAGGGTCAGGGCCTGGTCGAAGAAGCGCAGGCCGGCGGTCAGGTTGGTCGCCAGCCGCGGCGGGTTCTGCGTGTTGGTATAGGAGCCCATGAAGCTGCCCGGCGTGCAGTTCGGCGTGTTCTCGGTGCGCTGGTAGCGGTTGGCGCCGGCGCGCAGCCTGGCGGCGAAGGCGGCGTCGCAGGTCTCGGTCTTCAGGTAGTAGGTCGCCGACAGGTCGGCGAACACCCGCCCTGCGTCGTAGTGCGATTGCAGTTCGAGACCGCTGGTGCGGTAGCTGTCGGTGTTGCTGAAGGTCATCAGGCCCATCTGGCCCGGATCGTAATAGCGGGTGATGTAGTTCTTGATGGTGTTGTTGAAGTAGGCCAGCTTGATCGCCGCCGAGTCGCCGTCGGCCAACAGGCTGTCGCGCAGCGCGCTGGCACCGATCTCCCAGCTGCGCGAACGCTCGGGCTTGAGGTCCTTGCCCGGCTCGACCTGGAGGGTGCCCTGGCTGGTCTCGAACAGCGACGGCAGACGCAGGCCTTCGGTATAGGAGGCGTAGACGAAGGTATCCGGGGCCAGCTCGAAATTGATCCCGAATGCCGGCGAGAAACCGCCGCCGCGGCTGCTGCCCTTCTTGCTGTAGTTGTAGCCGGTGACCACGTTGGTGACCCGCGAGGGATGGACTGTCACGTTGGCCGGGCCGAACTCGTCGAAGGGAATGCCTTCGAACGGATTGTTGGTGTTGTTGGTGACGATGCCGTTGTTGAGGCGGGGATCGGTGGCGTCGGTGTACTGGCCGTTCTGGTCGGGGAACCACATCATCGAGCCGTAGTAGCCGGGCCTGCTCACCGTGATGAAGCGCATGTCGCGATCCTCGCGCCGCGGCGAGGCGGAGATGCCGTTGTCCTTGCTGTTGAAGTGGCTGTAGCGGCCGCCGCCCCATAGCGTCAGGCGCTCGACCGGCTTGAACTCGAGCTTGCCGTTGAGGCCGTATTCCTGGCGGGTGGCGTCCCTCAGGGTGCGGTTGGCGTTGATGTCGTGGAGGGTGGTGACCACGCTTTTCTGCGGCTGGATGTCTTCGACCTGGAACGAGCCGCCGAGGTCGAGCTTGAAATCGCCGAAGTCGGTTTCGAAGCGCGCCACGTTGTTCAGGTCGCCGCCGATGCGCCGGTTGTCCTGGCGCGTCCAGTTGCGGTCGGAGCGATAGGCCTGGGAGCGCGGCGCCAGCACCGAGGTCAGCATGTCGCTCTTCGCCTCGGTCATCCACAGTCCGGTGCTGAGGTCCACCAGCGGATTGTTCTCGGGCAGGTAACGGTAGCGTGCGGTGTAGGTGTCGATCTTCACTTCGCTCAATGGGTACTGGTAGATGCCGGCGGTGCCGAAACGGAAGATGTCCGACGGCATGATCTCCCCGGTGCGCCCGTCGTAGCGACGATAGCCGAGGTCCAGGGTGTGCTCGTCGGCGATGCGCCAGGTCGCCTTGAGCAGGTAGGACTCGGTCTCCGACGACGAGTTGAGCACTTCCTCTCCCGCGTTGTAGACCTTGGCTACGCTGCTTTCCTCGCGACCGTAGCGGTTGTAGACGCGATAGCGGTCCTGGCCTTTCTTGCCGGAAAAGTAGTTGCCCTGGTTGCGCTGCGCATAGGCGGCGACCAGGTCCAGATGCTCGTTGCGGTAGGCGAAGGCGGCGCTGCCGGACTTGGCCTGGGAGCCGAACAGGCTGCCGCGGTCATCGTGCGGCACGCTGCTGAGATTCTCGGTCTTCGAACTGGCGCTGCGGTGCTGCGGGGCGACGCCGTTGTTCCAGACGTCGCCGGTGAAGCGCACGCCGAGGTCCTTGCCGGCGACCAGGATGTCCTTGACGCCGATGGTGCGCATTTCCACGCTGCCGCCGATCGCGCCCGAGCGGGTCGAGGGACCCTTGTCGACGGTCACGCTGCTGACCAGGTCGGGATCGATGTAGCTGCGCTGCTGGGTGCCGGCGTAGCCGCGGTAGACGTCCAGCGCCTGCTCCGCGCCGTCGACCCGCACCGCCACCCGGCTCTGCCCCTGGATGCCGCGGATGTTGACGTCCAGCGCGCCACCGTTGCGGCTGTCGCCGACCTGTACGCCCGGGATGCCCTGGAGCAGGTCACCCACGGAAACCCGGCCGAAGCGGTCGATGTCTTCGCTGGAGAGGTACACCGACGAGCGTGGCGCGGTATAGGTTTCCTTCTGCGGATCGGCCAGCTCGGCGGCCGAGACCACCACCGGCGACAGGTCGGCCGGGGCTTCTCCGGACATGCGCGGCTCGACCAGCAGGTAGGCGCCGGAGGTTCCCGCCGCGACCTGCAGGCCGGTGTTCGACAGGACTCGCTGCAAGCCTTCCAGTACGCTGTAGCGACCCTTGAGCGCCGGCGCCGTGCGGCCGCGGGTCAGCTCGGGGTCGAAGGACAGCAGCAGGCCCGACTGGCTGGCGAAGGCGCCCAGGGAGGCGCCCAGCGAACCCGCCGGGATGTCGTAGCTGCGCGGCGTGGCGTCGTCCAGGCGGGTAGCCGCGCTGTGCTGGCCGACGCTCTGCGCGTGGGCCAGGCCGCCGCCGAGCAGGCCGGCGCCGGCCGCCGACAGGCCGAGCAGGGCCCAGCGCAGGGCAAGGGTGAGCGGGGAGAGGCGCGACAAGGGGCGCGCCAGGCTGGGGATAGGGCGTTGTAGGGACATGACTTCTTCGCTCGCAGGGTTGGCGCCCGGCATTGCGGGCTCTCATTCCCTCTGTCGCACGAGATCGGAAAAGGGATATTTCGGGTTCGGCGGGCCGGACGGAAAGGGTCGCCGGCATTGTGGTCAACGCAAAATTAGTGATAATAGTTTTCATTTGCGATTGAATCCAGCTGACTATTCCGATGAATGCGCCTCCGATGAATGCGCCGAGTTCCTGCCTGTCCGCGGACCGCGACGGCGTCGCCACGCTCTACCGTGAAAACCATGCCTGGCTGCGCAACTGGCTGGCCTACCAACTCCGCTCCTGGGGACGCGGCGTGGCCGACGACCTGGCCCATGACACCTTCCTGCGCATTCTCGCCAGCCGCGACGGCGGCCAGCGTGAAGCGATCCGTCAGCCGCGCGCCTATCTCACCCGTATCGCCAACTGCGTGCTGGTCAGTTGGCGCCGTCGCCAATCGCTGGAACTTGCCTGGCTGGAGGCCCTGGCCACGCTGCCCGAGCCGTTGCAGCCGTCGCCGGAACAACAGAGCGTGATCGTCGAGACCCTGCACGAGATCGACGCGCTGCTCGATACCCTGCGCCCGCGGGTGAAACAGGCATTCCTGATGGCGACGCTGGACGGCATGAAGCAGAAGGACATCGCCCAGGCGCTGGGCGTCGCGCTGCCGACGGTGAAGAAGTTCATCCACCAGGCCTACGTGACCTGCCTGAGCCTGATGCCCGATGAATGACCGCGCTTCCCGCCGGGCGCCGCAGGCGGGCGATACGGAGCTTTCCGGGCCGCCGGCCGCCGAGGCGATCGCCCCGCAGGTGCTCAGGGAGACCGCCTCCTGGCTGCTGCTGATGCAGGAGGGGCCGCTGGCTCCGGCGCAGCAGGCCGAGCTGGAGTCCTGGCGCTCGCGCAGCCCCGAGCACCAGCGCGCCTGGCGGCGCGCCGAGCGTCTGCTGGCGAATATCGGTTCGCTGCCGCCGGCGCTGGCCCGGCGTGCGCTCGAGCGTCCGTCCGGCAGCGGCCGGCGCGCGGTCCTGCGCGGCCTCGCCCTGCTGCTCGGCGGCGCACCGCTGGTCTGGTGGGGATGGCGCGCGCAGGTCTGGCGCGACGGCTTCGGCGCCGACTACCTCACTGCCGTCGGCGAGCGGCGCGACCTGGTGCTGGAGGACGGCAGCCAGGTCGAGATGAACACCGACAGCGCGCTGGACGTGCGCTACGACGCCGGCCAGCGCCTGCTGCGCCTGTATCGCGGAGAGATCTACCTCCGCACCGCGGCGGATCGGCGCGAGCCGCCGCGGCCGTTCCTGGTGCGGACCGAACAGGGCCTGATGCGCGCGCTGGGTACCGCCTTCAGCGTCCGACGCGAGGGCGCAGAGACAGTGCTGGCGGTGTACGAAGGCGCGGTCCAGGTGCGTCCGGAGGGCGCCGCGAGCGCGGCGGATGGCCGGGTGATCGAGGCTGGCCAGCGGGTGCGCTTCGATCGCCAGCGGATCGGCCCCGTCGAGTCCGCCAGCGAGGCCGCGCTGGCCTGGCGCCAGGGCCTGCTGGTGGCCGACGACATGCCGCTGCGGCAGTGGGCGGGAGAACTGATGCGCTACGGCGGCGAGAGCATCGAGTGCGAGCCGTCGCTGGACCCGCTTCGGGTCTCCGGCACCTTTCCCGTCGACGACCTGCCGCTGGCCCTGGCGATGCTGGCGCAGACCCATGGCCTGCGCCTCGTGCACCAAGGCCGACGGGTGCTGATCAGGCGCTGAGGGGAGGCGCGGCGGCTCAGCCGGCCAGCAACCAGACCCCGGCGCCCGCCGAGGCCAGCCCGGCGAGACGTACCAGGGGCGCGGCCGCCTGCGGCAGGAAGCGCACCAGCGCGTAGCCGGCGGCGTGCAGCGCGGCGGTGGCGGCGACGAAACCGAGCGCGTACAGCCAGGGGCTGGAGAGGTCCGGCAGCTCCAGGCCGTGGGCGACCCCGTGGGCCAGGGCGAACAGCGCGGTGGCGGCCATCGCCAGCGGCAGCGGCGGGCGCACGGCGAGGGCCACGCAGAGGCCGAGGGCGAGCACCGAGGCGGCGATGCCGGTCTCCATGAACGGCAGTTGCAGGCCCTCGAAGCCGAGCAGCCCGCCGACCAGCATGGTGCCGACGAAGGTGCAGGGCAGGGCGAGGCGCGCGGCTCCCTGTTGCTGGGCGGCCCAGAGGCCGACGGCGAACATCGCCAGCAGGTGGTCGAGGCCGGTGAGCGGATGGGCGAGGCCGGCGACCAGGCCGTGTTCGCCGTGGCCGGGGTGGGCGAAGGCCAGCGCCGGAGCGGCGAGCAGGGCGAGGGCGGCGAGCAGCTTGGGCAGTTTCATTGGCGGTTCCTTGTCGTTGCGAAGTGGCGTCAGGCGGCGGTCAGCAGGCCCTGGCGCTCGATGAAGGCGATGATTTCGTCCAGCCCCTGGCCGGTCTTCTGGTTGCTGAACACGAACGGCTTGTCGCCGCGCATGCGCCGGGCGTCCCGGTCCATCACATCGAGGGAGGCGCCGACCAGCGGCGCCAGGTCGATCTTGTTGATCACCAGCAGGTCCGACTTGCAGATGCCGGGGCCGCCCTTGCGCGGGATCTTGTCGCCGGCGGAAACGTCGATCACGTAGAGGGTCAGGTCGGACAGCTCGGGGCTGAAGGTGGCCGACAGGTTGTCGCCGCCGGATTCCACCAGGATCAGTTCGAGGCCGGGGAAGCGCCGGTTGAGCTGGTCCACCGCCTCCAGGTTGATCGAGGCGTCCTCGCGGATCGCCGTGTGCGGGCAGCCGCCGGTTTCCACGCCGATGATCCGCTCGGGGGCGAGGGCCTCGTTGCGCACCAGGAACTCCGCGTCTTCCTGGGTATAGATGTCGTTGGTGACCACCGCGAGGTTGTAGCGCTCGCGCAGTTCGCGACACAGGGCCAGGGTCAGGGCGGTCTTGCCGGAGCCCACCGGACCGCCGATGCCGACACGCAGGGGTTGGGATGTCATGGGGTTTCTCCTAGGAACGGAACAGACGGCTGTACTGGGTTTCGTGGGTCATGCTGGCCAGCGCCAGACCGAACGCGGCGCTGCCCTCGACGGCGGGCCGCCGCAGCGCCTCGGCGCAGGCGCGGTCGAGTTCCGGCAGTAGGCTGGAAGCAAGTTTCTGCGCGGCCAGTTGGCCGAGCGGCAGGGTTTTCATCAGCACCGCCAACTGGTTTTCCAGCCAGCTCCAGAACCAGGCACTCAGCGCCTCCTCGGCGTCCAGGCGCCAGGCGCGCGCGGCCATCGCCCAGGCGGCGGCGAGATTGGGCGGGTCCTGGCGCGCCAGCCAGGCGCGGCCGGGAGCGTCGAGCTCGGGCAGGGCTTCCAGCAATTGGTGCAGGGAAAAGCCCATCTGCCGGCTCTCCTGGGCCAGCTCGCGGGTCTCGCGGCTGGCCCTATGGCGTTCGCTGGCCGCATCGCAGGCGGCCCAGTCGCCGATCAGCGCGGCGCGCAGCAGGCCGGCCAGCAGCGGCGCCTCGAAGCGCGCCAGGTTCAGTTGCAACTGGTCGACCAGCCAGGTCCGCGCGCTCTCGGCGTCGCGCACCCAGCCATTGTCGAGGGCCGCCTCCAGGCCCTGGGAATAGCTGTATCCGCCGATCGGCAACTGCGAGCTGGCCAGGCGCAGGCGCGCCCAGATGCTGTTCACCGGCGCACGCCGAACTGGTGCAGGCGCGGCGCGTAGTTGAACTCCGCCTCGCCATGGTGCGAGTGGTGGTGGCCTCCGCCGTAGGCACCGTGCTCCGGCTGGAACGGCGCCTCGATGGCCTCCACCGTGGCGCCGAGCTGTTCGAGCATGGCTTTCAGCACGTAGTCGTCGAGCAGGCGCAGCCAGCCGTCGCCGACCTGCAGGGCGACGTGACGGTTGCCCAGGTGGTAGGCGGCTCGGGTCAGTTCCAGCGGGCTGGCGCAGGTGACGTGGAGCAGACGTTCGGAGCGGGCGACGACCCGCACCAGGCGACCGTCGCGGGCCTCCAGGCAGTCGCCGTCGGCCAGCGGAGGCTGGCCGCGCTCGAGGAACAGGCCGACCTCCTCGCCGCTCGCCGCGAAGCAGCGCAGGCGGCTCTTGCTGCGCGCCTCGTAGGTCAGGTGGAGTTCTTCGTCCCAGCGGGGCGAGCGGGCGGGCAGGCGTTGGTGGATGACCAGCATGGGCAGTTTCCGCAATGCGACAGGAAAGGGATCACAACAAGCACCAGCAAGGGCCTTGCCAGGTCGATGCGGGACGCCTGTACCGGGAAAACGGGGCCATAGGGATGTAACAAAATATTGCAGCGCGCCAGGTTGGTGCGCAACGACTTTTTTGCCGCACCGGAAAGGTGCGCGCGCGTCTAGTCCGCGGACGAACGCCGAGCCGGAGGTCCGCTGGGGAGGTGCGGGGTCAGCCGGGCAGGCCGTGCCAGTGCTTGCCGCCGATCATGATGAAACGCAGCTGGTGGGTGATCTTCGCGGCCGGCATCAGGTGCGGCGGCAGATCGGCGGCGGGTGGGTCGATCAGCTCCGGAAGGGTGGCGAAGACGGTCTTCACCACCAGGTCGGCGAACACGTCGAGGGCCGCGCCGTCGAGGTGCGGCATCTTGTTCAGCAGCGCCAGGTCGGCGGCCAGATCGTCGGTGATGCGCTGGCGCAGGCTGGCGATGGCCTGGCGGATCGGCAACGAGCCGCCGTATTGCTCGCGGGCGAGGAAGAGGAACTGCGAGCGGTTGGCGCCGACCGCGTCGAGGAAGATGCGCACCGAGGCGTCGATCAGCCCGCCCAGTTCGAACTCGTTGCGGCGCACCGCGCGCAGGGTGGCGCGGAAGGTCTCGTCGACTTCGGCGACCAGCGCCAGGCCGAGCTGGTCCATGTCGCTGAAGTGCCGGTAGAAGCCGGCCGGGACGATGCCGGCGGCGCGCGTCACTTCGCGCAGGCTGAGGCTGCCGAAGCCGCGCCCGCTTTCCATCAGGTGGCGCGCGGCGCTCATCAGCGCGTGGCGGGTCTGCTGTTTCTGTTCGGCGCGGGGTGAGGACATACGGCTTCCTTTGGCGGACCGGCGACTGTAGCAAAAGCCCTGCGACCCGGTCGAACCGGGGACGGCAGCGGTCGAAGGATACATCAGTGAACGCTTGTTGACTCGATTGCGCGGAACGGGCAAAGTTTTGTGAACGATCGTTCACTGAAATATTTTCCATGGCCTTGCTTCCCCTCGCGCTCCTGACCCCTTTGCTCGCACCCCTGCGCCGTCTCGCCGCCCGTGGCTGGCTGCGTGAGGCCGATGTCGACGGCCTGCTGCGCCACGCCCATCCGCTGGCGTCGTTGAACCGCCACTATGCGCGGGTCGAGGCACGCTACTGGGTGGCCGACGATATGCTCGCCCTGGCCCTGCGTACCGCCCCCGGCTGGCCGCCGGCGCGGCCGGGCCAGCACATCCAGCTGCTGGCGGAGCGCGACGGGGTGCGGGTCGGGCGCAGCTACAGCCTGACCCGGGTGGTCGGCGAGCGCCTGGAAATCGCCGTCAAGCGTCACCCGGACGGGCTGCTCTCGCCCTGGTTGTGCGAACACCTGGCGGTCGGCCAGCGTGTCGAGTTGCAACCCGCGCAAGGCGATCTGCGCTGGCCGATGCAGGCCGAGGCGGTCTGCCTGCTGGCCGCCGGCAGCGGCCTGACGCCCTTGCTCGGCCTGCTCCGCGAGGCGCTGGAGAACGGCTATCGCGGTCCCGTGCTGTGGCTGCACTACGTCCGTCATCCCGGCCAGCGCGCCTGGCTCGGCGAGCTGGAGGCGCTGTCGGCGCGCCACCCGAACCTGGAGTTGCGCTGGAGCCTGACCCGCGGGGCGCGGGCCGATGGCTGCCTGGAGGGGCATTTCCAGCCGCGCCACCTGGACGGCTGGGCAGCCGACCTGGCGCGCAGCCAGGCCCTGGCCTGCGGGCCGGCGGCTTTCGTCGAGGCGGTGGGCGAGCAACTGGGGGCACGCTTCGCCGGCTTGCAGACGGAATCCTTCAGCGTCCCGCGCTGGCGCAGCGGGGAGGCGCCGCGCGAAGTGCGCCTGCGCTTCGCCCGGTCGCAGCGGGAAGTCTCCGGCGACAGCGCCGCCAGCCTGCTGGAACAGGCCGAGGCCCACGGCCTGCGCCCGGCCCACGGTTGCCGCCAGGGCATCTGCGCCAGTTGCACCTGCGTCCTGCTCAGCGGCTGCGTGCGCGACCTGCGCAGCGGCGCGCTGTGCAGCGAGCCCGGCCAGCCTATCCGCCTCTGCGTCAGCGCCGCCCACGGCGACCTGGCGCTGGACCTGTGAACCGACCTGCGAGCCCTGCGATGCGCGACGACCGCGAACTGACCCCGGAACAACTGGCGGCCTTCGGCGCCGAACTCGATGCCCTGCGCCTGCGTACCCTGGCCGATCTCGGCGCGGACGACGCGCGCTACATCCGCCGGGTCCGCGCGGCGGTGCGCGTCTGCTGCTGGAGCGGCAGGGCGCTGCTGATGTTCGGCTGGCTGCCGCCGACCTGGCTGCTCGGCAGCCTGCTTCTCGGCCTGGGCAAGATCCTCGAGAACATGGAGCTGGGCCACAACGTCATGCACGGCCAGTACGACTGGATGAACGATCCGGAATTCGCCGGCCGCGCCTACGAGTGGGACATCGCCGGGCCGTCCGACTTCTGGCGGCACACCCACAACCATATCCACCACACCTACACCAACGTGCTGGGCAAGGACGACGACGTCGGCTATGGGGTCGTGCGCCTGTTCCCGGAGCAGCGCTGGAAGCCGTTCTACCGCTGGCAACCGCTGTGGGTGACGCTGCAGGCGCTGCTGTTCCAGTACGCGGTGGCGATCCAGCATCTGCGCCTGGACAAGTACGCCAAGGGGCGCCTGGACAAGGCCGAACTCATGCCGCTGCTACGCCGCCTGCGTGCCAAGCTGGGTCGCCAGTGGACCAAGGACTACCTGCTGTTCCCGCTTCTCGGCCTGTTCGCCGGCGGCTTCGGCGCGGTGTTCGTCGGTAACCTGCTGGCCAACGTGCTGCGCAACCTGTGGACCTTCACGGTGATCTTCTGCGGCCACTTCACCGAGAAGGCGGTGGTCTTCCCGCCCTCGGTGCTGGAGGGAGAGACCCGTGGCCACTGGTACCTGCGCCAGTTGCGCGGCTCCAGCAACCTGGAGGGCGGGCCGCTGTTCCACATCCTGACCGGCAACCTCAGCCACCAGATCGAGCACCACCTCTACCCGGACCTGCCGGCGCGTCGCTACGCCGCGTTGTCCCGCGAGGTCCGCGAAATCGCCCGGCGCTACGGGCAGACCTACAACAGCGGACGCCTGGGACGGCAATTCCTCACTGTCTTGCGGCGCATCTGGGTATATCGGCTGCCGCCGCGCGAGCCCCTCCCGGCGGGGCGCGGCTGAGCCGACGGAACGCTCGCGGCGCCCGTGGCGGGGCCGCTCCGGAGCGGGGATAATGCCGCCCTGTGCACCGCGACGTGGCTTCCGGCCGCCGCGTGGCGTCGGAGTCTCGCCGAACGCAGGACGGCCTGCGCCCGCGATCGGCCAGCAGCGTCGATCCTTCCCGAATCTAACAATGCTCGGCGGATGCCGGCCGTGGGGCCCGTCCGTCCAGGAACCGTCATGTTCAGCCCGCTCGTCACCTTTCCCGCGCTCTACACCGCCACCCTGCTCATGCTGGCCGGCTCCGGCCTGTTCACCACCTACATCGGCCTGCGCCTGACCCAGGAAGGCGCAGGCGACCTGTGGGTCGGCGGGCTGATGGCGTCCTACTATTTCGGCCTGGTCTGCGGTGGAAAATTCGGACACAAGCTGATCGCCAGCTTCGGCCATATCCGTTCCTACGTGGCTTGCGCCGGGATTGCCACCGTGACCGTGCTGCTGCATGCCCTGGTCGATCAGCTGGAAGTCTGGCTGCTGCTGCGCTTCATCACCGGCGCGGTGATGATGAACCAGTACATGGTGATCGAGAGCTGGCTCAACGAGCAGGCCGAGAGCCACCAGCGCGGCAAGGTGTTCGCCGGCTACATGGTCGCCGTCGACCTTGGCCTGGTGCTCGGCCAGGGCCTGCTGGCGCTGAGCCCGACCCTCGACTACAAGCCGCTGCTGCTGGTCGCCATCTGCTTCGCCTCGTGCCTGATCCCGCTGGCCATGACCCGGCGCGTGCACCCGGCCAAGCTGGTCGCCGCGCCGCTGGAAGTGCGTTTCTTCTGGCAGCGCGTGCCGCAGGCGCTGGGCACCATCTTCATCGCCGGCCTGATGGTCGGCGCCTTCTACGGCCTGGCGCCGGTCTACGCCAACCGCAACGGCCTGGATGCCTCGCAATCGAGTTTCTTCGTCGGCATGTGCATCGTCGCCGGCTTCTGTGCGCAGTGGCCGCTGGGCTGGCTGTCCGACCGCCTCGACCGCAGTTGGCTGATCCGCGGCAATGCGGTGCTGCTGTGCCTGGCCTCGATCCCGATGTGGGGGCTGGTGACGCTGCCGTACTGGTTGCTGCTGGCCAACGGGTTCGTTACCGGCATGCTGCTGTTCACCCTTTATCCGCTGGCGGTGGCGCTGGCCAACGACCACGTCGAGCAGCCGCGCCGGGTCGCGTTGTCGGCGATGCTCCTGACCACCTACGGGGTCGGCGCCTGTATCGGTCCGCTGGTGGCCGGCGCGCTGATGCGCCACTTCGGTCCGGGACTGTTCTACATGCTGGTGTCCGGCTACGCGGTGCTGCTGGTGTTCTGGGTGCAGCCCAAGCGCGTCACCGGCGAACACCGGGTCGACGAGGCGCCGCTGCAACACGTGGCGATGCCGGACACGGTCAGCCCGATGGCCGCCACCCTCGACCCGCGCGTCGAGGAAGTGCCGGAGGAGCTGGTGGTGGAGGCGCCGGCGAATATCGGCCGCTCCGACGGCGAGCCGGACGCCGGCGAGAAACCCGCTCAGTCCTGAGCCGGGAACGCCAGGTCGAAGCGGATGCGTCCCGGAGCCGGTGCACTCGCTTCGGCGCGGCCGCCGTGCAGGCGCATGATCGCCTGGGCGATGGCCAGGCCGAGACCGCTGGACTGGGCGTCGCTGCGCGCGGCGTCGCCACGGTAGAAGCGGTCGAACAGGCGCGACAGCGGCTCGGCCGGCAGCCTGTCGCAGGCGTTCTCCACGCTCAGCAGGAATTCCCCCGAGCGGCGCAGGCCGCGCACTTCGATCAGGCTGTCGGCGCTGGCGTAGCGGATGGCGTTGGCCAGCAGGTTGCTCAGCGCCCGGCGGAACAGTTGCGGATCGGCGCGTAGCTGGCCGCTGACCTGGATGTCGAGGCTCAGCCCACGTTCCTCGGCCAGCCCTTCGAAATACTCCGCCTGGCGCCGCAGTTCTTCGCCCAGGTCCAGGCGGCTGCGCTCCACCGCTGCCCGCACGTCGTCGGCGCGAGCGAGGAACAGGATGCTCTCGACCATCCGCGCGATGCGCTCCAGCTCTTCCTGGTTGGAGGCGATCAGCGCCTGGTACTCCTCGTTGCTGCGCGGCTGGCGCAGGGCCACCTGGCCGTGGCCCATCAGCGAACCGATGGGCGTGCGGATCTCATGGGCGAGGTCGGCGGAGAACTGCTGCAGGCGCTGGTAGCCGTCGTCGAGGCGTTCGAGCATGGCGTTGAACGACTGTGCCACCTGCTGCAACTCGGCAGGCGCGGCGGCGACGTCGAGGCGGGTATCCAGGCTGGTCGGATGGATCTCCGCCGCCTTCGCCGCCAGCGTGCGCAGCGGGCGCAGGCCGTGGCGCAGGACCAGCCAGCCGAGCAGGGCGGTGCCGAGGAACGCCAGCAGCACGGCGGCGATGACCCGGTCGCGGTACTGGGCGAGCATCCGCGTCTCGCCCAGCAGCAGGTGCGCGGCGGTGATCTGCAACGGCTCGCGGCCGCCGACCAGGACCTCGGCGGCGAGCACGCGCATCGGGATGCCGTCGTGGGTCAGCGCGGCGTGCACGACGGACGGATTCAACGCCTGGCCGGCGGCGACCACCCGTAGCGACGGCAGGCGTTCGTGGCGCGGGTTGACCGCGACGATCGGCGCCTCGCCGGGCTGACCGAGGAGCAGGATGTCCTGCTCGTTGCCGAGCATGTTCTCGAACAGACGCGGGCGCGCCTTCAGCTCGGCCAGGGTGAGGTTGTCGCGCAGCAGGTTGCGGAAGTGCTCGACCCGGCCGGCGACCATCACGTCGCTGCGCCGCAGCATCGCCTCTTCCACCGAGCGGTACAGGTAGAAGCCGACCGCGCTGACCACCAGCGCCGCCACCGCGGCGAACAGCAGCGCCGCGTAGAGGGTCAGGGAGCGGCGGGCGGGCACGGGCGCTCCTCGCAGACGTAACCGATGCCGCGCACGGTATGGATCAGCTTGTTCGGGAAGGGATTGTCGACCTTGGCGCGCAGGCGCTTGATCGCCACGTCGACGACGTTGGTGTCGCTGTCGAAGTTCATGTCCCAGACCTCCGAGGCGATCAGGGTGCGCGACAGCACCTCGCCCTCGCGGCGCATCAGCAGGTGCAGGAGGGCGAACTCCTTGTTGGTCAGGGCGATCACCTGCCCCTGGCGGCTGACCTTGCGCCGCAGCACGTCCAGCTGCAGATCGGCCAGTTGCACCTGCTCTGCCTCGCGGACCACGCCGCGGCGCAGCAGGGTACGGATACGCAGCAGCAACTCGGTGAAGGAGAAGGGTTTCACCAGGTAGTCGTCGGCACCCAGTTCGAGGCCGCGGATACGGTCTTGCAGCTGGTCGCGGGCGGTGAGGAAGAGCACCGGCACATCGTGCTTCTTGCGCAGCACTTCCATGATCTGCCAACCGTCCAGGCCGGGCAGCATCACGTCGAGGACCACCAGGTCGTAGCGGTTCTCCAGCGCCAGGTAGAGACCGTCGGCGCCGTGCTGCGACCAGTCGACCGCATAGCCCGACTCGCCGAGGCCCTTCTTCAGGTACTCGCCGGTCTTCGTATCGTCTTCGATCACCAGGATGCGCATGTCTCGTTCCCCCTCGTTCGCCGCCATTCTAGCCAGCGCGCGGCGCGGATTCGGTGACATTTTTGTCATGCGAAAGTCATCTCCGGGTACCGCCGGCGGGGCGACCATCGAGGCTCAACCCCACCGAGGATCGACCGATGCTTCGACTCAAGGCTTCCCCCGCGCTGTTCTTCGGCCTGCTCCTGGCCAGTGCCGCCAGCTTCGCCGCGCAACCGCCTGCGGGCATGCTGCAGCCGCTGCGCGGCACCATCCAGCAGGCCGCCGACGACCACCTGCAACTGAAGGCCCGCAACGGCCAGCAACTGACGGTCAGGCTCACCGACAAGACCGCGATCCGCGCCGTGTCGCTGGCGAAGCCGGAGGACATCCAGCCCGACAGCTTCATCGGCACCGCCGCCGTGCCGCAGCCCGACGGCACCCTGAAGGCCCTCGAGGTGCATGTCTTCGCCCCCAGCCTGCGCGGCAGCGGCGAAGGCCACCGGCCCTGGGAGAATGCCGATGGCAGCGCCTCGACCATGACCAACGGTACGGTCGGCAACCTGGTGGTCAGCCAGGGCCGGCGCATGACCGTGAAATACGGCGATGGCGAGAAGACCGTGGTGGTGCCGGACGACGTGCCCATCGTCAGCCTGGAGCCGGGCGAGCGCAGCCTGCTCAAGCGTGGCGCCAAGGTCGTGCTGTTCCCGCAGAAGGGCGCCGACGGCAGCCTCACCGCCCTGGCCATCTCGGTCGGCAAGGACGGCGTGACCCCGCCGATGTGAGGTTTCGCCGGGACGGCGCGTCCGTCCCGGCCGGGTTTCCTTGGAGAAAAGCCATGAACCGTGCGTTGCACGCCTGGCCGGTGAGACTCTGCCACTGGCTCAATGCCTATGCCATGGCCTGCCTGATCGGCAGCGGCTGGGGCATCTACAACGCTTCGCCGCTGCTGGATTTCCGTTTTCCCGCCTGGGCGACCCTCGGCGGCTGGCTCGGCGGTTCCATCGCCTGGCATCTCGCCGCCATGTGGCTGCTGCTCGGCAACGGCCTGTGCTACCTCGCCCACGGACTGTCCAGCGGGCATTTTCGTCGCGACTTCCTGCCTTTGAGCGCGGCCGGCGTCTGGCGCGACCTGCGCCTCGCCCTCGGCCTGCGCCTGGTCCATGAGCCGGGCCGCTACAACGCGGTGCAGCGCCTGCTGTACTGGCTGGTCCTGGGGCTCGGTGCGCTGCTGGTGCTGTCCGGGCTGGCGATCTGGAAACCGGTGCAACTGCACGGGCTGACCGCGCTGTTCGGTGGCTTCCAGGGTGCGCGCTGGGTGCATTTCCTGGCCATGGCCGGGGTCGTCGGGTTCGTCGTCGTGCACCTGCTGCTGGTGCTGTTGGTGCCGCGCACCCTGCTGCCGATGATCATCGGACGCGAGTGGCGGCGCGGACGGAGGAGCGAAGGATGAAGGGGCCGGAGAAGAAGCGCGCGAAGATCGCGGTCGACCCGTCCAGCGAGCGGCAGATGGTCGATTTGCAACGCCGCCTGCTGTTGCGCGGCGGCCTGTCCCTGGGCGCCCTGGCGATGCTCTCGGGGTGCCGGCTACAGGATGGCGATTCGGTCGACAAGGTACTCTGGGCCATGTCGCGCTGGAACGACCGGGTCCAGGCCTGGCTGTTCAGCCGTACGCGGCTGGCGCCGACCTTCGATCCGTCGCAGGTGGCCTCGCCGTTCCCCTTCAACGCGTTCTACCCGGCCTACAACGTGCCGGAGATCGACCTGCCGGAATACCGCCTGCAGGTTTCCGGGCGGGTCCGCGACAAGCGCCCCTGGAGCCTGGAGCAACTGCGCCGGCTGCCGCAGGCCAGCCAGGTCACGCAACTGATCTGCATCGAGGGCTGGAGCGCGATCGGCCAGTGGAGCGGAGTGCCGCTGCGCACCTTCCTGGAGCTGGTCGGCGCCGACACCTCGGCGAAGTACGTTGGCTTCAAGTGCGCCGACCGCTACTACTCCAGCCTCGACATGCCCAGCGCGCTGCATCCGCAGACCCTGCTGGCGCTGGAGATGTCCGGGCAGGCGCTGCCGGAGGAG
Source organism: Pseudomonas aeruginosa (assembly GCF_001457615.1). Lineage (GTDB taxonomy): Bacteria > Pseudomonadota > Gammaproteobacteria > Pseudomonadales > Pseudomonadaceae > Pseudomonas > Pseudomonas aeruginosa. Next base: position 5,524,625 of record NZ_LN831024.1, on the reverse strand, counting down.
AACGGCTATCCGCTGCGCCTGCGGATTCCCACCAAGCTCGGCTTCAAGAACGCCAAGCACGTGGTGGAGATCTTCGTCAGCAACAGCAATCCCGGAGGTTACTGGGAGGACCAGGGCTACAACTGGTTCAGCGGAGTCTGAGGCGGGAGAGTGCGGCTTGCCTCGGGCCATGCGCCCAGCGCGACAGGGATGGGAAAATAGGAAAGCCCGGCATCGAGCCGGGCTTTTCTCGCGCCTTGCGGCGTAGCGAGCGGTCAGGCGGTGCGCAGGTCGAAACGGCTCATGCTGCGATGCAGGCGGTCCACGGTCTGTTCGCTGCCGTTGTCGGCCAGGCGGGCTTCGGCCTTGGTCATGTCCTTGTGCAGGCGGTCGACGGTCTGCTCGCTGCCGTTGTCGGCCAGGCGGGCTTCGGCTTTGGTCATGTCCTTGTGCAGGCGGTCGATGGTCTGCTCGCTGCCGTTGTCGGCGATGCGCAGTTCGACGCTGGACATGTCCTGGTGCAGCCGGTCGATGGTGCGGCTGGAGCCGTCGGCGGCGAAGGCGGCGTTGGCGGTCAGGGTGGCGAGGGCGAGGCCGAGGATCAGGGAAGCTTTCATGACGGTGACTCCGAGTGGGTTGTCGATTGCGTTGGAGTCATTTTCAGTTCGGATAAGTCGATTTAAAAACGAAGTGCGATGATAGTGTCTATCGATATGGGTGATTATGCATTTTCTTATTATTTATCAGTAAGTTAGTTGATTATTTTTGTGATGTCGAAGATTTCTTAAAGGATAGTTAGCTTTTCTCTATTTAATCGATAAATTGGATAAATAAGGCGAAAAGAAAAGCCGGCGCTGCGGGCGCCGGCTCTCGGACGGGTCTTGCTCTGGAGTCAGGCGAGGTCGTCGAGGATGTCGGCCATGTCGTCCGCGTGTTCTTCTTCCTGGGCCAGGATTTCCTCGAAAATGCGTCGGGTGGTGGGGTCGTCGTTACCGAGGTAGGTGATGATCTCGCGATAGCTGTCGATGGCGATGCGCTCGGCGATCAGGTTCTCGGTGACCATGTCCTTCAGGGTCTTGCCTTCGACGTATTCGGCATGGGAGCGCTCCTCCAGGCCGCGCGGATTGAAGTCCGGCTCGCCGCCCAGTTGCATGATGCGCTCGGCCAACTGGTCGGCATGCTGCATTTCCTGGTTGGCGTGCTCGAGGAACTCGGCGGCGGCGATGCTCGCCTTAAGGCCGGTGGCCATGAAGTAGTGGCGCTTGTAGCGCAGGAAGCAGACCAGCTCGGTGGCGAGCGCTTCGTTGAGCAGGCGCAGGACGGTCTGGCGATCGGCCGAATAGCCTTCGGTGACCGCGCCTTCCTGGATGTTCTTGCGGGCACGGTCGCGAAGGGTCTGGACGTCCGTCAGTTGAACGGTGGTCATCGGTTTTCTCCTTGAGGCTGATCCGGTGAAAAGGGCCGGCTCTGCGGCCGGCTTTTTCTGCTTACCTAAGGTGTGAGTCCCACGCGGTCGAAAAAGTTTTATCGACCCGCCGCCGAACTGGCCTTTTGCCTGAAATGCGTGGGACGGGGAGCAATGCCGGCGTTTCGCCGGTCCTAACGGAACGGGCCGGCGTATTCGCGCTGGCGAGTCCATGGGCCAGCCTGCACACTGACGGGCTGAGCGAGGCGCGCTGCCGCGCCTGCCCGACAACCGACGCGGCGAAAAGGAGTTGTGCATGACGCGCGGCCGAAAGATCCTGACCTGGAGCCTCGCCAGCCTGGTCCTGCTGCTGGCGGCGTTGGTGGTGTTCATCGCCACCTTCGACTGGAACCTGATCAAGCCCACCCTCAACGAAAAGGTCTCGGCGGCGCTGAACCGCCCGTTCGCCATCAACGGCAACCTCGCCGTGGCCTGGCGCCGCGAGGAGGGCGAGGAAGGCTGGCGCGCCTGGATCCCCTGGCCGCGCTTCAGCGCCGAGGACATCACCCTCGGCAACCCGGAGTGGACGGCGGGCAAGACCAAGGCGAGCGAGTTCGCCAGCCTGGAACGCATCGAATTCCGCCTCGCGCCGTTGCCGTTGCTCTGGCAGACCATCCGCATTCCACAGATCAAGCTGACCCAGCCGCGCGCCGAGCTCCTGCGCCTGGCCGACGGCCGCGCCAATTGGGATTTCGACCTGCCTGCCAGCGACAGCGACGAGCCGTCCGCCTGGCAACTGGACATCCGCGAGATCGGTTTCGACAAGGGTAGCGTCAGCCTCGACGACCAGCGTTTGAAGACCCGTCTGGAAGTGCTGGTCGACCCGCTCGGCAAGCCGGTGCCGTTCGGTCAGTTGGCCGGCAAGGCGCTGGCCACGGGCGATGCGGCGAACGCCCAGGACTATGTGTTCGGCTGGAAGGTCAAGGGCACCTACAAGGGCCAGGCTCTGGCCGGCTCGGGCAAGGTCGGCGGGATGCTGGCGTTGCAGGATGCGAGCAAGCCCTTCCCGCTACAGGCCGAGGTCAGTGCCGGCAGCACCCGTGCCGCGGTGGTCGGCACCCTGACCGACCCGCTCAACCTCGGCGCCCTCGACCTGCGCCTGAAGCTGTCCGGGACCAGCATGGCCAATCTCTATCCGCTGACCGGCATCACCCTGCCGGACACTCCGGCCTACTCCACCGACGGACACCTGCTGGCGCGGCTCAAGGAGGAGGGCGGCGCACTGTTCCGCTACGAGAACTTCAACGGCAAGGTCGGCGCCAGCGACCTGCACGGCAGCCTGACCTTCGTCGCTCGCCAGCCTAGGCCGAAGCTGTCCGGCAAGCTGACCTCCGAGCAACTGCGCTTCGCCGACCTCGGCCCGCTGATCGGCGCCGACAGCAATGCCGAAAAACAGAAGCGCGGGCAGACCAGCCGCCAGCCGGGCGACAAGGTGCTGCCGGTGGAGGAATTCCGTACCGAGCGCTGGCGCGACATGGACGCCGACGTGGAATTCACCGGCAAGCGTATCGTCCACAGCGACCAGTTGCCGATCAGCGACCTCTATACCCATCTGGTGCTCAACGACGGCCTGCTGCGCCTGGAGCCCCTGCGCTTCGGCGTGGCCGGCGGCAAGCTGGAGTCGGACATTCGCCTCGACGGCGGCAAGCAGCCGATGCAGAGCCGAGTGAAGATGAGCGCGCGGGGCTTCAAGCTGAAACAGTTGTTCCCCGGCTTCGCGCCGATGCAGACCAGCTTCGGCGAGCTGAACGGCGACGCCAGTCTCAGCGGCAGCGGCAATTCGGTGGCGAAGATCCTCGGTGGCGCCGATGGCGAACTGAAGATGCTGATCAACGACGGTGCGATCAGCAAAGGCCTGACCGAAATCGCCGGCCTCAATGTCGGAAACTACCTGGTGACCAAGCTGTTCGGCGACGACGAGGTGAAGATCAACTGCGCGGCCGCCGACTTCGGCCTGCAGAAGGGCCTGATGACCAGCCGGCTGTTCGTCTTCGACACCGAGAACGCGCTGGTCAACGTCGACGGCACGGTGAACTTCGCCAACGAGAAGCTCGACCTCGATGTCACCCCGCACAGCAAGGGCCTGCGGATCTTCTCGCTGCGCTCGCCGCTGTACGTGCGCGGCACCTTCGCCAAGCCCGACGCCGGGGTCCACGCCGGGCCGCTGGTGGCGCGCGGCGCGGGAATGATCGCCCTCGGCGTGGCGGTGGGCCCGGCGGCCAGCCTGCTGGCGCTGGTGGCGCCGAGCAAAAGCGACGACAACCAGTGCACCGCGCTGCTGCAGCGCATGCGCTTGCCAGCCAAGGTGCCGGCCGGCAAGCGCTGATTCAGTAGATGGGGATATACAGGTCGACTTGCGAGTTCGGATCCAGCGGTCCGCGGAAACGCTGGTCGTAGTATTCGAAGTCGACCCCCGCCTTGGGCTCCAGGCCGCGTTCGGCGAGCAGGTGGCTGTAGATCGCCTGGAAGCTCTCGGCGATCTGCGGCGCCGTGCCCTTGTGGGTGAACACCGCGTACTTCTGCGCCGGCACCTGGAAGCGCACCATGCCCTCCGGCACCGGCCAGCCCTCCTGCACCTCGAAGCCGGCGACGTAGTGGAATTCGCCGTTGGGCTGCTGCGCGCAGATGCCATAGGAGACCTCGGGATCGTGCTTGCCGGCGATCTCGTGCTCGCGCGGGATGAAGCGTTCCCAGAGCTGGCCGATGGTGTCGCCGGGGGCGCTGCCGAAGTATTCCATGCCCACCACGCTGAAGGCGGGACGTTCGACGATTCGTGCATGCATGTTGCGGATCCTCCAGTGGGCGAGCGTCGCCAGGGTTCGGTCGAGTTCCGCCAGCAGGCGCTGGCGGGCGCTGATCTCTTCGCGCAGGGTGTGCTGGTGTCGTTGCAGGAAATGCCGCAGGCGTTGCGGGTCGTCCAGCGCGCCATCGCGTTTCAGGCGGTCGATGGCTTCCAGCGGAACGTCCAGCCGGCGCAGCGCGAGTATGCGCGAGAGCTGCTCGATCTGTTCCGGCTGGTAGTAGCGGTAGCCGTTGTCGCTACCGGTGCGCGCGGGGACGAACAGGCCGATGGCATCGTAGTGGCGAAGCGTCTTGGTGGAGATCTCGAAGATTCGCGCCAGTTGGCCGATGGTGAGCATTTCCGGTTCCTGCTGCGGGATACCGGCAGACTACGGATTGCCCCTGGGGCAAGGTCAAGGGGTTTGTGCCGGTGCGCACTTTCTCTGAACGTCCGCCGTCGCCTCCCGGTCCCAACAGTGAACCCATCGCAAAGGGAGATATCCCCATGCCCCGTGGCGACAAGAGCAAGTACAGCGACAAGCAGCAGCGCAAGGCCGAGCACATCGAGGAGAGCTACAAGGCCAAGGGTGTGAGCGAATCGGAAGCCGAGGCGCGCGCCTGGGCGACGGTGAACAAGCAGTCCGGCGGCGGCGAGCGCAAGGGCGGTTCCGGCCGCGCCAAGAGCGAGACGGCCAAGCGCGCCGACCGCAAGGACTCGGCCCATCGCGCCGCCCAGGCCCGCTCAGGGAGACCGGCCAACCGCGGCTCGGCGAGCCGTGGCAAACGTCAAGGCAGTACCTCGGTGAGCGAGATGACCCGCGAGGAATTGATGCAGCTGGCGCGCAAGCGCGACATCCGCGGTCGTTCGACGATGCGCAAGGCCGAACTGATCGAGGCCCTGTCCCGGGCCTGAACGCAGACGCCCCGCCTCCGTAAGGAAGCGGGGCGTCGAGCCGTCAGGGGCGGGCGTCGCGCTCGTGGCGGTCCAGCTCGGAGCAGCTCAGGAAGCCCGAGCCGTCGACCTTGCCGCTGCCGTCGAAACTGACGTAGAACGGCTGCTGCTGGCCGTCCTTGTTGAGGATGTAGCTGTTGCAGCTCCCCGGTTTCATCAGGCGCTTCTGGGTGCCGGAAGGCGTGCCGCCGATGCGCAGGACTTCCTGCTGGCTCATGCCTTTCTCGACATCCTTGACCAGCGGTTCGTTGCGGAAGGTGATGTAGTTGACCGGGTTCTGCACCTTGGTCGACGCGCAGCCGGCCAGGGTTGCCATCACGAACAGTGCCGCCAGTGACTGCTTGTACATGCTGTGACTCCTTGTGGTTGAGCGGTGCTTGCCAACATTGGAACGCAGGCCCTCGCGCAGAGTTCGCCCGGAATCGCGGCGGATTGCCTCAGACCTTCTCCAGGGCCCGGTGCGGCAAGGGGGGCAGCTGGATATCGATGGCGTCGCCGGGGCGAACCTCGCCGTCTTCCAGGACGATCGCCATCACCCCGGCCTTGCGAATCAGGTTGCCCTGTTCGTCGCGGCCGAGCACGGCGGCGGTCAGTCCGGGCTGGTAGTTGTCCAGCTGCGAGCAGGGATTGCGCAGGCCGGTCAGCTCGACCAGGGCGCTTTCCCCCAGGCGCAGGCGGGTGCCGGTGGGCAGGCCGAGCAGGTCGACGCCACGGGTGGTGATGTTCTCGCCCATGGTCCCCGGGCCGATGGCGAAGCCGCTGGCGCGTAGCTCGTCGTGCAATTCCTCGTGGATCAGGTGGACCTGGCGCAGGTTCGGCTGGGTCGGGTCCTGCCGCACCCGCGAGCGGTGCTTCACGGTGACGCCGTGGTGGGCGTCGCCCTCGACGCCGAGGCCTTTCAGGAGGCGGATGGCGGGACGCACCTGCTTGCTGAACGCGTGGGTGGCGCAGAGGCTCACCGCGATGACCTGTTGCATGGAACTCCTCCTCGTGCGAAGCGTCAGTCTAGCCGCGAAACATGACGCTTGTCGCAAGCGCACAGGACGCGTTCCCAGCCCCTGCAAAGCCCGCCGCAGTCGCTAGACTTCAGCGCACCTGCATGCGAACGTGCAGCCCTTCAAGGAGAGTTCGATGAATATCCTGCGTATCCCGATGTTCGTATTGGCCATGGCCGTCTCGGCCCATGGTTTCGCTGCCACCGCGCAGCAGGAGAAGATGACCGCCTGCAACGCCGAGGCCACCACCAAGGCGCTCAAGGGCGACGAACGCAAGGCGTTCATGAGCAGTTGCCTGAAGGCCGGCGGCAGCGCCAAGGCGGCGACCCAGCAGGAGAAGATGAAGACCTGCAACGCCGACGCCACCGCCAAGGCGCTCAAGGGCGACGAACGCAAGGCGTTCATGAGCACCTGCCTGAAGAAGTGAGCCCCACCCTCGTCGGGCTCGGTGTGGCGGCGGATAACGCCTGTGGCGCTATCCGCCCTGCGGACGGGTGTGGCGTGGTCTTGGCGTAGGGCGAATAACCGCTCGCGGTTATCCGCCATGGCGGGCCCGGTGTGACCTTATCCCCCTATAGGGCAGGGGCGCGGCCAGGGCGGCTCAGCCGTAGCGCTTCTTCGCCTCGATGGCCAGGCCGCTGCCGATGCTGCCGAACAGGTTGCCCTCGACATGACGGGCGTTGGGCAGCATCGCCGAGACGCTCCGGCGCAGCGCCGGAATGCCGCTCGAACCGCCGGTGAAGAACACCGTGTCGACCCGGTCCGGGTCGACCCCGGCCGAGGCCAGCAGTTGCGCGACGCTGTTGCGCACGCGCTCCAGCAGTCCGTCGACGGCGTTCTCGAACAGCCCACGGGTCAGCTCCACGCCGAGCCCGGCCTCGATGCGCTCCAGCGAGAGGTGCAGGCGCTCGGTTTCGGTCAGGCGGATCTTGCTGTCTTCCACCTGCATCGCCAGCCAGTGCCCGGCGCGTTCCTCGATGAGCCTGAAGAGGCGGTCGATGCCGGTGCTGTCGACGATGTCGTAGCGCATGTTCTTCAGCGCCAATTGCGACTTCTGCGCGTACACCGCGTTGATGGTGTGCCAGGTGGCCAGGTTCAGGTGGTAGCTGGTGGGCATGAAGGCGTCGCTCTTCATCCGGCTGCCGTAGCCGAACAGCGGCATCACGCCTTCCAGGCTGAGCTGCTTGTCGAAGTCGGTACCGCCGATGTGTACGCCGCCGGTGGCCAGGATGTCGTCCTGGCGCTCGGCCAGGTTGCGCCGCTCCGGCGCCAGGCGCACCAGGGAGAAGTCCGAGGTGCCGCCGCCGATGTCGACGATCAGGACCAGTTCCTCGCGCTGGATGCAGCGCTCGTAGTCGAAGGCCGCGGCGATCGGTTCGTACTGGAAGGAAACCTCCTTGAAGCCGAGCTTGTTGGCCACCTGCACCAGGGTGTCCTGGGCCTCGCGGTCGGCCTCCGGGTCGTCGTCGACGAAGAACACCGGGCGACCCAGCACCACCGCGTCGAAGGCTTGCCCGGCGGCGGCCTCGCCGCGCGCCTTGAGCTGGCCGATGAACAGGCCGAGCAGGTCCTTGAACGGTAGGGCGCTGCCGAGCACGGTGGTCTCGCTCTTCAGCAGCTTGGAGCCCAGCAGGCTCTTCAGCGAGCGCATCAGCCGGCCCTCGTAGCCCTCCAGGTACTCGCCGAGCGCCTGGCGGCCGTAGACCGGGCGGCGCTCCTCGACGTTGAAGAACACCACCGAGGGCAGGGTGATCTTGCCGTCCTCCAGCTCGATCAGCGGTTCGACCTCCGGCCGCCACCAGCCGACGGTGGAGTTGGAGGTGCCAAAATCGATGCCCAGGGCGCGGGCGGCGGTGCTCGGGTTCATGGCGCGAAACGGTCCGGGAAAAAAACGGCCGCGCAGTGTATGCGAGAGCGTCGTAGATTTCACCGCCGGCGATCGGCAGGAAGCGTCCTGGGACGTCCGTGCGGGCCGCCCCGACCTTTGTATACGGATTTGCCAAGGGGCCTGCGCATGGTGCTATGTTGGCGCTGCTTTCCCACTCCGTCTTGCCGTGTTGTCCTGGATTTCGCCATGCATAGAGCCTCACACCATGAGTTGCGTGCGATGTTTCGCGCGCTGTTGGACTCCTCCCGTTGCTACCACACCGCTTCCGTGTTCGATCCCATGTCGGCGCGTATCGCCGCCGACCTCGGCTTCGAGTGCGGCATCCTCGGCGGTTCGGTGGCTTCCCTGCAGGTCCTGGCGGCGCCGGACTTCGCCCTGATCACCCTCAGCGAATTCGTCGAGCAGGCCGCCCGCATCGGCCGGGTGGCGCGCCTGCCGGTGATCGCCGACGCCGACCACGGCTACGGCAACGCGCTGAACGTGATGCGTACGGTGGTCGAACTGGAGCGCGCCGGAATCGCCGCGCTGACCATCGAGGACACCCTGCTGCCGGCGCAGTTCGGGCGCAAGTCCACCGACCTGATCTGCGTCGAGGAAGGCGTCGGCAAGATCCGCGCGGCCCTGGAGGCGAGGGTCGACCCGGCGTTGACCATCATTGCCCGGACCAACGCCGAACTGATCGACGTCGATGCGGTGATCCAGCGCACCCTGGCCTACCAGGAAGCCGGCGCCGATGGTATCTGCCTGGTCGGCGTGCGCGACTTCGCCCACCTCGAGGCGATCGCCGAGCACCTGCACATCCCGCTGATGCTGGTCACCTACGGTAATCCGCAACTGCGCGACGACGCCCGCCTGGCGCGGCTCGGCGTGCGTGTCGTGGTCAACGGCCACGCCGCCTATTTCGCCGCGATCAAGGCGACCTACGACTGCCTGCGCGAGGAGCGCGGTGCGGTGGCCTCGGACCTGACCGCCTCGGAGCTGTCGAAGAAGTACACCTTCCCCGAGGAATACCAGGCCTGGGCCCGCGACTACATGGAAGTCAAAGAGTAGGCGATTTCAGGCCAGGCCCATGTTGCGCTGCCGCGCCTGCAGGTCGGCGACGCCCGCCAATGCGCAGAAGGTCGCAGGGCGACAGTCTGGCTCAGGATCGCCCGGAGCGCTCGCGTCGCTTGCGTTCGCGGTAGGCGGCCTGGTTGGCCAGGCGCCGCTGCGCCGAACCGGGGCGGTTGGCCGACTGGGCGCGGTACAGGCGCTGGGCGTAGACCAGTTCCATGTAGCGTTGCATCGCCCGGCTGTTGAACAGCAGCCAGGCACAGGCGCCGCCGCCGAGCGCCACCAGGCCCGACGTCTCGCCGCTGGCCAGGCGCAGCAGGAGCCCGGTGGCGACCAGCAGCAGGCTGGCGTCGCGGGCCAGGCGCGGGCCGAGGCTGGCGCCACGGGAGAGCAGGGCGATCAGCCACAGCCAGGCCGCCAGCAGCGGCAGGGCGGAGAGCCAGCCCAGCGGCCGCAAAGGAGCCTCCGGCAATGCCAGGCGCAGCGCGGCAAGACCCAGCGGCGCGGCACCGAGCAGCAGCGCCAGGCTGCCGAGCAGCGGTGCGTAGAGACCGGGATGACGGCGCGGATACAGGCCGTGCAGTTGCCGGACGCTATAGCGGTCCTCCGGCGCCGGCAGAGCGAACGGATCGCCGGCGAGCGCGGCGTCGAGCTGGCGGCCCTGGTCGATCAGGTGGGCGAGGCGGCGGAACGGTCCCATCATGCGGTGTACCTCCAGGCTTGGCTGGCGATTGTGCCACGCCAGGCCGATGGTCGCGCCGCCCTTGCAAAGCCGCGGGCGAACGCCCATATCTGGAGGTTCCAGGGTTTCAGCCAGAGGAGTCAGTCATGGCCAGCGGGTGGGCGAACGACGGTGCGGTGCAGGAACAGATCGACAGCACGATCGAGGATGCCATCGCTCGTGCGCGCAGCCAGTTGCCTCGTGGCGAGAGCCTGACCCATTGCGAAGAGTGCGACGCGACTATCCCCGAAGCGCGGCGCCGAGCGATTCCCGGCGTGCGCCTGTGCGTCAACTGCCAGGCCGAGCACGACAGGGAACAGGCGAAGTTCAGCGGCTACAACCGCCGCGGCAGCAAGGACAGCCAGTTGCGCTGAAGGCCTGCCTCAGTTTTCCCGATAGCGTTCCTTCACCCATTGCTCCACCGGCGACAGGGTGCGCATTCCCACGCCCAGCGGATCGTCCATGTCATGCTGGCTGGAGGCGGTCCAGCGCGGGTCGATGAAGGACCAGGCCAGGCCCGCCGGGCCCTGGTCGCGGTAGGTACCGAAAACGTCGTTGAGGCCCAGCGGCTCCGCGTTGCGCAGCCATTGCCCGTTGAAGCCGTCGCCGTTGATGGTGCGGTCCGAGATCCAGCGACCGTCGTCGTAATGGAAAGCCATCACTCGCCAGCGATGCTCGCACCAGTGGCAGGCGTCGTCGTCGACGTAGAAGGCTTCGACGAAGATTTTCTTCCCGCCGATGTCGAGGAAGGTCGAGTAATCGTCGGTATGGCGCGGGGCCAGGCTCAGTCGGCTGCCGTCGCCGAGGTCGATGAAGCGATCGGGGGCGTAGGGCGAGCGCGGCGAAAGGCTCATCAGGACCCTGGCGTAGTCGTCCCGCTGCGGCGGGTCGGCGACCAGTGCCTGGCGCTCCGCGGCGGTCAGCGCGAAGCGCTCGCTGCCTCGGCCGACCACGTCTTCCAGCTGACGCTGGTCGCGTGGCAGGGTGCCGTCGAGGCCGGCGTACAGGTTGACCGCCTGGATGAACCGGGCGACGTCGATGTCGAGCATTTCCGGATAGCCGGAATGGGCGGTCAGCGCGCCGTCCTTCAGGTCGTAGATCACCGACCAGCGCGTCCCTCCCGAACCGCCGGCGTAGGACAGGTAGCCCAGGCGCAGTTCGTCGCGGCCGTCGCCGTCGTAGTCGGCGACTTCCAGTTGGCTGAGGCTGAACAGCTGGGGGAAGGCATAATCGGTTTCGAACTGCTCGCGCGGTTTCCGCTTCGCGTCCGGATCGAAGGGGACCAACTGGATCTTCCGGTATTCCCGGAGGCTCAGCTCGACCATGTTCTTCTGGATATCCAGGAACGGGGAAAGGTTGAGCAGCGAGGAGAGGAGGCCGGGTTCGGCGATGTAGAACACCTTCACCAGCGGCAGGTTGGTCCGTCCCTGGTTCCGCTCCAGGCGCTCGATGACCTGGTCGTCCATGGCGAAGGCCTTGCCGACGAAGCGCCGATTGCCGTAGGCGACCAGGAATTTCTCGCCGAAGCCGAGCAGGTCGGCGCCCTTGATCTCCACCTCGTAGTCCGCCGGAAAGCGCGCGAGGATGGCTTGGCGCAGCATCACGTCCTTCTTGCTGATGGGAATCTCGCCGTACTGGTAGAGCTGGTAGGTCCAGTAGAGGAAGTAGCTCACCACGACGATGGCCGTTGCCTGGAAGGCCTTGGCCAGATACGGGGTGGAAGCGTTGCGGGACGATTGGCGGGAGGACATGGACGGACTGCCGGCGGCTACGGGTAGGCGCCATTGTCGCCGCTAGCGCCGACAAGCCAAGCTGTCCGAACGGAGCGGTCGACGTCCCGGCGTGGCGCCGGGACCCGTCGCGTGGGAATCAGAACAGGAAATAGCGCTGCGCCATCGGCAGCACGTCCGCCGGTTCGCACCAGAGCAACTGGCCGTCGGCGCGTACCTGGTAGTTCTGTGCGTCGACCTCGATGGTCGGCAGGTAGCCGTTGTGGATCAGGTCGGTCTTCTGCACACCGCGACAGCCGCTGACCACGCCGATGGCCTTGCGCAGGCCGAGCTGCTGCGGTACGCCGGCGGCGAAGGCGGCCTGGCTGACGAAGGTCAGGCTGGTCGCGTGACGGCTGCCGGCGTAGCTGGCGAACATCGGTCGGTAGTGCACCGGCTGCGGCGTGGGGATCGAGCCGTTGATGTCGCCCATCAGGCTGGCGGCGATGGCACCGCCCTTGAGGATCAGGCTCGGCTTGACGCCGAAGAAGGCCGGGCGCCAGAGCACCAGGTCGGCCCACTTGCCGGCTTCGACGGAGCCCACTTCATGGCTGATGCCGTGGGTGATCGCCGGGTTGATGGTGTACTTGGCGATGTAGCGCCTGGCGCGGAAGTTGTCGTTGCGCGCACCGTCGCCGTCGAGGCGGCCGCGCTGGCGCTTCATCTTGTCGGCGGTCTGCCAGGTGCGCGTGATCACTTCGCCGACCCGGCCCATGGCCTGGCTGTCGGAGCTGATCATGCTGAACGCGCCGAGGTCGTGGAGGATGTCCTCGGCGGCGATGGTCTCGCGGCGGATGCGCGACTCGGCGAAGGCCACGTCCTCGGCGATGGCCGGGTCGAGGTGGTGGCAGACCATCAGCATGTCCAGGTGCTCGTCGATGGTATTGCGGGTGAACGGCCGTGTCGGGTTGGTCGAGCTGGGCAGCACGTTGGCGAAGCCGCAGGCCTTGATGATGTCCGGTGCGTGGCCGCCGCCGGCGCCCTCGGTGTGGTAGGTGTGGATGGTGCGGCCCTTGAAGGCGCCGAGGGTGGTCTCGACGAAGCCGGATTCGTTGAGGGTGTCGGTGTGGATCGCCACCTGGATGTCGTGGCGCTCGGCGACCTCCAAGCAGTTGTCGATCGCCGCCGGGGTGCTGCCCCAGTCCTCGTGCAGCTTCAGGCCGATGGCGCCGGCGAGCACCTGCTCCTCCAGCGGCAGCGGCAGGCTGGCGTTGCCCTTGCCGGTGAAGCCGATGTTCATCGGGAAGGCGTCGGCGGCCTGGAGCATCCGCGCCATGTGCCAGGGACCGGAGGTGCAGGTGGTGGCGTTGGTCCCGGCGGCGGGGCCGGTGCCGCCGCCGATCATGGTGGTGACCCCGCTCATCAGCGCCTCTTCGATCTGCTGCGGGCAGATGAAGTGGATGTGCGTGTCGATGCCGCCGGCGGTGAGGATCATGCCCTCGCCGGCGATCACCTCGGTGCCGGCGCCGATGGCGATGTTCACCCCGGGCTGGATGTCAGGGTTGCCGGCCTTGCCGATGGCCTGGATGCGCCCGTCCTTGAGACCGACGTCGGCCTTGACCACGCCCCAGTGGTCGAGGATCAGCGCATTGGTGATCACCGTGTCGACCACCTGCGCCGCGCCCAGCTGGCTCTGGCCCATGCCGTCGCGGATGACCTTGCCGCCGCCGAACTTCACTTCCTCGCCATAGACGGTGAAGTCCCGTTCCACCTCGATCCACAGGTCGGTGTCGGCCAGGCGCACGCGGTCGCCGACGGTGGGGCCGAACATGTCGGCGTAGGCTTGTCTGCTGATTTTCATCGAACGCTCCTTTGGCGATCGTCGGTGTTCGCTGTCTTTGGTCGAACCTGGCCAGTGGGGCCCTAGAGGTCCCCCATCACCCGCCCGGCAAAGCCGTATACCCGCCGTCCGCCGCCGATTTCCACCAGCTCCACCTCGCGGCTCTGCCCCGGTTCGAAGCGCACCGCGGTGCCGGCGGCGATGTTCAGGCGCATGCCACGGGTGGCCGGACGGTCGAAGGCGAGGGCGTCGTTGACCTCGAAGAAGTGGTAGTGCGAGCCGACCTGGATCGGCCGGTCGCCGGTGTTCGCCACGCTCAGGGCGAGGGTGCGGCGGCCGGCGTTGAGTTCGATATCGCCGGGCTGGATGTCGTATTCACCGGGGATCATGGGGGCTCCTTGGGGCTCAGGGCGCGCTGCGCGTCGGGTCGAGGTTCAGTTGCATGAAGGTCAGGTCGAGCCAGCGGCCGAACTTCTGGCCCACCTGCGGCATCTGCCCGCTGATCTCGAAGCCGAGGCGCCGGTGCAGGCCGATCGAGGCGGCATTGCCGCTTTCGATGGCGGCCACCATGACGTGCAGGCCCTGGGCCCGCGCACGTTCGATCAGCGCCAGCAGCAGTTGCACGCCGAGGCCTTTGCCGCGCTGGTCGTCGCGCACGTAGACGGAGTGCTCGACGGTGCCGCGGAAGCCCTCGAAGGGCCGCCAGTCGCCGTAGGAGGCGTAGCCGAGCACTTCGCCGGCGGCGTCGCTCGCCACCAGGATCGGGTAGCCCTGGCGGGCGCGGGTGTCGAACCAGGCCTGGCGGTTGGCCAGGTCCACCGGGGTTTCGTTCCAGATCGCCGTGGTATTGCCCACGGCGTCGTTGTAGATGGCGAGGATGCCGGGCAGGTCGGCGACGCCGGCGTCGCGGATCGAAGCGCTCATGGCCGGCCTCAGGCGATGGGCTGGTGGACGGTCACCAGCTTGGTGCCGTCGGGGAAGGTGGCCTCCACCTGGATGTCCGGGATCATCTCCGGCACGCCCTCCATCACCTGCTCGCGGTTCAGCAGGGTGGTGCCGTAGTGCATCAGCTCGGCGACGCTGCGGCCGTCGCGCGCGCCCTCCAGCAGGGCGGCGGAGATCAGCGCCACCGCCTCCGGGTAGTTCAGCTTGAGACCGCGTGCCAGCCGGCGCTCGGCGAGCAGGCCGGCGGTGAAGATCAGCAGCTTGTCTTTCTCGCGGGGGGACAAGTCCATCTCAGGTACTCCAGATGCGTGGGGGAACGGCCTCGCGGCCGAGCAGCGCCGGCCGCAGCAGGCGCCAGAGTTCGATCAGCCAGGCTCGCGCGTGCAGCGCCTCGTCGGCCAGGCAGCGCGCCACCAGCAGGCCGCCGGGCAACTGGCTGAGGTTGCCGCGGCCGGCGCAGGGGAGCGCGCGGCAGCGTTGCAGCAGGTCGGTGTCGATCTCGCCGCTGGCGACCAGGGTCGCCAGCACCGGATGCCCGGCGAGGCCGATCGGCGAGTCGAGCAGGCGGTCGCCGCCGTCGATGCGCTGGCGCTCGTGCCAGAGCAGGCGGTCGTCGCGACGGATGTCCAGGGCCGCGACGAAGTGGCCGCTGACGAAGCGCTCGCCGCTGGCCGGGCGGCCGAGCGCGACCATGTCCCAGTAGAACAGGCGGGCGTCGCCGCGCAGCTGGATACGGGTTTCCAGTTCGGCCTGGGCGCCGGCGAAGACGATGCTTTCCTGCGGCAGCCATTCCAGGGTGGCGCCGGGCTCCAGGTGGATCTCCAGGGTCTGCCGCGACGGGCAGGCGGCGCGGTACCACTTGGCCGCGCCGGGGCTGGTGAGCTGGGCCCAGGCGCGTTCGCCGAGGCGCACGTCGAAGGCCAGGCTGTCGCCGCCGGCGATGCCGCCGGGCGGATGCACGAGGATGTGCTGGCAGACTTCCGGGCCTTCGGCGTAGAGGTGCTTCTGCACCCGCAGCGGTCCGGAGTGGCGCCGCGTCACCGGGCGGGTGGCGTCGCCGGCGCGGGCGTAGGCCAGCTCCAGTTGGGCGTGCCAGGCGGGGTGGAAGCTCAGGTCGGGGAGGGCGGCGGTCATCGGTCGGGTCAGGCCAGGGCCTTGCGCATGAACACGCGGCGGAATCCCTCTTCCTGGCGGCGTTCGTATTCGAGGTAGCCGACCCTGGCGTAGAGCTCGATGTTTTCCGTCATCCGCTCATTGGTGTAGAGGTACAGCGAGCGGTAGCCGAGGCTCGTCGCGTCGCGCTCGGCACGCTCCAGCAGTTGTCGTCCGATGCCCTGGCCCTTGCATTCGGGAAGCACGGCGAGGTTGTCGACGAGGAAGCCGTCGGCGGTTTCCCGGGTCACCAGCAGGCCGACCGGCTGGCCGTCGTGCTCGGCGATGAGGACCCGGTTGCTGGCGATCACCTCGTGGTAGTCCTGGGTCATCGGCCAGGGCTTGCGGCCGATCACCGCGATCCACGGGGCATAGGCGGCGGCGACGCAGAGCGCGGCGAAGCCCGCGTCGGCCTGGACGGCCGGGCGCAGAGTGACGGTCATTTCGACCTCCTGCGGAAAGACGAGGGCATAGAGATTGCCAGCGCAGGCCCCGGTTGCGCCAGCGGCAGTGTGTCCCAGTCCGTTCAAATCGCCACCAGCCCGCGCACGCCCTCGCTCTCCATGTCGCGGCCGCGGCCCTGCTGGACGATCTCGCCGCGCGCCATCACCAGGTATTGGTCGGCCAGTTCGGCGGCGAAGTCGTAGAACTGCTCGACCAGCAGGATCGCCATGTCGCCGCGCGCCGCCAGGCTGCGGACGACCGTGCCGATCTCCTTGATCACCGAAGGCTGGATGCCTTCCGTGGGTTCGTCGAGGATCAGCAGTCGCGGCTGGCTGGCCAGGGCGCGGCCGATCGCCAGTTGCTGCTGCTGGCCGCCGGAGAGGTCGCCGCCGCGGCGCTGTTTCATTTCGCGCAGGACCGGGAACAGCTCGTAGATGAAGTCCGGCACCGCCCGGGCGTCCCTGGCGCTGAAACGGGACAGTCCCATCAGCAGGTTCTCTTCCACCGTCAGCCGGGGGAAGATTTCCCGTCCCTGCGGCACGTAGGCGATCCCGGCGCGGACCCGCTGGTGCGGCCTGAGTCCGGTGAGCGAACGGCCTTCCCAGGCGACCTGGCCCTCGCGGGCCGGGACCAGGCCCATCAGGCAGCGCAGCAGGGTGGTCTTGCCCACCCCGTTGCGACCGAGCAGGCAGGTCACCTCGCCCACCTTCGCCTCGAAGCTCAGGCCACGGAGGATATGGCTACCGCCGTAGTACTGGTGGAGCTTGTCGACTTGCAGCATGGTTCTCTTCCATTTGTCCCGTGATGGTTCTTCACTGCGATTCCCAACCTGGCTCGGCGGATAACCGCGAGCGGTCATTCGCCCTACGCGACGGGCGCCACTTGGCAGGCGCTACCCGCCGAGCGGATGGCTGGCGTCAGCGACCGAGGTAGACCTCGATCACCTGTTCGTCGGCCTGTACCTCCGCCAGCGAGCCTTCGGCCAGCACGTGGCCCTGGTGCAGCACGGTGACATGGTCGGCGATGCTGCCGACGAAACCCATGTCGTGCTCCACCACCATCAGCGAGTGCTTGCGCGCCAGGGACTTGAACAGCTCGGCGGTGAATTCGGTCTCGGCATCGGTCATGCCCGCCACCGGCTCGTCGAGCAGCAGCAACTGCGGTTCCTGCACCAGCAGCATGCCGATCTCGAGGAACTGCTTCTGGCCGTGGGACAGCAAACCCGCCGGACGCTGCCGCGACTCCAGCAGGCGGATGGTGGCGAGCACCTCCTCGATGCGTTCCCTCTGCGTGCCGTCGAGCCGCGCGCGCAGGCTGGCCCACACCGACTTGTCGGCCCTCTGCGCCAGTTCGAGGTTCTCGAACACGCTCAGGGCCTCGAACACCGTGGGCTTCTGGAACTTGCGGCCGATCCCGGCCTGGGCGATCTGCACCTCGCTCATGCGGGTCAGGTCGAGGGTGTCGCCGAAATACGCGGTACCGCTCTGCGGGCGGGTCTTGCCGGTGATCACGTCCATCAGGGTGGTCTTGCCGGCGCCGTTGGGGCCGATGATGCAGCGCAATTCGCCGACGCCGATGTACAGGGTCAGGTCGCGCAGGGCCTTGAAGCCGTCGAAGCTGACGTTGATGTCTTCCAGGCTGAGGATGGTGCCGTGGCGCGCGTCCAGCCGGCCGCTGGTGGCGGCGCCCAGGCCGATGGCGTCGCGGCCGCTGCCGGCGGTATCGAGGCCGGGGTGGAAGGCCGGTTCGAGCATCAGGTGCGGGGTGGTCCTCATTGCTCCTTCTCCTTGCGCAGCAGGCCGAGCAGGCCGCGCGGCAGGTACAGGGTGACGACGATGAACAGCGCGCCGAGGAAGAACAGCCAGTATTCCGGGAAGGCCACGGTGAACCAGCTCTTCGCGCCGTTCACCACGCCGGCGCCGAGCAGCGGGCCGAGCAGGGTGCCGCGTCCGCCGAGGGCGACCCAGACGGCGGCCTCGATGGAGTTGGTCGGCGACATCTCGCTGGGGTTGATGATCCCCACCTGCGGCACGAACAGCGCGCCGGCGAGGCCGCAGAGCACCGCGCTCAGGGTCCAGACGAAGAGCTTGTAGCCGCGCGGGTCGTAGCCGCAGAACATCAGGCGGTTCTCGGCGTCGCGCAGCGCGGTGAGGACCCGGCCGAACTTGCTTCGCGCCAGGCGCCAGCCGAGCAGCAGGCTGGCCGCGAGCAGCGCGACGGTGGCGAGGAACAGGGTGGCGCGGGTGCCCGGCGCGGTGATCGGGAAGCCGAGGATGCTGCGGAAGTCGGTGAAGCCGTTGTTGCCGCCGAAACCGGTCTCGTTGCGGAAGAACAGCAGCATGCCGGCGAAGGTCAGGGCCTGGGTCATGATCGAGAAGTACACGCCGCGGATCCGCGAGCGGAAGGCGAAGTAGCCGAAGGCGAAGGCCAGCGCGCCGGGCACCAGCACCACCAGGCACAGCGCCCAGAGGAAGTGCTGGGTGCCGGCCCAGTACCAGGGCAGTTCGTTCCAGGAAAGAAAGGTCATGAACGCCGGCAGGCTGTCGCCGGAGGCCTGGCGCATCAGGTACATGCCCATGGCGTAGCCGCCGAGGGCGAAGAACAGCCCGTGGCCGAGGGACAGCAGGCCGGCGTAGCCCCAGACCAGGTCGAGGGCGAGGGCGACGATGGCGTAGCAGAGGATCTTGCCGGTCAGGGTCAGGCTGTAGGCCGAGAGGTGCAGCGCGCTGTCCGCCGGCAGCAGGTGCAGCAGCGGCATGGCCAGCAGCGTGGCGAAGGCTGCGCCGAGCGCGATAGCGGTGACGCGGCCGCCGGCCCGGCGGGCGAGGGTGACGGTGAGTGGCTGGTTCAATCGATGACCCTCCCTTTCAGGGCGAACAGTCCCTGCGGGCGTTTCTGGATGAACAGGACGATCAGCGCGAGGATCAGGATCTTGCCCAGCACCGCGCCGATCTGCGGTTCGAGGATCTTGTTCGCCACGCCGAGGCCGAAGGCGGCGAGGACGCTGCCGGCGAGCTGGCCGACGCCGCCGAGCACCACCACCAGGAAGGAGTCGATGATGTAGCCCTGGCCGAGGTCCGGGCCGACGTTGCCGACCTGCGACAGGGCTACCCCGCCGAGCCCGGCGATGCCCGAGCCGAGACCGAAGGCGAGCATGTCCACGCGCCCTGTGGGCACCCCGCAGCAGGCCGCCATGTTGCGGTTCTGGGTCACCGCGCGGACGTTCAGGCCGAGCCGCGTGCGGTTCAGCAGCAGCCAGGTGAGGAGCAGCACGAACAGGGCGAAGCCGATGATGACGATGCGGTTCCACGGCAGCACCAGGTTCGGCAGCACCTGGATGCCGCCGGACAGCCAGGCCGGGTTGGCTACCTCGACGTTCTGCGCGCCGAACAGCATCCGCACCAGTTGGATCAGCACCAGGCTGATGCCCCAGGTGGCGAGCAGGGTTTCCAGCGGCCGGCCGTAGAGATGGCGGATCACCGTGCGCTCCAGGGCCATGCCGATGGCGGCGCTGACGCAGAACGCCACCGGTAGCGCCAGCAACGGGTAGAGCGCTAGCCATTCCGGCGCCAGGCGCTGGAACAGCAGTTGCACCACGTAGGTGGAATAGGCGCCGAGCATGAGCATTTCGCCGTGGGCCATGTTGATCACCCCGAGCAGGCCGTAGGTGATCGCCAGGCCGAGCGCCGCGAGCAGCAGGATCGAGCCCAGCGACAGGCCGCTGAAGGCCTGGCCGAGCAGGTCGCCGACCAGCAGCCGGCGCTTGACCTGGGCCAGGCTGGTGGCGGCGGCGATGCGCACGCCTTCCTCCGGTTCTACCGTCGGGTCGAGCAGGTTCTCCAGGCGGGTTCGCGCCAGCGGATCGCCGGACTCGCCGAGCAAGCGCACGGCGGAAAGGCGTAGCGCCGGGTCGGGATCGCCGAGTTGCAGGTTGGCCAGGGCCAGGCCGAGGGCTTCCTTCACGCCAGCGTCGCTCTCGATCCGCAGGCGCGCTTCGAGCAGCGGCCGTTGCGCGGCCTTGGCGGTTTTCTGCAACTGCTGCGCGGCGGCCAGCCGCAGCGGCACTTCGTTGGCCACCAACTGGTGGCTGGCCAGGGCGGTGTTGAGCAGGCCGCGCAGGCGATTGTTCAGGCGCAGCGGCTTCGGCTCGCCGTCCGGCAGGGCGTCGCCTTCGGCGGCCTGGAAACGCTGGTCGGCGCCGAGGATGAATGGCTGCTGGCGGCTGTCCAGCGCAATGCGGTTGTGGCGCAGCGCTTCGAGAAAGGCCAGGCGATCGGCGTCGGGCGTCGCCGCCCAGTGTTCGAGCAGGTGGGCGCGACCGCCGTTGTCGGCAGCGGCGAAGTCCTGCGCCGGTCCGGCGTAGGCCGTCACCGCGAGAAGGGCGGCCAGGACCAGGACACAGGCCTGGAGCGGGCGGGTGAGGAGGGCAAGGGGCATGCTGGGGTTCCTGGGCGACGTGCGGTATGGCCGGTCCCCGCCCTCTCCCTGAAGGACGAGGGGGCCGTTAGGCGCGCGACCGGGGCGTTCCCGTTCCGTTCAGGGGAACGCCTGGTCAGGGGGGCAGGGTTCTTCACGGCAGAACTCAGTTGCTCTTCAGCGCATGCTCCGGCTTCTTCTCGTTACCCGGGATGAACGGGCTCCAGGGTTGCGCGCGAAGCGGCTCGGGGGTCTTCCAGACCACTTCGAACTGGCCGTCGTCCTGGATCTCGCCGATCATCACCGGCTTGTGCAGGTGGTGGTTGCTCTTGTCCATGACCAGCGTGTAGCCGGATGGCGCCTTGAAGCTTTGCCCGGCCATCGCCTCGCGAACCTTGTCGACCTCGGTGCTGCCGGCCTTTTCCACGGCCTGCGCCCACATGTGGATGCCGACGTAGGTGGCTTCCATGGGGTCGTTGGTCACCGCGGTGCCGTAGTTCGGCAGGTTCTTCGCCTTGGCGTAGGCTTTCCAGTCGGCGACGAACTTCTCGTTGACCGGATTGCTCACCGACTCGAAGTAGTTCCATGCCGCGAGGTTGCCGACCAGCGGCTTGGTGTCGATGCCGCGCAGTTCTTCCTCGCCTACGGAGAAGGCCACCACCGGTACCTCGGTGGCTTCCAGGCCCTGGTTGGCCAGTTCCTTGTAGAAGGGCACGTTGGAGTCGCCATTGACGGTGGAGACCACCGCGGTCTTGCCGCCTGCGGCGAACTTCTTGATGTCGGCGACGATGGTCTGGTAGTCGCTGTGGCCGAACGGCGTGTAGACCTCCTGGATGTCCTTGTCGTCCACGCCCTTGCTGTGCAGGAAGGCGCGCAGGATCTTGTTGGTGGTGCGCGGGTAGACATAGTCGGTGCCGAGCAGGAAGAAGCGCCTGGCGCCGCCGCCGTCCTCGCTCATCAGGTACTCCACCGCCGGGATCGCCTGCTGGTTCGGCGCCGCGCCGGTATAGAAGACGTTCGGCGAGAGTTCCTCGCCCTCGTACTGGACCGGGTAGAACAGCAATCCGTTGAGTTCCTCGAACACCGGCAACACCGATTTGCGCGACACCGAGGTCCAGCAACCGAAGACCACCGCGACCTTGTCCTGGGTCAGCAACTGGCGGGCCTTTTCCGCGAACAGCGGCCAGTTCGACGCGGGATCGACCACCACCGCCTCCAGCTTCCTGCCGTTGACCCCGCCCTTGGCGTTGATCTCGTCGATGGTCATCAGGGCCATGTCCTTCAGCGAGGTCTCGGAGATCGCCATGGTCCCGGACAGCGAGTGGAGGATGCCGACCTTGATGGTTTCGGCGGCCTGGATGGACCAGGACAGGCCCATGGAAGCGATGGACGCGGACAGCGTGAAGGCCTTGAGCAGACTGCGACGTTTCATTGGTGTTGTTCTCCATTCACCAGCGGTCGGGGCGGCAGTTTTCAGGAGGCGTCGTGCTTGTCGTCGGGCATCCGTCCGGTGGACGGCGGGGTGCGCACTGCGGCCTGGATCTCTTCGTCGAGGCTCCAGAGCAAAGGCTGTGCCTCTTCTTGGCGCTGGCCGGTATCGGTCGGCGAAAAGGCGCCGCGAGTCGCCAGGGAAGCATGCCGAGCAGGTCTGGCTATGCCGGGGAAGGCTGCGTTTTCAACGGGTTTTCGCCGGATATCGACGGAGAAGGCGCCGTGGGCTCCGGAAGGGGAGGCGTCGCGCTGACCTCCCTCCTTGCCGCCGGCGGCGCGTCCATGGGTACGCCGTCGCTCCGTCCTGGCACCACCGCGGTGCGTCAGGGCGCGGCATCCAGGGCGTCCGCCTCAGGCTGGTGCGCTCAGCCTGGGAACAGCGAACCCTTCAGGCCGGTGACGATGATCTGCGCCGCCAGTGCGCAGACGAACAGGCCCATCAGGCGACTGACGATCTGTAGCCCCTGGTCGCCAAGCAGGCGTTCGATGCGGTCGGAAAGATAGAGCGTGGTGCCGAGGGTCAGGCAGGCGAGGAAGATCGCCACCAGGGAGATCAGCTTGGCCTCCCAGCCCTGGCCGACGCCCATCACCAGCAGCGCGCCGATGGTGCCGGGGCCGACGGTGAGAGGAATGGTCAGCGGGACGATGGTCACGTCCTGCTGCACGTTGTCGCTCTGCACCGCCGCGCGGCCCTGGGCCATGCCCAGCGCGGAGATGAACAGCACGCTGCCGGCGCCGATGCGGAAGGCGTCGGCGGTGATACCGAAGAGGATGAAGATGTAGCGGCCGAACAGGTACAGCGCGACGCTGGCGATCAGCGCCGCCAGGGCCACCCGCCAGGCCATGCGCTTGCGGTCGCGCGGGCCGAAGCCGCGGCTGAGGCTGATGAAGCAGGACAGCACGAAGAAGGGGCTATAGAGCACCAGCATCTTCAGGTAGACGCTGAACAGCAAATGCATGGAGGCGCTTCCGGTCCGGGTGTGGGCATGAGCATAGCGTGCGACGGGCCGGTGCGATGTCCGGCGGGTTGGCAATATGCCGGTTCGCGTGGCATGTGACAACGAGGCCGGATGTCGGCGGATAACGCCGTTGGCGTCATGCGCCCTACGGGAGCCGGGACCACCGGGGCGTAGGGCGAATAGCCGCTTGCGGTTATCCGCCGTGGCGGAAATGGCGGTATCGGTGGCGTTATGCGCCCTACGGGAGGCGGGACCACCGGGGCGTAGGGCGAATAGCCGCGTGCGGTTATCCGCCGTGGCGGAAATGGCGGTGTCGGCGGATAACGCCGTTGGCGTCATGCGCCCTACAGGGGCGGGACCACCGGGGCGTAGGGCGAATAACCGCGTGCGGTTATCCGCCGTGGCGGAGGCCGGGTGCAGCGCCGGAGCACGTCGCTGCCCTCAGGAGGGCAGGGCGTCGCCCTGGCGGCGGCGATCGCGTTCGCCGACCCAGTAGGCGATCAGCTCACGCAATTGCGACAGCTCCACCGGCTTGGCCATGTGCCCGTCCATGCCGACCAGCCGCGCGCGTTCCTTGTGTTCGCTGAGGATGTGCGCGGTGAGCGCCACCACCGGGGTATGCGGGCGCTGTTCGTGGGCTTCCCAGGCGCGGAGCTGCTCGGTGGCGGAGAAGCCGTCCAGAACCGGCATCTCGCAGTCCATCAGCACCAGGTCGTACTGGGTCGCCTTCATCGCGCTGAGCGCCTCCTGGCCGTTGCTGGCGGTGTCCGGCTGGAGGTTGAGCTTGTTCAACATGCCGCGGATGACCTTGGTGGAGATGCTGTTGTCCTCGGCGACGAGGATCCGGAAGTCGCTCGGCAGGCTCGGCGCCTGCGCTTCCTTGGCCGGTTGCAGGTAGTTGGTGACGCCGCTGACGCCGCGCTGGGCGAGTTCGTCGGCGAGGGTCGCCTTCAGCGTGTAGCCGGCCACCGGCTTGGCCAGGATGCGCTTGATCCCGGCGTTGCGGGCGATGATCTTGCTCGGCGCGTTGCTGATCCCGGTGAGCATGATCAGCAGGATGTCGTGGTTGAGGTTGGGGTCTTCCTTGATCTTCGCCGCCAGTTGCATGCCGGTCATGCCGGGCATGTCCTGGTCGAGCAGGACCACGTCGAAGTACTCGCGCAGGTGCGCCTTGGTGCGCAACTGGGCCAGCGCCTCCTTGCCGGACGACACCGCGCTGACGTTCAGGCCCCAGCCGCTGCACTGCTGCACCAGCACCTTGCGGCAGGTTTCGTTGTCGTCCACCACCAGCAGCCGGGCGCCCTGCAGCGGGCCGTCGAGGTCGGCGGTGGGGTTCTCCAGCTGCTGCGGGTCGAGCGGCAGGGTCAGCGACAGGGTGGTGCCCTGGCTGCTGCCGGACTGGATGCCGAACTCCCCGCCCATCAGCCGCACCAGTTGGCGGGCGATGATCAGGCCGAGGTGGCTGCCGAGCTTGCTGGCGGAAAGGAAGTCGCCGCTGTGCAGCTCGGCGGTGAGCAGCGCCTCGCGCTCCTTGGCGTCGAACGGGTGGCCGCTGTCCTGCACGGCGATGCGCAGGCGTGGCGTCTCGCCCTGGTCGTCGAGGGCCACCACCAGCAGGATCTCGCCTTCCTCGGTCTGCTTGAACGCGTTGTCCAGCAGGCTCAGGACCACCTGGCGCAGGCGCGTCGGATCGCCGCCGATGACCCGCGGCACCTGCGGCTGGGTGAAGCTGATCAGCTCGATGCGCTGCTGCTCGGCCTTGACCCGGAAGATATCCAGGCAGTCCTCGATCAACGCGTTGAGGTCGAACTGCACTTCGTCCAGCTCGATCTGCCCGGACTCCAGCTTGGAGATGTCGAGGATCTCGTTGATCAGCGTGAGCAGCTCGTTGCCGGCGCTGTGGATGGTCTGCACGTAGTCGCGCTGCTTCGCCGACAACGGGGTGCCGAGGAGCAGTTCGGTCATGCCCAGCACGCCGTTCATGGGCGTGCGGATCTCGTGGCTGATCTTGGCCAGGAACTCGGCCTTGGTCTGCAATTCCGCGGTGTGCGCCGCCTCGCTGGTGCGCTGTTGCAGGTTGAGCTGCTGGATCAGCCGCTGGCGTTCGGTGAGCGAGACGCTCAGGACCAGCCCGGCGAGGGTGGCGAAGCTGAACACGCCGAGCACCAGCCAGCCCGGATCGAGTTGCTTGGTGCCGAACAGTACCGGCAGGAACACCATGAAGCCGGCGTTGAACACGATCATCCCGGCAACGATCAGGCGCGCCGGCTGGTAGCCGCGATACCAGTGCCAGGCCGCGATCAGCGGGACGCTGAGCGAACTGAGGATCACCAGCAGGTAGATCAGCCAGCTGAACCAGAGTTGCTGGGTGAAGGCGATGATCGCGCCGACCGCCAGGATCAACAGCGCCTCGCCTTGCAGGAGGCGGTTCAGGCGGCTTTCCGCAGTGCCGCGGAAGAAGCTGCAGGCGAACCACAGCAGGCTCACCGCGGCGCCGAGGGCGCCGAGGTCGGCGGTCAGCGACTGGTTGAACTTGAGTCCCGGCAGCCAGAACGCCACCAGCCCCAGGTTCGCCGCGGCGCAGACCGCCAGCGCCGCGTGCACCGCCGCCAGCCACAGGCTGCTGGCGCTGCGCGAGTAGGCGAAGCGGATCAGGTTGTACATCAGCAGCAGGAGCATGCCGCCGAGCAGCATGCCGAAGGCGTAGGCGGGCTTCTCCAGGCCGACCAGGCCGGCTTCGTCGATCTGGTCGAACCAGGCCATCAGCGGATGGTTGGAGGTCATCCGCACGTACAGGGTCATCGGCTTGCCGTCGACCGGCAGCGAGAACAGGTAGGAGCGCGAGGGCAGCGGGCGCTCCTGGAACGGTCGCGACTCGCCGGTGTGCTGGTCCCGCACCAGTTGGCCGTCCTGCACCAGGTAGTAGTCCAGGTACTGCACCCGCGGGGCGAAGATCCATAGCCAGCTCGGCACCTTCTGCGCGGGAAGCTGGACCTGCAGCCAGACCGCCTGGGGGCTGGCGGGGAAGATGAAGGAGCGCTTGGCCAGCGGGCGGAACTGCTCCTTGCGCTGGAGGACGTCGGCGATCCGCAGTTGCGCGCTCTCGTCGCGCAGCAGGCGCCAGTTCTGGTTGACGCTGGGGGTGGTGGCGGTGGTTTGCAGGGGAACGCTGGAAACGCCGGCGTCGTCCGCGACCGCCGGCGACATCGGACCGAGCAGAAGCAGCAGGAAGCTGACGAGTAGTCCTATGGCGATCCGAAGCCGTACCACGGCGAAGTCCCTTCGAAGGTGAATGGCCGGATTATAGCCAAGTGGCCGTGGCAACGGCATAGGCCGCGGAAGCGCCGTGCGGCGCCCGCGGCTTCGGGCCCGGTCAGGACTCGCCGCGCTCGCGGGCGATGGCACGGTAGCCGATGTCCTTGCGGTAGAAGCAGCCGTTCCAGCGGATCTTCTCGGCCAGGCGATAGGCCTGTTGCTGGGCGGCGGACACGCTCTCGCCGATGGCGGTGGCACAGAGCACGCGGCCGCCGGAGGTGACCACCTGGCCATCCTTCAGCGCGGTGCCGGCGTGGAACACCTTGCCCTCCAGCGCGGCGGCCTCGGCCAGGCCTTCGATGACCTCGCCCTTGGCGTAGTCGCCCGGATAGCCGCCGGCGGCCAGTACCACGCCCACGGTCGGACGCGGGTCCCAGGTCGCCTCGACCTTGTCCAGCGCCTTGGCCAGGGCGGCCTCGACCAGCAGGACCAGGGAGGACTCCAGGCGGACCATGATCGGCTGGGTTTCCGGATCGCCGAAGCGGCAGTTGAATTCGATGACCTTGGGCGCGCCGCTCTTGTCGATCATCAGGCCGGCATAGAGGAAGCCGGTATAGACGTTGCCTTCCTCGGCCATGCCGCGCACGGTCGGGTAGATCACTTCGTCCAGCACCCGCTGGTGGACCTCGGCGGTGACCACCGGGGCCGGCGAGTAGGCGCCCATGCCGCCGGTGTTCGGCCCGCTGTCGCCATCGCCGACGCGCTTGTGGTCCTGGCTGGTGGCCATCGGCAGCACGTTCTGGCCGTCGACCATGACGATGAAGCTGGCCTCCTCGCCATCGAGGAACTCCTCGATCACCACGCGCGAGCCGGCGTCGCCGAAGGCATTGCCGGCGAGCATGTCGCGCACGGCGGCTTCGGCTTCGTCCAGGTTCATGGCGACGATCACGCCCTTGCCCGCGGCCAGGCCATCGGCCTTGATGACGATGGGCGCGCCCTGCTCGTGCAGGTAGGCCAGGGCCGGCTCGACCTCGGTGAAGTTGCGATAGGCGGCGGTGGGGATCCGGTGGCGGGCGAGGAAGTCCTTGGTGAAGGCCTTCGAGCCTTCCAGCTGGGCGGCGCCGGCGGTCGGGCCGAAGATATCCAGGCCGCGCTCGCGGAACAGGTCGACCACGCCTGCCACCAGCGGCGCCTCGGGACCGACGATGGTCAACTGGACGTTCTTCGCGGCGAAGTCGGCCAGTTGCTCCAGGGCCAGCACGTCGATGGCGACGTTCTCGCACTTGGCTTCGGTGGCGGTGCCGGCGTTGCCCGGGGCGACGAAGACCTTCGCCACGCGCGGGTCTTGGGCGACTTTCCAGGCCAGGGCATGTTCACGACCGCCGCTGCCGATGATGAGTACGTTCATGGGGTTCTCCTGGCGCAACGGCGGGTAACGCGCCGCGTTATCCGCCCTGCGTGAAATTCGTGGGTAGGGCGGCTGGCCGCATCGCGCTCAGCCGCCGTGATACTCAATGGCGGAAATGGCGCATGCCAGTGAACACCATCGCGATATCCGCCTCGTCGGCCGCCGCGATCACTTCGTTGTCGCGCATCGAGCCGCCCGGCTGGATCACCGCGGTGATGCCGGCCTTGGCCGCGTTGTCGATGCCGTCGCGGAACGGGAAGAAGGCGTCGGAAGCCATCACCGCGCCTTTCACTTCCAGGCCGGCGTGCTCGGCCTTGATCGCGGCGATCCGTGCGGAGTTGACCCGGCTCATCTGGCCGGCGCCGACGCCGACGGTCTGGCGGTTCCTGGCGTAGACGATGGCGTTGGACTTGACGAACTTGGCCACCTTCCAGGCGAAGATCAGGTCGTGGATCTCCTGCTCGGTGGGCGCGCGGCGAGTGACGATCTTCAGGTCCTCGGCCTTGATCATGCCGATGTCGCGGCTCTGTACCAGCAGGCCGCCGTTGACCCGCTTGAAGTCCCAGCCCGGGGCGCGCTCGGCTGGCCATTCGCCGCATTCGAGCAGGCGTACGTTGGCCTTGGCGGCGACCACCTCGCGGGCGGCGGCGGAAATCTTCGGCGCGATGATCACCTCGACGAACTGGCGCTCGACGATGGCCTTGGCGGTTTCGCCGTCCAGCTCGCGGTTGAAGGCGATGATGCCGCCGAACGCCGATTCGCTATCGGTGGCGTAGGCCAGGTCGTAGGCCTTGCGGATGCCGCCTTCGTCTTCCGGCACCACGGCGACGCCGCAGGGGTTGGCATGCTTGACGATCACGCAGGCCGGCTTGAGGAAGCTCTTCACGCATTCCAGGGCGGCGTCGGTGTCGGCGACGTTGTTGAACGACAGTTCCTTGCCCTGCAACTGGATGGCGGTGGAGACGCTGGCCTCGCCCTTCTTCGCCTCGACGTAGAACGCCGCGCTCTGGTGCGGGTTCTCGCCGTAGCGCATTTCCTGGGCCTTGACGAACTGACTGTTGAAGGTGCGCGGGAAGGCGCCGCGGTCGGCGGTGCCTAGGGTATCGCGGGTCTGGTCGATGGTACCCAGGTAGTTGGCGATCATGCCGTCGTAGGCGGAGGTGTGCTCGAACGCCTTGAGGGCCAGGTCGAAACGCTGGGCGTAGGTCAGGCCGCCGGCCTTGAGGGATTCGATCACGGCGGCGTAGTCGCCGGCATTGACCACGATGGCGACATCCTTGTGGTTCTTCGCCGCCGAACGGACCATGGTCGGTCCGCCGATATCGATGTTCTCGATGGCGGTAGGCAGGTCGCAGTCGGGCCTGGCCACCGTGGCCTCGAAGGGATACAGGTTGACCGCCACCAGGTCGATCGGCTTGATGCCGTGCTGCTCCATGACCGCGCCGTCCAGGTCGCGGCGACCGAGGATACCGCCATGCACCTTCGGGTGCAGGGTCTTCACCCGACCGTCCATCATTTCCGGGAAGCCGGTGTAGTCGGCCACTTCCACGGCAGAGATGCCGTTGTCCCGGAGCAGCTTGTAGGTGCCGCCGGTGGAAAGGATTTCCACGCCGAGGGCGACCAGCTCACGGGCGAAGTCGACGACGCCGGTCTTGTCGGAAACGCTGATCAGCGCGCGGCGGATGGGCAGGCGGGTGGTTTGGTCGGTCATTGCAAGGGTCCTGAGGGCTGGCTTCCGGCCGCGGGTGCCGGCCGGGACGCGCGCCCTTGGCCGGAGCCCGCCGCCGCTCTTAAAGAAGATCGTATTGCTTGAGTTTCTTGCGCAGGGTCCCGCGGTTCAGGCCGAGTAGCTCGGAGGCCTTGGTCTGGTTCCCCTTGACGTGGTTCATGACGGTTTCCAGCAGCGGCGCTTCGACTTCGCAGAGCACCATGTTGTAAACGTCCGTGACCGGCTGCCCTTCGAGGTGGGCGAAGTAGTTGTGCAATGCCTTCTCCACGCTGTCGCGCAGGGTCTGCCCTTCTTGCGTCGGCGTGGTGAGGTGCTGTTTCAGGTTGGCGTTGTCGCTCACGGGCGTTGTTCCACTCACTAAAGTCTCGGTCGTCATCGTTGTCATGCGGCCACCCCTGTTCCGTTGTTCTGGCGCTCGGCGAAGAACTGCCTGACGCTGGCGCACTGCGCATCCGTGTCCTGCAAACGATTGAACTGGGCGCGGAATTCCCTTGCGCCCGGCAGAGTCGCGAGATACCACCCCACATGCTTGCGGGCGATCCGCACACCCATTTCTTCCCCATAAAAAAGGTGCAGCTCCGCGAGGTGTTCGAGCAGGATGCTCTGCACTTCGGGAAGCGGCGCCGCCGGCAGGTGCTCGCCGGTCCGCAGGTAATGGTCGATCTCGCGGAAAATCCACGGTCTTCCCTGGGCGGCCCGACCGATCAGCAGGGCATCCACCCCGGTCTGCTCGATGACTTTCCTGGCCTTTTCCGGCGAATCGATGTCGCCATTGGCGAACACCGGTATCGACACGGCCTGCTTGATCGCCGCGATGGTCTCGTACTCCGCCTCCCCGGTGTACAGGTCGGCGCGGGTCCGGCCATGCACCGCAAGAGCCTGGATCCCCGCCTGTTCGGCGAGCTTCGCGACGGTGACGCCGTTACGGTTGTCCCGGTCCCAGCCGGTCCGGATCTTCAGGGTGACCGGTACGTCGACCGCCCTGACCACGGCATCGAGGATCTCGGCGACCAGCGCCTCGTCCCGCAGCAGGGCGGACCCCGCTGCCTTGTTGCATACCTTCTTCGCCGGGCAGCCCATGTTGATGTCGATGATCTGCGCACCGAGTTCCACATTGCGCTGCGCGGCCTCGGCCAGCATGGCCGGATCGCCGCCGGCGATCTGCACCGAGCGCGGCTCGTCCTCGCCATCGTGGATCAGGCGCAGGCGCGACTTGCGGCTGTTCCACAGGCGGACGTCGCTGGTCACCATCTCCGATACCACCATCCCGGCGCCAAGGCGACGGCAAAGCTGACGGAACGGACGATCGGTCACCCCGGCCATCGGCGCGAGGATCAGTCTGTTGGGCAGTGTATATGGGCCGATGCGTACCACCGACATGGGGCTTCCCTGTCTTGCGGTGCTGCGAAAAAAGGGAGGGCATGATACCCGCTCTGGATGACCGGATAAAGGCTGTTTTGGATAAATTCTGAACAGCCGATTCCTTAGTTCTTACAGTTGGAAGACGAGCGGCACTTGCGCCTGGCGCTCCGCGCGAGCGGGTGGGCGTAGCGGCCCGGCGGCGACCGGCGAGGTCTTTCCGGTCACTCCGGGGAATGGAAGCTCAGGCTGTAGTTCACCGCCTTCGGACCCGGGTCGAGGATGTCCAGCGACACGTGGATCGGTACCTGCGGTGGCATTTCCGTTCGTCCGGCCAGCTCGCCGCCGAGGTACTCGCCGGGCTTGAAGCGGCGATTGGCGATGAGGTGGCCGTTGAGGTCGGCGAAGCGCAGTTCCAGCAGCGGGAACGGCTGCGAGAAGCTGGCGCGATTGTAGATGATCGCGTCGACCACCAGCGCGCCGCTGAATTCGGGATGGCTGCGGACCACCAGGTTGCTGCTCCTGATCTGCTCCACGTCGACCTTGGAGGGAAGGGTGCAGCCGATTTCCGGGCAGAGCTGGGCGAACCAGGGGCGATAGGCGTCCTGGCGCGCCAGTTCGTCGAAATGGTAGGCGATGTACTGAGCGGCGAGACCGCCCAGCGCCAGCAGGATCAGCAGCAGCCAGCCGAGACGCCGCGGCCATTGGCGCCGGGGCTTCTCCCAGGCCAGTTGCAGCGGCTCGTCGCGCAACTGGTCGAGACTCTCGACCGGCGCCTCGTCCGGTTTGCGGGCGCTGCCCAGGGGCGCGACGGACTGTTCCTCGGCGCTTTCCTCGTCGTCTTCATCCAGGGCGCTCAGGCCGTGGCGGCGCTTGCCGAGGCTGGGCTCGTCGTCATCGTCGTCATCGAGGCTGAGGCGAAGTTCCGGCGGATCCTCGGCGCGGCGCAGCGGCACGAAGGATACCCGCTCTTCCGCCAGCGGTTCGCCGAGGCTCGGTTCCTGGCGCGGATTGCCGCGCGCCGGCTGGGCCGGTTCGGCATCGGCGATCAGCGCCTCGGCCCAGCGTTCGTCATGTGGATCGCGTTCGTCGTCGCGGCGCGCCAGCAGGCTTTCCGCCGGTCGCGGGGCCTTCTCGATGCTGGAGAATTCCTGGTTCAGCTCGAATTCGTCGAGCTTGGCCAGTTCCTCGTCGAGGTTGAGGCTGTCCAGGTCGAGGTCGTCATGGATCCACAGGGTTTCGTCGCGCGGGCGCGCTGCCGGGGGCGCGGCCGAGGTGGCGGCCGCGACGCTGGGCGCGGGTGGCGGAGCGGCGGCCGGCTTCGCTTCGGCTGCCGAAGGAGCGTTCGCGCGCGGCGCGCCACCGACCTGGTGTTGCAGGGCGTTGAAGACTTTCAGGCAGGTGCCGCAGCGGACCGCGCCATTGGCGGCGCCCAGTTGCGCGTCGTTGACGCGGAAACTGGTGCTGCAATGGGGACATTGGGTGATGACGCTTTCGCTCATGCGGCGATCCGTAGGGAAAATCCGGCGGCTAGTCTACCCCAAGCTTCTTGCACGAAGGCAGTGGGGCGGGATCAGTGGTGGCTGGCGGCGCGCCATCAATCGGCGCGGCGGCGGCCGCTGATGCGGATCCAGCCTTCGCGCTCGGCGGTCGGGTCGAGATCGAAGTGTGCGGAGTAGGCCGCGCGGACCTCCGCGGCCTGCTCGGCGAGGATGCCGGACAACGCCAGCAGGCCGCCGGGACGTACCAGGCCGGTCAGTTGCGGGGCGAGGGAAACCAGCGGGCCGGCGAGGATATTGGCGACCAGCACGTCGGCCTGTCGCTGCGGCAGGTCCGCCGGCAGGTAGACAGGGAACCGCGCGGGCTCGATACCGTTGCGCGAGGCATTGTCGCGCGAGGCTTCCAGGGCCTGTGGATCGATGTCGGTGCCGACCGCCCGTTCGGCGCCGAGCAGCAGCGCGGCGATGGCGAGGATTCCCGAGCCGCAGCCGAAGTCGAGCACCTGCCGGCCGGCCAGTTCCTGGCCGTCGAGCCATTCCAGGCACAGCGCGGTGGTCGGGTGGGTGCCGGTGCCGAAGGCCAGGCCCGGATCGAGCAGCAGGTTGACCGCGTCCGGCTCGGGGGCGGCGTGCCAGCTCGGCACGATCCACAGGCGGCGGCCGAAACGCATCGGCTGGAAGTTGTCCATCCAGCTGCGTTCCCAATCCTGGTCGGCGATTTCCTCGACATGGTGCTCGGGCAGGTCGCCGCCGGTAAGCAAGGCGAGGTGGGCGAGCAGGGCGGTCTCATCGGTGTCCGCTTCGAACAGCGCCAGCAGGTGGGTGCGCGACCACAGCGGGGTGGTGCCGAGGTCCGGCTCGAAGATCGGCTGGTCTTCGGCGTCCATGAAGGTCACGGAGACGGCGCCGACTTCGAGCAGGGCGTCTTCGTAGGTTTCGGCCTGTTCCGGGGTGATGGCCAGGCGAACTTGTAACCAGGGCATGGGGCGACCTCTGTTGCGGCTGTAAACGAAACGGGCCGCCCAGGGGCGACCCGTTTTCCACCGCGCAAGCTTACTTGAGGCTAGCCGGCGCTGCCACTCTCTGCCGTGGCCTCGCCGCGCAGTTGCGCCAGGCCGCGATTGGCCAGGTGGCAGGTACCGCCGCCGAGCACCGCCGGCAGCAGCAGGTTGAGCAGCGGCACCAGCGCCAGGAGCAGTATCAGCAGGCCGAACAGCAACAGGCTGCCGCGGCGAGCACGAAGCACGGCGAGCTGCTCGCCGGCATCGGCCAGCCCGGCCAGCGTGGCGGGCAGCAGGAAGCGGATGTTCAGGTAGGCCAGCGCCAGCAGCAGGAGTACACCGTTGTAGAGCGGAACCAGCAGGCCGACCAGGATCGATCCGGAAACGCCCAGCCAGGGTGCCAGGCGGAAGCCGGCGGCACGCCACAGCGAGATCCTTTCGCCGGAGGCAGGTGCCAGTCGCGGGTAGCGTTGGCGGACCTGTTCCTTCAGTTGTCCGAGCAGGCCGATGCGCAGGCCCAGGCGGATGCCGAAGACGATGCTGGCGGCGTACAGGGCGACGAAGAACAGCGCGGCATAGCCGACGAAATAGAACGCCAGTTGCGCCAGTCCCGCCAGGCCGTTGAAGGCCGCCAGCGGATCGAAGTACGGGCCACCGCTGCCGGCCTCGATCAGCGAGCCGCTGGGGATCAGGGCGAAGTTGGCCACGCTGAATGCCGTGTACAGCGCGGCCCAGCCGCAGAGGCGGATGATCGGTTCGAAGAAATGCACGAACAGCCAGGTGCACAGCACGCTGACGAGAATGCACAGGCTCGCGGAGCGGAAGAGTGCGGCGGGTTGCAGGCTTTCCCTGAAACCCAGGGCGAAGCAGGTCGCGGCCTCGGTCGCGGCGGCCAGCGATTGGCGGTACCAGCGGCGGATGCGTTCCATGCAGGAGTCCGGTGGTGGAGGGGCGACGAGGATAGCACCGTTGGGGCGGCCGGCAGGCGGAAACGACAAGGGCCGCCCGGAGGCAGCCCTTGTGCGCAGCGACTGACGGATCAGTGCTTGTCCATACCCAGTTTCTTCTCCAGGTAATGGATGTTCACCCCGCCCTTGCAGAAGGCGGCGTCGCGCACCAGGTCCTTGTGCAGTTCGGTATTGGTCTTGATACCGTCGACGATCAACTCGTCCAGGGCATTGCGCATCCGCGCCAGCGCCTCGTCGCGGTCGGCACCGTAGGTGATGACCTTGCCGACCAGCGAGTCGTAGTTCGGCGGCACGCTGTAGCCGCTGTAGAGGTGCGAGTCGACGCGCACGCCGTTGCCGCCGGGGGCGTGGAAGTGCTTGACCTTGCCCGGGCTGGGCATGAAGGTCTTCGGGTCTTCGGCGTTGATCCGGCATTCCAGCGCATGGCCGCGGATGACCACGTCCTCCTGGCGGATCGAGAGCTTCTCGCCGGAGGCGATGCGCAGCATCTCCTTGACGATGTCGACACCGGTGACCATCTCAGATACCGGGTGCTCCACCTGCACGCGAGTGTTCATCTCGATGAAGTAGAAGCGGCCGTTCTCGTAGAGGAACTCGAAGGTGCCGGCGCCGCGGTAGCCGATCTCGATGCAGGCCTGGACGCAGCGGGCGAAGACTTCCTGACGGGCCTTCTCGTCGATGCCGGGGGCCGGCGCCTCTTCGATCACCTTCTGGTGGCGGCGCTGCAGGGAGCAGTCGCGGTCGCCGAGGTGGATGGCGTTGCCCTGGCCGTCGGAAAGCACCTGGACTTCCACGTGGCGCGGGTTGGTCAGGAACTTCTCCAGGTAGACCATCGGGTTGCCGAACGCCGCGCCGGCCTCGGTGCGGGTCAGCTTGGCCGACTTGATCAGCTCGGATTCGTCGTAGACCACGCGCATGCCGCGACCACCGCCGCCGCCGGCGGCCTTGATGATCACCGGGTAGCCGACCTCGCGGGCGATCGCCAGGGCGGTTTCTTCATCTTCCGGCAGCGGGCCGTCGGAGCCCGGCACGGTGGGGACGCCGGCGCGCTTCATGGCGTCCTTGGCCGAGACCTTGTCGCCCATCAGGCGGATCACCTCGGCGGTCGGGCCGACGAAGGTGAAGCCGGAGCGTTCGATCTGCTCGGCGAAGTCGGCGTTCTCGGCGAGGAAGCCGTAGCCGGGGTGGATCGCGGTGGCGCCGGTGACCTCGGCCGCGGCGATGATCGCCGGGATCTGCAGGTACGACTGGGTGGCCGGGGCCGGACCGATGCACACCGATTCGTCGGCGAGCGACAGGTGCATCAACTCGCGGTCGGCGGTGGAGTGTACCGCCACCGTCTTGATCCCCAGCTCCTTGCATGCGCGAAGGATGCGCAAGGCGATTTCGCCGCGGTTGGCGATCAGCACTTTTTCCAACATCGCAGGTTCCCCGCGGCTTAGACGATGGTGAACAGCGGCTGGTCGAACTCAACCGGCTGGCCGTTCTCCACCAGGATCGACTCGATGGTGCCGCTAACTTCGGCTTCGATGTGGTTCATCATCTTCATGGCTTCGACGATGCACAGGATGTCGCCTTTCTTCACGCTCTGGCCGACTTCGACGAAGTTGGCCGAGGTCGGCGAGGCGGCGCGGTAGAAGGTGCCGACCATCGGCGAGCGAACCACGTTGCCGTTCAGCTTCGGCGCGGCCGGGGCGCTTTCCGCGGCAGCGGCGGCCGGAGCGGCGGCTGCCGGCGCCGGCGCGGCGACCGGAGCGGCGAAGGCCGGAGCCTGTGCGTACACCGGCTGGGCGGCGGTCTTGCTGTGGCGGCTGATGCGTACCGACTCTTCGCCTTCGCGGATTTCCAGCTCGTCGATACCGGACTCTTCCAGCAGCTCGATCAGTTTCTTGACTTTACGAATGTCCATTAGCGCTAGCACTCCCAGTGAGGTCAGGGGCGTTGAAGTTGTTCAAGGGCGGATTCCAGGGCCAGGCGGTAGCCTGTGGCGCCGAGACCGCAGATCACCCCTACCGCCACGTCGG
Source organism: Pseudomonas aeruginosa (assembly GCF_001457615.1). Lineage (GTDB taxonomy): Bacteria > Pseudomonadota > Gammaproteobacteria > Pseudomonadales > Pseudomonadaceae > Pseudomonas > Pseudomonas aeruginosa. The sequence continues at coordinate 5,488,592 of NZ_LN831024.1, read as the reverse complement.
AGAAGTAGGAGTGATGCCGGAAAGGTTCACGTTTGTGCACGTTCGACAGGTGCACTTCGATGAATGGGATGCTCACCGCAAGCAGCGCGTCACGTAACGCGACGCTGGTATGGGTGAATGCCGCCGGATTGATGATGATGAAGTCCACGCCTTCGTCGCGCGCGGCATGGATCCGGTCGATCAGTTCGTATTCGGCGTTGCTTTGCAGATGCAGCAGGTGGTGGCCGGCTTCGCGGGCGCGGCGCTCGAGGTCCTGGTTGATCTGCCCGAGGGTGGTCGAACCGTAGGTGCCGGGCTCGCGGGTGCCCAGCAGGTTCAGATTCGGCCCGTGCAATACGAGGAGGGTCGCCATTGTCTTGTTGATTGTCCTGTACAGGCTGCAAACGGCAAGCGGGCACTATGCCGGAATTTCCGTATGACTGTCCAGTCACTGTTAGATTGCAGTAGATCGCCGCATGTTGACCGGCAATTGCGGCAGAAGTATGTCAGCGCATGTCACTGCCGGGTAGCGGCCCGGCGCAGTCGTTCGGCGAGCCCGGCGGCGTCGATCTCTCCGATGACGCGCAAGTCGCTCCATTCGTCACCGCCCGGGGCGAAGAACAGGATCGCCGGCGGACCGAACAGGTTGTAGCGGTCCAGCAGGCCGCGCTGGGCCGGGTTGCTTTCGGTGATGTCGAAGCGCAGCAGGCGGTAGGCCGGCAGTCGTGCCTGCACCGTGGGATCGGTGAGAACCTGGCGCTCGATGACCTTGCAACTGATGCACCAGTCCGCATACCAGTCCAGCAGCACCGGCTTGCCGGCCTGACGTGCCTCGGCCAGGGCGGCGTCCAACTGCGCCGGGGTGGTCAGGTTCTGCCATTCGCCGGGCGTGCTCGGCGGCCCGGCATGGATCGACGGCACCGAGCGGCCCAGCGGATGGATCGGGTCCGACTCGCCCTGCAGGGCGCCGATCCAGGCGGCCACCGCGTAGGTCAGGAACATCAGGCCAAGCAGTTGCAGCAGGCGGCGTGCGGCGCTCTTCGGGGTGAATTCGAGGGCGCCCAGGGCCAGGCCGGCGCCGCCGGCGAGCATGCCCCAGAGCATCAGCGCCACCGGGCCGGACACCACCCGCTCCAGCAGCCACACGGCGACCGCCAGCAACAGCACGCCGAAGGCGTTGCGCACGCCATTCATCCAGGCTCCGCTCTTGGGCAGCAGGGCGCCGCCGCCGGCGCCGAACACCACCAGCGGCGTACCCATGCCCAGGCCGAGGGCGAACAGTTGCAGGCCGCCCCCCCAGGCATCGCCGCTGGCGCTGATATAGAGCAGCGAGGCGGCCAGCGGGGCGGAGACGCAGGGCGAGACCAGCAGGCTGGAAAGCACGCCGAGGGTGGCCGCGCCGAGGATCGAGCCGCCGCGCGCATCGCCGGCCAGGCGGTCGAGCGGTTCGCGGATGAAGCCGGGCAGGCGCAGCTCGAAGAAGCCGAACATGGCCACGGCGAACAGCGCGAAGAACGCCGCGAATGGCACCAGTACCCAGGGCGACTGCAATTGCGCCTGGAGATTGAGGCTGGCGCCGAACATGCCCATCAGCGCGCCGAGCAGGGCGAAGCAGAGCGCCATCGGCAGCACGTAGGCGAGCGACAGGACGAAGCCGCGACCACCGCCCGGCCGGCCGCGCAGGACCACTCCGGAGAGGATCGGCAGCATCGGCAGCACGCAGGGGGTGAAGGTCAGGGTCAGGCCGGCGAGGAAGAAGAACAGCAGGCTGCGCTTGCCCTTGTGCTCGAGCGGGCCCTTGCCGGCCGCGTCGCTCTCGGCTGGCGGCGCGGCACCGCCGTCGATGTCGAAGCGCCTGGTTTCCGGGGGTAGCAGAGGCCCTTGTCGGCGCAGCCCTGGTACGTCACCACGAGGGTATAGGGCTGCCGGGCCGGGTTGTTCAGGGGAATCTTCAGGTCGACGATGTTGTAGTAGACCTCGGTATCGCCGAAGTACTCGTCGTGGTGCTGCTTGCCCGCCGGCAGCTGCACCTGGCCGAGGCTGACCTGGGCTGGCTCGACCTTGAACTGGAAGCGGTGGCGGTAGAGGTAGTAGCCCTCGGCGTTGACGAAGCGCAGCAGCACGTGCTGCGCGTCGCTGCGCTCGACGCTGGGCTTGAACGCCTGGTCGACCTTGAGGAAGCCGCCGCCATCGAGGCCGCCGCCGAGGGAGGCGCCGGGACGGCTGTCGAACAGGCCCGCGCCGGCGGGCAGGGCGACCAGCAGGAGGATCAGGGTCAGCAGGCGGCGCATGGATATCTCGTCGGATCAAAAGCCGGAATGATAGCGGAAAGCCGGGCCCGATCGAGCCCCGTGCGGCTGATCAGGTCCTGCCCCGGTTCCGCTGAGCGGTATCCGACCGGTCCGAAGCCAGACGGTTCCTCTGGCGCCTTGCGGCACGTCGCCGCAGGGTCACAGGCGGAAGGCCTGCACCGTGGTGCGCAGGTCGCCGCCCAGTTGCCGCAGTTGCTCGCCCTGTTCGCGGCTATGGCCGATCAGCCGCAGGTTTTCCCCGCCCAGGGCGTGGATGCGTTCGCTGTGCGAGCGAATCTCGCCGACCGCCTGGCTCTGCTGGGTCGAGCCTTCGGCGATGCGTTCGGCCATCACGCCGATGGTATGGATCGCGGCGACCACTTCGTCCAGCGCGCCTTCCGCCGCGCCGGCCTGTTCGGCGGTGCGTTCGGCATGCTCGACCTGGCTGCGCATGGCCTCCACCGATTGCCGCGCGGCCTGTTGCAGGCGGCCGATGAGCTGCTGGATCTCCTCGGTGGCGCCGGCGGTGCGCTGGGCCAGCGAGCGGACTTCCTCGGCGACCACGGCGAAGCCGCGGCCCTGGTCGCCGGCGCGGGCGGCCTCGATGGCGGCATTGAGGGCGAGCAGGTTGGTCTGTTCGGCGATCGAGCGGATCACCGTCAGCACGCTGCCGATGGTCGCCGACTCCTCGGCCAGGCGCTCGATCGACTGGGCGTTGCCTTGCACCTCGTCGACCAGCTCGCGCAGGCCGCCCAGGCTCTCGCCGATCACCCGCTGGCCATGCTCCACTGCCTGGCCTGCGCTGCGACTGGCGTCGGCGGTCTGGCTGGCGTCTCCGGCGACCTGCTGGATCGCCGCTTCCATGTCGCCGAGGGCGTCGCGGATCTGCCCGGTATCGCCGGCCTGGCGCTCGACCCCGGCGTGCAGGCCGCTGCTGACCTCGGCCAGGGTCTGGCTGCTGCCGGCGACCTGTTCGGCGCGGCGGTGGATCGCGCCGACCAGCTCGGCGAGGAAGCTGCGCAGGCGGTTCAGCGAATCTTCCAGGTTGCGCAGGTCCTCGGTGCGGGTACGCAGGGATATGGGGCGCGAGAAGTCGCCGTCGGCCCAGGCCGAGAGCGCCGGCACCAGTTGCCCGAGGACCCGCGCCAGGCGTCTTTGCAGGCTGTCGATGGCGAGGGCGATGAGCAGGATCAGGGCGATCATCCCACCCTGGATCAGGCGTACCTGGCCTTGCAGGCGCTGGCGTTCGCCGCGCACCTGCGGTTCCAGGGTGGCCAGGGCCTGGCGCACCGCGTCCAGTCTGGCGCCGGTGTCGGCGGACAGTTGCTGGCGACGCTCGATCAGGTCGCGGGTGCGGCGCAACTCGTCCGGATAGCGTTGCAGCAGGCTGGCGAGTTCGCGCCGCAGCGCCACGCCGCGGTCTTCGGCATTGCCGGCGCCAGCCTCGGCGTCGCCGGCCAGCCCCATCATGGCGGCGAAGTCGTCGCTGGCCGAGCGTTGCTCGTCGAGCACGCCGAGCAGCGGCAAGGCCTCGATCCGCCCGGCCTGCTCGCGCAGGTTGGCCAATTCGCGCTCGACGTCGCCGGCCAGGGCCGGGTTGGCGCTTTCCACCAGCTTGGCGCGGGCCAGGCTGAGGCGGGTCAGGTGCAGGCTGGCGAGCAGCAGCGGGGTGCGGTAGGCGCCGGCCTGGGGCTGCCCCGCCGCGGCGTCCAGGTAGGCGGACCATTGTTCCAGGTTGCCGGTGAGGTCGCGCTCGGCCTGTAGCAGCAGGCCCTGCGGGTCGCCGGCGAGCTTGCCGGCGGCGAGCAGGTCGCCGGCACTGAATTCGCGCAACTCCGCGAGGCTTGGCGCGAGGGTCCGGGCGAGGTCCGGCGGTAGCTCCGGCAAGGCCTCGGCGAGGCTTTCCAGGGCTTGCAGCGCGGCCTGCTGGCGCACGGCGTCGCCGCTGCCGAGGTACTGGCGGATGTTGCGCGCGACCTGTTCGTCGAAGCGCTGCGACAGCTCCAGGTACTGGTCGAGCAACTGGAAGGGCCGCTCCATGGCGCGTTGCGACCACCACAGGGTGATTCCCAGGGCGAGGCAGACGGTGAGCAGGAGCAGGGTGTTGAGGTTGGTGAGTTGCTTGAGGCGCATGGCGAGTCTCGTCCGACTACGGAACGGCGAGACCGCAGGTTATTTCCGTTCGGTTACCGGCTGATGGCAAAAGGCCATTATCGAGCGTCGGGACGATATACCTCGATCCGGTTGCGCCCGCCGTGCTTGGCCCGGTACAGCGCTTCGTCGGCCTGCTTGGCCATGCTCTTGATATCGAGGTCCGGGGTCAGCTCGGCGATGCCGCAACTGAAGGTGCAGCGCAGGTCGGTCGGTTGCGCCGGGTAGTGGATCTCGGCGAAGCGCTGGCGAATCTCGTCGAGCACCAGGCGCGCGGCGTCCAGGTCGGTGTCCGGAAGGACCACGGCGAACTCTTCGCCGCCATAGCGGCCGATGTGGTCGGTCTTGCGCAGGCGTTGCTTGAGGAACAGCGCCAGGCCCTTGATCACCCGGTCGCCCATGGGGTGGCCGAAACGGTCGTTGACCTGCTTGAAGTGGTCGATGTCGAGCATCGCGAAGCTCAGCGGACGGCCATCGCGACGTGCGCGCAGACGGGCGTCCTCGAGCAGTTGCAGGGTATGGGTGTGGTTGTACAGGCCGGTCAGGCTGTCGCGCACCATCCGCGCCTTCAGGCTGCGCGCGCGGCTGGCGCGGGTGCGCACGGTGGCGATCAGGTGGCGCGGGCGGATCGGCTTGGTGAGGAAGTCGTCGCCGCCTTCGCTCATGGCGTCCAGCTGCTTGTCCAGGTCGTCCTCGGCGGACAGGTAGATGATCGGCACGCTGACGTGGCGCTCGTGCTGGCGGATCACCTTGGCCAATTCGGTGCCCAGGCACTCGGGCATGTACATGTCGAGGATGATCAGGTCGGGCTGGAAGTCGCTCAGCTCGGCCATCACCGACAGTGGCTCGGTGAGTGCGCGGGTGATGATCCCGGCGCTGTTGAGGACCATCTCGGTGTGCAGCGCCTGGGCCCGGGAGTCGTCGACGATCAGTACCCGGTAGGGCTCGTAGAAGCTCAGGCGGCTGAGGGTCTCGATCTTTTCCAGCACGCTGGAGGCGTCCAGGGTGCCGGTGAAGAATTCCTGGCCGCCGGCACGGGCCGCGGCCAGGCGGGTCGGTGTGTCGGTCTCGCTGTCGCTGAAGAACAGCACCGGCAGCTTGTGTTCGAGGCCGGCCTGGGCCTCGCTGGCCAGTCGCAGGCCCATGTCGGGGCCGGCGAAATCGACTTCCATGACGATCGCCGCCGGGTAGCGTTCGCGCATGCTGGCGCGGAAGGCGTCGGCGGTCTCGCAGCTCAGCGCCTGCAGACCGAAGAATTCCAGTTGCTGGGCCAGGCGCTCGGCGCGTTCGCGGTCCTTCAGTGCCAGGTAGACCGGTTTGCGCAACGGCGGCAGGACGGTGTGCTCGAGCTGGTCGCCATGCCGCAGGCCGGTGCGCGACAGGCGCTGCATCAACTGGTTGAGTTCGCTGATCGACTCGCTGGAAAGCCGGCCGCGGTTGGCCTCGACGACGTCCAGGGTACGGTCGATGGCACCGGCCAACTGGGCATGCTCGGCTTGCTCGAAGCGTTCGGCGTAGCGCTGCAGGCGCAGGGTGGCGTCGGCCAGTTCTTCCATGCCGTCGCTGTTCCACTCCGCGCGGGTCAGGCGTTGCCAGACCTCCAGAACCTGGCGCGCCTGGTTGATCACTCGCTGGGCGAAGTGGTGCTTCAGGCGGTCCAGGGTCGGGTCATCGTGCTCGGTCATCATGACGCGCTTCTTTCGTGGTCTTCGCGGCAGAGCGTCGCTGCGAATGATGGCTCTATGCTATCACCTATCGCCATGAAAGCCAGCGGCCGTTGGGCGGCTGACGAGAGGAGCCTTTTCTTTTCCAAATGTCATCCCCACCTGTTGGTGGGTGCCTTTGTGCGACGGACTACGGCATGCTTATGCCTGTTTCGGAAAATTCTCACTGAGCATTCCGGCACAAAACCGGCTTCCACTACGCTGAAAGCCGACGATGCCGAGGTTTTCGGCGTCCTGGAAGGGTTGGCGCTTGGCACGGAACGCGTTCGCCATGGTCCAATCCCCCATCTATCGAGCTGTTTTAAGGACCCTTGCCATGCTGGACTGGAAGAAGCGTCGTGGGACCATGCGCGATCGCGTGGACAATTCCGTGGATGATGTGCGTACCTACTTCGGCGGCCCCTGGCTGGTGCGCGTGGTGGGAGGCCTGCTGGGCATCTACCTGCTGGTGGCGATGCTGGTCGGCTGGTACTGGAGCCAGGAACCCGACCTGTTCCCCGTGCAGCAGGACGCCCAGGCCGCCGCCGAGCGCGCCGGGCGGCAGATGGTCACCGGCTACACCACGGTGGAGACCCTCAAGGAAGTAGTCGATACCCTGCTGACCAAGCCGGGCGGCTACATCTCCAACGACATCTTCCCGCCGGGCATCTGGATGGACAACATGCCCAGCTGGGAGTATGGCGTGCTGGTCCAGGTGCGCGACATCAGCCGGGCGCTGCGCAAGGATTTCGCCCGTTCGCAGTCGCAGTCCACCGAGGACGCCGACCTGGCTCGCGCCGAGCCGCGTTTCAACTTCGACAACAAGAGCTGGGCGCTGCCGGCGTCCGAGTCGGAGTACCAGGAAGGCATCAAGTCGCTGGATCGCTACCTGGCCCGTCTGTCCGACCCGAACCAGCCCAACGCGCAGTTCTATGCCCGCGCCGACAACCTGAACAACTGGCTGGGCGACGTCGCCACCCGCCTGGGCTCGCTGTCCCAGCGCCTGTCGGCGAGCGTCGGCCGGGTCAAGCTGAACACCAACATCAAGAACCCCGAAGAGGTACAGCCGGGCGAGGCGCCCAAGGTCGAGGAAGTGGTCCAGGAAACCCCCTGGCTGCAGATCGACAACGTCTTCTACGAGGCCCGGGGCCAGGCCTGGGCGCTGTCGCACCTGCTGCGCGCCATCGAGGTCGACTTCGCCGACGTGCTGGCGAAGAAGAACGCCACGGTCAGCGTGCGGCAGATCATCCGCGAACTGGAGGCCGCGCAGGAGCCGTTGTGGAGCCCGATGGTGCTGAACGGCAGCGGCTACGGCATCCTGGCCAACCACTCGCTGGTGATGGCCAACTACATTTCCCGCGCCAACGCCGCGGTGATCGACCTGCGCCAGCTGCTTTCCCAGGGCTGACCCATGGCCGCGCCGATCAGCGCCGAAGAGGTGGCCCACCGGGCCGCCTCCGACGCCGAACTCATCGCCTGGGTCGACGAGCAGGACCGCCCGCTCGGTAGCCTGCCGCGCGCGGAGCTGCGCGAGCGCGGGCTGATCGGTCGCGGCACCTTCATCCTGCTGTTCAACTCCGCCGGCGAGCTGTGCGTGCAGCGCCGGACCCTGAGCAAGGCGGTCTATCCCGGGTACTGGGACCTCGCCGCCGGCGGCATGGTCCAGGCCGGCGAGCCCTACGCCGACTCCGCCGCCCGCGAACTGGAGGAAGAGCTGGGAATCCGCGACGCGGTCCTGCGCGAACATGGTCGCTTCTTCTTCGACGAACCGGGCAACCGGCTCTGGTGCGCGGTGTTTTCCGCCGTCTCCGATGCGCCCTTGCGCCTGCAGGCGGAGGAAATCTCCGAGGCCCGCTTCATCCGTCCCGAACTGGCGCTGGAGGAGGCTCGCAGCCTGCCGTACTGCCCCGATTCCCTGCAGGCGTTGCGCCTGTACCTGGACGCCTGAGCCGCGGATGTCGCCATTTCACCGATCAATGGCGCATTTTCGCTCTTAGCATTTGCTCGCAATGCTGCTAAATTGCGCGACCTTTTCGGGCGGTCCCCATGCCGCCCTGCGCAGCCCCTGCCTGAGTGGGGCGTCGCGGTCGGCTCCCGCCGGCCATCGTTGTTGACCTGGCCCGTCGAGGCCATTCTGGGGGAAACGCCCGGTGGTCAAAAAAGCTTCGTCCCTGTCCGCCCTCGGCGGGCTGGTGTATTCCACGGATGGCGGCCGGCATTGCCCGGACTGCCAGCAACCCAAAGACGCCTGCATCTGCGGGCAGGCCGTAGCGCCTGTCGGCGACGGGATCGCGCGCGTGCGCCGCGAGACCAAGGGCCGCGGCGGCAAGACGGTGACCACCATCAGTGGCCTGCCGCTCGCCGGCGATGCGCTCAAGGAGCTGGCCAGCGCGCTGAAGCGGCGCTGCGGCACCGGCGGCAGTCTCAAGGACGGCGTGGTGGAGATCCAGGGCGAGCATGTCGAACTGCTGATCGACGAACTCCTCAAGCGCGGTTTCAAGGCGAAGAAGTCCGGCGGCTGACCGCGTTCTCCCCTGCAGAGAGCGGGCAGGTCCGGCACCGCGAGGCCGCGCCAGCCCTTTCCCTAGATGGGAGACTGCGGATACCCGCATGAGCGGATTTCCTCGGCTTTCCTAAACTACCGCCCAGTGTGGCGGTCAACACGGCAACGTCACATCCTCCGGCTAGCCTCCACCACAGGCGTGCCGGCCAGGGCCATCCGGAGATCCCGGCGCCCGCCCGACCCCGAACATTGAGGAGATCACCGCGCATGGCCGCTCGACGGACTCGCAAAGACGATGGCAGCAACTGGACCGTGGCCGACAGCCGCGGCGTATACGGCATCCGCCACTGGGGTGCGGGTTATTTCGCCATCAACGATGGCGGCAATGTCGAAGTGCGTCCGCAGGGTGCCGACTCGACGCCCATCGATCTCTACGAGCTGGTCGGCCAGCTGCGCGAGGCGGGCCTGAGCCTGCCGCTGCTGGTGCGCTTCCCGGATATTTTGCAGGACCGCGTGCGCAAGCTCACCGGCGCCTTCGACGCGAACATCGAGCGCCTCGAATACCAGAGCCGCTATACCGCGCTGTATCCGATCAAGGTCAACCAGCAGGAAGCGGTGGTGGAGAACATCATCGCCACCGAGAACGTCTCCATCGGCCTGGAGGCAGGCTCCAAGCCGGAACTCATGGCGGTGCTGGCGCTGGCCCCGAAGGGCGGCACCATCGTCTGCAACGGCTACAAGGACCGCGAGTTCATCAAGCTGGCGCTGATGGGGCAGAAGCTCGGGCACAACGTGTTCATCGTGATCGAGAAGGAATCCGAGGTGCAGCTGGTGATCGAGGAGGCCGCCAACGTCGGCGTGCAGCCCCAGGTCGGCCTGCGCGTGCGGCTGTCCTCGCTGGCTTCGTCGAAGTGGGCAGACACCGGTGGCGAGAAGGCCAAGTTCGGCCTTTCCGCCGCCCAGCTGCTGTCGGTGGTCGAGCGCTTCCGCCAGGCCGGTCTCGACCAGGGCGTGCGCCTGCTGCATTTCCACATGGGCTCGCAGATCGCCAACCTGGCCGACTACCAGCACGGCTTCAAGGAAGCCATCCGCTACTACGGCGAGCTGCGCGCGCTCGGCCTGCCGGTGGATCACATCGACGTTGGCGGCGGCCTCGGCGTCGACTACGACGGCACCCATTCGCGCAACGCCAGCTCGATCAACTACGACATCGATGACTATGCCGGCGTGGTGGTCGGCATGCTCAAGGAGTTCTGCGACGCCCAGGGCCTGCCGCATCCGCACATCTTCTCGGAGAGCGGCCGGGCGCTGACCGCGCACCATGCGGTGCTGATCACCCAGGTCACCGACGTCGAGCGGCACAACGACGACGTGCCGAAGATCGTCGATCTCGACGAGCAGCCGGAGATCGTTCGCTGGCTGGCCGAACTGCTCGGCCCGACCGATGCCGAGATGGTCACCGAGACCTACTGGCGCGCCACCCACTACATCGGCGACGCCGCCGCGCAGTATGCCGACGGCAAGATCAGCCTGGCGCAGAAAGCCCTCTCCGAGCAGTGCTACTTCGCTATCTGCCGGCGCCTGCACAACCAGCTCAAGGCCCGCCAGCGCTCCCACCGGCAGGTCCTCGACGAACTCAACGACAAGCTCGCCGACAAGTACATCTGCAACTTCTCGGTGTTCCAGAGCCTGCCGGATACCTGGGCCATCGGCCAGGTGCTGCCGATCCTGCCGCTGCACCGCCTGGGCGAGGAGCCGGATCGGCGCGCGGTACTGCAGGACCTGACCTGCGACTCCGACGGCAAGATCACCCAGTACGTCGACGAGCAGAGCATCGAGACCAGCCTGCCGGTGCACGAGGTGAAGGAGGGCGAGGACTACCTGATCGGGGTATTCCTGGTCGGCGCCTACCAGGAGATCCTCGGCGACATGCACAACCTGTTCGGCGACACCGACTCGGTGAACGTCTACCAGCGCGCAGACGGCGGCATCTATCACGCCGGCATCGAGACCCACGACACCATCGAGGACATGCTGCGCTACGTGCACCTGTCGCCGGAGGAACTGATGACCCTCTACCGCGACAAGGTCGCCGGGGCCAAGCTCACCGCCCGCGAGCGCAACCAGTACCTGGATGCGCTGCGCCTGGGGCTGACCCGCTCGGCGTACCTGTCCTGACTGGCTAGCCCGTCGGCGACGGGAAGCGAACCAGGCAATGGCCGGCGGGCGCGAGGCGCCCGCCGGCCGTTTCGTTTCCGTTGTCTGGGAGTTCCGCGCAACCCTTCATTTCTACTTCCCTGCCGGCGGTGGACGTCGGCGTGGTTGCCTGCTGTGTCCGGCGGATAACGCTTCGCATCATTCGTCCTACCCGTGGGGGGGAAGGGCCGGACGTTTCCAGCGGCTCCTGGATGCTCCGCGCCTCAGAAGTATTTCAACCAGGCGATATCCCGCCGCCGCGCCTTGAAACCGGCGAACCAGTGCACCGCCGGGTACAGCGCCACGGCCAGCAGGATGCTGCACAGCCATAGCGCCGGCACCGAGGAGAAACCGAAGTAGTCGCCCCGGTTGGCGCCCCAGATCGCCAGCGCCAGCAGGTACAGCAGCTTCAGTAGGTAGAGATGCAGCAGGTAGAAGAACATCGGCGCTCCGCCGAACGCCACCAGGGCCTTGCCGCGACCGCTCCAGTCCAGGCGTTCGAACCAGGCCAGGAGCAGCAGGCCGATTCCCAGGGTGAGGGCGAGGAACAGCAGCGACGGCGGATACTTGGTGACGTTGAAGAAGCCCATCAGGGTGATCGCCGGCGTCTCGCCGAAGGCCCAGGGTTTCTCGCCATAGCCGTTGAGCAGGCGCAGCAGGATGAAGCCGAGCAGCAGCCCGCCACCGCCCGCCAGGAGGTAGCGTCGGCGCGTGGTTGCCGGCGTGGCGCCGCTGAACCAGTTGCCTGCGGCATAGCCCAGGGCGATCACACCGATCCACGGCAGCAGGGGGTAGGAGGTGCGCAGGCGCAGGGCATCGCCCGCTTCGATCCAGCCGCGGTCGTGGAGCACCGCCCACGGCAGGTGCCAGGCCGAGCCGGGAGCGAAATGCAGCGGATCGAGCAGGTTGTGGCCGGCCACCAGCAGCACGCCGAGCGCCGCGAGCATAGGGCGCGGCAACCAGAGCAGGGCGGCCAGGGCGAGCATGCTCAGGCCGATCGCCCAGATCACCTGGAGGTAGATCACCGTCGGCGGCAACTGGAAGGTCCAGGCGAAGTTCACCAGGGTCAGTTCCAGCGCCACCAGGAACAACCCGCGCTTGAACAGGAACGCCGAGACCGCCCGGCGTCCCTGGTGCTTCTCGCCGTAGAGGAATGCCGACAGGCCGGTGAGGAAGACGAACACCGGCGCGCACAGGTGCGCCAGGGTGCGGCTGAGGAACAGCGCCGGCTCGGTGCTGGCGACGTCCATCGGGTCGCCGACCTGGCGGTGCAGGAAAAAGGTCTCGCGGACATGGTCGAGCAGCATGAACAGCATCACCAGGCCGCGCAGGGCGTCGATGCTGTGCAGGCGGGAGGAATTGGAGATGGAGTTGGGCATGGCTGGGCTGGTCGTCGGAAAAGAGGGATGAGTATCACAGCCTGGCGGCGAGACGCGAGATAGAGCCGGGCATTGTATTGCGAGGCCGGAATCGAACTGGTAGCGTTATAGTATATCATTTCTTTTCTGGTGCGATTTCCCATGAGAGTCAGTGTGTCGCTTGTCCTCGGTGTCGGCCTCGGTTGCAGCAGTCCGGCGCTCTGGGCGGAAACGGAAAGTCCCGCGGAGCTTGAGGTCCTCACTGTCACCGCCGAAGCGGAGCGCGCGGCGGGCCCGGTGCAGGGCTACCGGGCCAATCGGACGGCCAGCGCGACGCGCACCGACACCCGTATCGAGGACATCCCGCAAGCCATCAGCGTGGTGCCGCGCCAGGTGCTCGACGACCTTGACAGCGCTCGTATCGAACGGGCGCTGGACTTCGCCGGCGGGGTCTCGCGGCAGAACAACTTCGGCGGCCTGACGATGTTCGAGTACAACGTCCGTGGCTTCACCACTTCGGAGTTCTACCGCGACGGCTTCAGCGCCAACCGCGGCTATATGAACGCCCCGGACAGCGCCACCATCGAGCGCGTGGAAATCCTCAAGGGACCGGCCTCCAGCCTTTACGGGCGCGGCGATCCCGGCGGCACGGTGAACCTGGTGACCAAGAAGCCCCAGGCCGAGCGCTTCGCCCGCCTGCATGCCAGCGCCGGCAGTTGGGACCGCTACCGCTCGACCCTGGACCTGAACACGCCGCTGGACGAAGAGGGCGACCTGCTCTACCGGATGAACCTGGCGGTGGAGGACAGCAAGGGCTTCCGCGACTACGCCGACGGCCAGCGCCTGCTGGTGGCGCCATCGTTCAGCTGGCAACTGGACCCGGACACCTCGTTGCTGGTGGAAGCCGAGGTGGTGCGCAACCGCCAGGTCTTCGACCGCGGCACCGTGGCGCCGCACAACCACCTGGGCAGCCTGCCGCGCTCGCGGTTCTTCGGCGAACCGGACGACGGCAAGATCGACAACAACAACGAAACCCTCCAGGCCACCCTGCGCCATCACTTCAACGAGCAGTGGAGCCTGCGCCTGGCCAGCCACTACAAGCATGGCCACCTGGACGGCTACGCCTCGGAGAACTCCAGCCTCGCCGCCGACGGCTACAGCCTGCGCCGGGAGTACCGCTACCGCGACTTCGAGTGGCACGACAGCATCACCCAGCTCGACCTGCTCGGCGACCTCCATACCGGCTCGATCCGCCACCAGTTGCTGATGGGCCTCGAGTACGAGCGCTACCACAACGACGAACTGATCCTGCGTAGCATCCCGTCGCGCAACCCCTATGCCATCGACATCCGCCGGCCGGTCTACGGCCAGCCGAAACCACCCTTCGGACGCGACGACCGCAACCACGAGGAAGTCGACGCGATGGCCCTCAACCTGCAGGACCAGATCGAGTTCAGCGAGAAATGGCGCGGCCTGCTCGGCGTGCGCTTCGACCGCTACCGCCAGGACATGAACGCCACGCGCCTGAACAATGGCCGCTTCCGCGACACCAGCTCGCAGCAGACCCAGCGTGCCGCCACCCCGCGCATCGGCGTGCTGTACCAGGCGACCCCGGAGGTCGGCCTGTTCGCCAACGCCTCGAAATCCTTCAAGCCCAATGGCGGTACCGACATGGCCGGCAAGGCCTTCGACCCGGAGGAGGGGCGCGGCTACGAGGCGGGGGTGAAGCTCGACCTGCTCGATGGCCGGCTGGGCATGACCCTCGCCGCGTTCCACCTGAAAAAGAAGAACGTGCTCACCGCCGACCCGAGCAATCCCGGTTACCAGCAGACCGCCGGCGAGGCGCGCAGCCAGGGCTTCGACCTGCAGTTCAGCGGCCAGCTCACCGAGCAGTTGCGGCTGATCGGCGCCTACGCCTATATCGACGCCGAAGTGACCAAGGATGAGAACATCGCTCGCGGCAGCCGCCTGCTCAACGTGCCGAAGCACAGCGGCAGCCTGATGGGCGTCTACGAGTTCCGCGAAGGCTGGCTGCACGGCGCCGATGCCGGCGCGGCGGTCAACTATGTCGGCGAGCGCGCCGGCGACAGCAGCGACAGCGGCTTCGAACTGCCGGCCTACACCACCGTCGACCTGCTCGCGCGCTATCCGCTGGCGAGCAATGCCACCCTCGGGGTGAACGTCAACAACCTCTTCGATCGTCGCTACTACGAGCGTTCCTATAACAACGTCTGGGTCGCCCCCGGCGAGCCGCGCAACCTGACCATGAGCCTGACCCTGAACTACTGAGCCCTCTACCGCCGCCAGGAAGCCATGCCATGCAAGGACGCACACCGCTGCTGGAAACCCTCCGCGAACTGGAATGCGAGATTCGCCTGCTCACCGTCTATGCCCGCGAGTGTTGCGGCTGCTACGAGATCCTCAGGCGCAAGCTCGACCGTCTGAGCGGACTGATCGGGGAGGATTGCAGCCGGGCGCAGTGGCAGGCCGATTCGGACGATCCTGCGTTGCAGGCGCTCGGCCTGCGCCTGCGCGACGCGGCGGTGCAGGCCCTCTGCGAACTGGAGAAGCACCTTTGCCAGGGCGTGCTGCATGAACCCGGCGAGATGGGCCGCTACCTGGGTAGCCTGCTGGAATCCATCCGCGGCGAACTCGACAGCGCCGGGATAGATGCCGATGCACGGGTCCTGTTCGTCGGCTCCGGTGCCCTGCCGACCTCGGCCCTGGTGCTGGCGCGGGAGGTCGGCGCACATTTGTGCTGCCTGGACATCGACGAGGAGGCCCTGGGCTGTGCCCGCGAGATCGCCCGCTGCCAGGGGCTGGAGGCGCGCATGCAGTTTTCCTCGCTGCCGCCGGCGGAACTGGCGTTTTCCCGCGATGCCACGCATTTCCTGATCGCTTCGCTGGTGCAGCAGAAAAGCGCGGTGCTGGCGCAGATCCGCCAGGTCATGCGCGCCGACGCCAAGGTCCTGCTGCGTCACGGCAGCGGCATCAAGGGACTGTTCAACTACCCGGTGGAACCGGCCGAACTGGAGGGCTGGCGGGTTTGCGCGGAGCGGGTCAGCCAGCCGCTGTACGACACCCTGATCCTGGAGAAGGCCGGTCGATGAATGCCGCTGATGAGAGCCTGGGCAACGTCCTGCTGGTCGGTCTGGGCGCGGTGGCGATCCAGGTCGCGCTGGACCTGCGCCGCCACGGTGCCGGTCGCCTCGGCGCGCTGAACCATCCCGGCCGGCGCAGCCAGCGGATCGCCGAGGCCCTGGCGCGCGGCGCCTGCCTGCAGCTGGAAGGGCAGGGGCAGCATCGCTGGCTGTCCGGCAACGCCGCGCTGGACGTCTTCCACCAGGACCCCGCTGAGCTTCGCGACGATTGGCAGACCCTGGTGCTCTGCGTGCCGGCCGACAGCTACCTGGACGTGGTCCGCGGGTTGCCCTGGGAGCAACTCGGCGGGGTGCGCACGCTGCTGCTGGTGTCCGCCTTCATCGGCGCCAACCTGCTGGTGCGCAGCGCCCTGCCGGCGGGGTGCCAGGCGACCGTGCTGAGCCTGTCCAGCTACTACGCGGCGACCAAGGTGATCGACGAGACACAACCGCTGCGGGCCCTGACCAAGGCGGTCAAGCGCAGGGTCTACCTGGGTTCCAGCCGGCCGGACTGCCCGGCGCGGGAGACCTGGCGGCGAGTCCTGGCCGGCAGCGGGGTGGAGGTGGTACCCCTGGCGACGCCGGAAGCGGCGGAGGGCCGCAACGTCACCACCTACGTGCACAGTCCGTTCTTTCTCGGCGAGTTCGCCCTCGCCCGGATACTTTCCGAGCAGGGGCCGCCCGGTTTCATGTACAAGCTCTACCCGGAGGGACCTATCACCCCCGGGGCCATTGGCGCCATGCGGCGGCTGTGGTGCGAGCTGAGCGAACTGTTGCGGCGGATGGGCGCCGAGCCGTTGAACCTGCTGCGGTTCCTCAACGACGACAACTACCCGGTGCACGAGACGATGCTGCCGCGCGCGGCCATCGACGGCTTCGCCGAGGCCGGCGCCGAGCGCCAGGAATACCTGCTGTTCGTGCGCTACGCGGCGTTGCTGGTCGATCCGTTCTCTCCGGCCGACGAGCAGGGTCGCCACTTCGACTTTTCCGCCGTGCCGTTCCGCCGCGTCAGTCGCGACGAAGACGGACTCTGGCGGCTCCCGCGGGTGCCGCTGGAGGACTATCGCAAGCTGGCGCTGATCGTCGCGCTGGCCGCCCACTTCGACCTGGCCATGCCGCAGGCGCGCAGCCTGTTGGCGAGCTACGAGAACGCCGTGTCCCGATTCATCGATTGCCAAGGAGCGAGCCAGTGCCATCCAAGCCTGTATCCGATCGACAGCCGTCCGGCGGCGGACGCCATCTATCGCCAATGGTGCTCGACCTGCTGAAGAGCGGGGTGCTGCTGGCGGTGCTGGCGTCCTTCACCTTCAGCGTGATGAACGCCCTGGTCAAGGAAGCCAGCGCCACCCTGCCGGCTGCCGAGATCGTGTTCTTCCGCAGCGCCATCGGTACCCTGCTGATCTATCTGCTGATGCGCCAGGCCGGTGTCGCCCTGTCGCGCCAGGGCGTGCCGATGCTGCTGGTGCGCGGGGTGATGGGGGCGCTGTACCTGGTCTGCTATTTCTACGCCATCGCCCATATCCCGCTGGCGGACGCGAGCATCCTGGCGCACATGTCGCCGTTCTTCGTCATCCTCTTCTCCGCGCTGTTCCTCGGCGAGCGGATTCCCCGGGCGGTCTATTGGCTGTTGCTGGTGGTGGTGCTCGGCGCGCTGATGATCGTCAAGCCGTTCAGCTATTCCAGCTACTCGGTATACGCCGTGGTCGGCCTGCTCAGTGCGGTGTTCGCCGCCGGTGCCTCGGTGGCGATCCGCCAACTGAGCGCGCGGCACCATACTTACGAGATCGTCTTCTACTTCCTGGCGGTGGCCACCCTGGTGGCCATCCCGCTGATGTGGAACGACTTCGTGGTGCCGGCGACGCTGCGCGAGTGGGGGCTGCTGCTGGCCATCGGGGTCGTATCGCTACTCGGCCAGGTGTTCCTAACCCGCGCCTTCAGTCACGAGAGCGCGACCATCGTTGCGGTGACCCGCTATATCGGCATCGTCTTCAACGCCGGCTGGGGCTGGCTGTTCTGGAGCGAGGTGCCGGACGCGCTGACCATCGCCGGCGGCGTGCTGATCGTGGTGGCGTGCATCGCGCTGTCGCGGACGAAGAAGGGCTGAGCCTCCGGCGCGACCAGCTCCCGCTGCTTCGCGCCGGACCGCGCCTAGAGTACGTAGCGCCAGATCGCCACGAAGTGGAGGAGGCTGCCGGCGATCACGAACAGGTGCCAGATGCCATGCCAGTGGCGGAAGCGGTGGTCATAGGCATAGAAGACGATCCCTACGGTATAGAGCACGCCGCCGGCCGCCAGCCAGGTGAAGCCGGCGCTGCCGAGGGCGGCGAGCAGCGGTTTCACCGCGATCAGCACGATCCAGCCCATCACCGCGTAGATCACCACCGACAGCACCCGCGCCTCGGAGCGTGGCTTGATCTCCTGGAGCATGCCGAGCACGGCCAGGCCCCAGACGATGCCGAACAGCGTCCAGCCCCAGGGACCGCGCAGCGTGACCAGGCAGAAAGGCGTGTAGCTGCCGGCGATCAGCAGGTAGATGGACAGGTGGTCGAGCTTGCGCATCACCACCTTCGCTCGCCCGCGCACGCTGTGGTAGGCGGTCGAGATGCTGTAGAGCAGCGTCAGGGTGACGCCGTAGACGCCGACCCCGACGATCTTCCACGGACTGCCGTTGAGGCTCGCCTGGACCGTCAGCCAGACGGCGCCGGTACAGGCGGCGACCGCACCGATCAGGTGGGTCCAGGCATTGAGTCTTTCACCGTGATACATGACGCATGATCCTCCCGCGATAGACAACGCCATGGTAGGGCATGTCGGGGTGGTGTGGGTCCTGACCTTTTATTGGCGTTTTCCGTGACGGTTGCATGAAGGTTTTCCTCATCCCTCCCTGCTCGTTGGAACGGATAAAGGCTTGACGGTTTTAATTATGGTCATAATATTAAGTGTGTAATATAAACAGCCGCTGTCAGCGGTCAGGCTTTTTTCCAGCGAGAACCCACATGAACGAACAGATTGGCAATGGCGTCGCCCTGGTCACCGGCGCCTCTTCCGGAGTCGGCGCGACCTACGCCGAGCACTTGGCCCGCCGTGGCCACGACCTGTTGCTGGTGGCGCGCGACCGGCAACGCCTGGAAGCCCTGGCGGATCGACTTCGCCAAGCCCACGGGGTCAGGGTGGAGATCCTGCGCGCCGACCTGTCCGAGCGCGACGATAGATTGCGGGTCGAGCGACGGTTGCGCGACGACGCCTCGATCGCGTTGCTGGTGAACAACGCCGGCGTGGCGATGAACGGTCCGCTGGCCGATGCCGACATGGACCGGGCGGAGCGGATGATCGCCCTCAACGTAGTGGCCCTGACCCGCCTGGCTGCCGGCGCGGCGGAGGGGTTCCGCCGGCGTGGCGGCGGCGCCATCGTCAACCTTGGTTCGGTGGTGGCGCTGGCGCCGGAGTTGTTCAATGCCGTCTATAGCGCGACCAAGGCCTACGTGCTGAGCCTGAGCCAGTCGCTGCAGCACGAGCTGGCCGGCAGCGGCGTTTACGTCCAGGCGGTGCTGCCCGGCGTCACCCGTACCGAGATCTGGGAGCGCAGCGGCGCCGGAATCGCCGGGATTCCCGCGGAGATGGTGATGGAGGTCGAGGATCTGGTGGAGGCAGCGCTGGTCGGTTTCGATCGGCGTGAAGCGGTGACCATCCCGTCGTTGCCGGATGCGGCCGATTGGCAGGCGCTGATGACGGCGCGGGCCAGGCTCGCGCCCAATCTGTCGCGGCAGCGGCCGGCCGAGCGCTACCTCGGCTGAGGCCCTAGCGCTCCATCTGCTCCAGCAGCTTCTTGCGCGTCGCTTCCAGTATCCGTTGCGACAGCGCCTCATCCTGCACGCTGCGCGACAGTTGCAGCGCGCCGACCAGCGAAGCGAGCAGCAGCACGGCGCGCTCGCCTGCGTCCTCGCCCTCCAGGGCCGCTTCGATCATCGCCAGGCGCTTGCGCACGATGCTGTCGGTGGTCGGGCTCGGCGTGCCGCGCTGGCCGAGTTCCGCCGACAGGGTCGGCAACGGGCAGCCGGCGCCGGGGTTATCGCGGTGACGCGGCGACAGGTACTGCTCTATCAGCAGCGCCAGCGGTCGTTCCGCCTCCGCCAGGGGCGCGGTGATTTCGTCGAGTTGCGCCGCGGCATGCCGCAACGCGGTTTCCACCAGGTCGTCCTTGGACTTGAAGTGCGCGTAGAAGCCGCCATGGGTCAGGCCCAGGGCCTTCATCAGCGGTTGCAGCCCGGTGGCGCCGACGCCGTCCTGGCGGAACAGCCGGGCAGCCTCCTCGACGATACGCCGGCGGGTCTTCTGCTTGTGGTCTTCGGGATAACGCATGGCTTCGATACCTTGGAATGCAGGTCGTCATCTTAACGCCTGGCGGCCTTCCCTGGCGAAGCCGCGTTCATCCGGCCATGTGCAGGACCAGGCAGGTGGTCGAGCCGACGGCGTAGAGACGGTCGTCGACATCGTACAACCGGCCCTCGGCGACCGCCGTCGAGCGGCCGAGGTGCACCACCCGGCCTTCGGCACGCACCGGGCCGACCTTGTCGGTCAGCGCGCGCAGGTAGCTGATCCGCAGGTCGGTGGTGGTATAGCCCTGGCCGGCCTGGAGCCGGGTATGGATCGCGCAGCCCATGCAGGAGTCCAGCAGCGACGCGGCGTAGCCGCCGTGCACGCTACCCAGCGGATTGTAGTGGCGGCGGTCCGGGGTGCCCTGGAACAGGAAGCGCCCTTCGGACCACTCGATGGGAACGAAGTCGACCAGTTCGCCGTAGGGCGGACAGGGCAGTTGGCCGCTGCCGATGCGGTCGAAGAACTCCTGCGGGGAGAGCGCGGCGACTTGCGCCAGCTCCAGGGTTCCGCTGGCGCCGAGGCGGGCGCGGGCGGCCCGTTCGGTGGCGATCCAGGCGTTCAGGCGATCTTCGCGGCCGGGCTGTTCCATGGTAGTGCTCCTGTCGTGGTGGGAAAGGGTTGCAGGAAAATTACGGTCATCATATAAGCTTTGCATGACGAGCGAAATACAATCGCTTTCGGTCCCTCTACGCGACGTTTCCTCTATTTGCGCCGGCGTCGCCTACGCTGAGGGGGCCGTGGCGGGACAACCGAGGAGCAGGATGATGGAAAGCTATGACGTGATCGTGATCGGCGCCGGTCCGGGGGGCTACAACGCTGCCATTCGCGCCGGCCAGCTGGGCCTGAAGGTGGCCTGCGTGGAGGGTCGCGAAACCCTCGGCGGGACTTGCCTGAACGTCGGCTGCATGCCGTCCAAGGCCCTGTTGCACGCCTCGGAGCTATACGCCGCGGCGAGCGGCGGCGAGTTCGCCCGGCTCGGCATCCGGGTCAGCCCGGAACTGGACCTGGCGCAGATGATGAAGCAGAAGGACGAGAGCGTCGCCGCCCTGACCCGTGGCGTCGAATTCCTTTTCCGCAAGCACAAGGTGCAGTGGATCAAGGGCTGGGCGCGCTTGCAAGGCGAGGGCCGGGTCGGCGTGGCCCTTGCCGACGGCGGCCACGCGCAACTGGAGGCGCGCGACATCGTCATCGCCACCGGTTCGGAACCGGCGCCGCTGCCCGGCGTGCCTGTGGACAACCAGCGCATCCTCGACTCCACCGGCGCCCTGGAGTTGGCCGAAGTGCCTCGCCACCTGGTGGTGATCGGCGCCGGCGTGATCGGCCTGGAGCTTGGTTCGGTCTGGCGCCGGCTGGGCGCACAGGTCACGGTGCTGGAGTACCTCGAGCGGATCTGCCCGGGGCTGGATGGGGAAACCGCAAGGACCCTCCAGCGCGCCCTGACCCGCCAGGGCATGCGGTTTCGCCTCGGCACCCGCGTGGTCGCCGCGCGCAGTGGCGAGCAGGGCGTCGAACTCGACCTGCAACCGGCCGCCGGCGGCGCTACGGAATCGCTGCAGGCGGACTACGTGCTGGTGGCCATCGGCCGGCGCCCCTATACCGAAGGACTGGGGCTGGAGACGGTCGGCCTGGCCAGCGATCGTCGTGGCATGCTGGAGAACCAGAGACAGCGCAGCGCGGCGCCGGGCGTCTGGGTGATCGGCGACGTGACCTCGGGACCGATGCTGGCGCACAAGGCCGAGGAAGAGGCGATCGTCTGCATCGAGCGGATCGCCGGGCATGCGGCGGAGATGAACGCCGAGGTGATTCCGTCGGTCATCTACACCCAGCCGGAAGTGGCCAGCGTCGGCCTCGGCGAGGAGCAGTTGCAGGCGGCGAGGCGCGAGTACAAGGTCGGACGCTTCCCGTTCAGCGCCAACAGCCGGGCGAAGATCAACCACGAGAGCGAAGGCTTCATCAAGATCCTCTCCGATGCCCGCAGCGACCAGGTGCTCGGCGTGCACATGATCGGGCCGGGCGTCAGCGAGATGATCGGCGAAGCCTGCGTGGCCATGGAGTTCAGCGCCTCGGCGGAGGACCTCGCGCTGACCTGCCATCCGCATCCGACCCGCTCCGAGGCGCTGCGCCAGGCGGCGATGGACGTGCATGGCCGGGCCATGCAGAACTGAGGGCTCAGCCGCGCATGCCGAAGCCGCGCGCCATCAGCGTAGCCAGCAACGGAATGACCAGCAGCAGGAGCAGTTGCAGGCGCACCGCCATGACCACCCGCCGGCCCCGGGCCGGCGTCACCGCCGGCACTTCGCCGGCCTTGAGGGCGCCGCGCCAGCCAAGGAAGGTAACGGTCGGCAACAGCGAGACCAGGGCAGCGAGGACGAATAGCCCGACCTTGGCGTGGAACAGACCATTGTGCAGGTAATAGTCGACGCCCTTGCCGTACCACAGCACCCGCGCCAACCCGCTGGCCAGTACCGCCAGGGCGCAGAGGCCGTAGCCGCGGTCGATCGCCGCCAGGCTGCGGGCGCGCTCCAGGTCCAGCGGCAGGCGCAGCAGGCGGTGCTGCAACACCAGCAGGGCGAACAGCAGGAAGATCGACAGGTAGTGCAGGTAGGCGACGATTGCCTGGGCCATGGCGGCGCTCCTCGGGGTGGGATGGGCACAGTCAAGCAGACCCCGGGCCAATGTGCCTGACGGCGCTTCCGGTATTCCCCGAGAATGCGTCTAGAATCGAGCTGGCCATTTTCCGGAGCCCGCCATGACCCCGCTGACGCCCGAGCAGACCCATGCCTACCTGCACCATATCGGCATCGACGATCCCGGTCCGCCGAGTCTGGCGAGTCTCGACCGACTGATCGACGCGCATCTGCGCCGGGTCGCCTTCGAGAACCTCGACGTGCTGCTCGACCGTCCCATCGAGATCGACGCCGACAAGGTTTTCGCCAAGGTCGTCGAGGGCAGCCGCGGCGGTTATTGCTTCGAACTCAACTCGCTGTTCGCCCGCCTGCTGCTGGCCCTCGGCTACGAGCTGGAACTGCTGGTGGCACGGGTACGCTGGGGGCTCCCGGAGGACGCGCCGCTGACCCAGCAATCGCATCTGATGCTGCGTCTGTACCTGGCGGAGGGCGAGTTCCTGGTGGATGTCGGCTTCGGCTCGGCCAATCCGCCGCGAGCACTGCCTTTGCCGGGCGACGAGGCGGACGCCGGACAGGTGCATTGCGTACGCCTGGTCGACCCGCACGCCGGTCTCTACGAAAGCGCCGTGCGCGGTCGCAGCGGCTGGCTGCCGCTGTACCGCTTCGACCTGCGCCCGCAGTTGTGGATCGATTACATCCCGCGCAACTGGTACACCTCGACCCACCCGCACAGCGTGTTCCGCCAGGGCCTGAAGGCCGCCATAACCGAGGGCGACCTGCGCCTGACCCTGGCCGACGGGCTGTTCGGCCAGCGCGCCGGCAACGGCGAGACGCTGCAGCGCCAACTGCGCGACGTCGAGGAACTGCTGGACATCCTGCAGACCCGTTTTCGCCTGCGCCTCGACCCGGCCTCCGAAGTGCCGGCGCTGGCGCGACGGCTGGCGGGACTGATCTCCGCCTGAGCGCTTTTGGCCGGTGTCTTTTCGCCGGACTCCTGCGGGAATTTTCCGATGTTCCATAGAAGCCTGAACGAAACGGCTTTTTCGGTTGACCTCGTCTGGCAAGAGGTCTATAAAACCCCCGCCCGCAGAGCCGGGCACTTTCTTTCCCCCTACGAAGAGAGCCATGGACAGTATTCCCAGTAGTCGTCGCCCGGCCCAGCAGATGCCGGCTGGTGCGATGACCCAAACCAACGCACGACGGAACCCGCAACGGGTCGGTCGGTTGAGCGGCATCCTGGGCTGACCCACTGCTTCTCACCCGTGTCCGGCACGCCGGGTACAGGTGAGTCATGAACTTCGAGAATTCGGTATCCCCCGGCGTATCCGCCTTCGTGGCGAAGATGCGCGTGCGCGCCGCGCAGTCCCCCGGCGCGATCCTTCCCGGCCACGGCCATCCTGCGAGCCTCGCCTGGCGTGTCGACCCGGCCGGCGGTCGCCTGGAGTATCGCCGCCTGGAGACGCAGGTCGAAGAGAACCCTGAGAGCGGTCGCCGCCCGATGCGCGGCTGACGCTTTCTCCTGCCCAACCCTTCGCACAAGGAGCCTGCCATGGACGAACCACCAAGTCGGCCTGCTGCGTGCCGCCTGAGCGGCCGCGCGCAGTGGGCCTCACCCGGACAAGCCGAACATTCTTCCCACCGATCGCGAACATCGCGACCCGGCACGCCTTTGCCTGTCACCTGACCGGCAACCGACTCGTGTCGCCGTCGCGCAGCTCGCGACAGGAGACCGAGTCATGAGCGTAGCGACCCAACGCAATACCCAGCTCGATACCGAGCGCCGCAACGACCGACTGTCCATGCGCGCCGCCCGCGAAGCGCAGAACAGCCTGGAAACCACCCTCACCAATGTCCGCGGTCGCCAGGACGGCCTCGACCAGGCCGAGGCCGCCGCCCGGCTGCACGCCGACGGCCCCAACGAAGTGGCCCACGACCGTCCGCCACACGTCCTGGTGCAACTGCTGCAAGCGTTCAACAACCCCTTCATCTACGTGCTGATGACGCTCTCCGCGATCAGCTTCTTCACCGACTTCTGGCTGCCGCTGCAGGACGGTGAGGAAACCGATCTCACTGGCGTCATCATCGTCCTCTGCATGGTCCTGGTCAGCGGCCTGATGCGCTTCTGGCAGGAGTACCGCTCGGGCAAGGCCGCCGAGGCGCTCAAGGCCATGGTGCGGAACACCGCCACCGTGCTGCGCCGCGACGAGCGCGGGATGCGCGGCGAGCTGCGGGAAATCCCCATGGGCGAACTGGTGGTCGGCGACATCGTGCGCCTGTCCGCCGGCGACATGATCCCCGCCGACATCCGCCTGATCGAATCGCGCGACCTGTTCATCAGCCAGGCCGTACTCACCGGCGAGGCGCTGCCGGTGGAGAAATACGACACCCTCGGCGCGGTCCGCGAGAAGTCCGCCAAGCGGATCGCCGCCGACCAGCAGGACCTGCTCGAACTGCCGAACATCTGCTTCATGGGCACCAACGTGGTCAGCGGCACGGCCACCGCGGTGGTGGTCGCCACCGGTGCGCGCACCTATTTCGGTTCGCTGGCCCGTTCCATCGTCGGTTCGCGGGCGCAGACCGCCTTCGACCGTGGGGTGAACAGCGTCAGTTGGCTGCTGATCCGCTTCATGCTGGTGATGGTGCCGATCGTGTTGCTGATCAACGGCTTCACCAAGGGCGACTGGACCGAGGCGTTCATGTTCGCTCTCGCCGTGGCGGTCGGCCTGACCCCGGAAATGCTGCCGATGATCGTCAGCGCCAACCTGGCCAAGGGCGCGGTGGCGATGTCGCGGCGCAAGGTGGTGGTCAAGCGTCTTAACGCGATCCAGAACTTCGGCGCCATGGACGTGCTCTGCACCGACAAGACCGGCACCCTGACCCAGGACCGGATCATCCTCGAGCATCACGTCGACGTTGCCGGCCGGCGCTGCGACCGGGTCCTGCAAATGGCCTGGCTGAACAGCTTCCACCAGTCCGGGATGAAGAACCTGATGGACCGCGCGGTGGTCGCCTTCGTCGAACAGAACCCGCGCATCACGCCGCCGGATGCCTGGCACAAGGTCGACGAACTGCCCTTCGATTTCGTCCGTCGGCGTCTCTCGGTGATCCTCGAGGGCAAGGGCGGCGAACACCTGCTGGTGTGCAAGGGCGCGGTCGAGGAAATGCTCGAGATCGCCACCCGCGTGCACCAGGACGGTGTCGACCTGCCGCTCGACGAGGAACGCCGCCGGGCCCTGCTGGCGCTGGCCGAGCAATACAACCGCGACGGCTTCCGCGTGCTCCTGCTCGGCACCCGCAGCCTCTCGCGCACGGAGTCCCAGGCCCAGTACGGCGCCAGCGACGAGCGCGACCTGGTGATCGCCGGCCTGCTGACCTTCCTCGATCCGCCGAAGGAAACCGCCGGCCCGGCCATCGCCGCGTTGCGCGAGAACGGCGTGGCGGTGAAGGTGCTCACCGGCGACAACCCGGTGGTCAGCGCGAAGATCTGCCGCGAGGTCGGCCTGGACGTCGGCGAGCCGCTGCTCGGTCGCGACATCGACCTGATGGACGATGCCACCCTGCAACGCCTGGCCGAGGAGCGCACGGTGTTCGCCAAGCTGACGCCGCTGCAGAAGTCGCGGGTGCTCAAGGCCCTGCAGGGCAACGGACACACTGTCGGCTTCCTCGGCGACGGCATCAACGACGCCCCCGCGCTGCGAGATGCCGATGTCGGCATCTCGGTGGACAGCGGCACCGACATCGCCAAGGAATCGGCCGACATCATCCTCCTGGAAAAAAGCCTGATGGTCCTGGAGGAGGGCGTTATCAAGGGCCGCGAGACCTTCGGCAACATCATGAAGTACCTGAACATGACTGCCAGCTCCAACTTCGGCAACGTGTTCTCGGTACTGGTGGCCAGCGCCTTCATCCCCTTCCTGCCGATGCTGGCGATCCACCTGCTGCTGCAGAACCTGATGTACGACATCTCCCAGCTGTCGCTGCCGTGGGACAAGATGGACAAGGAGTTCCTCGCCAAGCCGCGCAAGTGGGACTCGAAGAACATCGGCCGCTTCATGGTCTGGATCGGCCCGACCTCGTCGATCTTCGACATCACCACCTACGCGCTGATGTGGTTCGTGTTCGCCGCCAACAGCCCGGAAATGCAGTCGCTGTTCCAGTCCGGCTGGTTCATCGAGGGCCTGCTCTCGCAGACCCTGGTGGTGCACATGCTGCGTACCCAGAAGATTCCCTTCATCCAGAGCACCGCGGCGCTGCCGGTGATGCTGATGACCGGGCTGGTGATGGCGCTGGGCATCTACGTGCCGTTCTCGCCGCTGGGGGCGATGGTCGGCCTGCAGCCGCTGCCGTGGGAGTACTTCCCCTGGCTGGTGGGCACGCTGCTCTGCTACTGCGTCACCGCGCAGACCATGAAGACCCTCTACATCCGCCGCTTCGGCCAGTGGTTCTGAGCGATCGGCCGGGCTTCGTCCCGGCCTTTCCCGGCGCGTCGGCAAGCCTCGCCGCGCCGCGCAACGCACACCGGACCCACGCATGGAGAGACGCATCATGACCCTGCACGACCGGCGCCCGCGGGCGCCCCTTTTCCAACCGCTGCCGGCCGCGCTGCGACGCGCCCTGTCCTGGCGCCTGGGCTTCGTCGCCGCCGCGCTAGCCTGCGTCCTGCTGCTGGCACTGCTGTCCGAGGCTCGCGCCGCGGGCGGCGCCTACCGGGTCGACGACGGCGAGATCGATCCCGTCGGCGAATGCAACCTGGACGCCTGGCACCAGCGCGAACGCCACCACGGCAACCGCTACCAGTCGGTGCTGTCGCCAGCCTGCACCTTCTCCGCCCTACCATCGGTGCAGCTCGGCGCGGCGCTGGTGCGCGAGGGCGACGCAGGCGATCGGCACAGCCGCCTCAGCCCCGAGCTGAAGACACCGCTGCTGGCCCGCGACGACCTCGGCCTGGCGTTGGCCTTCGCGCTCTCGGCGGATCTCTACCTGGACCGCCGGCACGCCTTCGAAGGCGCCGGCTTCAACCTGCCGCTGAGCTACCAGCCGTTCGAGGCCCTGCGCCTGAACGCCGGGGTCGGCCTGGGGCATGCCTACGCCGAGGGCGAGCGCCGGCATCGCTGGAACTGGGGCGTGGGCATGGAATACCGCGTCGGCCAGCCGTTGACCCTGATCGCCGAACGCTTCGGCGAGTCGGCCGGCGACAGCGGCTGGCAGGCCGGACCGCGGCTGCACCTGGGCGAACGGCTGGACCTCGATCTGCTGGTCGGCGGCCACCTGCGCGGCGAGCGCGAGCGATGGCTGGTCTCGGGAGCGACCTTGCGTTTCTGAGCCCAAGGGCGTGCCGCGCTGCGGCGCGCTCCTCCACCGAGGAAGCAGCCATGAACGTCGTACGCAAATGCCTGGGCGCGTCTCGCCGCGCGCTCTGTGGCCTGGCAGCACGGCTGCTGGCGAAGGCCGCGCACCTGCTGATGGTGGTCAGCGTGCGCGCATACGCCAGCGGCCGCCTGAGCCAGGTCGAAGTGAAATACCTGCTGGACTGCTCGAGCGCGCTCAACCGTGCATCGCTCAGGCTGGCCATGGGTCAATGAGCCCGTTCCCTTCACGATCCATTCCGAACCGGGAGTTCCGCCATGCTGGGAACCATCCTCCTGATCAACCTGGCCGGTGCCGTGGCCCTCCTGTTGTGGGGCACGCACATGGTCTCCAGCGGCGTGCTGCGCGGTTTCGGCACTGTGCTGCGCAACTGGCTCGGCCGCCACCTGGGCAACCGCTGGCTGGCCCTGCTCGCCGGGCTCGGCATCACCGGCCTGCTGCAGAGCAGCACCGCCACCAGCCTGATGGCAGCGTCCTTCACTGCCAGTGGCACCCTGGGCCTGGCGCCGGCGCTGGCAGTGATGCTCGGCGCCAACGTCGGCACCACCCTGGTGGTGCAACTGCTCAGCTTCGACACCTCGTTGCTGGCGCCGCTGGCCCTGCTGTCCGGCCTGCTGCTGTTCCGCCTGGGCGACGGTCCACGCCTGGAGAGCCTTGGCCAGTGCCTGATCGGACTCGGCCTGATGCTCCTGGCGCTGGCGTTGCTCGGCCATTCCCTGCAGCAGATCGAGGCCTCGCCAGCCTTTGTCGCGGTGATCCACGGCCTCGAAGGCGATCCGCTGATCGCCCTGCTTCTCGCCGCGCTGCTGACCTGGGCCTGCCATTCCAGTGTCGCGGTGGTACTGCTGGTGGCGTCCCTGGCCCAGGCCGGACTGGTCTCGCTGCCCATCGCCCTGGCCCTGGTGCTCGGTGCCAACCTCGGCGGCGCCTTGCCGGCGTTGGGGGTGGCCGGTAGCCGGGTGGCGCGGCGCCTGCCGTTGGGCAACCTGCTGGTGCGCCTGCTCGGTTGCCTGCTGGTGCTGCCCTGGCTGACGGCGCTGGCGCAGCCGGCCAACGCACTCGGCGGTGCGGCGGCGGTCTGGTTCCACAGTGCTTTCAACCTGGCCCTGGCACTGCTGGCGATCGGCTTCACCGGCCCCCTTGCGGCGCTGCTCGCGCGCCTGTTGCCGGAAGAGGCACAGTCCGACGACCCGGGCATGCCGCGCTACCTCGACGAAGCCGGGCTGGAGGTGGCCAACATCGGCCTGGCCAACGCTACTCGCGAAGTCCTGCGGCTGGCCGACATGGCCAGTCTGATGCTGCGCGCCACCAGCGGCCTGTTGCAGCGACCGGAGGCGAAGGTGGCGGCGGAAATCCGTCGCCAGGACCAGGCCCTCGACCAGTTGAGTGCGGCGATCCGCGCCTACCTGGCAGACCTCGGCCAGGACGGCCTCGGCGACAGCGACGCCGATCGTGCCCAGGAAATCCTTCTGTTCGCCATCAACATCGAGCACATCGGCGATCTCGTCGCCAACAGCCTGCTGCCCCTGGCGATGCGCTGGGCCGGGCGCAGCCGCGCCGGCAGCGAGTTCGAGCTGGGCCGCATGCTGCCGTTGCAGGCGGCGATCGAGGAGAGCCTGCACCTGGCGATCAGCGCGTTCCTTCGCGAAGACCTGGACGCCGCGCTGCGCCTGGTGGCGCGCAAGAAGTTGCTGCAGCGACTGGAGGCCGATGCCAGTCGCGAGCGCTTCCGTCGCCTGCGCGACGATCGTGGTGCCTGGGTGGAGTCCGGTGACGTGTTCCAGCGCATTCTCCGCGACTACCGACGCATCCACCATCATGTCACCGCCCTGGCCTATCCGCTGCTCGAACGCAGCGGCATCGATCCGATGGCGAAGCGGCCGGACGAGCCAGGGCAAGGGGAGGGATCGGCATGCGCCTCCTGATCTGCGCCGGACGCCATTTCAAGGACGCCGAACGCCTGCGCCTGGCGCTCGACCAGTGCCACGGCCTGCAACCGGTGGCGCTGCTCGGCCACCTGCTGCATGCCGGCAGCGGCCTGCCGGACGAGGCCGAGCGCTGGTGCCGCGAGCGTGGCGCGGATTCGCGCGCCTACGATTATCCGGAGCGCAGTGGCAGCGACAACGCCCTGCGCGAGTATGGCGAGGCCGTCCTCGGCGAGGCCGCGCCGGACCTGGTGCTGGTGTTTCCCGGTGGGCGCCTGGCCAGCGAACTGGTACAGGTCGCGCACGCTGCCGACGTCCCGCTGATGCTCGCCTATCGTCCGCTGTCGGCGCCCTGAGCGGCGAACCAGCCATCGCGGCGGGTCAGGCGCCAGCCGTAGGCGGCCAGGACCAGCCCGCGCAGCAGCATGAAGGCGAGGAACGCCAGCCATAGCCCGTGGTTGCCCAGCCCCTGCAACAGCCAGCCGAGGGGCAGGCTGGCGGCCACCGCGACGAGCATCGCGTTACGCATCTCGCGGGCGCGGGTGGCGCCGATGAACAGGCCGTCGAGCAGATAGCTCCACATCCCCAGCAGCGGCAGGCAGGCCAGGTACGGCAGATAGGCGTAGGCGACTTCGCGGACGCCGGCGATGTCGCTCTGCAGGTCGATGAACAGGTGGCCGAACAAGGCGAACAGCGCGGCGAACGCCAGGCTTGCCAGCAGCGACCAACCACCGGCCACCACCAGCGCGCGGCGCAGGGCGGCTCGGTCGCGGGCGCCGATGGCGTGGCCGCAGAGCGCCTCCACCGCGTGGGCGAGACCGTCGAGGGCGTAGGACGTCAGGAGCAGGCCGTTGAGCAGCAGGGCGTTGGCGGCTACCGTGGTGTCGCCGAGGCGGGTGCCCTGTACGGTGAGCAGGAAGAACACCAGTTGCAGGGCCAGGCTGCGGATGAAGATATCCCGGTTGACCATCAGCAGCGGCAGCCACGACAGCCAGTGGCGCAGGCGTTGCCACTGCGCCCGCCCGGGGCGCCGGGCCAGGTCGCGGCGGGTCAGGGCCAGGCCGAGCAGGGCGCCGCTCCATTCCGCCAGCACCGAGGCGCGGGCCGCGCCTTGCACGCCCCAGTCGAGGCCGTGGACGAACCAGAGCACCAGGGCGATGTTGCTCAGGTTGGTGGTCAACAGGATCGCCAATGGCGCCCGTGCGTTCTGCGTGCCGAGGAACCAGCCGACCAGCGCGTAGCTGGCCAGGGCCGCCGGCAGGCCGAGCAGGCGGGTATGGAAGAAGGCGCGGGCCTCGCCGGTCAGTTCCGCCGAAGGTTGCATCAGTTGCAGGGCCCAGCCGCTCAGGGGCAGGGCCAGCGCGCCGAGCAGCAGGGCCAGGAGCAGCGCCATGCCCAGGCCCTGGGCGAGGATCAGGCGCAGCGCGCCGCCATCGTCGCGGCCGGCGGCCTGGGCGGCGAAGCCGGTGGTGCCCATGCGCAGGAAGCCGAGCACGCCGACCATCAGGGTGTACAGGCTGCCGCCCACGGCTACCGCGCCGAGCTGGTAGGCGTGCGGCAGGTGGCCGACCACCGTGCTGTCCACCAGGTGCACCAGGGGAACGGAAACGTTCGACAGAATCATCGGCCCGGCCAGCGCCCAGACCCTGTGGTGGGTCGGGGCGTGGCGCCAGGCATCGCGCAACAGGCTCATGGGGTCCTCCGGATCGGCCGGGCAGTATAGCGACGGCGGCGAGGCCTGCGGAAAACCCGTTTTTCATATCCGGTAACAGACCTCTGCCTGCCGTGTATTCCTTGTCCGACGCGGCTTCCAGGCCTGCCGCGGGGAACCCTGCGAAAACCTGTCAGGAAGCTTGCGCAGCGCTAACCGCGGGGCTTTGCGCACCTTCCTAGAATGCCGGCGTCGGTTGTTTCCAGAGGAAGCCATGCATGCTCCTGGGGCGTTTCGTCTCGGTCGGCGCCGGTGCCACCGCCGTTCATTACCTGGTGCTGACCCTCCTGGTCGAGGGCTTCGCCGTCGGCGCCGCCGTGGCCGCCGCGACGGGAGCAGGCTGCGGGGCTCTGGCTGCCTACCTGGGGCATCGCCGGAAGACTTTCCGCCACCGTGGCCCGGTGTTCCGTTCGCTGCCGCGCTTCTTCGCCGTCAGCCTGCTTTGCGTACTCGGCAACGCCGTCCTGGTGTTGCTGCTCGGCGACCTCGCCGGACTCGACTACCGCCTGGCCCAGCTCGCCGCGACCGGCGCACTGCTGTTGGCGACCTATCACCTTCATCGACTCTGGACCTTCTCATGATGATCGAACCTTCCCTGGCGTCGAAGCTCGAGGCCCCCTGCCTGCTCAGCGTGGTAGTGCCGGTGTTCAACGAGGAGGCGGTGCTGCCGGCCTTCCACCAGCGCCTGGGCGCCGTGCTCGGCGACCTTGGCGACGATTGCGAGATGCTCTATGTCGACGACGGCAGCACCGACCGCAGCGCGGCGATCCTCGCCCAGCTACAGGCCGCCGACCGCCGGGTGGGCGTGGCCCGCTTCACCCGCAACTTCGGCAAGGAACAGGCGATGAGCGCCGGGCTCAAGCTGTCGCGCGGCGCCGCGGTGATCGTCATCGATGCCGACCTGCAGGATCCCCCGGAACTGATCCCGCAGATGCTCGACGCCTGGATCGGCGGCGCCGAAATGGTCAACATGCGCCGCCGTAGCCGGGCCGGTGAAAGCTGGCTGAAGCGCGCCTCGGCGAGCGCCTTCTACCGGCTGATCAACCGCCTCAGCGAGGTGCCGATCCCGCGCGACGTCGGCGACTTCCGCCTGCTCGACCGGCGGGTGGTCGATGCCCTTTGCGAGCTGCCGGAAGGCAATCGCTTCATGAAGGGACTGTTCGCCTGGGTCGGTTTCCGCCAGGTCGATATCGCCTATAGCCGCGCCGCTCGCGTCGCCGGCCACAGCAAGTGGCGCTACTGGCGGCTGTGGAACTTCGCCCTGGAGGGCATCACCGGGTTTTCCACCGCGCCGCTGAAGGTCGCCGGCTACCTCGGTCTGCTCAGCCTGCTGGCGGCCCTGGCGACCCTGCTCGCCGGGATCTTCGGCCAACAGGAGATCCACGAGCACTGGCCGGTGATCGCCGCGCTGTTCCTGATCGGTGGCCTGCAACTGCTGGCCATCGGCGTATGCAGCGAATACCTCGGGCGGATGACCATGGAAGCGCGGCGCCGCCCGCTCTACCTGATCGACCGCTACCTGCCGGCGCAGGTCGGCGGGGCCAATCCGTGAGGGCGCTGCGCGGCTGGCCGCTGGCCTGGTTCCTGCTCGCCCTGGCCTTCGCCATCCGCCTGCTGAGCCTGGGCAGCTATCCGCTGATGGACACCACTGAGGCCCGCTATGGCGAGGTGGCGCGGAAGATGGCCGAACAGGGCGACTGGATCACGCCCTGGTACGACGTCGGCGTGCCGTTCTGGGGCAAGCCGCCGCTGGCCTTCTGGCTCAGCGCCGGCGGCCAGCTTCTGCTCGGCGCCAACGAGTTCGCCAGCCGCCTGCCGCACTGGTTGCTGGGCGTGCTGGTGCTGTGGCTGGTATGGGACTGGCAGGCTCGCGAAGATCGTCGGCAGGCGCGGATCGCCTGCGTCCTGCTGGGCAGTTCGGCGCTGTTCTTCGTCGCCTCCGGGGCGGTGATGACCGACATGGCCCTGGCCCTGGCCCTGGTCCTGACCATGCGCGGCTTCTGGCTGGGCCTGCATGGCGCGGAGGGAATCCGGCGCCGCGAGGGCTGGCTGATGTTCCTCGGCCTCGGCCTCGGGCTGCTGGCGAAAGGGCCGCTGACGCTGATCCTCGCCGGACTGCCGATCGGCCTGTGGGCCTTGCTGGAGTGGCGCTGGCGCGCGCTCTGGCGGGGCCTGCCATGGATCCGCGGAAGCCTGCTGATGCTCCTGGTGGCGGCGCCCTGGTACCTGCTGGCGGAGTTGAAGACGCCGGGCTTCCTCGAGTACTTCCTGCTCGGCGAGCATTGGCAGCGCTTCGTCACCGCCGGCTGGGACGGCGACCGCTACGGCAATGCCCACGCCTATCCCTACGGCAGCGTCTGGCTGTTCCTGCTGGCCGCCGCGTTTCCCTGGAGCCTCTGGTTGCCGCTGCTGCTCTGGCTGGGCTGGCGCCAGCGCGGGGAGGTGGTCGATGGCGTCGCCTCGCGCAGGCGCTACTGGCTGTTCTGGGGACTGGCGCCGTGCCTGTTCTTCACCTTCGCCGGCAACGTCCTCTGGACCTACGTGCTGCCCGGCCTGCCGGCCCTGGCGTTGCTCGCCGCCGACCTGCTGCGCGCGCCGCTGGCGCGCAGCGCCTGGCTGCGGCGTGGCGGGCTGGCCTGCCTGGCGCTGACGCCATTGCTGTTCGCGCTGTTCCTCGGCTCCCTGCTGCTGGGCTCGCGCGCCGAGCAGAAGTCCACCGCCGCGCTGCTGGCCAGCGACGCCGGCTGGCGCGAGCGGCCGCTGGTGTTCTGGCCGAAGCGGCCGTACTCGGCAGTGTTCTACAGCGGCGGGCGGGCACAACGGGCGGAGGACAGCGAACTGGCCGGCTGGTTGCGTCGCGACGCCCTGCTGGCGATCCGCTCGCGTTCGTTCGGCGCCTTGCCCGACGAGGTGCGCCAGCGCTTGCGCTGCCGGCCGCCGGTGGGACAGTACCAGCTATGCCAGGGTGTGGCGCCGCCTGGCTGAGGCTACTTCGGCCGGTAGGCGCAGTGGCCGGGACGCGGGCCGATGCGCGGGTGGTTGCGGCAGGTGTCCGGGCGGCGGGCATAGATGGTGCACAGGCGGGTCTTGCGGTCGAGGTACAGGCAGTCGCCGTTGGCCATGCGGGTGAGGGTGAAGATCTCGCGCTTGTGGTTGAAGTGCTCGATCACGCCATCCTTTTCCAGTCGCTTGGCGATTCGCTTGGCCGGTTCCTCGCGCTCGAACTCGTCGACCAGTCGCATGCGGATCAGGTCGTCGATGCGCACTTCCACCGGCAGCGTGCAGCAGGTCGCGTTGCACTCGCCGCACAGGCCTTCGCGGTATTTCACCCAGGTATCCAGGCGGTCGGGGTCGGCGGCGGCGAGCGGGATCTTCTTCATCGGCGGGCGGGGGCGGGGAAAACGGGCGCGCAATGATAGTGGCTGCGCGCCCGTTGCGCTCGTCCGGGCGATGAGCGTCAGTGCCGTGGGTCCTCCCGCCATACCGGCCGGTCCTGCTCGTCCAGAGCCCAGTGCGCGGTGCCGGCGCGCAGGCGTACGCCGCCGACCCAGCGTTCGGGGGCGCCGAGGTCGAGGCGGTAGCGCCGCCCGGCCAGGACCTCGCGGCCTGCAGCGGTCAGCGCCAGCGGCTGGCGTTCCCAGGGCAGTTCCGGCGCCGGCGTGCGCAGCAGCGCACCGGGCTCTTCCAGCAGCGCGCGGAGCAGGACGCGGAACATCAGGTCGCCGAGATAGGGCAGCGGCTCGCGCCGTGCGGTCAGCTCGGCGAAGACCTGACCGGCGCTCGGCCGCTCGCCGTCGCGGACGATCTCCAGTGTCAGCCGTTCGCTCAGCGACAGGCCGTCGCGCAGGGCCGGCAGTTCATGCAGTTGCCGACGCAGCGCCGGCCCCAGCAACGGTAGCGCCGGGGTCGGCGCTGCGGCCAGTTGCGCCCAGCGCAGTGGCGCCGGATCGCGGTAGGCTTCCCAGGCCGCGCGGGCCAGCGTCAGGGCTTCTGCGTCCAGCGGGCGACGCCGAGTCCATAGCCAGGCGAGCAGCTCAGGCGCCAGTTGGCCGATGCCGACGAAGCGCTCGACGCCTGGCACGCGGTCGATCTCGATCAGTTCCAGATGCTCCGGCGGCGTCTGCATGCCGGCCAGCACCCGGACCAGGAACAACTGGTCGTAGGCGTCCGCCTCGCACCAGAGGGCCACCCGCGAGTATTCTCCGAGCCGCTCGAGCCCAGCGTATTCCTGGCGCTGGCGGGCCTGGGCGTCGGCCGGGTCGAGGTCGAAGGCGCGGCTCAGGTAGTCGCTGCGCAGGGCGAGGAACTCGGGCAACGGCAGGTTCGGCACCGGTCCCATGGTCAGCGGGTCGGCGAACATCCGGAAGTCGCCGCGAAAGCCGGCGAGCTTCAGGCCGTGGGCGATGTCGTTGCCGCAGCGCAGGTGCAGGGTCGCGGCCTCATCGCCGCCGACCAGATCGGGGTGGCGGCTGGCGAAGGCGATGGCGTCGACATGCGCCTTGAGTCGCGGCCAACTGGCGAAGCCCAGCTCGCGCGCCACCTGCCACTGGGCGTCGGCCAGGCGCGGCTCCTGCCCCGGAAGCCCTGTACGGCTGGCCGGGTCGCGGCGCCACTGGCGCAACAGCTCCTTGGCGCGCTTGCGTTGCTGTTCGAGATTGATCCGGCCGTCGCCGAGAGTGCGGGAAAAGGACATACGATCTCCTCTGCAGCCTTGTCCGCCAGCAGGCCTGGAGTCGCATGCGCGATGCGTGGGGTGGATCGCCTGGGCGCTGCCCTTTCCGCGGACGGGAGGCGTGGAGAACGCCGAGGCCGACTATAGGCCGGCCGACGCGTCCGCGGCAAGACGCACTCAGCCCTTGCGGATCATCCAGATGCCGGCGCCGATCAGTGCCAACCCGCCCAGCTTCAGCGCGCTGATCGGTGCCTCGCGGAAGCCGGCCCAACCGAAGTGGTCGAGGCTCATGGCCATGCCCAACTGGCCGGCGAGCACCAGCACCATGAACATCAGCGCGCCGATGCGCGGTGCGGCGAAGGCGGCGATGAAGATGAAGAACATGCCGAGGAAACCGCCGCACCAGTGCCACCAGCTCAGCCCGCGCAATGCCGCCAGGCCGGGAAACTCGCGCTGCGAGAGGGTCAGGGCGAGCAACCCGAGGGTGCCGACGAAGAACGAGATCAGTGCCGCGGCGAGGACGCTGGACACCTGCTTGGCCAACTGGCCGTTGATCCCCGCCTGCAGCGGCAGGCAGGCGCCGGCGAGCAGGGGCAGGACGAACAGCCACCAGGGGGGAGTGGGCATGCAAGACTCCTGGAACGATGACGGCGAGCGCGCCCCGCGCATGGCGAGGGACGGGCCGGAGTGGTACGGGGAGTCGCACAGTATGCACCAGGCGGGGGCGGAGGAGGAAAACGCGAGGCCCCATCGCTCGCCCTCGGATTCCGCCCGGCGGGTAATCGCGAGCGGTTGTTCGCCCTACGGCAGCCATACCGCCAGCGGCGTTATCCCCCTACAAGCGCGCCGCCAGCATGGCCCCCTCGCGAATCGCCCGCTTGGCATCCAGTTCCCCTGCCACCCGCGCCCCACCGATCAGGTGGAAGCGCAGGCTTTCCGCCGCCTGGCTGATCTGCAACTCGCGCAGCGGCTCCTGGCCGGCGCAGATCACCACGTTGTCCACCTCCAGCCAGCGTTCCTCGCCGTCGACGCGGATCAACAGGCCGCGTTCGTCGATCTTCAGGTACTCCACCCCGCCGAGCATGCGTACGGCGTTGTGCCTGAGGTGCGCGCGGTGTACCCAGCCGCTGGTCTTGCCGAGCTGCGCGCCGGGAGCGCCGGGCTTGCGCTGGAGCAGCCAGACCTGGCGCGCCGGCCGCGTCGGAGCGGGTTCGCGGAGGCCGCCGGGCTGGCTGTTGTCGAGGTCCACGCCCCATTCCGCGAGCCATTCGCCGAGCGCCCGCGGCTGGCCGTCGCTGGGCGCGGCGACGAGGAAGGCGGCGACGTCGAAGCCGATGCCGCCGGCGCCGACGATGGCGACCCGCGCGCCCACCGGCGCGCCGCGCAGCACGTCCACGTAGCTGAGTACGGTCGGTCCGCCGATGCCGTCGATCCTTGGCCGGCGTGGCTGGATGCCGGTGGCCACCACCACGTCGTCGAACTGACCGTCCAGCTCGCCCTGGCGCACCCGGTGGCCGAGGCGCAGGTCGACGCCGAGGCGTTCCAGACGCACGCGGAAGTAGCGCAGGGTTTCGCGGAACTCCTCCTTGCCGGGAATCCGCTTGGCCAGGTTGAACTGCCCGCCGATTTCCCCGCTCGCCTCGAACAGGCTGACCCGATGCCCGCGCTCGGCGGCCACGCAGGCGGCGGAGAGCCCGGCGGGGCCGGCGCCGATCACCGCGATGCGCTTCTGCGTGCGCGCCTTGCGGTAGCGCAATTCGGTCTCGAAGGCCGCCCGCGGGTTGACCAGGCAGGTGGCGCGGCGGTTGGCGAAGGCATGATCGAGGCAGGCCTGGTTGCAGGCGATGCAGGTGTTGATCTCCTCGGCCCGGCCGGCGCCGGCCTTGGCCACGAACTGCGGGTCGGCCAGCAGCGGCCGGGCCATCGACACCAGGTCGGCCTTGTCGGTGGCGAGCAGGGATTCGGCGACCTCGGGGGTGTTGATCCGGTTACTGGCGATCACCGGCACCTTCAGCTCGTGGCGCAGCCGTGCGCTGACCTCGGCGAAGGCCGCGCGCGGCACCGAGGTGACGATGGTCGGCACGCGCGACTCGTGCCAGCCGATGCCGGTGTTGAGCAGGGTGATTCCGGCTTCCTCCAGGGCCAGGGCGATGCGCCGCACCTCGTCCCAGGTATTGCCGCCCTCGACCAGGTCGAGCAGCGACAGGCGATAGCAGAGGATGAAGCGTTGGCCGACGATCCGCCGGATGCCGCGGACGATCTCCAGCGCCAGGCGCATGCGGTTTTCCAGCGGGCCGCCCCACTGGTCGTCGCGGCGATTGGTGCGCGGGCAGAGGAACTGGTTGAGCAGGTAGCCTTCGCTGCCCATCACCTCCACGCCGTCGTAGGCGGCGGCCTTGGCCAGCCGCGCGCAACGGACGAAGGCGCGGATGGTCTTGCGGATGCCGCGCTCGGAGAGCTCGCGCGGGGTGAACCAACTGATCGGCGACTTCAACGGCGAGGCGGACACCGCCATCGGGTGGTAGCCATAGCGCCCGGCGTGGAGGATCTGCAGCAGGATCTTGCCGCCCTCGGCATGCACCGCCTGGGTCAGGCGACGATGGGCGGGCACCTCCAGGGCGCTGGTGAGGCTGCTGCCGAAGGGCAGCAGCCAACCTTCGCGGCAGGGCGCGAAACCGCCGGTGACGATCAGCCCGACGCCGCCCCGGGCACGCTCGCGGTAGTAGGCAGCGAGCTTGCCGAAGTCCCACAGACGATCCTCCAGCCCGGTGTGCATCGAACCCATCACCACGCGGTTGCGCAGACGGGTGAAGCCCAGGTCCAGCGGGGCCAGCAGGTGCGGATAGGGAGCGGCGGCGAGCGGCGGGTAGGGGTTGCGCATGGCGCGGTTCCGGTAGCCAGGGACGCTTCACCATAGGAAGTTGCGCCGCCGCCGAATGCGGCCCGCTTGCCGGAACCGCCAGGCATTTCGGTCAAGCCGGCGGACTGGCTGATCGGATAGGTGCTCGCTGCGCTGCACCGCTGTGGCCTCGGGTGACAGGCATCGAAAGCTCTCCGACAGCACTTGCGGCGCGGCGGGCGGAATGGGAACGGCGGCGCTGTTACCCGGGGTAATGGCGTGCGCCGGAAGCCCAACTTAAGCACGGCTCGACGCCTTTGGCGGCGCTGTCAGGCTGGGGTTCCGGCCCGCTCAGCACGTGCCTTGCCAACTGCCTGTCCAATCCGAACGGAGTCTCGACGATGAACAAGAACAAGACGTTCCTCGCGGCGGCGCTGGTAGCGCTGGCCGCCAGCCTTCCCGTGCACGCTGCGACCGACTACACCCGCACGCGCTATCCCATCGTGCTGTCCCACGGTCTGTTCGGCTTCAAGAGCGTCGGCCCGGTGGACTACTGGCACGCTAT
This sequence comes from Pseudomonas aeruginosa, assembly GCF_001457615.1. Classification (GTDB taxonomy): domain Bacteria; phylum Pseudomonadota; class Gammaproteobacteria; order Pseudomonadales; family Pseudomonadaceae; genus Pseudomonas; species Pseudomonas aeruginosa. Next base: position 5,449,188 of record NZ_LN831024.1, on the reverse strand, counting down.
CGTGCCGGCCCTGGAGAAGGACGGCGCGAAGGTCTTCGCCACCTCGCAGTCGCCGGTGAACAGCAACGAGGTGCGCGGCGAACAGCTACTGGCGCAGGTGGAGGAAGTCCTGGCCCTGACCGGCGCGGAGAAAGTCAACCTGATCGGCCACAGCCAGGGCGGCATGACCGTGCGCTACGTCGCCGGGGTGGCGCCGCAACTGGTGGCCTCGGTCACCACCATGGGCACGCCGCACAAGGGCACGCCGGTAGCCGACGCGGTGACCGGCTTCAGCGAGTTCCTCGGGCCGATCGGCACCGAGGTGATCGCCTCGGCGGTGGAGGCGCTGTTCTCGGTGGTCGACATCGTCGACGGCGGCGAGTGGGTCAAGGGCGACGCGCTGGCTGCCCTGAACAGTCTCAACACTCCCGGCACCGCGCGGTTCAACCAGCGCTTCCCGCAGGCGATCCCGGCCAGCGCCTGTGGCCAGGGCGCGGAGACGGTAGCCGGGGTGCGCTACTACTCGATGAGCGGCACCGGCTCCCTGACCAATGCGCTCGACCCGAGCTCCGCCGGCCTGGCGGTGACCGGGCTGCTGTTCGGCGAGGCCAACGACGGTCTGGTCGGCCAATGCTCCAGCCACCTGGGCAGCGTGGTGAAGGACAACTACCGGATGGACCATCTGGACGAAGTCAACCAGTTGCTCGGCCTGGTCAGCCTGTTCGAGAGCGACCCGACCCAGGTCTATCGGCAGCATGCCAATCGCCTCAGGAACGTCGGACTCTGATCCGCTCGCCGGGTCGCCGCAGCCCTAGGCGACCCGGCATTAGTCTTTGGTCTAATGGCACCTGGATATCACCTCCTGTTCGCGCGCCTCGCGGCGTTCGGACCTGTCCCGATTCCGCGCACCTTGCTGGACAAGGTTTGCGCCGCCGTGTAATGACTCCGGTCAAGGCAGAAAAACCCAGCGTTCGTGTAGGGTTCGCTGCCCCGTAGCCATGCCCGGCTGGCGTACCTCGCCAGGCTGGCTATCTTTTAACCAGAGACATCCGGCCATGTCCCGGGTGTCCTTTGCCTGATGCAGGAGATGCACGATGGATATGAACCGTCGGCAATTCTTCAAGGTCTGCGGTATAGGCCTTGGAGGATCGAGCCTTGCGGCGCTCGGGATGGCCCCCACGGAGGCCTTCGCCGACCAGGTCCGCCACTTCAAGCTGGCGCACACGGTCGAGACCCGCAACACCTGTACCTACTGTTCGGTCGGTTGCGGCCTGATCATGTACAGCCAGGGCGACGGCGCCAAGAACGTCGCGCAGAACATCATCCATATCGAGGGCGACGCCGACCATCCGGTCAACCGCGGCACCCTCTGCCCGAAAGGCGCCGGCCTGCTGGACTACATCCACAGCCCGAACCGCCTGAAGTATCCGGAAGTGCGCGAGGCCGGCTCCAGCGAGTGGAAGCGCATCGAGTGGGACGAAGCCCTCGAGCGCATCGCCAAGCTGATGAAGGAAGACCGCGACGCCAACTTCGTCGAGAAGAACGAGCAGGGCCAGACCGTCAACCGCTGGTTGACCACCGGCTTCCTCGCCGCGTCCGCCTCGTCCAACGAGGCCGGCTACATCACCCACAAGGTGATGCGCTCCCTCGGCATCCTGGGATTCGACAACCAGGCGCGTGTCTGACACGGCCCGACGGTGGCAAGTCTTGCCCCGACGTTTGGCCGTGGAGCCATGACCAACCACTGGACCGACATCAAGAATGCCGATCTGGTGCTGATCATGGGCGGCAACGCCGCCGAAGCCCACCCGTGCGGATTCAAATGGGTCACCGAAGCCAAGGCGCACAACAAGGCGCGGCTGCTGGTGGTCGATCCGCGTTTCACCCGTTCCGCCTCGGTCGCCGACTACTACGCGCCGATCCGGACCGGCACCGACATCGCCTTCCTCGGCGGCCTGATCAACTACCTGCTGGAAAACGACAAGATCCAGCACGAATACGTGCGCAACTACACCGATGTCTCGTTCATCGTGAAGGAAGGCTTCAGCTTCGAGGACGGCCTGTTCAACGGCTACGACGCCGAGAAGCGGACCTACCCGGACAAGTCCTCCTGGGGCTACGAGATCGGTGAGGATGGCTATGCCAAGGTCGACCCGACCCTGACCCACCCGCGCTGCGTGTTCAACCTGCTCAAGCAGCACTACAGCCGCTACACCCCGGACGTGGTGAGCAACATCTGCGGTACGCCGAAGGACATGATGCTCAAGGTCTGGGCGGAAATCGCCGAGACCTCCAAGCCGGGCAAGGTCATGACCATCATGTACGCCCTGGGCTGGACCCAGCACTCGGTAGGCGCGCAGATGATCCGCACAGGCGCGATGGTCCAGCTGCTGCTGGGCAACATCGGCATGCCCGGCGGCGGCATGAACGCCCTGCGCGGCCACTCCAACATCCAGGGCCTGACCGACCTCGGCCTGCTGTCCAACTCGCTGCCGGGCTACCTGACCCTGGCGATGGACGCCGAGCAGGACTACGACGCCTACATCGCCAAGCGCACGGCCAAGCCGCTGCGCCCGGGACAGCTGTCCTACTGGCAGAACTACGGCAAGTTCCACGTCAGCCTGATGAAGGCCTGGTTCGGCAAGTCGGCGACCAAGGAAAACAACTGGTGCTACGACTGGCTGCCCAAGCTCGACATGCCGGGCGCCGGCTACGACGTGCTGCGCTACTTCGACATGATGTACCAGGGCAAGGTCAACGGTTACTTCTGCCAGGGCTTCAACCCCATCGCCTCGTTCCCCAACAAGGCCAAGGTCGGCGCCGCGCTGGCGCGCCTGAAGTGGATGGTGGTGATGGACCCGCTGGTGACCGAGACCTCGGAGTTCTGGCGCAACGTCGGCGAGTACAACGACGTCGACACCGCCAGCATCAAGACCACGGTGTTCCGCCTGCCCACCTCCTGCTTCGCCGAGGAAGACGGCTCGATCGTCAACAGCGGCCGCTGGTTGCAGTGGCACTGGAAGGGCGCCGAGCCGCCGGGCCAGGCGCGTCCGGACATCGCCATCATGGCCGGGCTGTTCCACCGCCTGCGCGAGATGTACCGCAAGGACGGCGGGGCCTTCCCCGACCCGATCCTCGGCCTCGACTGGTCCTACCTCAAGCCCGACGAACCGGGCCCGGACGAACTGGCCCGGGAGTTCAACGGCAAGGCCCTGAGCGACCTGGTCGACCCGGCCAACGGCATGATCCTGGCCAAGGCCGGCGAGCAGTTGCCGGGCTTCGCCCTGCTGCGCGACGACGGCAGCACGGCGAGCGGCTGCTGGATCTTCGCCGGCTCCTGGACCCAGCAGGGCAACCAGATGGGCCGCCGCGACAACAGCGACCCCTACGGCATGGGCCAGACCCTCGGCTGGGCCTGGGCCTGGCCGGCGAACCGGCGGATTCTCTACAACCGCGCCTCGGCCGACGTCAGCGGCAAGCCGTGGGACCCGGAGAAGAAGCGCCTGGTGTGGTGGAACGGCAAGTCCTGGGGCGGCACCGACGTGCCCGACTACAAGGCCGACGTACCGCCGGAAGCCGGGATGAACCCGTTCATCATGAACCCCGAAGGGGTGGCCCGCCTGTTCGCCGTCGACAAGATGGCCGAAGGCCCGTTCCCCGAGCACTACGAGCCGTTCGAGACGCCGATCGGGGTGAACCCCTTGCACCGCGACAACCGCAAGGCGATCAGCAACCCGGCGGCACGGGTGTTCAAGAACGACATGGAACTGTTCGGCACGGCCGACGAGTTCCCCTACGCAGCGACCACCTACCGGCTCACCGAGCACTTCCACTACTGGACCAAGCACTGCCGGCTGAATGCGATCACCCAGCCCGAGCAGTTCGTCGAGATCGGCGAGGCGCTGGCCAAGGAGCTGGGCATCAATGCCGGCGACAAGGTCAAGGTCTCCTCCAACCGCGGCTACATCAAGGCGGTGGCGGTGGTGACCAAGCGCATCCGCCCGCTGCAGGTGGACGGCAAGACCGTGCACCACGTCGGCATCCCGATCCACTGGGGCTTCGCCGGCATGGCGCGCAACGGCTTCCTGGCCAACACCCTGACCCCCTTCGTGGGCGACGGGAATACCCAGACGCCGGAGTTCAAGTCGTTCCTGGTCAACGTGGAAAAGGCGTGAGGTGAAACATGAGTAGTCAGGACATCCACGCCCGCTCCGCGACCACCACGCCGATGCCCTCGGTGCGGAACCAGGAGGAAGTGGCGAAACTGATCGACGTGTCCAAGTGCATCGGTTGCAAGGCCTGCCAGGTCGCCTGCTCGGAATGGAACGAGCTGCGCGACGAGGTCGGCCACAACCACGGCACCTACGACAACCCCATGGACCTGACGGCCGACTCGTGGACGGTGATGCGTTTCACCGAGCACGAGAACGAGGCCGGTAACCTCGAGTGGCTGATCCGCAAGGATGGTTGCATGCACTGCGCCGAGCCGGGCTGCCTGAAGGCCTGCCCGAGCCCGGGGGCGATCGTGAAGTACGCCAACGGCATCGTCGACTTCAACCAGGACAAGTGCATCGGTTGCGGCTACTGCATCACCGGTTGCCCGTTCGACATCCCACGGATCTCGCAGAAGGACCACAAGGCCTACAAGTGCAGCCTGTGTTCCGACCGCGTCTCGGTGGGCATGGAGCCGGCCTGCGTGAAGACCTGCCCGACCGGCGCCATCGTCTTCGGCAGCAAGGTGGACATGAAGGAACACGCCGCCGAACGCATCGTCGACCTGAAGAGCCGCGGTTACGAGAACGCCGGCCTGTACGACCCCGAAGGGGTGGGCGGCACCCACGTGATGTACGTGCTGCACCACGCCGACAAGCCGTCGCTCTATGCCGGCCTGGCCGACCAGCCGAGCGTCAGCCCGCTGGTCAGCCTGTGGAAGGGCGTGACCAAGCCGCTGGCGCTGCTGGCCATGGGCGCCACGGTGCTCGCCGGGTTCTTCCACTATGTGCGCGTCGGTCCCAACCGCGCGGACGACGAGGAAGACCACGGGCAAGCCGAGGCACCGGTGCACCAGGTCGATCCGTCGGTACACACCTTTGACCCGCACGAGCGTCGTTGAGCCTGCGCGCGGGCGTTGCCGCCGGTCCTCCGCGACCCGGCGGCAGCGGCGGCGCTCTCGAGGAGTCGGAAATGAAAAATGAAATCCAGCGCTACAACGCCAACGAGCGCAGCAACCACTGGGCCGTGGCGATCCTGTTCTTCATGGCCGGGTTGTCCGGGCTGGCGCTGTTCCACCCGGCGCTGTTCTGGCTGACCAACCTGTTCGGCGGCGGTCCCTGGACGCGTATCCTGCACCCCTTCCTGGGGCTGGCGATGTTCGTCTTCTTCCTCGGCCTGGTGGTGCGCTTCGCCCACCACAACCGGGTGCAGAAGAGCGATATCCAGTGGCTCAAGCAGTGGCGCGACGTGGTCAGCAACCGCGAGGAGAACCTCCCGGAAGTCGGCCGCTACAACGCCGGGCAGAAGCTGTTGTTCTGGGTGCTGCTGCTGAGCATGCTGACCCTGCTGGTCACCGGCATCGTGATCTGGCGCCAGTACTTCAGCGCCTGGTTCGGCATCGAGGCGATCCGCCTGTCGGCGCTCCTGCACGCCTTCGCCGCCTTCGTCCTGATCGCCAGCATCATCGTGCATATCTACGCCGGCATCTGGGTCAAGGGCTCGATGGGCGCGATGCTCTACGGCAAGGTCAGCCGCGCCTGGGCGCGCAAGCACCATAACGGCTGGCTGAAGGAAGTCGGCAAGGGCGAGGAGCACTGACGCGTATAGTGTCGCCATCGCCCGACCGGAGGCCCCAGCGATGGGGCCTTTGCATTCATTCCGCGCCCCACCGGGCGCCCGATCGTTGCGGCGCGGCCCACCGGCCCGCCGGCGCAGACCCGAGGAGTTCCCGTGTCACGCACCATTCTTCAGCCGGGGCAGATCGAAGCCGCCGCCAACATTCCCCCGCACCTGCACCAGCCGTCGCGCGACCTGTTCGCCCGCCGCGGCGAGCGCCTGCTGCAACTGGCCGAGGGGCACCCGATGGGCGACTACCTGCGCCTGGTCGCCGGTCTCTGCCGGCTCCAGCAGGCGCTGCTGGACAACCCGCCGGCGCTGGCCCCGCTCGACCCCGAGCGCCTGCGCAAGAGCCGCGAGCACGGCATGCCGCCGCTGGCCTACGACCTGCTGGTGCGCGAAGGCGCCTGGCTGCCCTGGCTGGATGCCCTGCTCGCGGGCTACCCGGCGCCGGCCAACGCCGCCGTCGGCGCGGCACTCGAACAATTGCGCGAAGCCGACGAAGGCCAGCGCAAGGCCTGGGCCATCGCCCTGCTCAGCGGTCAGTTCGACCTCCTGCCGGCGGCCCTGGTGCCGTTCCTCGGCGCCGCCCTGCAAGTAGCCTGGAGCCATTGGCTGCTGGGACTGGAGGAGGGCGCGGTGGTCGAGACCGAGAGCCGGACCTTGTGCCCCGCCTGCGGCTCGCCGCCGATGGCCGGGATGATCCGCCAGGGCGGCAAGGAAACCGGCCTGCGCTACCTGAGCTGCTCGCTGTGCGCCTGCGAATGGCACTACGTGCGAATCAAGTGCAGCCACTGCGAGGAAAGCAAGCACCTGGCCTACCTGTCCCTGGAGCATGACGGGCAGCCGGCGGAAAAAGCCGTGCTGCGCGCCGAGACCTGCCCCAGTTGCCAGGGCTACCTGAAGCAGTTCTACCTGGAGTTCGACCGCCACGCCGATGCCCTTGCCGACGACCTGGCCAGCCTGGCGCTGGACATGCGCCTGGCCGAGGACGGCTACCTGCGGCGTTCGCCGAACCTGTTGCTGGCCCCCGGCGGCGAATAGCCGAAGACGCTGCGGGCATGCGCCGACGCGTCTATGATGGGCGTGTCGGTGACCCTACCCTGTGGATAAGGTTTCTCCATGAGTTCCGTTCGCTTGCCTTCGGTCGACCGCCTGCTGCGCAGCGCGGCGGCCGCTCCTCTGCACCAGCGCTATGGCCGCGAGGCGTTGCTGGCGACCCTCCGCGACCTGCTCGACGAACTGCGCGAGCCGGCCCGACACGGTGCCCTCGCCGAGATCGAACTGAGCGAGGCGGTGCTCGCCGGGCGCGCCGGCGAACGCCTCGCCGCGCAGCATGCCAGCCGCGTGCGGCGGGTGTTCAACCTGACCGGCACGGTGTTGCATACCAACCTCGGCCGCGCCCTGTTGCCGGACGAAGCCATCGAGGCGATCACCCTGGCCGCGCGCTACCCGCTGAACCTGGAGTTCGACCTGGCCAGCGGCAAACGCGGCGACCGCGACGACCTGATCGCCGGGCTGATCCGCGAACTCACCGGCGCCGAGGCGGTCACCGTGGTCAACAACAACGCGGCGGCGGTGCTGCTGGCGCTGAACAGCCTGGGGGCGCGCAAGGAAGGGATCATCTCGCGCGGCGAGCTGATCGAGATCGGCGGCGCCTTCCGCATTCCCGACATCATGGCCCGCGCCGGCGTGCGCTTGCATGAGGTGGGCACCACCAACCGCACCCACGCCAGGGACTACGAAGCCGCCATCGGCCCGCGCAGCGGCCTGCTGATGCGCGTGCACACCAGCAACTACAGCGTCCAGGGCTTCACCGCCAGCGTGCCCACCGCGCAACTGGCGGCCATCGCCCATGGCCACGGCCTGCCGCTGCTGGAAGACCTCGGCAGCGGCACCCTGGTGGACCTGACCCGCTGGGGCTTGCCCAAGGAACCGACGGTGCAGGAAGCCCTGGCCGACGGCGCCGACATCGTTACCTTCAGCGGCGACAAATTGCTCGGCGGGCCCCAGGCCGGGCTGATCCTCGGCAACCGAGAACTGATCGGGCGGATCAAGAAGAACCCGCTCAAGCGCGCCCTGCGCGTCGACAAGCTGACCCTCGCCGCCCTCGAGGCGGTGCTCGGCCTGTACCGCGATCCGGACCGCCTCGCCGAACGCCTGACCACCCTGCGCCTGCTCAGCCGCCCGGCGGCGGAGATCCGCGCCCAGGCCGAGCGTCTGGCGCCGGCGCTGGGCGAGGCGCTCGGCGAGGGCTGGGAGGTCGCTGTGGTCGACGCCCTGGGCATGATCGGCAGCGGCGCGCAGCCGGTGGCGCGGCTGGCCAGCGCCGCGCTGTGCCTGCGTCCGCGGCAGCCCAGGCGCCTGCGCGGACGCGCCCTGCGCAACCTCGAGGAAGCCCTGCGCGGGCTGCCGCTGCCGGTGATCGGTCGGCTCGACGACGACGCCCTCTGGCTCGATCTGCGCCAGCTCGACGACGAGCCGGCGTTCCTCGCCCAGTTGCCGCGACTGCGGAGCGAGCTGTCGTGATCGTCGGCACCGCCGGGCACATCGACCACGGCAAGACCTCGCTGCTGCGCGCCCTCACCGGCATCGAGGGCGACCGCCGCCCGGCCGAGCGCCAACGCGGGATCACCATCGACCTGGGCTATCTCTACGCCGACCTTGGCGACGGCAGCCCCACCGGCTTCATCGACGTGCCCGGCCACGAGCGCTTCGTCCACAACATGCTGGCCGGCGCCAGCGGCATCGATTGCGTGCTGCTGGTGGTGGCCGCCGACGACGGCCTGATGCCGCAGACCCGCGAGCACCTGGCGATCGTCGAACTGCTCGGTATCCGCCGGGCGCTGGTGGCGCTGACCAAGATCGACCGGGTCGAGCCGCAGCGGGTGCAGCAGGTGCGGACCCAGGTCGAACACCTGCTGGCCTCCGGCCCGCTGGCGCGCTCGCCGATCTTCCCGCTCTCCAGCAGCACCGGGGAGGGCGTCGAGGCGTTGCGCGAAGCACTCGGCGGGCTCGCCGGCGAAGTCCGCGAGCGTAGCCGCGAGGGATACTTCCGCCTGGCGGTGGACCGGGCCTTCAGCGTCGCCGGCAGCGGCATCGTGGTCACCGGTACGGCCTTCTCCGGACAGGTCGCGGTGGGCGACGAACTGCTCCTCGGCAACGCCGGACGGCCGGTGCGGGTGCGCGGCCTGCACGCGCAGAACCGGCCCGCGCAACAGGCCTGGGCCGGCCAGCGCGTGGCCCTGAACATCGCCGGCGAGCGCCTCGCGCTGGAACAGATCCAGCGCGGCGACTGGCTGCTGCAGGCCGCGCTGCACGCGCCGACCACGCGGGTCGACATCGACTTCCGCCTGTTGCCCGACGAACTCCGCGACTTCACCCACTGGACCCCGGTGCACCTGCACCTGGGCACCCAGGACGTCACCGGGCGCCTGGCCCTGCTCGAAGGCGAACAACTGGAGCCTGGCCACCGCGCCTTCGCCCAACTGGTGCTGAACGCGCCGATCCAGGCCCTGCATGGCGACCGCCTGGTGCTGCGCGACCAGTCGGCGCAGCGCACCCTTGGCGGCGGGCGGGTGCTCGACGGCGCCGCGCCGGCGCGCAACCGACGAACGCCGGCACGTCTGGCACAGCTTCAGGCGCTGCGCCAGGAAAGCCTGGAGGAGGCGCTGCCGACCTTGCTCGGCGCGGCCGAGAACGGCCTCGACCCGCAACGCCTGGTGCAATCCTTCAACCGCCCGCGCGAGCACTGGCGGCTGCCGGAAGAGGTGGTCGAGGTGCAGACCCGCCTCGGCCCCCGGTTGTTCGCCGGGGAGCGCTGGTTCGCCCTGGTCGAGCAACTGCTCGCCGGCCTGCGGCGCTTCCACGAAGAGCTACCGGACGAACTCGGTCCCGACCGCGACCGCCTGCGTCGCTACGCCCTGCCGCAGCTGGAGCGGCCGGTGTTCATCGCCCTGCTCGACGCCGCCCTGGCCGGCGGTGATGTGCACAGCAGCGGGCCCTGGCTGCACCTGCCCGGCCACGAAGTGCGCCTGAGCGATAGCGAGGAGCAACTGCGCGCGCGCCTCTGGCCGCTGCTCGAAGCCGGCCGCTACGACCCGCCCTGGGTCCGCGACCTGGCCCGCGAGCTGCGCCAGGATGAAGCCGTCATGCGCAACCTGCTGCGCAAGCTGGCACGCCTGGGCCAGTTGCAGCAGGTGGTGCGCGACCTGTTCTACCCGGAAGCCACCCTGCGTCAATTGGCCGAGATCGCCGTGCAGGTGCGCGACCCCGCCGGGCTGATCCGCCCGGCGGAATTCCGCGACCGCCTGGGCATCGGCCGCAAGCGCAGCATCCAGATCCTCGAGCACTTCGACCGCATCGGCCTGACCCGCCGCATCGGCAACGACCGTCGCCTGCGCGAGGGCTCGGCGCTGGCCGAACAGTTGCTCGGCGGCGTCTCGCCCTGAGTCTCAGGGGCCGACGCGCTGCCCCTGGCTCAGGCACTCGATGAACAGCGCGAACAGTTCCGACTGCGAGCCGACTTCCAGCTTGGTGTAGAGATTCTTCCGGTGCATGCGCACGGTCTCCGGGGAGATGTCCATCAGCCGCGCGCTGGATTTCGCCGAGTGGCCGCTGAGCAGCAGGTGGCAGGCCTCGCGTTCGCGGTCGGTGAGCACGTCGCGACCGAAGCCGCGCAGCACTTCCTGAAGGCGCGGGGCGAGGTCGGCCTGCGGGTTCGGCGAGAGGTCGGCGCGCCCGGCGCAGAACTGCCGGGCCAGCTCCAGCACCGGCGGCGCCAGGCCGGCGAGGGCGGCGACCTGGGCGTCGCTGTAGCGGCTCGCCGAAAGGCCGTTGTAGAGACAGATCGAGAGCTTCTCGGTAGGGCCGAGGTCGAGGATGTAGTAGACGTCCTCCACCGCTCCGGCGCCGAGGTAGTAGGTCTGGTAGTAGGCGCTCTGGAAGAAGTCGTCGGGGGCGATCTCGCCGAGGGTGTAGAAGCCTTCCGGAAGGCCTTCCTCCACCGCCAGGCAGAAAGGGTCGAGCAGGTAGCCGCGGGAGAAGTAGCGGCGGATGATCGCCTCGCGGAAGCGCTCGGCGATGCCGCGCTCGTAGAGCAGGGTGGGCGCGTGGCCCTTGCGTTCCAGGCTGATCATGCTCGACTCGATCGGCACCAGTTGGTGGATGGCGTCGACCAGCGCGGCGAGGAAGTCGGGTTGGCGCAGGCGCCGGATCGCCAGCGCCAGGTGTTCGTGCCAGCGGTCGAGCGCGTTCGGGGCGATGGCCTGCATGGACGGTACGGCTCGTTCTTGTCGTTGTCGCCGCAGGATAGCAAGCCGCGTCGGCCGCACCCAGCGCTTACCCCAAAATGGGGTATGGCCCGCCGCGCGGTGCTCTTGCACCCTCGGAGCATCCATCCGAGAAGAGCGACAGCCCGATGAACGCAAGAATGCACGCCACGTCCCCCCTCGGCGACGCCGACCTGGTCCGTGCCGACCAGGCCCACTACATGCACGGCTACCACGTGTTCGACGACCACCGCGTCAACGGCTCGCTGAACATCGCCGCCGGCGACGGCGCCTATATCTACGACACCGCCGGCAACCGCTACCTCGATGCGGTGGGCGGCATGTGGTGCACCAACATCGGCCTGGGGCGCGAGGAAATGGCTCGCACCGTGGCCGAGCAGACCCGCCTGCTGGCCTATTCCAATCCCTTCTGCGACATGGCCAACCCGCGCGCCATCGAACTCTGCCGCAAGCTCGCCGAGCTGGCCCCCGGCGACCTCGACCACGTGTTCCTCACCACCGGCGGTTCCACCGCCGTGGACACCGCGATCCGCCTCATGCACTACTACCAGAACTGCCGCGGCAAGCGCGCCAAGAAGCACGTCATCACGCGGATCAACGCCTACCACGGCTCGACCTTCCTCGGCATGTCGCTGGGCGGCAAGAGCGCCGACCGGCCGGCCGAGTTCGACTTCCTCGACGAGCGCATCCACCACCTTGCCTGTCCCTACTACTACCGCGCTCCGGAAGGAGTGGGCGAGGCCGAGTTCCTCGATGGCCTGGTGGCGGAGTTCGAACGCAAGATCCTCGAACTGGGCGCCGACCGGGTGGGGGCGTTCATCTCCGAGCCGGTGTTCGGCTCCGGCGGCGTGATCGTCCCGCCCGCGGGCTACCACCGGCGGATGTGGGAGCTGTGCCAGCGCTACGACGTGCTGTACATCTCCGACGAAGTGGTGACCTCCTTCGGCCGCCTCGGCCACTTCTTCGCCAGCCAGGCGGTGTTCGGCGTACAGCCGGACATCATCCTCACCGCCAAGGGCCTCACCTCCGGCTACCAGCCGCTGGGCGCGTGCATCTTCTCCCGGCGCATCTGGGAGGTGATCGCCGAGCCGGACAAGGGCCGCTGCTTCAGCCATGGTTTCACCTACTCCGGCCACCCGGTGGCCTGCGCGGCGGCGCTGAAGAACATCGAGATCATCGAGCGCGAGGGCTTGCTCGCCCACGCCGACGAGGTCGGCCGCTACTTCGAGGAGCGCCTGCAAAGCCTCCGCGACCTGCCCATCGTCGGCGACGTGCGCGGGATGCGCTTCATGGCCTGTGTCGAGTTCGTCGCCGACAAGGCGAGCAAGGCGCTGTTTCCGGAAAGCCTGAACATCGGCGAGTGGGTCCACCTGCGGGCGCAGAAGCGCGGCCTGCTGGTTCGTCCGATCGTCCACCTGAACGTGATGTCGCCGCCGCTGATCCTCACCCGCGAACAGGTCGATACCGTGGTCCGGGTGCTGCGCGAGAGCATCGAGGAAACCGTGGAGGATCTTGTCCGCGCCGGTCACCGGTAAGCGCCGGGGCGCCGCCGGCGCCCCACCCGAACATTCAGGAGAACCCCAATGGACGACAACAAGAACAAGGTCCTGCGGTTGCGCGATGTGGTGCTCTACACGGTCTCGGCGATGCTCTTCATGGACCAGATCGCCCTGGCTTCCTCCCTCGGTCCGTCGAGCCTGTTCTGGTGGCTCTACGTGCTGGTCCTGCTGTTCCTGCCGATGGCCATGATGACCTCCGAGCTGGGCACCGCCTTCCCCGCCAACGGCGGCGTCTACCACTGGGTGCGCAGCGCCTTCGGCTTCCGCTGGGGGGCCCGGGTGTCATGGATGTACTGGGTCAACAACGCACTGTGGATGCCTTCGGTCTACACCCTGTTCGGCAGCATGCTCGGCGCCTTCTATTTCCCCGAGCTGAGCCTCTGGGGCAAGATCGCCATCGGCATAGCCCTGGCGCTGCTCACCGCGGCGTTCAACGTGGTCGCGCTGCGCCTGGGCAAGTGGCTGCCGAACCTCGGCGCGCTGCTCAAGCTGCTCGCGGTGCTCGCCCTGGGCGTCGGCGGCCTGCACTTCGGCTGGAACCATGGCTTCGCCAACGACTTCAGCCTGGACTCCATCGTCCCGTCCTCGCCGGGCCAGATGGCCGCGCTGGGAGTGATGGTCTATGGCATCATGGGGACCGAGCTGGCCTGTTGCAGCGCCGCGGAGATGCGCAACGCGCGCCGCGACATCCCGCGCGCGGTGCTGATCTCCGGGCTGATCGTCGGCGCCTTCAACATCTTCGGCACCCTCGGCGTGCTGGCCGCGGTACCGGCCGAGGAAACCGACGTCACCCGGATCTTCGCCCATACCCTCTACAACATCTACGGCCACGACGGCGCCGGCGGGATGCTCGCCGACCTGGTCGGCGCCTTCGTCCTGTTCACCCTCTTCACCAACATGGTCACCTGGAGCATGGGCACCAACCGTGCCGCGGTGGAAGCGGCCAAGGCCGGCGAGCTGCCGGCGCTGTTCGGCGTGGTCCATTCGCGCCACGGCACGCCGATCGGCTCGGCGGTGCTGGCCTCGGCGGTGAGCATCGTCCTGCTGCTGCTCTACGGCCTGGTGGCGCACACTGCCGAGGAACTGTTCTGGACCCTGCTGTCGATCTTCGCCATGGTTTTCATGATGCCCTATGTGCTGATGTGCCTGGCCTTCGTCCGCCTGCGCCGCGCCGACCCGCGTCCACGGCCCTACCGGATGCCGCTGGGCGACCGCCTGGCCAGTCTCTGGGCGCTGTTCGTCGCGCTGCATGTGCTGGCCGGCATCTGCCTGTTCGTCGTCACCCCCGGCGCGCCGATGGACTGGGCCTACGCCGGCAAGATCGTCGGCGGCGTGGCGCTGGCCCTGGCCGTGGGCGAACTGCTGATCCGCCAGGCGGCGCGAAGGCGCGGCGTGATGTCGCTGCGCGGTGCCTACGGTTGAGGAGCGGCCCTGTCGCAACACCGCCTATGGCGTTAATGTGCCGTTAACGCCCTTGGTGGGTAATGGGTCGCAGCGCAACACGGAGAAGGTCGTCATGTCCGAACGAGAGCACTGGCAACGGGTATACGAGAGCAAGCCGTCCGACGCGGTGAGCTGGTTCCAGGCCGAGGCCACGCTGTCCCTCGACCTGATCCGACGCATCGGCGCGCCCCGCGAGGCGGCGATCATCGATGTCGGCGGCGGCGCCTCGACCCTGGTCGACGGCCTGCTCGCCGAAGGCTTCGGCGACCTGACGGTGCTCGACCTTTCCGACGCCGCCCTGCGTGTCGCCCGCAACCGCCTCGGCGCGCGCGGCGAAGAAGAGGTGCGCTGGATCGCCGGCGACATTACCGGCGTCGACCTGCCGGAAGCCACCTACGATGTCTGGCACGACCGCGCCGTGTTCCACTTCCTTACCACTGCCGAAGCCCGCCGCGCCTACGTGCGCCAGGTGATGAAGGCGGTCCGCCACGGCGGCCACGTGATCGTCGCCACCTTCGCCGCCGACGGCCCGACCGAATGCAGCGGCCTGCCAGTCATGCGCTACGACGCCGACGAACTGCACGCCGAGTTCGGCTCCGCCTTCCAGCTCACCGAGCACCGCGACGAACACCACGTCACTCCCGCCGGCCGGGTCCAGCACTTCGTCTACTGCCATTGCCTGAAACGCCTGTGAAGTGCTCCGAGGCTGGGCTACGCTCTGCTCGCCCGGCCATGCGAACGACTTTCCATGACATCCGGCATTTCTTCTTCGGACCCCGGCCTGATAAGCTCCCGTCTCGAGGAAAACCTCTTGCAAATCAAAGAGGAAGGCAATCACGCCCGGTGGCGTGGCCGGACTTCAAATCCGGTGGGGGACGGCAGCCGTTCCTGGGTGGGTTCGACTCCCACTGCCTTCCGCCATATCCCCCTTCCACAGCCCTTGCTGCTCTAGGCTTCCAGCGTTTCCGCCGGTGTCGAAAAATCCGTCGTGTCGAAGAAGTGTCGAAAGTCTTTCAGCGGGCCGAGTCTGATCACGTCTTGCAGGAAGTCCGGGGCGAGGTGTGCATATCGCATGGTCATGGTCAGCGACGAGTGCCCGAGAATCTTTTGCAGGGTCAGGATATTGCCGCCGTTCATCATGAAGTGCGAGGCGAACGTGTGGCGGAGCACGTGCGATTTCTGCCCACGGGGGAGGGCGACGCCGGACATCTTCACGGCGAAGTCGAAGCTGTCGCGGCAGTTGGAGAACTTGCCGTAGCGGCGCAGGTGCGAGTGCAGGCGTTGTTCCAGTTCTGGAGGTATCGGGACCGAGCGGCGACGCTTTGACTTCGTGTTAACGAACTGCACCGCTCCATCCCGGACCCGATCCAGGGTCAGCCCTTGAGCTTCACCCCAGCGGCAACCGGTAGCCAGACAGACCAGGGCGACGGGTTCCACATGAGGCGTCTTGCAATGTTCCCGGAGGGCACGGAACAGCGTTTCTATCTGCTGGCGGGTCAGGTAGGTCAACTCACGATCTTGCAGCTTGATCGCCTTCACCTTGGCCAGCGGGTCTGGATAGTCGATTTCACCCAACTGGTGCAGTTCGTTGAACAGCGACCGCAGGTAGCCCAGTTCGTTGTTCAAGGTCTTGCCGCTGATGCCTGACGCAAGGCGTCTGGCCCGATACTCGGTGAAGATGTTCCCGGTTACCACCGAGCCTATGGGGTCGCCCATGCGTTCCGCCATCTTGCGCAGCACCAGGGAACGACGGTCAGCGTCCGTCAGGGCGTGGCCGTGGAGTAACGTCCAACGGGTCACCAACTCAGACAGGCGTCGACGATCCTTCGGCCTTGGTGTCCAGGCCGGGTTTTCAATGGTCCTTTGCCGCACGGTGGCTTCGAACCGCTGGGCTTCGCCCTTGGTCTTGAAACGCTTCCTAAAACGCTTGCCCTTGATCGGTTCAACGTCGGCCAGCCAGCGGCCATCCTCAAGCTTGGTGATCGCCATCAGATCGCGTATCCCCGCCGTAGATACCGATCACACATCAGCTTGTGTATGTGCCTTTCCAGATCGCGACGAGTCCAACCCTTGGCGAGATAGTGGTCTTCGATAACGTGCCAGAACTCCAATTTGCGGGCGGACTCAATCGCTTTTTTTGCGGGAATCCGCTCCCGCGCAATCAGGCTCACGAACTGGCCGAGGAACATCTCGCAGTTGCGCCCGCTAAAGCCCTTGGCGGTCTTGTAATAGCGCCGGTACTCAGCGCGCTCGATCAGCGGATCGCACTCGACCTGTACACGGGCGTCCTGGCTGATCAGGCTCCAGAACGGATCGTAGACCGCCGTCCGGCTCAGCAGCTTGAAGCTTTCACAGGCGTAGCCCCACAGCCCTTGCAGATGCGGGCAAAGCCCCTCATAGGTGCGACAGCCCATAACCTCCCCGGAGGCCATCCGCGAGCCTTCGGAGAACTGTTGCACCACCGAGTGATGGAAGCGGAATTCGATGCGCCAGACCGTCTCCAGGGGGTTATAGGCTGGGTCGCCATCGCCGAACGGATCGCCGTTCAGGGTCGCCCACACACTTTCCCAATAGTCGAGCTTGTCGGTGGCCCGAGCCTGGAGGGTCTTGTTATAGATCGACAGTTGCAGGCCGTTAGCCGAGCCGAACATGTACGTCTCGCCACGTCCGTAGACCGAGGCGTTGCCGTCGAATTCGATCCGCTCGATCCCGCTGATCTGGCGTACCCGACGCGAGCGGCAATGCATGCGATCCACCAGATCGCGAGGCGGTTTCCAGCCCTGTACGTCCAGGGCGATATGCACAGCGGCTTGGTTGGTTTCGCAGTGACTCAGCACGGCAGCGGCCAAGTCATCCAGCACGCCCTGGAGGATGCGCGGATCGGCGCCATCGAGGGCGTGAGGCGATACCTCGATCTTGAGGTGCGAGCCGAGGGTATCGACCTTGATGTTGTGGTTCTTGATCAGCAGGATCAGACCCATTTCAGCGTTCTGCAGGCGGTACTGATACCCGGAGTCGCGACCGATCCGCCCCTTGGACCACTCGTAGCCGGCGAACTCGACCACATCCACCGAGAGGTCAAACAGCGCCATCACTTCCGGGCGCAACTTGCCGTTGTACAACTGTCGCACCGTGTCCACGCCGCACCGCAGGATGCGCACGCCTGACAGGTCGGTGAACGCCCCCGTTATGGAATCAACGAAGAGCCGTCCCTTGGGGGAATCCAGCAACTGCCCGTCGGGTTGCAACAGGAGGCGGTTTTGATGAATCGGTTTCACTTTCTTCATGGGCTTACCCAACAATGTCCATTAATGTCCAAAACACAGGGCGTTTATCTGACGTGTTACAGGGGCGTCGGCCGGCCCCGCCGTGGCGCTTGCTCACTCCGAGACGAGCCGTTCGCGCGCGCCCCGGCCAGGCCGGCTACAGCGGCCATACCGGCCCCGTCGGCGTCACCGCCACCGCGAAGAAAAAGCCCGCCAGATAGGCCAGGAACGCCAGCCCCAGGGCGGCGAAATAGCTTGTCCAGTTCATCGGCTCCCCCTCAGTTGATCGAGCGCGGCAAGCGGCTGGTGTCAGGAACCACCGTCACCCGCACGGCGGCGCTGTTCGCGGCGGCGGGCGGCACGTTCGGCGCGGCGGCCTGAGCCGGCGGCGCATTGCCCAAGGCGCTACGCCCGGCGCAGGCGGCATAGCCGGACCAACCGCCCTTGAAGCTCAGTTCCGCGGCGCAGTTGCCCCGCGGCACCACGGCATAGCCGGTGTCGGTCAGGTCGCGATCGGTGAGAGTGAATTCGCTGCCGTCCTGGCCCCGGACGGCGAACAGATAGGTGCGGCGCCCGGAGGCGGACAGCAGGGTTGCCTTGACGATGAAGTCGCGGCCGGCGAAGGGATGGCCTACAGGAGCAGCGCCCGGAACGCCTGGGTGCCCAGGTACATCATCAGCAGCATCAGGACCAGCCGCACCAGTAGCACGCGCAGCACCCACAGCAGGACCGGCTTGAGCAGGCGCAGCAGTTCCAGCAGCAGGCGGCGATACAGGGTCGCCCATGAGCAGACGAGGTCCGCCGTCATAAACCACAGACCCAATAGCAAGGGCCGGAATTGCCATGAATAGAAGAATCTTAGGTTGTCTAAAAAGGCTCTTGCCGGCGATGGTGTCGGTGACGGAGCCGGTGGCTGTCGATTCATAGAGGGCGAAGGTCTCCTGGCGGATTTTCTTGATCTCGACGATCACGTCGCGGGCCGGCGGTTTGTTGTCCTGTGCCGAGTGCTGGCTTTCCTTGTAGCGGCCCCGAATGCCGATGACGGCGAGGTTGGAGTGCAGATAGGCCTTTTCCGCCGTCATGCGGATGTCGTCACGGATATAGGCGATGTTCGGCGTGGTGAGGATGATGTCCCAGTTGAAATGCCGGTGCCGGGTCCAGGCATCCAGCCAGCCCATGGGCCGCCCGGCTGCCTTGGCCGCTTCCGGGCCGTCCGGGAAGTCGAAGCGCTTGAGGTCGGCTTCGCGCCAGGACTTCAGAAAGATCAGTTGGGTTTCGTCGAAGATGATGAACGCGCCACGCGGCGCCCACATGAACCAGGTGCGCATCTTTTCCATGTCATCCAGGTCCTCGAGGTCGAGGTTGATGACGTCGCAACTGGAGGGCGTCTCCGGCATCACCTGGAAGATCCGTTCGCGGGTCAGGCCGCGCACGTTGGTGATGATGACGCGGCCTTTCTTGATCGCGGGGATCAGGTCATCTTGGATCGCGCCGGAGGTCTTGTAGGAGCCGTTCGGGCCGTGATGAATCTTGATCGCCATGTCACTTACCTATGAAAGGGATGAAGGACATGGAGAAGCGCGTGCCGATGGCGGCGAAGATCATGTTCACCGCGTCCGGCAGGCCGAAGAACGCCAGCAGCGAGCGCAGGTCGCCGTCCAGGGACGAGTAATAGGACGTGATGGTCGAGCCGATACCGATGCCGCCGACGACTTCGCGGAACGCCTTGTAGCCGATTTCCGCGACGAACAATTGCATCTCGAACCAGCCCTTGATGGCCATCTTGGTCAGCAGGACAAAGGCGTCGGTGACGAAGTCATAGACGCCGCTGTAGAGGAAGTCCCAGAGGGATTGCATCCAGGCGAGAATGTCGGAGAGAAAGGGAATGTCCATGGCGTTTCCTCAGGAGCGATAGAAAACGATCCATCCGGCCAGGATCGCGGCGATGAACAGCACCACGTAGCGGATGACGGAGAGTTCTTGGGCGTACTGGGTGAGGCAGACGTCGTAGCGCTGGCCGAGGGCGGTAAAGTCCCAACACGGTAGGGAGCCGCCGCCGGTGCCCAGGTGAATATCGAACTTGGAAGCGAGGACGCTTTCGAACTTGCCTTGCAGTTCCTGGAAGTCCTTTTGCGCCTTGGCGATGGCGTCGTCGTATTCCTTGATGGTCTTGTCGAAGGAGCCTTGCTTCGGCTCTTTCAGGCCTCCCCCGCCGGAGCCGTCGCCGCCATCGCCACCGGTCCCGCCGCTGGAGCCGGACCCGTCGCCATCGCCGCCGCTACTGCCGTCACCGCCGGGCGTGGTGCCGCAGTCACTGCCAACATGGCCCTGACAGGGGTTGTTACCGCCACCGCCCCCACCGCCGCCGCCACCACTGGAGCCGTCATCGCCACCGCCGTTACCGGGCTTGGTGCCGCCATCGCTTCCACCGTCGCCGCCGGGCGGGTTGCTACCACCGTCGCCCCCGGTGCCGCCGTCCCCACCCGGAGGCGGACCGTCGCCCGGGCCCACGTCGCAGCCGAAAGCACAGGAGCCCTTGGAGGTGAACCAGTTACCGGTGAACGAGCCGATGACCCGGCAGAAGGTTCCACCCGCTTCGCCCTCAGCGGGGCCGATACAACCATCAATCGAACTGACGGCGATCTCACAACCGAGGTAATTGATGAAGCGGGAAATCGGTGCTTGGTGGCCGCCTTTTTCATAGAGCGAGCCAGCCAGAATCTTGCACTTATTCTCCCGGCATTCGCCGGCACTGAGATCAAGCTCAGTTCCCTCAGGACACCTATCACCTTTCAAATAAACATCCGTATTAAAAAGAATCCAATCACCAGAACGAACCACACAATAGAAAACCTTGCCCGCCTCACTTGGATTTGACGAAGGTTCCATAACAAAAACCCGACCAGGGTCCTTGGAAAAACTGCTGAAATAAAGATCACAGCCAGCCGAAGGGGATGAAACTTTCTTATTAAAATAACCCATGTACCAGTAATAATATTCGGCATGAGCTGCCGAACCAAATAACAACGTGATAATCAACAATATGAACCGAGGCATAAAAAAGGGGCCTTTCGGCCCCTCCTCCTGTCACTGATACTGGCCGATTTTCAATCCCGTCAGCAGCGCGGACGCCATGAATGCGCCCAGCATCAGGGACCAGATCACGTCAGGCCTTGCGCATCGCGCCGATGACCAGGGCGAGGCCGACCAGCACCGCCACGGCGGCGATCACCAGCTTGGCCACGGACGAGCCGTCGGTGCCGGCTTGGGTCAGCACTTCCTTGGTGGTTTCGTCGATCAGCGAGTCGGCGAAGGAGACGTTGGCCACGGCCAGGCCGACGGTGGCGATGGAAGCGTTGCGGAACAGGGTTTTCATTTTTTCCATGATTGGAACCTCATTAATTGCGCGCTTTGCGCATGGCGGAAATGATCAAGCCAGCCCCCAAACCAACGGCGAACAGCCCGATGGTCCCGGCGAAGCCGAGGCGGAAGGCCGACGGGTCGAAACCACCCATCAGCAGAGTCAAATAGCCCTCTGCCTCAGGCGGCAGCAGGTAGGTCTGTATCCACTCAAGGTGCGTACAGCCGACCGTGCCGTCCGCGTTCTGGACCCAGGTCTTGCACACTTGAACCGATACAGAGCCTTCCATTCGTGCAGTCCTCAAACAGCCAGGGAGGCCGCTAGGCCGTCGATCCAGCCCCAGGCGTAGCCGGTGGCCAGACCTACCGCGAACAGCGAGAGATAGCGGAGCATCGCGGCCTCCTACGGCTTACGCCTTGGCGTCCGGGGACTTGTCTTGTTTGTCCTGGCCCTGCGGCTGCTGGGCCGGGCGCGGGGCTTGGGCCTGTGCTTGCGGGCGGGCCGGGGCTTGGGCGGTCGGCGCCATCGGCTTGCCGCCCACGGCCAGCAGATCCACGAGGACCTGGGTATTGGTGATCCGGCCGAAACGGTCTTGGGTCGGGCGGACCACGCTGGCGAACTTGCAGAGCACCGGCTGGCCTTCGAAGACGATGGCGTCCAGCAGGGTCGGCTCGATGTTGTATTCGCTGATCTCGAAGCCCTTGGCGTTGCCACGGGCACCTTCCGGGATCGGGGCGATGGACTGGACCGAGGCGTAGATTTCCCCGGTCTTGGTCGAGGTATAGGTGTCGGTCTTGGTGACCCACAGTTCGACGACGCCGCCTTGGGTTGCAAACATGTTCATCGGTGTTTCTCCTTCAATTCGCCTTTTTCGGCGTGAGTTAGCCCGCTGCTGCAATTCGGCTCATGTGCCGGTGATTCAGCGGAAGTGATTGCTTAGGAAAAGAAGAGCCTTTTTTACCGAGTTTCAGTGAGTTCTAGTGGAGCTATATCAACACAGATAAAGCGCCTAAAATCGTTTCTGAGGAAATATCAAGCTACTGAACTTATTGAGCAACAAAGTGCAGTAACGAGCATTTCGATTTTCGCCGAAATGAATAACTTTCAAGTCCGTTAACACCAAGGGCTCTGCCCTTGTCATCCCGCTCTTGCCGCCGAGGGCTCGGGAGCGCGGGGCGGAGAAGCTGCCCCACACTCCCCAGCGGAGGCTGTTTCAGGGGGGAGACGTTCAAGGGTGCGCTCCGCCCGTGCTTCCGTTCGCCGGAACGGTGAGGCTGTTCCGACGAGCCGGGAGCGCGGCCCTTGACCGGATCGGCCACGGTGCGGGCGGCCTGGATCAGGCAGAGCAGGAGCAGCGCTTTCAGGGTGTCAGCGAGCATGGGTCAGCCCTCCAGTTGGAATGCTTCGCGCACGGGCACGAAGGGCGTAGGTTTCCCGCTGTCGTACACAACGTGCCAGTACTTCGGCGGACGCCGGGACGGATCGTGTTTCGCGCAGAAGGAACGGGGACGGCAGAGCCAGCGGCCATCTTCCAGATAAGGCAGCCCAGGGGGCCGGCAGTCCGGACACGGCGACGGGCTGTGCAATGGGATGGCCTGCCTTGCGGACCAGCACACAGAGCAGGCGCAGTCCGGGGCGTGGGTCTGGCGTAGGTAGTAGGGACTGGCGGCCATGGCTCATTTCTGCCCCCTACGACCACAGCGATAGTCTTCAATCGCCTGACGGAGCCAAGCATTCTCGATCTGGTCGATATCGACAGTCAGGCCGCCCCAGGTCACGACCCTGCCGGAAACACTGCCGACGATGCCCGCGAAGCAGAATTGGAAGGTGTCCATCAGAACTCCTCCTTTTCCATCAGTTGATGGGTGAAGAGCGCAACATTGACCATCACGTGCTTGCCGATCTTGTGCGCGGGGAGATAGCCCTTACGAATCCATCCACGGACGGTTTCGTGGTCTTCCCCCATGCCAATCCAGTTCGCGAAGTCCCGCCACGGCAACACCGGGGGCGCCGCGCGAAGGTCTTGAGCCTTGATTTCTTCCACTTCCATGGCCTTTGCTGCACTATGTTGGTCTTTGTTGGGCTATGCCCATTAAGTCAATAATTACCCTGAAGGCAATTATTGACCTGGCCTTTGGTCGAGTCAATAGTTACCCTCGCTGCTTCGTGTGAATAATTTCTATATGGAAAGCTCAGCAGATAGAGCAAGGCTATTGATTAAGCAGATCGGCCCTAAAAAGCTCAGTCAACTGAGCAATACGGATCACAGCCGGTGGCTGAATGTCAGCAAAGGCGCTGTACGAGTAAGCACTGACGAAATTGACGTACTTGTGCGGGCCTTCCCTCAGTACGCCCTTTGGATCGCTAGCGGACAGATTGCCCCCGAGTGCGGACAGACAAGTCCGAGCTACGATGAAGCCAATCGAAACTTGACCAGTCAAAGCGCGGGATAGCGATCACACAGGAAGTGGCTAGGCGTTGGTATGCCCGAAAGACAGGAAAAGATAAATGAAAGGATGCTTTTTATTATTTCTAGCTCTACTTTCTTTCTCAGCTTTTGCAAATGAAGCCAGTGATGACTGGCTAATCAAGTTTTCAAACTCCGCTCTATGCTACGCATTCAGAAATAGCAGCGGAGAGAACGGGGTTGGGAACTCTATAAGAAGAGACTGTGAAAAGGACGACAGGCAGGAAGTGACGAGGCGACAAGAGCGCCTATATAGCGAGGAGTGCCAATTCTGGATTGAAAGGCATAGAGTTAATCCGAACTCGATAAGTACAAAGGGACTAAAGGATTTTTGTGGTAAGTAATTTAGCTTGCACAAAATTTGAGGAGATAGTTATGAGTAAGAAGGATGCAGACAATAATCTGATAGAAAAAATTGGCGAGCTTCCTGTTAGTGAATACTCAGAAATTATACTGGATGCTTTCATTAGTGACGAAACTTTAAAGTCGATACCTGCGGTATCAACAATTCTTGGTGTTGTTAAGGCTATTAGTAGTGCAAGAGAAAAGCGTTTTGCAAAAAAAGTAAGCTCTTTTTTGGAAGAAGCTAGGAAAGAGGTTACGCCGGAACTAGTAGGTAGGTTTTACGCAAAACTAGAACCTAAAGAAAAAGAGCGGTTTACAGAGGAGGCTATCGAAAACCTATCAAGAGCAGACTCAGAGCAGAAAGCTAGCATTCTAGGTGGCGCTTTCGCCAGAGTAATAAATGGAGAAGTAAGTGTTGAGGTTTTTGAGCACCAAGCTCGAATAACCAATAATGTTTCACTGATTGATATTCATACATTTATGCATGGTTATGAGAACGAAAATCTCTTTATTGACAGTCTTGGCGACGTACTGACAAATCATAGGGTTCTTAAAAGGAATATATCGGCGGAGAGAGATAAGTCACCAAATGGGGTTGGGGGATCATTTCATATAAAAGTAAAGTATGAATTAACGGGGATTGGAAAGGAGTATCTTAGAACTCTTCACAAGGTCTATCGAGATGTTATATCTCCAGAGAAAATAATTAAATAGCTTTTGATGGGGTTCTCAAGACAAATGCCACGGCATGGACTGTCGAAAAAGTGTCGAAACCACTGACCAACAATAACCAATGAAGGCGACTTCTCCTGATCGCAAGCCATTGATTTATCAGTAATTGTCCAGCATTGGCCAAATAAGGCCACCCTAAAAATAGGGTTCGACTCCCACTGCCTTCCGCCAATTCTCCGCTCGCTTTCGGCGGCCATCGTGTCTCACAGGATCAAGCGTCTATCTCGGTCCGTTCCAGCAGAAGCAGCGTCTCACCCGTCCCCGTCGTCTCCCTGACCAGCGCTCCCCGCTCATTCCAAAACGCACTCCTGCCCGCCGCCTTCCAGCCACCCGTCGGCCCGCCATGGTTGGCCAGCAGCACGCCCATTCCGTGCTCGCGGGCATAACCGGCCAGTAGGGCCGAGTCGGCCGGGTAGCCGTTTTCTCCGATCAGCGCGCTGGCGATGTAGAGGCGAGCGCCGGCACGGGCGGCGTGGGCCGGGTGGCTGGGTTGGCTGAAGTCGGCGCAGACCGCCAACGCCATCGGCAGGCCGTCGATCTCCAGCAGGGGGCCGCCGTCGCCGGCTGAGAAGTGGCGTTCCTCGCCCGCGTGCAGGTGCTGCTTGGCATAGACGCCGAGGCTGCCGTCGGCGCCGAGGATCAGGGCGGCGATCAGCGGCTTGGCATGCTTCGGCGAGCGCAGCGGCAGGCCGACCACCGTGGTCATCCGTGCCTGCTCGGCGAGCTGGCGCAGCGGTTGCAGCAGGGGCGTGTCCGCCGGCTGGGCGAGGGCGGCGGCAGCGCTGGGTTCGTAGCCGGTGAGCGACAGTTCGGGAAACACCAGCAGGCGCACGCCCCGTGCCTGGGCGATACGCATCAGGCGCAGGTGGTCGTCGAGGTTGCGTGGCAGGTCGGCGGGGTGGGCGCAGCTCTGGGCGGCGGCGATCAGCGTCATGGGGCTGTCTCGGGTATGGATGGCACAAATTCGCCAGTAGAGCCGAAGGCAGCATTTCCGGGAAGAGGCGATTAGCGGCTGCGCTACGTTTGGCTGGGGAGGGCGCTTTCGTCGCCGCGAAGCCGTAAGATAACGCGCTTCATGGCGCGCCCGACGGACGGGTGCGCACGCTTGCCTCGGGAGAACAGGGATGGCCGAGATCAATCCGCTTTCAACGGACCTGCAACAGCAACTGGCGGAGCTGCAGGCACAGGGGCTCGCCTTGCTTGGCGTCGCCGCGGACGAGACGCCGGCGCAGATCGTCGCCGCCGTCACCGACTACGTGCGCGATGCGAGGGAGCAGGGGCGCAGCCTCGACGACGAGGCGGTCTTCGCCCTCGGCGCGCTGATCGGCGCGCAGTACGTGCGTGGCCTCGGCTGGCACTGGGGCGACGTGACCTGGGACGGCGACCCGGACAGCGCCGCCGTCGGCGTGCTCAGCCCCGACGAATCGCTGTTCAACAACCCCATCGGCTGGGTAGGCCAGATCGCCGAAAGCGGCGGCGGGGTGCCGTTCATGCTCAGCTACAACATGATCCTGGCCAACCAGGTGCCGCTGTTCGAGCGGGGCAGCGCCACCGGTCTCTATTGAGCATGCAGGCGGATCGCCGCGACGCGCCGGCGCATCCCGCCAGGCGGGGCCGACAACCTGAACGGCCGGCGTCAGGCGCCGCGACCCGCCGAGCAGCGCCAACCGGCGAACGAGGTGCGGGTGACCGTGGTGGAACAGACGCTGCCTCTGAGAAACCGCGCCTGCGGCGCTTTCCAGGAAGGCAGCCTGGAACGACGCGACTGCCGAGCCCATATCGGGCTGCAATTCCGCGATTGAGTGGGCTGCGGGTTCGCGACTCGGCTGGCCTTCCTGGGAACACTTCTGAGGTTTTCGCATGACGGATCTTGAACACGCGGTGGAAAGCAACCGACGCGCCTGGGACGCGTCCGCCGACAGTCACCTGCGTGGCAGCGGCTGGCAGGAATTGTCGCTGGCGGTACAGGAAACCGGCTTCAGTTGCCTGGACGAGACCCTGGCTGGCGTGCTGCGCAATCTGGACCTGGCCGGCAAGGCGGCGGTCCAGGTCGGCTGCAACAACGGCCGGGAAGTGCTTTCGCTGTACGCCTTCGGCGTCGCGCGGGCGGTGGGGATCGACCAGTCCGCCGCCTTCCTCGCCCAGGCGCGGCAACTGGCCGAGCGCTCGCCGCATCAGCCGCGTTTCGTCGAAGCCAATGCCTACGAGCTGCCGGTCGAGCTGAACGGTCAGTTCGACCTGCTGCTGATCACCATCGGTGTGCTCAACTGGATGCCCGACATCGCGCGCTTCTTCGCCTCGGTGAGCGGTCTGCTGAAGCCGGGCGGGCAATTGGCGATCTATGAGACCCACCCGTTCCTGGAGATGCTCGAACCCGAGTCGGAGCGACCGTTCGAACTGCGCAACGACTACTTCACCGACACGCCCCACGTATCCCGGGAGGCCATCGTCTACGAAGGCAGCGGCAGCGATACCGGCATCGCCAGCTACTGGTACGTCCACCCGCTCGGCGACATCCTCGGCGGGTTGCTCGGCGCCGGCCTGCGCCTGAGTCACTTCAAGGAGTACCCGCACTCGAACCGCGAGGAACTCTACGACCTCTACGAGGACGGACCGCTGGCGATCCCGATGTGCTACACGCTGGTCGCGGTCAAGGCATGACCTGCGTCGAGGCCGAGCGAGGCGCGCCGCTGCGTGTGGTGGTGGTCGGCACCAGCGGGGCCGGGAAGACGACCTTCTCCGCCGCGCTGGCCGCCAGGCTGGGTTGTACGCATGTCGAACTCGACCGACTCTACTGGGGCCCCGGCTGGCAAGCCGTGCCCCACGAACGCTTCGAGCACGCCGTGGAGCGGGCGACGACGGCGCCGCGCTGGGTCGCCGACGGCAACTACAGCGCCGTCCGCGAGTTGCTCTGGGGCCGCGCCACCCACGTGGTATGGCTGAATTTCGGCCGCTGGACGGTGTTCTCCCGGGTCCTTCGCCGCACCCTGGCCCGGGGCCTGCTGCGCACCCGCCTGTCCCACGGCAACCGTGAATCGCTGCGGATGGCGTTCTGCTCCAGGGATTCGATCCTGCTCTGGTCATGGACCACCTTCGCAGGCAACCGCCGCAAATACACCGGCCTGCGCGAGGATCCGCGGTTCGCGCATTTGCGCTGGGTGGAGGTTGGCGAGCCGGGGAGGGTGGGGGAGGTGATCGAGAGGTTGGTGGAAGCCGCGCTCGCACAGTCGCAGTAGTGAGCGAAGCACGCTATCCGCCTCAGTCCTGGGGCTTGCTTACCCGGCTGCGCAGCGACTCGAAATAGGCTGTATCGGCGGGGCCGCCTGGCGTCGATTCCGCGCCGGCGACCAGCGTTTCACGCAGTTCCCTGGCGTGCATTTCGCGTTCTCCCCTTACCAGGCCACTCTGTATCATTGGGTGCCGCGTCGCCGCCAGCGCCCGGCCGAGAATCCTTGCGACGACCTCGTCCTTGCCACGGGTATAGGCCTCGCGGTCGGTGGGGTAGCGGCGGGCCAGGGCGTGCTTGGTTTCGGCGTAGAGGCGGGCGTCGTCGGGGTGGTTGCGCAGCCAGTCGCGGAACAGCAGGTAGCGGTCGGCCTGGGCCAGGGGCATGACATGGACATGGTGGGTGCGGCCATGGCCGAAGGGCGGCATGCCTTTGACGAAGAACATCCGCTGGGTGTTCGGGTTCTCGCGCCAGAACTGGTAGCCGAGGCCCTCCAGCGGGGCTACCAGCCGCTGCGGATCGTGGCCGGGCGGCGGCAGCAGGAGGATGTCGATGATCGGCTTGGCGTCGAGCCCGGGCACCGCGGTGCTGCCGACATGCTCGATGCCCAGCCCGGGCAGCGCCAGCGCCGTGCGGATGGCCTCGGCTTCGGCGGCGAAGTGTTGTGGCCAGGCGGGGTCGGCAGGCAGCACCTCGATGCGGTCGTCGTCGGCGTAGCTCCAGCGTTGGCCGTCGAAGCGGGGCGGTTGGGGTGAGGACATGGCGGACTCCGGGGATATGCGGGAGATTGGCGGCGATGGAGAGCTGGGGTAGGGCGAATAACGCCAGCGGCGTTATCCGCCTTCCGCGAGCGGGGTGCGGGTAAAACCCGGGAGTCTCAGAAGTCCAGTGCCTGCACCCCTGGATGCTGCGGATCGAACCCATCCAGGCGCATGCGCTCGGCGAATGCCTCCCGCGCCGCGTCTCCCTGGAGAAACGCGCTCCGCGCCGAGGCCCAGTCGTCCGGTTGCAGCCGTACCATCCAGCCCTCGCCGTAGCAATCCCGGTTGATCAGCGCCGGGCGCTTGACCACCGCCGGGTTGCTCGCCAGCAGGGTCCCGGCCAACGGGCTGCGGGCCGAGGAGGCAGCCTTGGCGAACTCGACCACGCCGAAGCTGCGGTCGCGTTCGATGTGCCAGCCGTCGCGCTTGGGGGTGAAGGCGAAGATTTCGCCATACAGCGCGCAGCCGTAGGCGCTCAGGCCCAGGGTCAGGCTGCCGTCGACTTCCTCGCGCAACCACAGGTTGTAGTCCGGGGCGTAGAACAGCCCGTCGGGGAACTCCAGGCCGTGCAGGTTCGCGCTCATAGGGTCAGCACCCGCTCGGATTCGAGGATCAGCCGTGCCAGTTCGCCGCCGCTGGAGATTTCGTCGAGTTCCTCGATCAGTTCGCTTTCGTCGATGTTCACCCCGGGTTGGCGGCACATCAGCAGGCGCGCGCCGGCCTCGCGGGCCTGGCGGATGAAGTGGCGCAGCGGCTCGCCGCCGTCCAGCGCGCGCAACTGGTCGGCGACGGCGCGGCGGGCCAACTGCACGCCTTCGCCGCTGAGGAACAGGGTCACCTCGGCGTCCATGCAGGCCAGCAGGGTGGCGGTGTGGAAGGGCGCGGCGCAGCGGGCCGGGGTGCTCGGGCCGCTGGAGACGATGATGAGGACGCGCTGGGCGTGGGTGTCAGGGTTCAAGGGGCTTGTCCATCTGGATCAGCGCCACGCGCCGGCCGTCCGGATCGTGGCGTTCGGCGATGGCGCGCGGCTGGTAGCCGAGCTGGGTATAGAGCAGCAGCCCGGCGGCGTTGGCGTTGAAGCAGGAAATCTTCATCAGGCGCGCTTTGTACTGTTCGCGGGCGAGGTTTTCCATGACCCCGATCAGGTAGCGGGCCACGCCCAGACCGCGCGCGGCGGGCGCCACCATCATGTTGCCGAGGGCGCAGAAGTCGCCGTGCTGCCACTGGTAGAAGTTGGCGAAGCCGAGCACCTGTCCGTCGTGCACGGCCACGGTGCTGCCGCGGCGTTCGGCGATGGCGGCGGCCAGCTGGGCGACGCTGAACGGCCAGATCGCCTTGGGGTAGCAATAGAAGAGTTCGTCGCGGTCCTGGGGGAAGCCGGCGACCGTCTCCAGGTCACCGGTCTCCGCCGGGCGGTGGCTGAGCTGCATGTCAGCGCGGCGGGTATTGCGACATGACTTTCTGCACCGTCTCGCGGATCGCCTGCTCGCGCTCGGCCGGGCTCGGCGGGCTGGTGCGCATGATCTGCTCGCCGCTGCCGCGCCAGACCAGCTTGCCGTCCTTGCCGTCGAACAGGTCGACCTGGAGGGTGGCAACCTTGTAATTCACGGTGCGCGTCTCGGCCATCGCCGGGCCGCCCCAGTATCCTCCCCAGTAGCCGCCCCAGTAACCGCCGCCGTAGTTGGTGGTGATCTGGTCCTGGCGATCGTCGACGATCAGGTAGGCGCGCACCGTGACGTCGCCCCTGGCGTTGCCCTGGGCCGGACGCAGGCCGCGCTGGTCGAGCTGCTGGGCGACGGCTTCGCGGATGCGTTGCTCGGTGAGGTCGCTCTTGATGCGTGGGTCGTCGGGGCGGTATTCGAAGGCGGGTTGCGACCAGCTCCAGCTACGGTAGGCGGCGAAGTCGCGGGAGCTGTCGAAGTCGCGGTCGAGCTGGGTGGTTTCGCAGGCTGCGAGGCTGAGGAGCAGGCCGAGCAGCAGGATTCGGCGGATCATGGTTTTTCTCCAGTCAGAGTTCACATCCAAGCTCAGCGCCGGATGAAAGGCAAGAGGAAACGCGGGTTTGAAGCGTCTCCACAAGTAACGTTGGCGAGCACCCGCCCTATAGGGCGCGACGGGAGAATGAAATGAATCGAAGTATTGCGATCCTGCTGCTGGGCCTGTCGCTGACCGGCTGCGTCGAGGCACGCTCGGTGGTACCGGCGGATGGCCCGGGCCCGCTGCTGGTGGCCCATCGCGCCGGCACCGCGGACTACCCGGAGAACACCCTGCTGGCGATCCGCAAGGCGCTGGACAACGGCGCCGACGCGCTATGGTTGTCGGTGCAGTTGAGCGCCGATGGCCATCCGGTGCTCTATCGCCCCGCTGACCTGGCGGTCCTGACCCAGGGCGCCGGCGCGGTCGGCCAGTCGAGCCTGGCCGAGCTGGCGCGCTTGAACGCCGGCTATATGTTCAAGGCCGAGGACGGCAGCTATCCCTACCGCCAGAAGCCGCTGCGGATTCCTACGCTGCGCCAGGCGCTGCGGGCGATCCCGCCGCAGGTGCCGGTGTTCCTCGACATGAAGTCGCTGCCGGTGGAGCCGCTGGTCGATGCCGTGGCCGGCGAGCTGGAGCGGCAGAAGGCCTGGTCGCGGGTGCGTTTCTATTCCACCGAGAAGGCCGCCAACGACTACCTGACGCAGCGCTACGCGGACCGCGCGCGACAGTTCGAAAGCCGCGATGCGACGCGCAACCGCCTGGTCGGCCTGGCCTTCGGCGAGCGCTGCGAGGCACCGCCGGCCGGCGGCACCTGGATGGGCATCGAGCTGCGCCGCGAACTGACGGTGACCGAGCGCTTCACCCTTGGCGAGTCTTCCTACAAGGTGCCGGCGGCGCAGTTGTGGACGCGCAAAGCGATGGACTGCGTGCGCCGCGAGCCGGTGAAGGTGGTGATGTTCGGCATCGAGACCGCCGAGGACTACCGCACCGCGCGCGCCCTGGGCGCCGACGCGGTGATGAGCAACTCGCCCAGGAAGATGGAGGCGATCCGCCGCCGGGTGCTCGCCGATCAGCCCGGCGGGTAGCTCGACAGCGCCCGTTTCACCGCTTCGCGCAGGGCCTTGGCCTGTTCGCTGGCGGAGTCGCCGGAGTCGAACTCGGCGCTGTTGCCCCACACCGGCTGGCCGCTGCGGGCGTCGTTCAGCTCGACGCGGACCACGGTGACCTGCACGGTGTAGCTGCGGGTCACCGGGTAGCTGGCGCCATAGCCGTACCAGGGATCGCGCCAGCCGCCGTAGTTGCCGTAGTAGCCGCCGTAGTAGTCGGTGACCTGGCGGGTGCGCAGTTCGTTGCGCAGGAACGCGCTGACCTGCAGGTCGGCCGCGCTGCCCGGCCGCGCCGGGCGCAGGCCGCGCTGGTCGAGCTGCTGGCTGACGGCGTCGCGCAACTGGTTGTCGTCCAGGCCCTGGGGAAAGCCGCTGACCCCGGCGGCGGCCCAGCTCCAGCTACGGTAGCGGGCGTAGTCGCGCGGCGCCGCCGGATAGGCCCCGGGATCGAGGCCGGGATTGGCCGCGGCGGCCGGCTGCGGCGGGTAGGGCAGAGAGCTGGCGCGGTAGGGATTGTCGCCCTGGCAGGCACCGAGGGCGGCCAGGCTGGCGAGTAACGGCAGGATCAACAGTCGCGATTGCATGCTCGACGCTCCGTGGCCGCGCTACGTCGGCGGCCCTTGCAGGCTCAGACTGCATTCTGCGCCTTTCATTGCGGGCGGCACAGCCAGTGCAGGTAGCGGCCAAGCCCGGCAAAGGCCGGGTGGCGGCGGTAGGCCAGTTCCATTTCCACCAGGTCGAGCCGTTCGGCCTTGGCCTGGAACTCGCTCGGCATGTAGTCGTGGAACACCCGCACGCCGCTGCGCGCCTCGATGCGCCAACGCGCTGCCAGCGCCTGTTCCAGCTCGCGCGGGTCGAGCGGGCGCTGCGGGGTCAGGCTCTGCCCCTCGCCAGCGAAGCGTTGCTTGCGCAGCTTGCGGAAGTGGCCCTTGAGCAGGTTGCGGTAGATCAGCGCGTCGCGATTGTAGAAGGCCAGCGACAGCCAGCCGCCGGGTGCGCAGAGTTGGTGCAGCACCGGCAGGATCGCATGGGGTTCGGCCAGCCACTCGAGCACGGCGTGGCAGAGCACCAGGTCGTAGGGCTCGGTGAGCTGGCCGAGCAGTTCCTGCCAGGGCGCCTGGATGAATTCGGCGGCCTGCCCGGCTTCGGCGAAGCGCTGGCGGGCGCCGTCGAGCATGGGTTGCGCTGGCTCGGCGAGGGTTACGCGGTGGCCGCGAGCGGCCAGCCAGAGCGACATGTGGCCGAGCCCGGCGCCGATGTCGAGGACCCGCAGAGGTCGCTCCGGGAGGGCCTCGGCGAGGTCGGCCTGGAGTACCGCGAGGCGGATCGCACCCTTGGCGCCGCCATAGATCTTTTCGGCGAAGCGCGTCGCCAGTTCGTCGAAATGGCGGTCGCTCATGGCAGGAAGCGCCGTTCGCAGTCGGCCAGCTTGGCGCGCACCACCTGTTCCAGGTCGAGGCCGGTTTCCCCGCAGAACAGCAGCAGATAAAGGACGATGTCGCCAACTTCCTGGCCAGCGTGTTCGAGCTGCTCGGCCGACAGCGTGCGCGACTGGTCTTCCGTCAGCCACTGGAAGATCTCCACCAGTTCGGCCATCTCGACGCTGGCGGCCATGGCCAGGTTCTTCGGGCTGTGGAATTGGCGCCAGTCGTTGCGGTCGCGGATGGCGTGCAGGCGCGCGGTGAGTTCGTGCAGGTCCATGGGGGATTCTTCGCGGTGGCGGTAAGCAGCCGCATAGCTTCGGGCTTTGCGCCCGAAGCTTCAAGGCATGGCGGACCGGCGTCAGCCCTGTAGCCGGCTCCAATGCCCGGCCATGTGCGGCAGGTCGTCCTTGCCGCGCAGGCTGAACTGGCCGTCCGCCGCCGCCGCGCTGGCGAGGAGGGTGAGGCTGGCCGGCAGCAGCACTGGCTTCTGGAAGCGCACCTCGACCCGATAGCCCGAGGCTGGCAGTCGCTCGCCGAGGGCGGCCAGGCTGCGAGCCTTGTTCCACAGGCCGTGGGCGATGGCGCGGGGAAAGCCGAACAGCTTGGCGCTGGGCGCCGACAGGTGGATCGGGTTGTAGTCGCCGGCGGCACGGGCATAGCGCCGGCCGATGTCGGCGGGCGCCTTCCAGTTGTCGACCGGCTCCAGCGGCAGCGGCTCCTGCTCGGCTTTCGGCGGAATTTCGCCGGGCACCTTGACGCCGCGGCAGAGCACCTTGCTGTCGCCGACCCAGAGCAGGCCAAGCTGGTCTTCCAGGCGGGTGACGATGCTGAAGGTGGCGCCCTTGTCGTGCGGTTGCAGGTTTTCCACCGCGACGCTCACGGTGAACGGGCCGAGGCCGCCGAGCGCGCGCAGCACGTCGATGCGGTTCTCCAGGTGGACCAGGCCGAGCAGCGGGAAGGGGAAGCGCTTGTCGGTGAGCAGCGCCATCTGCAGCGGGAAGGCGAGGATGTGCGGGTAGGTCGGCGGCAGCAGGCCGTCGTCGCGGAAGCCGCAGACCTGGCGGTAGCGCTCGAGGTGCTTCGGGTCCACCGTGACCTGGCTGCGCAGGCCGCGCTCGGGCAGGGCCTTGCCGCGGATGCCGCGGCGCAGTGCGGCGCGCAGGAACAGGCCGGGCAGGGCGGGTGGGGCGGGCAGGTCGAGCCAGGCGGTGGGCATTGGACATCTCCTCGAAATAGGTGGCTGTCAGCTTAGTCGAGCACCCGCAGCAGGCATTGGCCGCCTGGCCGACGCCGCTGGCAGGGCGGTCAATCGGCTCCGGGATGCGTCTGCATCGAGATTTTCGACCACGCCGGCGGCTAGTCGATCTGAGGGTTTTTCCGTCATGCGGGATGGGTTATTTCTATGGCCTCTCCTTGAGAGGGGATGGCAAAGCTGCCTAAGATGGGCCCGCCCCATGGATAACTAGAAAAAACACCATGCGTGATCTGACCGACGATGTAGCGCTGATGCGCCCGGTGATCGACGCCCTGCGCGCCAGCGGCTGCGATCCGGACCGGGTCCTGGTCCGTGTCGGGCTGCCGCCGGGTGGCCTGCCGGCCGGCCGTTTCCCCCATTCCGCACAGAACCTGTTCTGGAAGGCCGCCGCCGACGAGTGCGGCGAAGAGCATGTCGGCCTGCACCTGGCCGAGCACCTGCCGGCGTTCCACGGCCTGCTCCTGGAATACCTGTTCCTCTCCAGCGATACCTTCGGCGCCGGCCTGCGCCATTCCCTGCGCTACGTACGCCTGCTGTCCGACACCCTGCAGGCGCAACTGGAGGTGGAGGGCGAGCGCGCGGTGCTGTCGCTGGGCGAATCGCCGGCGATCAACCGCCACTTCCCGGAAATGCTCGCCGGCGCGGTGATCCGCCTGTTCGGCGCGCTCACCGAGGGCGAGTTCAAGCCGCTGGAAGTGCAACTGATGAACGAAACCGGCGCGCCGATGGAGCGCTACCGTGCGGTCTACGGCTGCCCGACGATCCTCGGCATGCCGCGCTACGCGCTGGTATTCGATGCCGCGGTGCTGGACAAACCCTCGCGCCACGCCGCCCCGGAACTGCTGCGCATGCACGAGTCGCTGGCGCGCCGGCAACTGGCCGAGGTGGAGCGCCTGGACCTGGTGCGCCAGGTCCGCGAACTGATCGGCGAGTTGCTGGTGGACGGAGGCGCCACCCTGGAGCAGGTCGCCGCGCGCCTCGGCATGCCGGCCCGACGTCTGCGCGAACGCCTGGCGATGGCCGGGGTGCGCTTCAACGACCTGGTCACCGACTACCGCTGCCGACTGGCCAAGGAACTGCTGCTGAAGACCGACGAGCGCATCGAAGTGATCGTCGAACGCACCGGGTTTTCCGAGCCGAGCACCTTCTATCGCGCGTTCAAGCGCTGGGTCGGCGAGACGCCGGTGGAGTTCCGCCGGCGCGGGCAGCAGGGGCGCGGGTAGGGCCTGTCCGAAGGGGCTACCGGTGGTTTCCCGGTGCAGGGCCAGATAACGCCGTTGGCGTTATCCGCCCTACCGGGTCGGCGTCCTGTTGCCGGGGAGTCAGGGGCCGCCTCAGGCCCCAGCAGGCTCTGCCCGCACACCCTCAGCACCTGGCCGCTGACCGCGCCGGACGACGGCTGGGCGAACCAGGCCACCGTTTCGGCGACGTCCTGCGGCAGGCCGCCCTGGCTCATGGAGTTCATCCGCCGGCCGGCCTCGCGGATGGTCAGCGGAATGGCGGCGGTCATCTGCGTCTCGATGAAGCCCGGCGCCACCGCGTTGATGGTGATGCCGCGCTTGCCCAGCGCCGGCGCCCAGGCCTGGGCCAGGCCGATCAGGCCGGCCTTGCTCACCGCGTAGTTGCTCTGCCCGAGGTTGCCGGCGATGCCGCTGATCGACGCCAGCAACACCACCCGGCCGTTGTCATGCAGCTTGCCGCCGTCGAGCAGGGCCTGGGTCAGCACCTGCGGGGCATTGAGGTTGACGTTGATCACCGAGTTCCAGAAGTCGCTGCTCATCTTCGCCAGGGTCTTGTCGCGGGTGATCCCGGCGTTGTGCACGACGATATCGACGCCCTCCGGCAGCGCGTCCACCAGTTGCTGCCCGGCGTCCGCGGCGCAGATGTCGAGGGCCACGGCACGACCGCCGAGGCGCGCGGCGAGGCCTTCGAGGGCCTCCCTGGCCGGCGGCACGTCGAGCAGCACCACTTCCGCGCCGTCGCGCGCCAGGGTTTCCGCGATGGCCGCGCCAATGCCGCGGGCGGCGCCGGTGACCAGTGCGCGCTGGCCGGCCAGCGGCTTGCTCCAGTCGTGGACCTGGGCGCTGTTGGCGGCAAGACGGATCACCTGGCCGGAGACGTAGGCGCTCTTCGGCGAGAGGAAGAAGCGCAGCGCGCCTTCCAGTTGGTCCTCGGCGCCCTTGCCGACGTACAGCAACTGCACGTTGCCGCCGCGACGGATTTCCTTGCCCAGGGAGCGGGTGAAACCTTCCAGGCTGCGTTGCACGCTGGCGGCGACCGGGTCCTTGAGAGACTCGGGGGGGCGTCCGAGGACCACCACCTTCGGGCACTTGTCGAGGCCCTTGAGCACCGGCTGGAAGAAGTCGCGCAGCGCCACCAACTGCTCGAAGCGGGTCAGGCCGCTGGCGTCGAACAGCACCGCCTTGGCCCGCGGGCTGTGCTCGGCGGTCCAGCGCGGTAGCTCGAACTGTCCGTCGACGGCGGCGAACACCGCGTCGGTCAGCTTGCCGGCGAAGGGCAGCACGGCCTCGGCCAGCGCGCCG
This sequence comes from Pseudomonas aeruginosa, assembly GCF_001457615.1. Taxonomy (GTDB): domain Bacteria; phylum Pseudomonadota; class Gammaproteobacteria; order Pseudomonadales; family Pseudomonadaceae; genus Pseudomonas; species Pseudomonas aeruginosa. The sequence goes on along the minus strand of NZ_LN831024.1, from coordinate 5,412,624 downwards.
CTCCCGCCGATCACCAGCGGGCCGTCCACCGGCCGCACCCGGCCGGCCTGCCAGCGCTCCAGGCGCAGCGGGGAGGGAAGGCCGACGGCGCCAACCAGGCGGCGGCCGACGGGGGAGTTGGCGAAGGCGATGTAACGATCGGTCATGGAACGGGCTCCCGGTGGAAAGGCTCCAAGGCTGAAGGTGGATTCCGCCGGCCAACGATGCCGAGGGAACGCGGGTAACAGTGTGGACAACTCTACGCAGCCACCTGTTCGCCGCAATTGACCGCGCTGACCGGGATAACGGCAGGGCGGCCAATGCGACGCGACCGGCTAAGGTTAGCCTGTGCGCCACTGACCGCTCAGTTAACGGGTCGAGCCTCGGCTCGGCGTAAACGATTCCAGCAAGGAGTTCTTCCATGACCCAGCTGCGCCGGGTCGCCATTGTCGGCGGCAACCGTATTCCCTTCGCCCGCTCGAACACCGTGTACGCCACGGCGAGCAACCAGGAGATGCTCACTTCCGCCCTGGAAGGCCTGGTGGAGCGCTACAACCTGCACGGAGAGCGCCTTGGCGAGGTGGTGGCCGGCGCCGTGCTGAAGCATTCGCGCGACTTCAACCTGACCCGCGAATGCGTGCTCGGTTCGCGCCTGGCCCCGGAAACCCCGGCCTACGATATCCAGCAGGCCTGCGGTACCGGCCTGGAGGCGGCGATCCTGGTGGCCAACAAGATCGCCCTCGGGCAGATCGACAGCGGCATCGCCGGCGGCGTCGACACCACTTCCGACGCGCCGATCGGGGTCAACGAGGGCCTGCGCAAGATTCTCCTCGAGGCCAACCGCGGCAAGAGCAACCTGGACAAGCTCAAGAGCCTGCTGAAGATCCGCCCGCGCCACGTGGTCCCGGCCATCCCGCGCAACGGCGAGCCGCGCACCGGGCTGTCGATGGGGGAGTCCTGCGAACTGATGGCGCAGACCTGGCAGATCCCCCGCGACGAGCAGGACAGGCTGGCCTTCGAGAGCCACCACAAGCTGGCCGCGGCCTATGAGGAGGGCTGGCAGAACGACTTGATGACGCCGTTCCGCGGCCTGACCCGCGACCAGAACCTGCGCCCGGATATCGACCTGGAGAAGATCGGCACCCTCAAGCCGGTGTTCGAGCGCGGTTCGCGCGGCACCCTCACGGCGGCCAACTCGACGCCGCTGACCGACGGCGCCTCGGTGGTACTGCTGGCCAGCGAGGAGTGGGCGAAGGCGCGCGGCCTGCCGATCCTGGCCTATTTCAAGGACGGCGAGGCGGCGGCGGTGAACTTCGTCGATCGCCAGGAGGGCCTGCTGATGGCGCCGGTCTACGCGGTGCCGCGGCTGCTGGCACGCAACGGCCTGAGCCTGCAGGACTTCGACTACTACGAGATCCACGAGGCCTTCGCCGCCCAGGTGCTCTGCACCCTGAAGGCCTGGGAAGACCCCGAGTACTGCAAGACCCGCCTCGGCCTCGACCAGCCGCTGGGCTCCATCGACCGCAGCAAGCTCAACGTCAAGGGCAGCTCACTGGCCGCCGGCCACCCGTTCGCCGCCACGGGAGGACGGATCGTCGCCAACCTGGCCAAGCTGCTCTCGCTGGCGGAGCAGGGACGCGGGCTGATTTCCATCTGCGCCGCCGGTGGGCAGGGTGTGACCGCGATCATCGAGCGGTAATCCAATAGGGCGAGCGGCCTTGTCGCTCGACGATGTAAGCAACTCCGTGACTTGGGCGGTGCCGTGCGAACGGGACCGCCTTTTTTTTTGCTGGCGCCCTACGGTTCGGGTTCGTCGGCGGCGTTGGAGACAGCGAATTCGACGCTTGTACGGAGAATCCCCTCTCTCTTCAGGGAGAGAGTTGGGGTGAGGGCGGCTCCGCTATCGGCCGGGAGTGCCGCTGCGGCGGATAACGCCGTTGGCGTTATGCGCCCTACCGTTCGGGTTCGTGGCGGCGATGAAGTACGGATCCCGACGCCTGCCGGATAACCCCGGCGTAGGGCTCACGCCGCACATCCGCCATTGCCGTCCTGCCCCCGCAGGCTTGCCGGCTGGCGGTCGGCGAAGGGGGTGGAGAGGATCATCGAGGTCTTGCTGATGCCGAACTTCATCAGCCGGTCGATCAGGTCCTGCAGCTCCGGCATCGAAGCCACGGCGGCCTTCATCAGCACGCAGGCGTCGCCGGTGATCCGGTGGCAGAGGGTCAGTTGGGGGATCCGGGCCAGTTCGTCGAGCACCGACTGGCAATCCTTCTCGGTGATCCGCAGTTCGATCACGCACTCGATGGGCAGGCCGAGCTTGGCCAGGTTCACCGAGGCGTGGTAGCCGGTGATCACCCCTTCGGCCTCCAGCTTGGCCACCCGGTCGGCCACCGCCGGGGGCGACAGGTTGATGCGCCGGGCCAGTTCGGCGAAGGTCAGGCGGCCGTTGTCGATCAGGGCGGCGAGGAGCGCACGGTCGTATTTGTCCATGATGGATCCCGGTTGTCGAATCGACGGAAAGCATGGCCGATTTCCATGGAAAGAAAAGTGTTACGTCCCGATAACCAGCGGCTGTGCCTTAACCGGCGGGTAGCGACCTCATAAAATGAAGTCTTTCTCCCGCCTGCCCTGTCGAGTGCTTTCCATGCCTGCCCGTCGCCTTCCGCTGTTGCTTTTCGGTGCGTTCTTCGCCCTGTACTTCATCTGGGGCTCCACTTACCTGGCGATCCGCTTCGGCGTCGAGTCCTGGCCTCCGATGCTGATGGCCGGGGTGCGCTTCGTCATCGCCGGCGGCCTGATGTTCGCCTGGTTGCGCTGGCGCGGCGCGCCGTTGCCGACCTGGCGCGAGTGGCGCGGCGCGGGGGTCGTCGGAATCCTCCTGCTCAGTTGCGGCAACGGCGGGGTGACGGTGGCCGAGCACTGGGGCGTGTCTTCCGGGGTGGCGGCCCTCGCGGTGGCTACGGTGCCGCTGTTCACCCTGCTGTTCAGCCAGTTGTTCGGCCAGCGCAACACCACCCTGGAATGGGGCGGCATCGTGCTCGGGCTGTTCGGCATCGTCCTGCTCAACCTCGGTTCGAACCTCCAGGCCAGCCCTGCCGGCGCCGGCCTGATCCTGTTCGCCGCCGCGTCCTGGGCCTTCGGCTCGGTGTGGAGCCGGCGCCTGTCGCTGCCGGCCGGACCGATGGCCAGCGCCGCGGAAATGCTGGTCGGCGGCGCGGTGCTGCTGGTCGGCAGCCTGGCCAGCGGCGAGCGCCTGGAGCATTGGCCGAGCACCAGCGGCTGGCTGGCGCTGGTGTACCTGATCCTGTTCGGCTCGATCATCGCCTTCAGCGCCTACCAGTACCTGCTGCGCAACGTACGGCCGGCGGCGGCCACCAGCTATGCCTACGTCAATCCGGCGGTGGCGGTGTTGCTCGGCACCCTGTTCGCCGGCGAGCGGATCGGCGGTATCGAGGGGCTGGCGATGCTGGTGATCATCAGCGCCGTGGTGCTCATCGGCCTGCCCCAGTGGCGCGCCAGCCGCGCCGCCGCCTGAATGCCTTAAGCGATCCCTAAGGCGGGCTGCGCCATGCTGCGGCGCAGCGCCCGGATGGGCCGGGCTGACGGGGGTACGAAGATGAAAGCGCTGGTCATCGGTGTGGTCCTGGTGTTCCTTGGCGGTTGCGCCAGTCACGTGAGCCCCGGCGGCAAGGCCATCGAGTCGCCGATCAAGGAGTATTTCGGCCAGGACCCCATCGAGCGCCGGGCCTTCGGCGAGAGCGAGAACGGCGCCGAGGCCGAGGATTCGCCACTGCGTTTCCGCCTGACGCCCTGAACGGTCGCCCCGGGCGCCTGACCGGACGTGCAGAAGTCGTCTCCAGCGTCTTCAATACGGAGTGACGGTCGCCGCCAGGCGGCCCCGTAGCGAAGGCCGGAGGGGCGATGGAGAGCATGCTGGACAGGCCCGAGCAGGAACTCGTGCTGGTGGTGGACGACACCCCGGACAACCTGCTGCTGATGCGCGAGCTGCTCGAGGAGCAGTACCGCGTGCGCACCGCCGGCAGCGGCCCGGCCGGGCTGCGGGCGGCCGTCGAAGAGCCGCGCCCGGACCTGATCCTGCTCGATGTGAACATGCCGGGCATGGACGGCTACGAGGTCTGCCGACGGCTCAAGGCCGATCCGCTGACCCGCGACATCCCGTTGATGTTCCTCACTGCCCGCGCCGATCGCGACGACGAGCAACAGGGCCTGGCCCTGGGCGCGGTGGATTACCTGGGCAAGCCGGTGAGCCCGCCGATCGTCCTGGCGCGGGTGCGTACCCATCTGCAATTGAAGGCCAATGCCGATTTCCTGCGCGACAAGAGCGAATACCTGGAACTCGAAGTGCGCCGTCGCACGCGCCAGCTGCAACAGTTGCAGGACGCCGTCATCGAAGCCCTGGCGACCCTTGGCGATCTTCGCGACAACCCGCGCAGCCGCCATCTTCCGCGTATCGAGCGCTATGTCAGGCTGCTCGCCGAGCACCTGGCGGCGCAGCGGGCGTTCGCCGACGAGCTGACTCCGGAGGCTGTCGACCTGCTGAGCAAGTCGGCGCTGTTGCATGACATCGGCAAGGTCGCGGTGCCCGACCGGGTCCTGCTCAACCCCGGGCAACTGGACGCCGCCGACACCGCCCTGCTACAGGGCCATACCCGCGCCGGGCGCGACGCCCTGGCCAGCGCCGAGCGGCGGCTCGGCCAGCCTTCCGGATTCCTCCGCTTCGCCCGGCAGATCGCCTACAGTCATCACGAACGCTGGGATGGCCGGGGCTTTCCGGAAGGCCTTGCGGGCGAGCGGATTCCCCTGGCGGCGCGGATCGTCGCCCTGGCCGACCGCTACGATGAACTGACCAGCCGGCACGCCTACCGGCCGCCGCTGGCGCATGCCGAGGCGGTGCTGCTGATCCAGGCCGGCGCCGGCAGTGAATTCGACCCACGGCTGGTGGAGGCCTTCGTCGCCGTGGCCGACGCTTTCGCCGAGGTTGCCCGGCGCTACGCCGACAGCGCCGAGGCGCTGGACGTGGAGATGCAGCGGCTGGAACAGGCGGTGGCGGAAAGCATCGAACTCACCGCGCCACCGGCCTAGTACGCCGATCGGTGCGCAGTCCGGCGGAAAGCCGGCGCGTCCGGCTGTGCTCGGCACGGCGTTTGCCGTATAACGTCAGACCCTTTGCCTTACACATTGGCCCCGAGGAACCGCGTAGCACCGATGAAGACACCCAGACGCCTGGAACCGTTGATCGAAGACGGTCTGATCGACGAGGTCGTGCGCCCGCTGATGAGCGGCAAGGAAGCCTCGGTCTATGTGGTGCGTTGCGGCGACAGCCTGCGTTGCGCCAAGGTCTACAAGGAAGCCAACAAGCGCAGCTTCCGCCAGGCCGCCGAGTACCAGGAGGGCCGCAAGGTCCGCAACAGCCGCCAGGCGCGGGCCATGGCCAAGGGCTCGAAGTATGGCCGCCGCGAACAGGAGGAAGCCTGGCAGAATGCCGAAGTGGCGGCCCTGTTCCGTCTCGCCGGGGCCGGTGTGCGGGTGCCGAAGCCCTATGATTTCCTCGATGGCGTGTTGCTGATGGAACTGGTGGCGGACGCCGACGGCGATGCTGCGCCGCGTCTCAACGACGTGACGCTGGAGCCCGACGAGGCACGGCGCCACCACGCTTTCCTGATCCGCCAGATCGTCGCCATGCTCTGCGCCGGCCTGGTGCACGGCGACCTCTCCGAGTTCAACGTCCTGCTCGGTCCGGACGGCCCGGTGATCATCGACTTGCCGCAGGCGGTCGACGCGGCCGGCAACAACCATGCGTTCAGCATGCTCGAACGCGACGTCGGCAACATGGCCGCCTACTTCGGCCGCTTCGCCCCGGAACTCAGGCAGACCCGCTATGCCAAGGAAATGTGGGCGCTCTACGAAGCCGGCGAGCTGACAGCGGAAACCCCGCTCAGCGGCACCTTCGTCGAAGCCGAAGAGGCCGCCGACGTGCGCGCGGTGCTCCGCGAGATCGAGGCCGCGCAGCGCGAGGAGGCGCGTCGCCAGGCGCTGCGCCAGGCCGACGACGCGCCGCGTGGCGAGCGCGAGGAACCGCCGCCGCCCTGGTTGCAGTGAGCGGCTGGCGGATGTTTTTTCCCGCCAACTGTATCGCGACCCTTGCGCACGCAACTGCTAGCGTGGCCTGAAGTTTTCCGGAGGCCGCCATGCCTGTTGCACATATCCTGCTCGCCCTGCTGGTGACCCTGATCTGGGGTCTGAACTTCGTCGTGATCAAGGTCGGCCTCGGCGACTTCCCGCCGCTGCTGTTCTGCGCCCTGCGCTTCGCCCTGGCGGCGCTGCCGCTGCTGGTCCTGCGCGGGCCGATGCCGGCGCCGTTCGGACGCATCCTGCTGATCGGCGTGCTCCTCGGGGTGGTCAAGTTCGGCCTGCTGTTCGTCGGCATGGCCCAGGGCATGCCGGCCGGGCTGTCGTCGCTGGTGCTGCAGAGCCAGGTATTCTTCACCATCCTCATCGCCGCCCTGTGGCTGGGCGAGCGGCCGACGCCGCGCGGGTTGTTCGGCCTCCTGCTGGCGGCGGCGGGGCTGGTCCTGATCGGCCTGGAACGGCCGCTGGGAGACAGCCTGCTGGCATTCCTGCTGGTGGTCGCCGCAGCGCTGGCCTGGTCCTTCGCCAATATCGCCACCAAGCGTTCCGGGGCCACCGACATGCTGCGCCTGATCTGCTGGGTCAGCCTGGTCCCGCCGTTGCCGCTGCTGGCGCTTTCCTATCTATTCGAAGGTCCGCAAGCCATCGAGCGCGCCGTGCTGAACATGAGCTGGGGCGGCTTCGGCGCGCTGCTCTACATCGCCTTCGGCGCGACCACGGTGGGCTTCGCCATCTGGAGTTTCCTCCTGCGCCACTACCCGGCCAGCCTGGTGACCCCGTTCGCCCTGGCTGTGCCGGTGTCGGGCATGCTCGCCGGCTGGCTGCTGCTCGGCGAACGCCTCGACCTGGACAGCCTGCTGGCCTGCGCGCTGGTGTTCGTCGGGCTGGCCATCACCCTGTTGCCGGCCAGCCTGCTGCGACGCTTCGCCTGGCCGGTGCGGCGGTTGGGATGAAAACGGCGGAAGACATCCTCGCGCTGATCGCCGCCGATTCCTCGCGCCTGCATCTGCTCCGCGTGCTGCGCGAGGTCGGCCCGGAGGGCGCCTGGATCGGCGCCGGCTTCGTGCGCAACGCGGTATGGGACCATCTGCATGGCTACGGCGAAGCCACGCCGCTGGCGGACATCGACGTACTTCATTTCGCCCCGCGGGCCCTCGACCCGCAGGCCGACGCCGACTTCGAGGCCGCGTTGCGCCGTCGCTGCGAGGCACCCTGGTCGGTGAAGAACCAGGCGCGCATGCACCTGCGCAACGGCGACCGGCCCTACCGGGATTGCGCCGATGCGCTGTGCCACTGGGCGGAAACGTGCACGGCGGTGGCGCTGCGGCTCGTCGGCGAACGCCTGGAGCTACTGGCACCGCTGGGCGTCGACGACCTGCTGGCGCTGAAGGTGCGGCCCACCGCGCATTTCGCCGGCAAGCCGGAGGTCTACCGGCGGCGCCTGCGGGAGAAGAACTGGACGGCGCGCTGGCCGTTGCTGGATATCAGTGGCAGCAGCCAGACGCCAGGTCCTTGAGGATCGGGCAGTCGGGGCGGTGGTCGCCCTGGCAGTGCTCGACCAGGTCCTGCAGGGTGTCGCGCAGGGTGCTGAGCTCCTCGATCTTGCGATTCAGCTCGCGCACGTGCTGCGCTGCCAGGGCCTTGACGTCGGCACTGGCACGCTGGCGATCCTGCCAGAGGGTGAGCAGCTTGCCGACTTCGTCGAGGGAGAAACCGAGGTCCCGCGAACGGCGGATGAACGCCAGGGTATGCAGGTCGTTCTCGTTGTAGTGGCGGTAGCCGCTGGCGCTGCGTCCGGCTGGGCGGAGCAGCTCGATGGACTCGTAGTAACGGATCATCTTCGGCGTCAGTCCGCTTTTCTTCGCCGCTTCACCGATGTTCATCCGGGTCTCCTGGGAGGTTGCGAAGCCGCTAGCCTATCCCTTTCCCGGCCAATGCGCAGGCTATCAGATATGTGACCGCCCGCTGTCCGGACCTCTGGCCGGCGGCCGCGTCGCGTCCGGCTGGGTCTTCGGCAGGAACACCTGCACTTCCAGACCTTTGCCCTCCAGTCCCTTGCCCAGGCCGATACTGCCGAAGTGCAGTTCGACGATGCGCTTGACGATCGGCAGGCCCAGGCCGCTGCCCTCGCCGCTGCTGGTGGCGGGGCTGCGGTAGAAGCGGGTGAAGATCGCCTGCTGCTCTTCCAGGGCGACCCCGGGGCCGTTGTCGCGCACCCGCAGCACGGCGTGCTGGGCGCGATTCTCGACGCGGATCTCGACCTGGCCCCCGGCCGGTGTGTAGCGCAGGGCGTTGCCCACCAGGTTGCCGACCATCGCCTTCAGCCACAGGTCGATGCCCATCACGTGCACGGTCTCCTGGTGCAACGACAGCTCGATGTCCTTGTCGATGGCCTGGCGCGCCAGTTCGGAGAGTACGTCTTCGGCCAGGGTGGCGAGGTTGACCGGGTGGAATTGCTCCAGCAGGGCGTCGCCGTCGAGGCGGGCGAGGAGCAGGATCTGCTCCATCAAGGTGCTGATCCGCTCGACGCTGCGACTGACTTGCAGCAGGCCGCGGGCGTGGGCCTTGGGGTCTTCCGAACGCAGCGCGACCTGGGCATGGGTGCGCAGGCTGGCCAGTGGCGTGCGGATCTCATGGGCGGCGTCGCTGGTCAGTCGGCGTTCGGCCTCGAGGGCGGTGCGCAGACGCTCCAGCAGGAGGTTGAGTTCGTCGATGAGGCCGCGGATCTCCAGCGGCACCGCCTCCACCGCGATCGGCTGCAGGTGTCGCGCGGAGCGCTGCTGGACCTCGGCCTGCACTTCGCGTAGCGGCGCCAGGCCGCGGGCAACGCCGAACCAGACCAGGCCGCCGAGCAACGGCAGCGCCAGCAGCAGCGGGAACAGCGAGTAGAACAGCAGCAGGTTCATGGTGTGCTGGCGGTAGATCAGGTTTTCGCTGATCCAGATCTGGAAGCCGTCGATATTCAGCTGGAGCACCCGCCAGTGGGTGCCCTGGGCTTCCACGGTGCTGAAGCCGGGGCCCTGGGCCGTGATCTCCGGCGGCAGGTTGAGGCTCGACAGCAGCGGCTGGCCGTCGCGCCACAGGGCGTAGCCGAGGGCGCTTTCGCGGCGCAGCAGGGGCAGACCCTGGATCGCTTCGCGGCTGCGTTCGATGATCTCGGTGATGGAGCCGTCCTCGCCGGCCTGGTCTTCGGTGGCAAGGTCGAGCAGGCGCAGGGCGGCTTCGCCGAAGTCCACCATGTCGTCGTCGAACAGGCGGTTCACCTGCTTCAGCGAGAGGTGGTAGGTCAGCGCCGCCACGCTCAGCCAGCACAGCACGAAGCCGACCAGCAGGTTGACCAGCAGGCGCCGGCGGACGGAGGGGACGGCGGCACGGGACATCGGGGGACTCCGGTAGGCGGTTTTCAGGGCGCCGGCTGGTCGATGCCGTAGCCGATGCCGCGGACGGTGCGGATCAACTGGTTGCCGAGCTTGCGCCGCAGGTGATGGACATGGACCTCGATGGCGTTGCTCTCGACGTCGCCGCTCCAGCCGTAGAGGCTCTGCTCCAGTTGGTTGCGCGAGAGCACCTTGCCGCTGTTCTCCAGCAGCAGGCGCAGCAGCGCGTATTCGCGCGGCGCCAGTTCCACCGCCTGGCCGGACAGGGTCACTTGGTGGGTCGCCGGGTCCAGGCGCAGCTCGCCGTGCACCAGTTGCGGCAGGGCGCGACCGGTGGTGCGGCGGGTCAGGGCGCGCACCCGTGCCTGCAGTTCGTCGAGATCGAAGGGCTTGGTCAGGTAGTCGTCGGCACCGCTGTCGAGCCCGGCGACCCGGTCGGCCACCTTGTCCCGCGCGGTGAGCAGCAGCACCGGGGTGAGCCGGCCCTGGTGGCGCAGGTTACGCAGGATGTCCAGGCCGCTGCGGCGCGGCAGTCCGATGTCGAGCACCAGCAGGTCGAACTCGTCGGTGACCAGCGCGTTCTCCGCGGCCACGCCGTCGGTCACCCATTCCACGGTATCGCCTTCCAGGCGCAGCCCGGCGCGGATGCCGTCGCCGAGCAGCAGGTCGTCCTCGGCCAGCAGTATTCTCATGGCAGCCTCGTTTCAGTGATTCCACAATTCCCACAGGCTCAGGCCGGCCTCCAGCAGGAGGATGGCGACGATCAGCCATTCGACCCGCAGTTCGCCCCGGAAGTAGCGGTATTCGCCGAGGCGGTCGGCGGCCAGTTCGTAGAGGTCCTGCAGCACTTCGATGCGGTCGTCCAGGGTCGCCAGGCGATCGTGCACTTCGGCCTGCATGGCCAGTTCGTTGTAGAGCCGGCGCACAGCGCCGTTCAGTTGCAGCGGCGGCTTCTCCAGGTGCGACTCCAGGCGGGCATAGGCCATGCGCCAGAGTGTAGTGCGTCGCACCTGCCGGTTCACATGTTCCTGGCGCCGCAGGGCGGCACGGCGCGGTAGCTGGGTCAGTTCGACATCGGCCTGGGCCGGTTCCCAGGCCGCCGCGGTCTCGCCTTCCAGGCGGCGCAGGTGACCTTCGTGCCAGGCGAAGACGGCCAGGCCTTCGAGCAGCTCCCGGCAGCGCTCGGGGTTGCCGATGACCAGCGCGCGGCCGGGGCGCCACAGCACCCGCTCGCCGAACGAGGGCGCTTCCAGGGTCGGCTGGCGCTCGTCCTCGCCGGCGGCCATCCAGGCTTCCAGGCGCTGGCGCCAGGCGTGCCCGGTCTGTAGCCCGGCGTTGGCGAAGATCACCAGCAGCTCGTCGTCGACGGCGGTCTCCGGCAGTTCCGCGTCTTCGCTCAGCTCGATGCGTTGCGCCAGGACGGCCAGCGCCGGCTGCGGATCGCGCAGGGTGGCCAGCAGCGGCAGGCCGCCGCTGTCCGCGGCGGAGCGGAAGCGTACCCGGTGCAGCAGGCAGGGCGCGCCGTTGACGGCCAGCGGTACGCTGGCCAGGGGAGCGGCGGACATCTTCAGGTCCTCGCCAGGGCCGGCAATTGTGCCGGGCCGAACTCGATCTCCTCGATATCCGGCGGTGCGACGAAGGGTACGCCGTCTTCCAGTACCGGTCCCGGTTGGGCGAGCAGGAAGCGGGTTTCCCGGTCCATCACGAAGCAGGCCTTGAGGTAGTCGCCGTCGAGGTGGTCGAGCCACAGCGGGCCGAGCTTGCGTTCGATGCGTCGGTCGATGTCCTCGGCCTGCCAGTGGTTCGTGTCGAGCCAGTCGGAAGCCAGCAGGAAGCCCCAGGAGGAGAGGAACGAGGGCACCGTGGCGCGGTAGCTGTGGACCCGGGAGAAGACACTGCGCAGGGTGCGGGCGAGGGCCGCGTGGGGCTTGTCGTCGCTGTGGGAGAACTCCAGCCCCTGCACCGCGACCACCCCGCCCGGTCGCAGGCGCGAATGCAGCAGCTCGTAGAACTGGCGGGTATAGAGAGCCTGGGCCGGGCCGTTGTCGAGCATGTCGACGACGTCGATGATGACCACGTCATAGAGCGACGGGTCGCGCTCGAGATAGGCCCGGCCGTCCTCGGCGAGCAGTTCGCAGCGTGGGTCGTCGAAGGCGCCCTGGTGCCACTGGAACAGGTGTTCGCGACACAGTTCCACCAGCTCCCGGTCGAGATCGACCATCACCGCCCGCCGCACGCTGGCATGGGACAGCACCTCGCGCAGGGTGGCGCCTTCGCCGCCGCCGATGATCAGTACGTCGCGCGGCTCGTCGTGGGCGAGCATGGCCGGCTGCACCAGCAGCTCGTGGTACAGCGACTCATCGCTCTCGGCGCTCTGGATCGCGCCGTCGAGCATCAGCACGCGGTCGTAGTTGTAGGTGTCGGCGATCAGCACGTTCTGCCAGCGCGTGCGGCCCTGGTAGAGCACCCGGCGCAGGCGGTAGACGTACTGGTCGAAGGGGTCGCTGTCCTCGATCGCGGTGATCGCGCCGTCGCCTTCCAGCAGCGGGTCCGGCGGATAGAAATAGAAGTGGTTCGGCGGCAGCGGCGGCAGCCCGGCGGCGACCTCCGCCGGCACCAGGCCGGTGAGGTCGACGGCGTAACGGGCCTGGCTCAGGTCGGGAGCCAGCGGGGCGCGTTCGATCGGCGTATCCATCAGGCCACCCCCGTGCCCTGGCCCAGCGCCCAGCGCAGGGTCGGGCTGTCTTCGTCGACCGGGCCATTGCCGGCCAGGCTGCGGCTGAGCAGCCCCAGGCGATGGCCGCCGAGGCCGCGGTCCATGCTCGAGATCAGGTGCCGACGGCTGCCCAGGCGTTCGCTGAGCACGCGCACGGCCTGGGCGCCATCGAGTACGTCGCCGCAGGTGAACACGTCGACCGCGGCATAGCCGTACTCCGGCCAGGTATGGATCGCCAGGTGCGATTCGGCGATCACCACCACGCCGGAGATGCCGATCGGGCTGAACTTGTGGAACGCCGAGGTGATGATGGTGGCGTTGGCCTGGCGGGCGGCCTCGAGCATGCTTTCCTCGATCCACTGGATATCGTCGAAGCGCTGGTCGACGCAGTCGAACAGCTCGATGACCAGTTGCTTGCCGAGCACGGTGATCGGATCGAGTCGCAACGGTTGAATTGCCATGAAGGCCTCCTGCTTCCGTTTCGGCGAGGGATGTCCTCGCGGTGGAAGGCACGATAGGCGCGGCTGACTTAAGAGGTGCTTAACGACGGATTTTTTGCCCGACCCGGCGCGGGCCGACGACGCCGGAGCAGCCATTTCGCCTGACGTAGGGCGAATAGCGCCAGCGGCGCTATCCGCCGCTTCTGCGGAGCATGGCCCGGCGGATAACCGCGAGCGGTTATTCGCCCTACCGGTGGGAGTCGTGAGGTAGGGCGAATAGCGCCAGCGGCGCTATCCGCTGCTTCTGCGGAGCATGGCCCGGCGGATAACCGCGAGCGGTTATTCGCCCTACCGGTGGGAGTCGTGAGGTAGGGCGAATAGCGCCAGCGGCGCTATCCGCTGCTTCTGCGGAGCATGGCCCGGCGGACAACCGCGAGTGGTTATTCGCCCTACCGAGGCGCGCCCTTCGCCTGCGTCACCCGGTCCACCAGGTAGACCACCCCGCGGTAGTCGATCCCGCCGTGCTCGCTGAGGCCGATCTCGCAGGTACGGCTGGTGGATACGCCTTCCTCGCAGAACTGCACGGCATCCTTCAGGCTGCGCAGGGAGTGAGCGTTCAGTTCCGGCGTGGTGAAGCCCTTGTCGCCGGCGAAGCCGCAGCAGTGGATGCCTTCCGGGATCACCACCTTGCGGGTGCAGCGGCCGACCAGGTCGATCAGCGCCTGGCTCTCGCCGAGGTGCTGGGTGCTGCAGGTGACGTGCACCGCTACCGGTTTGTCCTGCGGGATGAACTCCAGGCGATCGAGCAGGTGACTGCGGATGAATTTCACCGGGTCGTGGATCTGCAGCCGCGGATCGTCCAGACCCTGGACCAGGCGCAGGGTGCAGGGACTGGTGTCGCAGTAGATCGGGTCGAGGCCGCCGCGGCTGGCCTGGAGCAGGGCGGCGAGCAGCTCGTCGCGCTTGTCGTCGGCCTGCTTCGCATACCCCTTGGACGCGAACGGCTGGCCGCAGCAGAGGTTGTCCAGGTTATCCGGGAACACCACTTGGTAGCCGGCCTTTTCCAGTAGACGGCGGGTCTTGTCCAGCAGCGGCTCGCGCTCTTCGTCGCCGAAGGCCGGGCCCATGGCACGCGAGACGCAGGCGGCGAGATAGACCACCCTCGGCCGCTCGTCGTCGAGCGGGGCGGGCGGCGGCGCCAGGCGTACCGGCTGCGGCAGCGCCGGCGTCCATTGCGGCACGCGGCCGCCGCTGGCCTGGCTGAGGCCGCGGCTGGCCCTGGCCAGCAGGGGCGCGCCAAGCAGGCGCCGGGCGCCGTCGGCAGCGAGCAGGGCGAAGCGCGCAGCGCGCATGGCTCCGGCAAAGTTGCGCGCCAGCCAGGTGGCGCCACCAGCGTAGCGGGCGTCGGCGCCGCGCAGCTTGCGGATCAGCTCGCCGGTGTTGATGTTCACAGGACAGCGCTGGGCGCATAGGCCGGTGGCGGCGCAGGTGTCGATGCCCTGGTAGCGGTAGTCGCGCTCCAGCGCGGTGGTGTCGACGCCGGCGCGCTTCTTCGCCTGGATGTCGCGCCACAGGACGATGCGCTGGCGTGGCGTTAGGGTCAGTCCGCGCGACGGGCAGACCGGTTCGCAGAAACCGCACTCGATGCACTTGTCGACGATCTCGTCGGCAGCCGGCAGCGGCTTGAGGTTCTTCAGGTGGCTCTGCGGGTCGTCGCTGAGGACCACACCCGGGTTGAGGATGCCGCGCGGGTCGAGCAGGCGCTTGAGCTGCCACATCAAGCGATAGGCGTCCTCGCCCCACTCCAGTTCGACGAACGGCGCCATGTTGCGCCCGGTGCCATGCTCGGCCTTCAGTGAGCCGCCGTACTCCACCGCCACCAGGTGCGCCACGTCGTCCATGAACGCCGAGTAGCGGGCGATCTGCTCGGGCGAGTCGAAGCCCTGGGTGAAGACGAAGTGCAGGTTGCCCTCCAGCGCGTGGCCGAAGAGGATCGCCTCATCGTAGCGGTGCTTGTCGAACAGCTCGATCAGGCGGTTGACTCCCTCGGCCAGTCGTTCGACAGGGAAGGTGACGTCCTCGATGATCACCGTGGTGCCGGTCTCGCGCACCGCGCCGACAGCCGGGAAGGTGTCCTTGCGGATGCGCCAGAGCTGGTTGTAGACCGCCGGGTCTTCGCTGAAGTCGACCTGCTTCTCCAGCGGATATTCGGCGATGGAGGCCATGATCCGCCCGAGCTGTTCGTGCAGCAGCGTGCGGCTCGCCGCGCGGGACTCGATGAGCAGGGCGCAGGCACCGGCGGAAAGACTCTTCACCCATTCCGGCATGCCCTGCATGTTCTCAACCGAGCGCAGGCTGCGCCGATCGAGCAGTTCCACCGCCGAGACCGGCTGGCGCTTGAGCACCGCGACCGCCGTGCAGCAGGTTTCCACCGTGGGGAAAACCAGCAGCGCCGAGGCCTTGTGCGGGTGTTCCGGGACGGTGTCGTAGGTCACCGCGCTGATGAAGCCGAGGGTGCCCTCGGAGCCGACCATCAGGTGGGTGAGGATGTCCAGCGGCTCGTTGTAGTCGACCAGCGCGTTCAGCGACAGGCCGGTGGTGTTCTTCAGCCGGTACTTGTGGCGGATCTTCGCGGCCAGTTCGGCGTTGGCGCGGGTCTCGCGGCCGAGTTCGGCGAGCCGTTCCAGCAGCTCGCCGTGGCTGGCGCGGAAGGCCGCGACGCTGGCCGGGTCCTCGCTGTCCAGACGGGTGCCGTCGGCCAGCAGCAGGCGCAGGCCGGCGAGGGTGTGGTAGCTGTTCTGCGCGGTGCCGCAGCACATGCCGCTGGCGTTGTTGGCGACGATGCCGCCGATCTTGCAGGCGTTGATCGAGGCCGGGTCGGGACCGATCTTGCGGCCGAACGGCGCCAGCCAGGCGTTCGCCTGGGCGCCGATGACACCCGGCTGCAGGCGGATCTGCGCGCCGTCGGCGCGGATTTCCCGGCCGTTCCAGTTGTCGCCGAGGACGAGCAGCACCGAGTCGCTGATGGCCTGGCCGGAGAGGCTGGTGCCGGCGGCGCGGAAGGTCACCGGGACCTGCTCGCGGTAGGCGGCGGATAGGATCGCGGCGACCTCGTCCTCGCTTTCGACGCGCAGCACCAGCTTGGGGATCAACCGGTAGAAACTGGCGTCGGTGCCGAAGGCCAGGGTCGACAGCGGGTCGTCGAAGCGGCGTTCGCGCGGTATCAGCCGCTCGACGGTCTTGAGAAAGGGAATCGGCAGGCTCATCGGCTTTCCTCGGCCCTGGGACGACGGTCACGCCCCGGGCGTTTTCAGGCTTTTCTGGTGGGCGTCTCAGGCGCCCAGTTCGCGGACCAGCGAGTCGGCGCTGATCTCGCCGATCGACTTGGCCCCGGTGAGGACCATGGCCACGCGCATTTCCTTTTCGATCAGTTCGAGCAGGTTGCGCACCCCGGCCTCGCCGGCGGCGGCCAGGGCGTAGACGAAGGCGCGGCCGAGCAGCACGCTGTCGGCGCCGAGGGCGATCATCCGCACCACGTCGAGACCGGTGCGGATGCCGGAGTCGGCAAGGATCGCCAGTTCGCCCTTCACCGCATCGGCGATCGCCGGCAGCGCGCGGGCGCTGGACAGCACGCCGTCGAGCTGGCGCCCGCCGTGGTTGGAGACGACGATGCCGTCGGCGCCGAACTTCACCGCATCCCTGGCATCCTCCGGGTCGAGGATGCCCTTGATCACCATCGGGCCGTCCCAGAACTCGCGGATCCACTCCAGGTCCTTCCAGGAAATCGACGGGTCGAAGTTGGCGCCCAGCCAGCCGATGTAGTCCTCCAGTCCGGTCGGGTTGCCGCGGTAGGCGGAAATGTTGCCGAGGTCGTGGGGCTTGCCCAGCAGGCCGACGTCCCAGGCCCAGACCGGGTGGGTCATGGCTTGCAGGATGCGGCGCGGCGCGGCGTAGGGGCCGCTCATGCCGGAATGGGCGTCGCGGTAGCGGGCGCCGGGGACCGGCATGTCGACGGTGAACACCAGGGTGGTGACGCCGGCGGCCTTGGCCCGCTCCAGGGCGTTGCGCATGAAGCCGCGGTCCTTCAGCACGTAGAGCTGGAACCACATCGGCCGGTCGATGGCCGGGGCGACCTCCTCGATCGGGCACACCGATACCGTCGACAGGGTGAAGGGTACGCCCTTCGCCGCCGCCGCGCGCGCCGCCTGGACCTCGCCGCGGCGGGCATACATGCCGGTGAGACCGACCGGGGCGAGCGCCACCGGCATCGCTAGGGTCTCGTCGAACAGGCGGGTTTCCAGGCTCAGCTCGGACATGTTCTTCAGCACCCGCTGACGCAGGGCGATGGCCGACAGGTCCTCGACGTTGCGGCGCAGGGTGTACTCGGCGTAGGCGCCGCCGTCGATGTAGTGGAAGAGGAACGGCGGCAGCTTGCGTTGGGCGGCGGCGCGGTAGTCGGTGGAAGCGGAAATGATCATTGGGCTCTTCCGTTGTGTCGAAAGGTTTTGCATCGAGCGCAGTGGAGCGGGACACGGCGGAAATGGCCAAGGGAGCCGGGCCTACGATCGTAGGCGAGCCTCCCCGGGCCATTTCCTGCGCAGTATCGCCGACGCGCGGCCGATCAGGGCGCGGTCAGTGCACCAGCATGCCGGTGAATAGGTATGCCTGGGCCAGGGTGATCAGTCCGACCAGCGCGGCGAAGATCAGGCTGTGCTTCAGGGTGAAGCGGAACAGGTCGGATTCCTTGCCGACCATCCCGGTCGCGGCGCAGGCCACGGCGATGGATTGCGGGGAGATCATCTTGCCGGTCACGCCGCCGCTGGTATTGGCGGCCACCAGCAGGGTGTCGCTGACCCCGATCTGGTGCGCGGTGGTCGACTGCAGGGAAC
This sequence comes from Pseudomonas aeruginosa, assembly GCF_001457615.1. Taxonomy (GTDB): domain Bacteria; phylum Pseudomonadota; class Gammaproteobacteria; order Pseudomonadales; family Pseudomonadaceae; genus Pseudomonas; species Pseudomonas aeruginosa. Next base: position 5,395,073 of record NZ_LN831024.1, on the reverse strand, counting down.
TGAACAGGGCGTTGGAGGACGTATCCGAACCGGTCAGGAATACCCCCAGCCAGCCGAGGAACGGCGAGAAGAACGGGAACGCCGCGCCGGTACCGGCCAGGACCAGGGCCAGGGTGGTGGACATGCCCGAGTAGTTGGTGACGAAGGCGAAGGCCAGGACCATGCCGATGGACAGGATCGGCCACTTCAGCTCCACCAGGACTTCCTTGAAAGTGGTAATACCAATTTTCGTTCCAATGCGCAGGATGAGCATCGATACCAACGCCGAGAGGAAGATCGCCGTGCCGGTGGCGGAGATCGGGTCGAACTTGAATACTGCCGCGATCGGCGTGGCGCTGGTGGCGATCGGCGCGCCCTTGACCACCAGTTGGTCGAGGTGCGGGATGGCGAAGTTGAACACCAGCCAGTAGAGCTCGCCGCCCGGGGCGAACAGGGCCTTGAAAGGTTTCAGGGTCCAGATGGTCACCAGTACGGTGAGCACCAGGAACGGCGACCAGGCCTTGAGGATCTCGCCGAAGCTGTAGGCGGACGGTTCGACGCTGCGTTGCCCGCCGAAGCCGCCACCGGCCACGGCCGCGCCGCCGCCTGCGGCGAGCGCTTCGCTGGCGCCCTGCGGCTGCCAGACCTTGAGGAACAGGGTCAGGGAGACCAGGCTGACCAGTGCTGAGGTGATGTCCGGCAACTCCGGGCCGATGAAGTTGGACGTCAGGTACTGGGTGATGGCGAAGCTGCCGCCGGCGACGATGGCGGCCGGCCAGGTTTCGCGGATGCCGCGCCAGCCGTCCATCATGAACACCAGCCAGAACGGTACCAGGATCGACAGGAACGGCAGTTGGCGGCCGGTCATGGCGCCGATCTTGAAGGCGTCGATGCCGGTCACCTGGCCGGCGACGATGATCGGGATGCCCAGTGCGCCAAAGGCCACCGGCGCAGTGTTGGCGATCAGGCACAGGCCGGCGGCGTAGAGCGGATTGAAGCCGAGGCCGACGAGCAGGGCGGCGGTGATCGCCACCGGCGCGCCGAAACCGGCGGCGCCTTCGAGGAAGGCGCCGAAGGAGAAGCCGATCAGCAGTACCTGCAGGCGCTGGTCGCCGGTAATCGACAGCACCGAGCTGCGGATCACCTCGAACTGGCCGCTCTTCACCGTCAGTTTGTAGAGGAAGACCGCGGCGACGATGATCCAGGCGATCGGCCAGAGACCGTAGAGGAAGCCGTAGCCGGCGGCGGCGAAGGCCATGTCGGCGGGCATGTGGAAGGCGAAGATGGCCACCGCGATGGCCAGCGCCAGGGTGATGCTGCCGGCGATGTGGCCCTTGAGGCGGAATACCGCCAGGGCGAGGAAGAAGAACACGATCGGGATGACGGCCGCGGCGGCCGACAGGCCGAGACTGCCCAGGGGGGTATAGAGTTGTTGCCAGGCTTGCATGGGGGTTGGCTCCCTAATTGTTGTTGGGTTTGCCTGTGACCAGATCGGATACGCGCCAAGACCTGTGTGTGCAAGGGCGCTGGGCAGCCGAACCTGGCAAAGCTCGCATAATTGGTAAGACCAATTTACAAAAGCGAGCGCTCAGGTTAAGAGTCGAGCGTTCGGCGTGTCAATTTGCCCGTCTACGACTTTTGTCTAAGGATGCTCGTGCGGGGCTCGTGGCGCCTCGCTTGTGGTGCGGGGAGCGGCTCGGTACGCTTCCTCTCTTTTTCGCGCTGGGCGCATGGCAGAGGCTTTGCGACGAAACTTCGGGTAAGGGTGTCGGGATATGGAATTTGGTCAGGTCAGGCAGCGCCGTCTGTCGGATGACATCGTTGCGCAACTGGAGGCGATGATCCTGGAGGGCACGCTGAAGTCCGGCGAGCGGCTGCCCGCCGAGCGCGTGCTTGCCGAGCAGTTCGGGGTTTCCCGGCCGTCGCTGCGCGAGGCGATCCAGAAACTGGTGGCGAAGGGGCTGCTGGTTAGCCGCCAGGGTGGCGGCAACTATGTGACCGAATCGCTGGGTGCGACTTTCAGCGATCCGCTGCTGCACCTGCTGGAAGGTAACCCGGAGGCCCAGCGCGACCTGCTGGAGTTTCGCCACACGCTGGAAGGGTCCTGTGCCTACTACGCGGCGCTGCGTGCGACCTCCCTCGATCACCAGCGCCTGACCGAGGCCTTCGAGGCGCTCCAGGCCTGCTATGCGCGCAACGACCAGGTCAGCGCGGAAGAGGGCGCCGCCGACGCGCGCTTCCACCTGGCGATCGCCGAGGCCAGCCACAACACCGTGCTGCTGCACACCATCAAGGGCCTGTTCGACTTGTTGCGGCGCAACGTGGTGACCAATATCGGCGGGATGTACGCGCAGCGCACGGAAACCCGCGCGCAACTGATGGAGCAGCACCAGCGCCTATACGACGCGATCATCAGCGGTCAGGCGGAGCTGGCTCGGGAGGTGTCCAACCAGCACATCCACTATGTGCAGGAGGTCCTGGCGGAGGTCCAGGAAGAGGCGCGCAGGATGAAGCGCTCGCAGCGCCGTCGCAGCGTGCAGGAAGAATAGCGAGGCGCGGGCAGGGACGCGTTCAGTCGTCCTTGCCGTGGCGCATGGCGCGCTGGATCTCCCGATCGGAGTCGCGCTCCTTCTCGGTGTGGCGCTTGTCGAAGTCCTTCTTGCCCTTGGCCAGGGCGATCTCGCACTTGACCAGGTGCTTCTTCCAGTACATCGACAGGGCGACGCAGGCGTAGCCCTTCTGTTGCACGGCGCCGAACAGCTTGCCCAGTTCGCGCTTGTGCAGCAGCAGCTTGCGCGTGCGCACCGGGTCGGCGATCACGTGCGTGCTGGCGGTGGTCAGGGGCGTGATGTGGCTGCCGAGCAGCCAGGCCTCGCCATCCTTGAGCAGCACGTAGCTGTCGACCAACTGGGCCTTGCCGGCGCGCAGGCTTTTCACTTCCCAGCCCGCCAGGGCGACGCCCGCCTCGAAGCGTTGTTCGATGAAATAGTCGTGCAGAGCCTTCTTGTTCTGCGCGATGGTCCCCGAAGGGTGTTTCTTCTGCTTAGCCATAGGCGGCGCATTATAGGGAGTCGCCGGCTTCACCGCTATGGGGCGGCGTCGCGCTTGAGGGATAGAGGTGAATTTCGGACAATGCCCACTCTTTTCCTGGCCGCTGGCCAAGGTTTTGTAAGAAAAGTCTTCAAGTGGCGTCAGGCTGCGCTGAGCGTTTTTTCTGCCGAACCCTGGCCCCGGTCGACGGGCGCAGCGCGCCGCCGTGGCGGATGCCGCCGTCCCGCCGGCTATGCTTGGGGAGTCGCCCGCTCGACAGCAGAAGTGAGAGTTCTATGAGCACCCATATCCAGCGTTCGGCGCTGTTGCCTTATCCCGCCCGCGCGCTGTTCGATTTGGTGAACGACGTGAAGCGCTATCCGGAGTTCCTGCCCTGGTGTTCGGCCAGCCAGGTCCTGGAGGAGAGCGAAAGCCTGATGCGCGCCGAGCTGACCGTGGCCAAGGGTAGCCTCAGCCAGCGCTTCACCACCCGCAACGTGTTGGTGCCGGGAGCTTCCATCGAGATGAACCTGGAAAACGGACCGTTCACCGAACTGCATGGCGTCTGGCAGTTCAAGGCGCTTGGCGAGAAGGCCTGCAAGATCACCCTCGACCTGACCTTCGATTACGCCGGGCCGCTGGTCAAGGCGACCCTCGGGCCGCTGTTCACCCAGGCCGCCAACACCATGGTCGACGCGTTCTGCCAGCGCGCCAAGCAACTCTATGGCTGAGATCGCCGTCGAGGTGGTCTACGCGCTGCCGGAGCGACAGGCGTTACTGCGCCTGAGCGTGCCGGCAGGTACCAGCGCACGCGAGGCCGTGCTGCTCTCCGGCATCGCCGAGGCCTTTCCAGGGCTGGATGTGCAAGGTTGCCCGCTGGGTATCTTCGGCAAGCTCCTGGCACGCCCGGAGGAGCGAGTGCTGGAGGCCGGCGAACGGGTGGAGATCTACCGCCCGCTGATCGCCGATCCCAAGGAGGTGCGCAAGCAGCGTGCCGCACGGGCCCGGAGCGAACGCGAAGGCGGTTAGCCGAGGGGTTTCCTGCGGAAATGAAAAAGCCCGGCGAATGCCGGGCTTTTTCGTGGAACGCCAGCCGTCATTGCGGGCTGGGGTCCAGAGGTTCGGGAGTCGGAACCGGTACCGGCTGGGCTTCGTCCACTTCGCGCTGGAGCTGTTCCAGGGTGGAGCCCGGTTTCGGCGGCTCTTCTTTCTGCGCTTCCGGTTTCTGCTGGTCGGCCGGCTGGGTGACGGTGGTGCTGCCTTCCTTGCCGAGGATCGCTTCGTCGCGGCTGACGCCGGGCATGAAGTCGCCGTTCAGGCCGGCCAGCTGGTCGCTGTCGTTGAAGAACAGGCTGACGCGCTCCTGCTGGCGACGACCGCCGCCCGGCTGGATGCTGTAGAGGTAGTCCCAACGATTGGCGTGGAAGGTATCGACGATGAGCGGGTTGCCCATGATAAACCGCACTTGGCGTCGGGTCATTCCGGGACGCAACTGGTCTATCATGTCCTGCGTTACGACGTTGCCTTGCTGGATGTCGATTTTATAGACGCCAGGAAACGAGCAACCGGCGAGTGCGGCAAGCCCCGCGAAAGCGAGACAGGTCAGCATGAGCTTGGCGTTTTGCATCGGTGAGCGACTTCCACTATCTTGGCTGGGCAAATAAAAGCCCGATCATACCCGTATTCCGGGATACTGCGAAACATCCCGCGCTGAGAAAGCAGACATGGTTGAAAATAGCGAACTTCGAAAAGCCGGCCTTAAAGTGACCCTGCCGCGGGTCAAGATCCTGCAGATGCTCGACTCGGCCGAGCAACGCCACATGAGCGCCGAAGACGTGTACAAGGCGCTGATGGAAGCAGGCGAGGACGTGGGCCTGGCAACCGTCTATCGGGTGCTGACCCAGTTCGAGGCCGCCGGCCTGGTGGTGCGTCACAACTTCGATGGCGGCCATGCCGTGTTCGAACTCGCCGATAGCGGCCACCACGACCACATGGTCTGCGTCGATACCGGTGAGGTGATCGAGTTCATGGATGCGGAAATCGAGAAGCGCCAGAAGGAAATCGTCCGCGAGCGCGGCTTCGAGCTGGTCGATCACAATCTGGTGCTCTACGTGCGCAAGAAGAAGTAGTCGCGCAACGGTTCCATGCGAAAACGGCGACCCTGGGGTCGCCGTTTTCATTTTCCATTGAAGGAACGTTCAGTTCTGGGCGGCCAGGTTGACCAGTTTCTTCGCGTGGGCCAGGGATTCCTTGGTCAGGTCGACGCCGCCGAGCATGCGGGCGATCTCCTCGATCCGCTGGGCCTTGTTCAGGGTGGCGACCGCCGTACGGGTTTCGCTGCTGCCGCGTTCCTTGTGCACGAACAGGTGCTGGTGGCCCTGGGCGGCGACCTGCGGCAAGTGGGTCACGGTGAGGACCTGGCCGCGTTCGCCGAGGCGGCGCAGCAACTGTCCGACCACTTCGGCGGTGGGGCCGCCGATGCCGACGTCGACTTCGTCGAAGACCAGGGTGGGGATGCGCGAGGTCTGTGCCGTGATCACCTGGATCGCCAGGCTGATCCGCGACAGTTCGCCGCCCGAGGCGACCTTGGCCAGCCCTTTCAGCGGCTGCCCGGGGTTGGCGCTGACCAGGAACTCCACGCTTTCCAGTCCGTTGGCCTGCGGCTCGGCGCTGTCGCCGGGATGCAGGACGATGGCGAAGCGCCCCCCGGGCATGCCCAGGCGCTGCATTTCCTGCTCCACGCTGGCGGCAAGAGGTGCGGCCGCGGCCTGGCGCAGGCGGCTCAGTTCTTCGGCTTTTTCCTGGTAATGCCGGGCGTAGGCGGCCAGCTCGTCGCCCAGGCGTCCGACTGCTTCGTCGTCGGCGTTCAGCGCCTCCAGTTCGTCGAACAGGCGCTGCTGCAGGTCGGCCAGTTCGACGGGCTGGACCCGGTGCTTGCGCGCCAGGGAGTAAATGACGTCCAGGCGCTCCTCGACCTGCTGCTGGCGATTGGGATCGGCATCGAAGTGGTCGACGAAGCGGTTCAGTTCGCCGATCGCCTCCTCGACCTGGATCTGCGCGCTGGACAACAGATTGACCGCTTCGCCGAGAGCGGCGGGCTGGCCGCTGAACGAGGTCAGGCGGTTGAGGCTGGCATTGAGCGCGGAAAGGACGTTGCCGGCATCGCTCTCGCTGCACATTTCCACGACTTGGCGGCAGGCGGCGAGCAGGCTTTCGGCGTTGCTCAGGGTCTTCTGCTCCTGCTCCAGGCTTTCCAGTTCGTTTTCGCCGAGGGACAGGTTTTCCAGTTCTTCCAGCTGGTAGCTGAGCAACTGGTGGCGGGCGCGCTGTTCGTCGCCGCTACGCGACAGGCGTTCGAGTTCCTGGCTGGTCTGCTTCCAGCGTTGCGCGGCGAGCTGCACCTGGCGCGCCAGCTCCTGGCAGCCGGCATACTCGTCGAGCAGGCGCCGGTGGGTCTCGCTCTTCAGCAGCGACTGGTGCTCGTGCTGGCTATGGATGTCGATCAGCAGTTCGCCCAGGCTCTTCAGGTCGCCCAGCGGGCAGGGCGTGCCGTTGATGTAGGCACGCGAGCGACCTTCGGCAGTGATCACCCGGCGCAGGATGCACGGACCGTCCTGTTCCAGGTCGCGCTCGGCGAGCCAGTCGCGGGCCTCGGCGATGGCGCTGACGTCGAAGCTGGCGAGAATGTCGGCCTTGTCCGCTCCGGGACGGACCGCGCCGCTGTCGGCGCGGTCGCCGAGGGTAAGGCCGAGGGCGTCGAGCATGATCGACTTGCCCGCACCGGTTTCGCCGGTGATCACGCTCATGCCGGTAGCGAGTTCGAGATCCAGGTGCTCGACGATGGCGTAGTTGTGAACGGACAGGTGAACCAGCATGGCGGGCGGCTCCGTGGGTTTTGTCTGGTTATTTATACAGTATTTTTTCCGGCTGGCAATTGCCGCTCGCCCCTTGAACCGTGGAAAGCCGTCCCCATATAGCCGGCAACGTTGCGAACTTATGCGTTCGCCTTGTATTTGCCAGCTTATTTTTGAAGGAGAGTGGCATGGCTGACGAACAGCAGACCCTGGATCAACAGACCCCCGAGCAGCCCACCGGCGCCGCCGAGGACCTGACCGCCCGCGTGCAGGAACTGGAGGAGCAGCTGGCTGCCGCCCAGGACCAGGCGCTGCGCATGGTCGCGGATCTGCAGAACGTACGCCGGCGTGCGGAGCAGGATGTCGAGAAGGCGCACAAGTTCGCGCTGGAGAAATTCGCCGGCGACCTGCTGGCGGTGGTCGACACCCTCGAGCGCGGCCTGGAGATGTCCGATCCCAACGACGAGGCGATCAAGCCGATGCGCGAAGGGATGGAACTGACCCTGAAGATGTTCGACGACACCCTGCGCCGCTACCAGGTGGAGGCGCTGAACCCGGAAGGCGAGCCTTTCAACCCCGAGCAGCACCAGGCGATGGCCATGCAGGAAAGCGCTTCGGCCGAGCCGGGCAGTGTCCTCAAGGTGTTCCAGAAAGGCTACCTGCTCAACGGCCGCCTGCTGCGTCCGGCGATGGTGGTAGTCAGCAAGGCGCCGGCGGAAACCCCGCCGTCCATCGACGAGCAGGCTTGAAATTCGACGCGACGACCCCATCTGGGTAGTCAACCGAGCACGAGACCCACGGGCGGGTCGCACGGAATCAAAGTTTCTGGAGAGTGAATATGGGCAAAATCATTGGCATCGACCTGGGTACCACCAACTCCTGCGTGGCTATCCTGGAGAACGGTAACGTCAAGGTCATCGAGAACGCCGAGGGCGCGCGTACCACCCCCTCGATCATCGCCTACACCAACGATGGCGAAACCCTGGTGGGCCAGCCGGCCAAGCGCCAGGCGGTCACCAACCCGCAGAACACCCTGTATGCGGTGAAGCGCCTGATCGGCCGTCGCTTCGAAGAGAACGTGGTTCAGAAAGACATCCAGATGGTGCCGTACAGCATCGTCAAGGCCGACAACGGCGACGCCTGGGTGGAAGTGAAGGGCCAGAAGATGGCGCCTCCGCAGATTTCCGCCGAAGTGCTGAAGAAAATGAAGAAGACCGCCGAAGACTACCTCGGCGAGCCGGTCACCGAAGCGGTGATCACCGTTCCGGCCTACTTCAACGACAGCCAGCGCCAGGCCACCAAGGACGCCGGCCGCATCGCCGGCCTCGACGTCAAGCGGATCATCAACGAGCCGACCGCGGCGGCGCTGGCCTACGGCCTGGACAAGGCCAAGGGCGACCACACCGTGATCGTCTATGACCTGGGCGGCGGTACCTTCGACGTGTCGGTGATCGAGATCGCCGAAGTCGACGGCGAGCACCAGTTCGAAGTGCTGGCCACCAACGGCGACACCTTCCTCGGCGGCGAAGACTTCGACATCCGCCTGATCGACTACCTCGTCGACGAGTTCAAGAAGGAAAGCGGCATCAACCTGAAGGGCGACCCGCTGGCCATGCAGCGTCTGAAGGAAGCGGCCGAGAAAGCCAAGATCGAGCTGTCCTCGACCCAGCAGACCGACGTCAACCTGCCGTACGTGACTGCCGACGCGAGCGGTCCGAAGCACCTGAACGTCAAGGTTTCCCGCGCCAAGCTGGAGTCCCTGGTCGAAGACCTGGTGCAGCGCACCATCGAGCCGTGCCGCACCGCGCTGAAGGATGCCGGCCTGGATGTTTCCGATATCCATGAAGTGATCCTGGTCGGCGGCCAGACCCGCATGCCGCTGGTACAGAAGACCGTTGCCGAGTTCTTCGGCAAGGAAGCGCGCAAGGACGTCAACCCGGACGAAGCCGTGGCTGTCGGTGCCGCCATCCAGGGCGCGGTCCTGGCCGGCGACGTGAAGGACGTGCTGCTGCTCGACGTGACCCCGCTGACCCTCGGCATCGAGACCCTGGGCGGCGTGATGACCGGTCTGATCGAGAAGAACACCACCATCCCGACCAAGAAGTCGCAGGTGTTCTCCACCGCCGACGACAACCAGGGCGCGGTGACCATCCACGTGCTGCAGGGCGAGCGCAAGCAGGCCGCGCAGAACAAGTCGCTGGGCAAGTTCGACCTGGCCGACATTCCGCCGGCTCCGCGCGGCGTGCCGCAGATCGAGGTGACCTTCGATATCGATGCCAACGGCATCCTGCACGTCTCGGCGAAGGACAAGGCCACCGGCAAGCAGCAGTCCATCGTGATCAAGGCATCCTCCGGCCTGTCCGAGGATGAGATCCAGCAGATGGTCCGCGATGCCGAGGCGAACGCCGAGGAGGACCGCAAGTTCGAGGAACTGGCTGCCGCTCGCAACCAGGGCGACGCGCTGGTCCACGCGACCCGCAAGATGATCACCGAGGCGGGCGACAAGGCCACCGCCGAGGACAAGGCGACCATCGAGAAGGCGCTGGGCGAGCTGGAAGCGGCGGTGAAGGGCGACGACAAGGCCGAGATCGAGGCCAAGATGAACGCTCTGTCCCAGGCTTCCACCCCGCTGGCGCAGAAGATGTACGCCGAACAGGCCCAGCAGGGCGAAGACGCTCCCCAGGGCGAGCAGGCGAAAGCCGCTGACGACGTGGTGGACGCCGAGTTCGAAGAGGTCAAGGACAACAAGTAAGCCCCGGCTTGCTTCTGCCCCGCGTGCCGGCCAGGCCGGTACGCATGATCCGCCACGCGGGAGCCTGCTCCCGCGTTGGCGTGTCTGGAGGGTCCTTAATTGAGACGGAAAGGTTATGGCGAAACGAGACTTTTACGAGGTTCTGGGGGTTGAGCGTGGCGCCAGCGAGGCGGACCTGAAGAAGGCCTACCGCCGCCTGGCGATGAAATACCACCCGGACCGCAATCCTGGCGACAAGGAAGCCGAGGACAAGTTCAAGGAGGCCAACGAGGCCTACGAGGTCCTCTCCGATGCCAGCAAGCGGGCGGCCTACGACCAGTACGGCCATGCCGGCGTCGATCCGAATATGGGTGGGGGCGCTGGCGCCGGTTTCGGCGGGGCGAGCTTCTCCGACATCTTCGGCGATGTGTTCAGCGATTTCTTCGGTGGCGGCGGTGCCCGCGGTGGCTCGCGCGGCGGCGCGCAGCGCGGCGCGGACCTGCGCTACACCCTGGACCTCGACCTGGAGGAGGCGGTACGTGGCACCACCGTCACCATCCGCGTGCCGACCCTGGTCGGTTGCAAGACCTGCAACGGCAGCGGCGCCAAGCCCGGCACCACACCGGTCACCTGCACCACTTGCGGCGGTATCGGCCAGGTGCGCATGCAGCAGGGCTTCTTCTCGGTCCAGCAGACCTGCCCGCGCTGCCACGGCACCGGCAAGATGATTTCCGATCCCTGTGGCTCCTGCCATGGGCAGGGGCGCGTGGAAGAGCAGAAGACCCTGTCGGTGAAGGTGCCGGCCGGCGTCGACACCGGCGACCGCATCCGCCTCACCGGCGAAGGCGAGGCCGGCAGCATGGGTGGTCCGGCGGGCGACCTGTACGTGGTGGTCAATGTGCGCGAGCACCCGATCTTCCAGCGCGACGGCAAGCATCTGTACTGCGAAGTGCCGATCAGTTTCGCCGACGCTGCGTTGGGTGGCGAGCTGGAAGTGCCGACCCTGGATGGCCGGGTCAAGCTGAAGATTCCGGAAAGCACCCAGACCGGCAAGTTGTTCCGCCTGCGCGGCAAGGGCGTGGCCCCGGTGCGCGGCGGCGGCGCCGGCGACCTGATGTGCAAGGTGGTGGTGGAAACCCCGGTGAACCTGGACAAGCGCCAGCGCGAGCTGCTCGAGGAGTTCCGCAAGTCGTTGCAGAGCGACACCTCGCATTCGCCCAAGGCCAGTGGCTGGTTCGAAGGCATGAAGCGTTTCTTCGACGACCTATAAACAAAGCCATGGGCGCGGCCTGACAGCCGCGTCCGGGTTCCGCGTGGAGTGGTTTTATGCGACGTATAGCCGTAGTGGGCGCCGCCGGGCGCATGGGCAAGAACCTGATCGAGGCCGTTCAGCAGACCGGCGGTGCCGCCGGGCTGACGGCGGCGGTGGATCGTCCGGATAGCACCCTGGTGGGGGCGGACGCCGGCGAGCTGGCCGGTCTCGGCCGGATCGGCGTGCCGCTGTCCGGGGACCTGGGCAAGGTCTGCGAGGAGTTCGACGTCCTGATCGACTTCACCCATCCCTCCGTAACCCTGAAGAACATCGAGCAGTGCCGCAAGGCGCGCTGCGCGATGGTCATCGGCACCACCGGCTTCAGCGCCGACGAGAAGCTGCTGCTGGCCGAAGCGGCGAAGGATATCCCGATCGTCTTCGCTGCCAACTTCAGCGTCGGCGTGAACCTTTGCCTGAAGCTTCTGGATACTGCGGCACGGGTGCTGGGCGACGAAGTGGATATCGAGATCATCGAGGCCCATCACCGGCACAAGGTCGATGCGCCGTCCGGCACCGCCTTGCGCATGGGCGAGGTGGTAGCCCAGGCGCTCGGCCGGGACCTCCAGGAAGTGGCGGTCTACGGACGCGAGGGGCAGACCGGCGCGCGGGCGCGGGAAACCATCGGCTTCGCCACCGTGCGCGCCGGCGACGTGGTGGGCGACCACACCGTGCTGTTCGCCGCCGAGGGCGAGCGCGTGGAGATCACCCACAAGGCTTCCAGCCGCATGACCTTCGCCCGTGGCGCGGTGCGTGCGGCGCTGTGGCTGGAGGGCAAGGAGAACGGCCTGTACGACATGCAGGATGTGCTCGGCCTACGCTGAGGCGCTGCCGCACGTCGTCTTATTGGTGGACCGGAATGTCGCGATTCTGTAAACTACAGCTTTAGTGTGTCCACTAAAAGCAGCGCAGCATGAATCGAAAAAAAGCGGGATGACTCTTCACGGTGTCATCCCGCTTTTTTACACCTGCGCGACCAGTCAGGCTTGATTTACGGGAGGTCTTCTTGACTAAGCCAGCCATACTTGCACTTGCCGACGGCAGCATTTTTCGCGGTGAAGCCATCGGTGCCGACGGCCAGACCGTTGGCGAGGTGGTGTTCAACACCGCCATGACCGGCTACCAGGAAATCCTTACCGATCCTTCCTACGCCCAGCAGATCGTCACCCTGACCTACCCGCACATCGGCAATACCGGTACCACCCCGGAAGACGCCGAGGCCAACCGCGTCTGGGCCGCCGGCCTGATCATCCGCGACCTGCCGCTGATCGCCAGCAACTGGCGCAGCAAGCAGTCGCTGCCTGACTACCTGAAAGCCAACGGCACCGTCGCCATCGCCGGCATCGATACCCGTCGCCTGACCCGCATCCTCCGCGAGAAGGGTTCGCAGAACGGCTGCATCCTGGCCGGTGCCGACGCTACCGAGGAACGCGCGCTGGAGCTGGCTCGCGCCTTCCCCGGCCTGAAGGGCATGGACCTGGCCAAGGAGGTCACCACCGCCGAGCGCTACGAGTGGCGCTCCAGCGTCTGGAACCTGGAAAGCGACAGTCATCCGGAGATCCCGGCCGGTGAACTGCCGTATCACGTGGTGGCCTACGACTACGGCGTGAAGCTGAACATCCTACGCATGCTGGTGGCGCGCGGCTGCCGCCTGACCGTGGTGCCGGCGCAGACACCGGCCAGCGAAGTGCTGGCGCTGAACCCTGACGGCATCTTCCTTTCCAACGGCCCCGGCGACCCCGAACCGTGCGACTACGCGATCCAGGCGATCCGCGAATTCCTCGATACCGAGATCCCGGTGTTCGGCATCTGCCTCGGCCATCAGTTGCTGGCCCTGGCCTCTGGCGCCAAGACCCTGAAGATGGGCCACGGGCACCACGGCGCCAACCACCCGGTGCAGGACCTGGACAGCGGCGTGGTGATGATCACCAGCCAGAACCACGGTTTCGCGGTCGACGAGAGCACCCTGCCGGACAACCTGCGAGCCACTCACAAGTCGCTGTTCGACGGTACCCTGCAGGGTATCGAGCGCACCGACAAGGTCGCTTTCAGCTTCCAGGGCCACCCCGAGGCGAGCCCCGGTCCGCATGACGTCGCCCCGCTGTTCGACCGCTTCATCTCGGCGATGGCCGAGCGTCGCTGAGGAGCAGAGCCATGCCGACCCTGGGGATAACCGATTTCTGGACCTACGTGCTGGGTGTGGTTTTCGTGATCCTGTTGCCCGGACCGAACTCGTTGTTCGTCCTCGCGACTTCGGCCCAGCGTGGCGTGGCGACCGGCTACCGGGCCGCCTGCGGCGTGTTCCTCGGAGACGCGGTGCTGATGCTGCTGTCGGCCCTCGGCGTGGCGTCCCTGCTGAAGGCCGAGCCGATGCTGTTCATCGGCCTGAAGTACCTCGGTGCGGCCTACCTGTTCTATCTCGGCGTCGGCATGCTGCGGGGCGCCTGGCGCAAGCTGCGCAATCCCGAGGCGACGGCGGCGCAGGCCGAACAGGTGGATGTCCACCAGCCGTTCCGCAAGGCGCTGCTGCTCAGCCTGTCGAATCCCAAGGCGATCCTGTTCTTCATCTCCTTCTTCATCCAGTTCGTCGATCCCGGCTATGCCTATCCGGGCCTGTCGTTCCTGGTGCTGGCGGTGATCCTGGAACTGGTCAGCGCCCTTTACCTGAGCTTCCTGATTTTCACCGGTGTGCGGCTGGCGGCCTGGTTCCGCCGGCGGCAACGGTTGGCTGCCGGCGCCACTTCGGGCGTCGGCGCCCTGTTCGTCGGCTTTGGTGTGAAGCTGGCCACCGCAACCCTGTCCTGATTATTGCAACGAGAGTCCCATGCCAAAACGTACAGACATAAAGAGCATCCTGATCCTCGGTGCCGGCCCCATCGTGATTGGCCAGGCCTGCGAATTCGACTACTCCGGCGCCCAGGCCTGCAAGGCCCTGCGCGAGGAGGGCTACCGCGTCATCCTGGTGAACTCCAACCCCGCGACCATCATGACCGATCCGGCGATGGCCGACGCGACCTACATCGAGCCGATCAAGTGGGCCACCGTGGCCAAGATCATCGAGAAGGAACGCCCCGACGCGCTGCTGCCGACCATGGGCGGCCAGACCGCGCTGAACTGCGCCCTGGACCTGGAGCGCCACGGCGTGCTGGAGAAGTTCGGCGTGGAGATGATCGGCGCCAATGCCGATACCATCGACAAGGCCGAGGACCGCTCGCGCTTCGACAAGGCGATGAAGGATATCGGCCTGGCCTGTCCGCGCTCGGGCATCGCCCACAGCATGGAGGAGGCCTACGGCGTGCTCGAGCAGGTCGGCTTCCCCTGCATCATCCGTCCGTCCTTCACCATGGGCGGCACCGGCGGCGGTATCGCCTACAACCGTGAAGAGTTCGAAGAGATCTGCGCCCGTGGCCTCGACCTGTCGCCGACCAACGAGCTGTTGATCGACGAGTCGCTGATCGGCTGGAAGGAATACGAGATGGAGGTGGTCCGCGACAAGAAGGACAACTGCATCATCGTCTGCTCCATCGAGAACTTCGACCCGATGGGCGTGCACACCGGTGACTCGATCACCGTGGCACCGGCGCAGACCCTGACCGACAAGGAATACCAGATCATGCGCAACGCCTCGCTGGCGGTATTGCGCGAGATCGGCGTGGAAACCGGCGGTTCCAACGTGCAGTTCGGCATCTGCCCGAACACCGGGCGCATGGTGGTGATCGAGATGAACCCGCGGGTTTCCCGCTCCTCGGCCCTGGCCTCCAAGGCCACCGGTTTCCCGATCGCCAAGATCGCCGCCAAGCTGGCGGTCGGCTACACCCTCGACGAACTGCAGAACGACATCACCGGCGGTCGCACCCCGGCGTCGTTCGAGCCGGCCATCGACTACGTGGTGACCAAGATCCCGCGCTTCGCCTTCGAGAAATTCCCGAAAGCCGATGCCCGCCTGACCACCCAGATGAAGTCGGTCGGCGAAGTCATGGCCATCGGCCGGACCTTCCAGGAGTCGGTGCAGAAAGCCTTGCGCGGCCTGGAAGTCGGCGCCACCGGCTTCGATCCGAAGCTCGACCTGAACGACCCGGAGGCCGACAGCATCCTCAAGCGCGAGCTGACCGTGCCCAGCGCCGAGCGTGTCTGGTACGTCGCCGACGCCTTCCGCGCCGGCAAGAGCGTCGAGGAAGTGTTCGAGCTGACCCGCATCGACGAATGGTTCCTGGTGCAGATCGAGGACCTGGTCAAGGACGAGGAGAAGGTCAAGACCCTCGGCCTGTCCTCTATCGATCGCGAGCTGATGTACAAGCTCAAGCGCAAGGGCTTCTCCGACGCGCGCCTGGCCAAGCTGCTCGGCGTCACCGAGAAGAACCTGCGCAGCCATCGCCACAAGCTGAAGGTACTGCCGGTCTACAAGCGCGTCGATACCTGCGCCGCCGAGTTCGCCACCGACACCGCCTACATGTATTCGACCTACGAGGAAGAGTGCGAGGCCAACCCGTCGAGCCGCGAGAAGATCATGATCCTCGGCGGCGGTCCGAACCGCATCGGCCAGGGCATCGAGTTCGACTACTGCTGCGTGCACGCGGCGCTGGCGATGCGCGAAGACGGCTACGAGACCATCATGGTCAACTGCAACCCGGAAACCGTCTCCACCGACTATGACACCTCCGACCGCCTGTACTTCGAGCCGGTGACCCTCGAGGACGTCCTTGAGATCGTCCGCGTCGAGCAGCCCAAGGGCGTGATCGTCCAGTACGGCGGCCAGACCCCGCTGAAGCTCTGCCGCGCCCTCGAAGAGGCCGGCGTGCCGATCATCGGCACCAGCCCGGACGCCATCGACCGTGCCGAAGACCGCGAGCGCTTCCAGCAGATGGTCCAGCGCCTGAACCTGCGCCAGCCGGCCAACGCCACCGCGCGCAGCGAAGACGAGGCCCTGGCTGCGTCCAAGGCCATCGGTTATCCGCTGGTGGTACGCCCGTCCTACGTGCTGGGCGGGCGGGCGATGGAAATCGTCTACCAGGAAGAAGAACTCAAGCGCTACATGCGTGAGGCGGTTCAGGTTTCCAACGACAGCCCGGTGCTGCTCGACCACTTCCTCAACTGCGCCATCGAAGTCGACATCGACGCGGTATGCGACGGCGAGATCGTGGTGATCGGCGCGATCATGCAGCATATCGAGCAGGCTGGCGTTCACTCCGGCGACTCCGCCTGTTCGCTGCCGCCGTACTCGCTGCCGCAGCACATCCAGGACGAGATCCGCGAGCAGGTCAAGAAAATGGCCCTGGAGCTTGGCGTGGTCGGCCTGATGAACGTGCAGATGGCGGTGCAAGGCGAGGATATCTTCGTCATCGAGGTCAACCCGCGTGCCTCGCGTACCGTGCCGTTCGTCTCCAAGTGCGTCGGCGAGTCGCTGGCCAAGGTCGCCGCCCGCGTCATGGCCGGCAAGACCCTGGCCGAGGTCGGCTTCACCCAGGAAATCATCCCGCCGTTCTTTAGCGTCAAGGAAGCGGTGTTCCCGTTCGCCAAGTTCCCCGGCGTCGATCCGATCCTCGGCCCGGAAATGAAGTCCACTGGTGAAGTGATGGGCGTCGGTGATAGCTTTGCCGAAGCCTTTGCCAAGGCTCAGTTGGGGGCCAGCGAGATCCTTCCGACCGCCGGTTGCGCCTTCATCAGCGTCCGCGAAGACGACAAGCCGTTCGCCGCCCAGGTGGCTGGCGACCTGGTCGCGCTGGGCTTCGAAGTGGTAGCCACCGCCGGTACCGCGCGTGTCATCGAGGCCGCGGGCCTGCCGGTGCGTCGCGTGAACAAGGTGACCGAAGGTCGCCCGCACGTGGTGGACATGATCAAGAACGACGAGGTCACCCTGATCATCAACACCACCGAGGGCCGGCAGTCCATCGCTGACTCCTACTCCATTCGTCGAAACGCCCTGCAGCACAAGATCTGCTGCACCACCACCATTGCGGGTGGGCAGGCGATCTGTGAGGCGCTCAAGTTCGGTCCCGAGAAGACCGTTCGGCGTCTGCAGGATCTCCACGCAGGAATCAAGGCATGAGCAAGTTCCCCATGACCGTCCAGGGCGCCCGCGCCCTGGAAGAAGAAGTGAAACACCTGAAGGGCGTGCTGCGCCCGCAGATCAGCCAGGCCATCGCCGAAGCGCGTGAACTGGGCGACCTCAAGGAAAACGCCGAGTACCATGCGGCGCGCGAACAGCAGGGCATGGTCGAGGCGCGTATCCGCGACATCGAGGCCAAGCTGTCCAACGCCCAGGTCATCGATGTCACCGCCATCCCGCACAGCGGCAAGGTGATCTTCGGCACCACCGTCGATATCGCCAACGTCGAGACCGACGAGACCGTGACCTACCAGATCGTCGGCGACGACGAGGCGGATATCAAGGGTGGCAAGATCTCGGTGAATTCGCCGATCGCCCGTGCGCTGATCGGCAAGACCGAGGGCGATGCCGTGCTGGTGAGAACCCCGGGCGGCGACGTCGAGTACGAGATCGTCGAGGTTCGCCATATCTAAGCGCGCTCCGTTGCGCGCAGGCGCGATCAGTTGGCTGCTGGCCCAGACGTTCTGGGTCGGCGGCCTCTGGTTGCTGCAGTTCGTGGTCCTGCCTGCGTTGGCCAAGACCGGACTGGCGCCGTTGCTGGTGGAAACCGTAGCCGCGGCGTTGACGCCGCTGCTGATCGGCTTCGCCGGATTCTGTGCGGTGCTGCAGGCGCTGGTGTTGGTGTCGAGCCACGGGCCGAGGAGCCTCTGGCGAGACCTTCGCGGTCAGTTGTTGCTCGCCGTCGCGCTGCTCTGCCTGGTGTATTTCCTGGTGCGTGGGCTGGCGCCCGAGGCGGTGCGCTGGCTGCTGTTCAACTACCTGGCGGTGGCGATGTGTGGCCTGCTGCTGGTGTTGCAGCCGGTACCGGGGCGGGACGAGGAAGGCGTCTGAACCAGGTCGGGAAGTTTCCCGACCTTGGTTGGATGGGGCATCAGATGCCGGCGAAACGGCTGATGTTCGAGAGATTCTTGTTCGGCTTCGGGTTCTTCCGATAGACCAGCGCCATCTTGCCGATGCTTTGCACCAGGTCGCTGCGCGACTGCGCGCAGAGTTCGTCGAGCAGGGCGCGGCGATCGTCGCGCTCGGCCAGCGCCAGTTTCACCTTGATCAGTTCGTGATCGTTGAGTGCGCGCTCGAGTTCGGCGAGAACGCCTTCGGTCAAGCCGTTCTCGGCTACGATCAATACCGGTTTCAGGTGGTGACCGATAGATTTGAACTGTTTCTTCTGCTCTTGAGTGAGCGCCATAATCAGACCCCTGGGAAAAAGTCGTCTATTTTACCCCAGTTTTAGTCCAAGTGATGCTGCCCCCGCCGACCGGGGGTGCCCGAAGAGGTATTCCGTGGCCCGCTCCAAAACCAGCCAGCGTTGGCTGAAAGAACATTTCGACGATCCCTACGTGAAGATGGCCCAGCGCGATGGCTATCGCTCGCGCGCCAGCTACAAGCTGCTGGAGATCCAGGAGAAGGACCGCATCCTGCGTCCGGGCATGACCGTGGTCGACCTGGGCGCCGCGCCGGGCGGGTGGTCGCAGGTCACCAGCCGGGTGATCGGCGACCGCGGCCGGCTGATCGCTTCGGACATCCTCGAGATGGACAGCATCCCCGACGTCACCTTCATCCAGGGCGACTTCACCGAGGACGCGGTGTTCGCGCGGATCCTCGAGGCGATCGGCGACCATCCGGTAGACCTTGTGATTTCCGATATGGCCCCCAATATGAGTGGAGTGCGGGCCGCCGACCAGCCGCGCGCCATGTATCTCTGCGAACTGGCGCTGGACCTGGCCGGCCGTGTGCTGCGGCCGGGCGGCGATTTCCTGATCAAGATCTTCCAGGGCGAAGGTTTCGACCAGTACCACAAGCAGGCCCGGGAAATGTTCGACAAGGTACAGATGCGCAAGCCCCTGTCGTCGCGTGATCGTTCGCGGGAACAGTATCTGCTCGCACGCGGCTTTCGCGGGGAATAGACTGGAATGATTGACCCTATAGCCTGTCTATTGGTCGATGACCTGTTGTGCCGGGACGGGCGAGGGTTCATAAAGGGTTACAGACAACGCCTGCGTGCGCGGGCGCTTGTGTAGTACTTTTGGCCGGAAGGAGTCTGGCCGTCGTGTGAAGCGGTTTCCAGGACGGAGCCGGCTTCAGAGGGTAGTCAATTGAACGACATGGCAAAGAATCTGATTCTGTGGCTGATCATCGCGGCGGTACTGGTGACCGTGATGAACAATTTCTCGAGCCCGAGCGAGCCACAGACGCTGAACTACTCGGACTTCATCCAGCAGGTCAAGGATGGCAAGGTCGAGCGAGTGACCGTGGATGGCTATGTCATCACCGGCAAGCGTAGCGACGGCGATACCTTCAAGACCATCCGCCCGGCGATCCAGGACAACGGCCTGATCGGCGACCTGGTCAACAACAACGTCGTGGTCGAGGGCAAGCAGCCCGAACAGCAGAGCATCTGGACCCAGTTGCTGGTCGCCAGCTTCCCGATCCTGGTGATCATCGCCGTCTTCATGTTCTTCATGCGCCAGATGCAGGGTGGCGGCGGCGGTCGCGGCGGCCCGATGAGCTTCGGCAAGAGCAAGGCGCGCCTGCTGTCCGAGGACCAGGTCAAGACCACCTTCGCTGACGTCGCCGGCTGCGACGAGGCCAAGGAGGAGGTCAGCGAGCTGGTCGAGTTCCTTCGCGATCCGGGCAAGTTCCAGCGCCTGGGCGGCCGTATCCCGCGCGGCGTGCTGATGGTCGGCCCGCCCGGCACCGGCAAGACCCTGCTGGCCAAGGCCATCGCCGGCGAAGCCAAGGTGCCGTTCTTCACCATTTCCGGTTCCGACTTCGTCGAGATGTTCGTCGGCGTGGGCGCTTCCCGTGTCCGCGACATGTTCGACCAGGCCAAGAAGCATGCGCCGTGCATCATCTTCATCGACGAGATCGACGCCGTCGGCCGCCATCGCGGCGCCGGCCTGGGCGGTGGTCACGACGAGCGCGAGCAGACCCTCAACCAGTTGCTGGTGGAGATGGATGGCTTCGAGATGAACGATGGCATCATCGTCATCGCTGCCACCAACCGTCCGGACGTTCTGGACCCGGCGCTGCTGCGTCCGGGCCGCTTCGACCGCCAGGTGGTGGTCGGCTTGCCGGATATCCGCGGGCGCGAACAGATCCTCAAGGTGCACATGCGCAAGGTGCCGCTGGGCGACCATGTCGATCCTGCCGTCATCGCCCGCGGTACGCCCGGTTTCTCCGGCGCCGACCTGGCCAACCTGGTCAACGAGGCTTCGCTGTTCGCCGCGCGCTCCAACAAGCGCATCGTCGACATGCGCGAGTTCGAGCTGGCCAAGGACAAGATCATGATGGGCGCCGAGCGCAAGACCATGGTCATGTCCGAGAAGGAGAAGCGCAACACCGCCTACCACGAAGCCGGCCACGCCATCGTCGGTCGCCTGGTGCCGGAGCATGACCCGGTCTACAAGGTGTCCATCATTCCGCGCGGACGCGCCCTGGGCGTGACCATGTTCCTCCCCGAGGAAGATCGCTACAGCCTGTCCAAGCGCGCGCTGGAAAGCCAGATCTGCTCGCTGTTCGGCGGCCGTATCGCGGAAGAGATGACCCTCGGCTTCGAAGGCGTCACCACTGGCGCTTCCAACGACATCATGCGTGCTACCCAGTTGGCGCGGAACATGGTGACCAAGTGGGGTCTGTCCGAGAAGCTCGGCCCGCTGATGTACGCGGAGGAGGAGGGCGAGGTGTTCCTCGGCCGTAGCGCCGGCAGCCAGCACGCCAATGTGTCGGGCGAGACCGCCAAGATGATCGACCAGGAAGTCCGGCGCATCATCGACGACTGCTACGGTACCGCCAAGCGACTGCTCGACGAGAACCGCGACAAGCTGGAGATGATGGCCGACGCACTGATGAAGTACGAAACCATCGACTCCGACCAGATCGACGACATCATGGCCGGTCGCGTGCCGCGCGAGCCGCGTGACTGGCAGGGTGGTTCGGGTACCGGCACCCCGCCGGCCAACCTGGAAGAGTCGGGCCGCCGCGAGAACACCCCTCCCATCGGTGGGCCGGCCGGCGAGCACTGAGAGCCCTGAATGAGCAATCCGCAATACCCGACCCGACTGCCTTGCGGCAGTCGGGTTCTTGATTTGGCCCGCCCACATGTCATGGGCATCCTCAATGTCACCCCCGATTCCTTTTCCGATGGCGGCCGTTACGACCGGCTGGACGATGCCCTGCGGCATGCCGAGCGCATGGTGCGGGAAGGCGCAACGCTCATCGACGTCGGCGGCGAGTCGACCCGTCCCGGTGCGCGCAGCGTTTCTCCGACGGAGGAGCTGGAGCGGGTCGCTCCGGTAGTCGAACGCATCGCTCGCGAGCTGGACGTCGTGATTTCGGTGGATACCTCCACGCCCGCGGTCATGCGCGAAACTGCGCGTCTCGGAGCGGGTCTGATCAACGACGTCCGTTCGCTGCAGCGCGACGGTGCGCTGGATGCTGCGGTGGATAGCGGCCTGGCGGTCTGCCTCATGCACATGCGTGGAGAACCGCAGACCATGCAGGATGCGCCTGCCTACCAGGATGTGGTGGCGGAAGTCGGCGCGTTCCTGCAGGAGCGTGTGAATGCCTGCGTGGCGGCCGGAATCGACCGCGAGCGGCTGTTGCTGGATCCGGGTTTCGGTTTCGCCAAGACACTGGAGCACAACCTGGTGCTGTTCAGGCATCTGCAGGCACTCCATGGCCTGGGCTTGCCGTTGTTGGTCGGCGTTTCGCGCAAGAGCATGATCGGCAAGGTACTGGGGCGGGAGGTGGACGAACGCCTCTACGGCAGCCTAGCTCTGGCGGCCCTGGCGCTGGCCAAGGGCGCACGGATAATTCGAGTGCATGACGTGGCGGCGACCGTCGACGTGATGCGAATGATCTCCGCCGTTGAAATGGCGGATTGAGCACGGAAGACAAAAGATGAGCAGAAAATACTTCGGGACTGACGGTATCCGTGGTCGTGTTGGCGAGTTTCCGATTACTCCGGACTTCGTTCTCAAGCTGGGCTGGGCGGTGGGCATGGCCTTCCGCCGGCAGGGCAACTGCCGGGTCCTGATCGGCAAGGACACGCGCAGCTCGGGTTACATGTTCGAGTCGGCCTTCGAGGCGGGGCTCTCCGCTTCCGGCGCCGATACCCTGTTGCTGGGACCGATGCCTACCCCCGGCATCGCCTACCTGACGCGGACTTTCCACGCCGAGGCCGGGGTGGTGATCAGCGCTTCGCACAATCCCCACGACGACAACGGCATCAAGTTCTTCTCCGGGCAGGGGACCAAGCTGCCGGATGACGTCGAGCTGATGATCGAGGAACTGCTCGATGCGCCGATGACCGTGGTGGAGTCCGCCCGTCTCGGCAAGGTTTCGCGGATCAATGACGCGGCGGGGCGCTACATCGAATTCTGTAAGAGCAGCGTGCCGACCAGCACCGACTTCAACGGTCTCAAGGTCGTGCTCGACTGCGCCAACGGCGCTACCTACAAGATCGCTCCCAGCGTCTTCCGGGAACTGGGCGCGGAAGTGACGGTGCTGGCGGCCAGCCCGAATGGCCTGAACATCAACGACAAGTGCGGTTCCACTCACCTGGATGGCCTGCAGGCTGCGGTGGTCGAGCACCATGCCGACCTCGGCATCGCCTTCGACGGCGACGGCGACCGGGTGATGATGGTCGACCATACCGGTGCGGTCGTGGATGGCGACGAACTGCTTTTCCTCATCGCGCGCGACCTGCAGGAAAGCGGGCGCCTGCAAGGCGGTGTGGTCGGCACCCTGATGAGCAACCTCGGCCTGGAGCTGGCTTTGCAGGAGCTGCATATCCCGTTCGTGCGGGCGAAGGTCGGCGATCGCTATGTGATGGCCGAACTGCTGGCTCGGAACTGGATGCTGGGAGGGGAGAATTCGGGACATATCGTCTGCTGCCAGAACACCACGACGGGCGATGCCATCATCGCGGCGCTACAGGTGCTGATGGCGCTCAAGCATCGCGGCCAGACCCTGGCCGAGGCGCGCCAGGGGATTCGCAAGTGCCCCCAGGTGCTGATCAATGTGCGCTTCAAGGGCGAAAGCGATCCGCTCGAGCACCCGTCGGTGAAGGAGGCCAGCGTCCGCGTCACCGAGCAAATGGGCGGGCGCGGCCGTGTCCTGCTGCGCAAATCCGGCACAGAGCCGTTGGTCCGGGTGATGGTCGAGGGCGACGAGGAAGCTAGCGTTCGTGCCCACGCCGAACAGCTGGCAAAAATTGTTTCTGAGGTATGTGCTTGATTTTGCTTGCCAGTCTGGAAACTGTTGAGTAACATCTGCGCCCACTTTGCCCCGCGAGGTACAGCATGCGTCGACCCTTGGTGGCCGGTAACTGGAAAATGCACGGTACGCATTCCAGTGTGGCCGAGTTGATCAAAGGCTTGCGTCAGCTGGCGTTGCCGAGCGGAGTCGATGTAGCTGTGATGCCACCTTGCTTGTTCATCAGTCAGGTCATCCAGGGCCTGGCCGGCAAGGCGATCGATGTAGGTGCGCAGAACAGCGCCGTCGAGCCGATGCAAGGCGCGCTGACCGGTGAGACTGCTCCCAGTCAGTTGGCGGATGTCGGTTGTAGCATGGTCCTCGTGGGCCACTCGGAGCGTCGCCTGATTCTCGGCGAGAGTGACGAGGTTGTGAGTCGCAAGTTTGCCGCGGCTCAGTCGTGCGGCCTGGTGCCGGTGCTGTGTGTCGGGGAGACCCGGGCGGAGCGCGAGGCGGGCAAGACGCTGGAGGTTGTCGCAAGGCAGCTGGGAAGCGTGATCGACGAGTTGGGTGTTGGAGCTTTTGCTCGCGCAGTCGTGGCTTACGAGCCGGTCTGGGCGATCGGGACCGGGTTGACCGCGTCCCCCGCGCAAGCCCAGGAAGTGCACGCGGCGATCCGCGCGCAACTGGCAGCGGAAAATGCCGAGGTCGCAAAAGGTGTGCGACTCCTTTACGGCGGCAGTGTAAAGGCGGCAAGTGCAGCCGAGTTGTTCGGCATGCCGGATATCGATGGGGGGCTGGTAGGTGGAGCCTCCCTCAATGCGGATGAGTTCGGCGCGATCTGTCGTGCCGCGGGAAGCTGAAGATGCTGGAAAAGGTCGTAATTGTCGTGCACCTGCTGATGGCATTGGGTCTTGTTGGCCTGATCCTCGTTCAGCATGGCAAGGGTGCGGATGCAGGGGCTTCTTTCGGTGCAGGTGCTTCGGCAACTGTTTTCGGAAGCCAAGGTTCCGCTACCTTTTTGAGTCGGATTACTGGTATACTGGCAGCGGTTTTTTTCTTGACCAGCCTTGGCTTAGCGTACTTCGCTAAAGAAAAGTCTGATGCTCTGCAACACATCGGGCTGCCGGATCCGGCAGTTCTGGAGCAGAAGCAAGAGAAAGCACCGGCCGCTGACGATGTGCCGGTTCTTCAGGAGCAGTCCAAGCCTGCGGAAAGTGCAGGCGATGTACCGGCGGCTCCTGAACAGAAGTAAGAGAAAGGTTTCTGCCGAGGTGGTGGAATTGGTAGACACGCTACCTTGAGGTGGTAGTGGCCATAGGCTGTAGGGGTTCGAGTCCCCTCCTCGGTACCATATAAGCAAGCCCCGTCCTGCGGGGTTTGTCTCTGCAAGGTTCGGTTGACCCATCAGGGTGTCGGTCGTATAATCTTGCACCAGCTTTGACGCGGGGTGGAGCAGTCTGGTAGCTCGTCGGGCTCATAACCCGAAGGTCGTTGGTTCAAATCCAGCCCCCGCAACCAGTTTTTCAGGGCCCCTTTTTAGGGGCTTTTTGTTAGCTGGACAGTCCATGCCACGGTTCCGAGTGGCAATTTAGGGATGGGCGTTTCGCCCATTTTTTGTTTCTACGACATACGCGAGGCGATCAGGTGTCGAGCAAGCTAGAACAGTTGCAGGCCTTGCTGGCCCCTGTGGTCGAGGCGCTCGGCTATGAGTGCTGGGGCGTCGAGTTCATTTCCCAGGGTCGTCATTCGGTGTTGCGCGTCTATATCGACCGCCCCGAAGGCATCCTCATCGATGACTGTGAAGCCGTCAGTCGGCAGGTCAGCGGTATTCTCGACGTCGAAGACCCGATCAGCGGCGAGTACACCCTGGAGGTGTCCTCTCCGGGCATGGATCGGCCGCTGTTCACCCTCGAACAGTTCGCCAAGCATGCCGGCGAGCAAGTGAAGATCAGGCTGCGTTCGCCCTATGAGGGGCGGCGTAACTACCAAGGCATTCTCCGTGGTGTGGAGGAGCAGGATGTGGTGGTCCTGGTGGACGATCACGAGTACCTGCTGCCGATCGATTCGATCGACAAGGCCAACATCATTCCCCGTTTTGATTGAGACGCGAATCCGCGGATCCAATGGATTGAAAGGCGAGGCGTACAATGAGCAAAGAAGTACTGCTGGTTGTTGAGTCGGTATCCAACGAAAAGGGCGTACCGGCCGGCGTGATTTTCGAGGCGCTGGAGCTGGCTCTGGCGACCGCCACCAAGAAACGTTTCGAGGACGAGGTCGACCTGCGCGTCGAGATCAATCGTCATAACGGCAGCTACGAGACTTTCCGTCGTTGGCACGTCGTCGCCGACGAGGACTACCAGGACCCCGCCACCGAGATCACCGTCGAGGACGTCCAGGAGCAGAAGCCGGGCGCGAAGGTCGGCGAGGTCATCGAAGAAAAGATCGAATCCATCGAGTTCGGCCGCATCGCTGCGCAGACTGCCAAGCAGGTCATCGTGCAGAAGGTCCGCGAGGCCGAGCGCGCCCAGGTGGTCGATGCCTACCGCGAGAAGGTCGGCGAGATCATTTCCGGTACCGTGAAGAAGGTCACCCGCGACAACGTCATCGTCGATCTCGGCAACAACGCCGAGGCGCTGCTGGCCCGCGACCAGATCATTCCGCGCGAGACCTTCCGCGTTGGCACCCGCGTGCGTGCCCTGCTGAAGGAGATCCGTACCGAGAACCGCGGTCCTCAACTGGTCCTGTCGCGTACCGCGCCGGAAATGCTGATCGAGCTGTTCCGCATCGAAGTACCGGAAATCGCCGAGCAGTTGATCGACGTGATGGCCGCCGCCCGTGACCCGGGCTCGCGCGCCAAGATCGCCGTTCGTTCCAAGGACAAGCGCATCGACCCGCAGGGCGCCTGCATCGGCATGCGCGGTTCGCGCGTCCAGGCGGTATCCGGCGAGATCGGTGGAGAGCGGGTGGACATCGTCCTGTGGGACGACAACCCGGCGCAATTCGTGATCAACGCCATGGCTCCGGCCGAGGTGGCGGCGATCATCGTCGACGAGGATACCCATACCATGGATATCGCCGTCGCCGAGGACAATCTGGCGCAGGCTATCGGCCGCAGTGGCCAGAACGTCCGTCTGGCCAGCCAGTTGACCGGCTGGACCCTGAATGTGATGACCGAGGCGGATATCCAGGCCAAGCAACAGGCCGAGACCGGGGATATCCTGCAGCGCTTCGTCGACGAGCTGGATGTCGACGAGGAACTGGCCCAGGTACTGGTGGAAGAGGGCTTCACGACTCTTGAGGAAATCGCCTACGTACCGATGGAAGAGATGCTCAGCATCGATGGCTTCGACGAAGACATCGTCAACGAGCTGCGCTCCCGTGCCAAGGATCGCCTGCTGACCAAGGCCATTGCGACCGAAGAGAAGCTCGCCGACGCACAACCGGCAGAAGACCTGCTCAGCCTCGATGGCATGAGCAAGGAGCTGGCCCTGGACCTGGCGCTGCGTGGCGTAACCACCCGTGAAGATCTGGCCGAGCAATCGATCGACGATCTGCTCGACATCGACGGCATGGACGAAGAGCGTGCCGGCAAGTTGATCATGGCCGCCCGGGCCCATTGGTTCGAGTAAGCAGTCGCGGCCTGAGGAGAGAAGTGCATGACGCAAGTCACGGTGAAAGAACTGGCCCAGGTGGTCGACACACCGGTGGAGCGCCTGCTGCTGCAGATGCGTGACGCAGGTCTGCCGCACACCAGTGCCGAACAAGTTGTAACGGATAGCGAGAAGCAAGCCCTGCTGACCCACCTGAAAGGCAGCCATGGCGATCGCGCCAGCGAGCCGCGCAAGATCACCCTGCAACGCAAGACCACTACCACGCTGAAAGTGGGTGGCAGCAAGACGGTGAGCGTCGAAGTTCGCAAGAAGAAAACCTATGTCAAGCGCAGCCCCGACGAGATCGAGGCCGAGCGCCAGCGCGAACTCGAGGAGCAGCGCGCGGCGGAAGAGGCGGAGCGTCTGAAGGCCGAAGAGGCCGCTGCCCGCCAGCGTGCCGAAGAGGAAGCGCGCAAGGCCGAGGAAGCTGCGCGTGCCAAGGCTGCCCAGGAAGCAGCGGCTACTGCCGGTGCCGAGCCTGCCGTGGTGGCGGATGTCGCGGTTGCCGAACCAGTGGCCAAGCCTGCCGCCGTGGAAGAGCGCAAGAAGGAAGAGCCGCGCCGCGTGCCCAAGCGTGACGAGGACGATGACCGCCGCGACCGCAAGCACACCCAGCACCGTCCCTCGGTCAAGGAGAAGGAAAAGGTTCCTGCTCCGCGCGTGGCTCCACGCAGCACCGACGAGGAAAGCGATGGTTACCGTCGCGGCGGTCGTGGTGGCAAGTCGAAGCTGAAGAAGCGCAACCAGCACGGGTTCCAGAACCCGACAGGACCGATCGTGCGTGAAGTGAACATCGGTGAGACCATCACCGTAGCCGAGTTGGCCGCCCAGATGTCGGTCAAGGGTGCCGAAGTCGTCAAGTTCATGTTCAAGATGGGCTCCCCGGTGACCATCAACCAGGTCCTGGACCAGGAGACCGCCCAACTGGTCGCCGAAGAGCTGGGCCACAAGGTCAAGCTGGTCAGCGAGAACGCGCTGGAAGAACAACTGGCCGAGTCCCTGAAGTTCGAAGGCGAGGCGGTCACCCGCGCGCCGGTCGTCACCGTCATGGGCCACGTCGACCACGGCAAGACCTCGCTGCTCGACTACATCCGTCGCGCCAAGGTCGCCGCGGGCGAGGCCGGTGGCATCACCCAGCATATCGGTGCCTACCACGTCGAAACCGAGCGTGGCATGGTGACCTTCCTGGATACCCCCGGCCACGCCGCGTTCACCGCGATGCGTGCCCGTGGCGCCCAGGCGACCGACATCGTGATCCTGGTGGTCGCGGCCGACGACGGTGTCATGCCTCAGACCCAGGAAGCCGTGCAGCACGCGAAAGCGGCGGGCGTGCCGATCGTGGTCGCGGTGAACAAGATCGACAAGCCCGAGGCCAACCCGGACAACATCAAGAACGGCCTGGCCGCTCTCGACGTGATCCCGGAAGAGTGGGGCGGCGACGCTCCCTTCGTCCCGGTTTCGGCGAAGCTCGGTACTGGCGTCGATGAACTGCTCGAAGCGGTCCTGCTGCAGGCGGAAGTGCTCGAACTGAAAGCCACTCCGTCGGCCCCGGGCCGTGGCGTGGTGGTCGAGTCGCGCCTGGACAAGGGACGCGGCCCGGTGGCCACCGTGCTGGTCCAGGACGGTACCCTGCGCCAGGGCGACATGGTGCTGGTCGGCATCAACTACGGTCGTGTCCGCGCCATGCTCGACGAGAACGGCAAGCCGATCAAGGAAGCCGGCCCGTCGATCCCGGTCGAGATCCTCGGCCTGGACGGTACGCCGGATGCCGGTGACGAGATGACCGTGGTCGCCGACGAGAAGAAGGCCCGCGAAGTCGCCCTGTTCCGTCAAGGCAAGTTCCGTGAGGTGAAACTGGCGCGTGCCCATGCCGGCAAGCTGGAAAACATCTTCGAGAACATGGGCCAGGAAGAGAAGAAGACCCTGAACATCGTCCTCAAGGCCGATGTGCGCGGTTCGCTCGAGGCTCTGCAAGGCTCGCTCAGCGGCCTGGGCAACGACGAAGTGCAGGTCCGCGTGGTCGGTGGCGGCGTCGGTGGCATCACCGAGTCCGACGCCAACCTGGCGCTGGCTTCCAACGCGGTGCTGTTCGGCTTCAACGTGCGTGCCGACGCCGGCGCGCGCAAGATCGTCGAAGCCGAAGGTCTGGATATGCGTTACTACAACGTGATCTACGACATCATCGAGGACGTCAAGAAGGCCCTGACCGGCATGCTCGGCAGCGATCTGCGGGAGAACATCCTGGGCATCGCCGAGGTGCGCGACGTGTTCCGCTCGCCGAAGTTCGGCGCGATCGCCGGCTGCATGGTCACCGAGGGCATGGTGCACCGCAACCGTCCGATCCGCGTGCTGCGCGACGACGTGGTCATCTTCGAAGGCGAGCTGGAGTCTCTCCGTCGCTTCAAGGACGACGTCGCCGAAGTGCGTGCCGGCATGGAGTGTGGCATCGGCGTGAAGAGCTACAACGACGTCAAGGTCGGCGACAAGATCGAAGTGTTCGAGAAGGTCGAAGTCGCACGCAGCCTTTGATGGCGAGTGCGTAACCACAGCGCCCGGGCCGGCTTCCAGCTGTCCCGGGCGTTTGTCGCTTTTTTTTCCAGTGACCGGGTGTCGCTGGAGGCAGGTTGAAAAATGGCAAAAGACTACAGCCGTACCCAGCGTATCGGCGATCAGATGCAACGCGAACTGGCTCAACTGATCCAGCGCGAGATCAAGGACCCGCGCCTGGGCCTGGTCACCATCACCGGTGTCGAGGTCAGCCGCGACGTGGCGCACGCCAAGGTGTTCATCACCGTCATGGGCCAGGACGATGCCGGCAAGATCGCCCTGAACATGGAAATCCTCAACGACGCCGCCGGCTACCTGCGCATGCTGCTGGGCAAGTCGATGAAGCTGCGCAGCGTGCCGCAACTGCATTTCCACTACGACGAAAGCATCCGCCGCGGCGCCGAGCTGTCGGCGCTGATCGAGCGTGCGGTGGCCGAAGACGGCCGCCGCCACGGCGACGACGAGACCGAGGACTGAGCGTGGCCCAGGTGAAGCGTATCCGCCGCTCCATCAGCGGCATCCTGGTGCTCGACAAGCCGCGCGGCATGAGTTCCAACCAGGCACTGCAGAAAGTCCGCTGGCTGCTCAATGCCGAGAAGGCCGGCCACACCGGCAGCCTCGACCCACTGGCCACCGGGGTGCTGCCGCTGTGCTTCGGCGAGGCGACCAAGTTCTCCCAGTATCTTCTCGATGCCGACAAGGGTTACGAGACGGTGATGCGCATGGGCATCACCACCACCACCGGCGACGCCGAGGGCGAACTGCTCGCCGAGCGGGACGTGACCGTCGGTCGGGACGATCTCGAACAGGCCCTGCCGCGCTTCCGTGGCGACATAGAGCAGGTGCCGCCGATGTACTCGGCGCTGAAGAAAGACGGACAGCCGCTGTACAAGCTCGCCCGTGCAGGAGAGGTAGTGGAGCGCGAGGCGCGTTCTGTTACTATTACGCGCCTGGATTTGCTCTCCTTCGAGCCGCCCTGTGCGACCCTGGCCGTTTCCTGCAGCAAAGGCACCTACGTGCGTACGCTGGTGGAAGATCTTGGCCGGGTCCTGGGCTGCGGCGCGCACGTCGCGGCACTGCGGCGGACCCAGGCCGGGCCGTTCGCCCTGGCCCAGGCGATCACCCTCGAGACGCTCGAACGCGTGCATGCCGAAGGTGGTCCGGAAGCGCTGGACCAATTCCTGATGCCGGAAGACAGCGGCCTGTTGCATTGGCCGGTGTTGCAGTTGTCCGAGCACAGTGCGTACTACTGGCTGCACGGGCAGCCGGTGCGGGCCCCGGAAGCGCCGAAGTTCGGCTGGTTGCGGGTGCAGGATCACACAGGTCGTTTCATCGGTATCGGTGAAGTGACCGACGACGGGCGTATCGCCCCGCGTCGACTGATTCGGTCATAAGACCGATACGAGGGTGGCTGTCAGCAGGCACGGTCATTCCTCCTTTTAAAACACGGGAAGCGATTCCCGGCCTGTTCACTCAGAGGAAGCCCATCATGGCACTGAGCGTTGAAGAAAAAGCGCAGATCGTTAACGAATACAAGCAAGCTGAAGGCGACACCGGTTCCCCGGAAGTGCAGGTAGCCCTGCTGTCCGCCAACATCAACAAGCTGCAGGATCACTTCAAGGCCAACGGCAAGGATCACCATTCCCGCCGTGGTCTGATCCGTATGGTTAACCAGCGCCGTAAGCTGCTGGACTACCTGAAGGGCAAAGACGTGTCTCGCTACACTGCCCTGATCGGCCGTCTGGGTCTGCGTCGCTAAGCGACGCCGGTCGGCAGCTTGAAGCAAGAAGCTGGAAGTCTGGCGTCGATACCCGCACACGAGGCGGGTATCGGCGTCGGGCTTCCAGCTTCGCGCTTTCTAGGAATCGATTCGGGTCCGACTCCCGGCATTCCACCGATTTCCCCCAAGGCAACATAGAAGGTAAAGACACCGTGAACCCGGTAACCAAGCAATTCCAGTTCGGTCAGTCGACCGTCACTCTCGAGACCGGCCGTATCGCTCGCCAGGCCACCGGCGCCGTACTGGTCACCATGGACGACGTCAGCGTGCTGGTCACCGTGGTCGGCGCCAAGTCGCCGGCCGAAGGCCGCGACTTCTTCCCGCTGTCCGTGCACTACCAGGAAAAGACCTACGCCGCAGGCCGTATCCCCGGTGGTTTCTTCAAGCGTGAAGGACGTCCTTCCGAGAAGGAAACCCTGACCTCGCGCCTGATCGACCGTCCGATCCGTCCGCTGTTCCCCGAAGGTTTCATGAATGAAGTGCAGGTCGTCTGCACCGTCGTTTCCACCAACAAGAAGTCCGATCCGGACATCGCCGCGATGATCGGCACCTCCGCCGCCCTGGCGATCTCCGGCATTCCGTTCGGCGGCCCGATCGGCGCCGCCCGCGTCGGTTTCCACCCGGAAATCGGCTACATCCTCAACCCCACCTACGAGCAACTGCAGAGTTCCAGCCTCGACATGGTCGTGGCCGGTACCGAAGACGCCGTGCTGATGGTGGAGTCCGAGGCCGACGAACTGACCGAAGACCAGATGCTCGGTGCCGTGCTGTTCGCCCACGACGAGTTCCAGGCGGTGATCCGTGCCGTCAAGGAGCTGGCCGCCGAAGCTGGCAAGCCGGCCTGGGACTGGAAAGCCCCGGCGGAAAACACCGTGCTGGTCAACGCCATCAAGGCAGAGCTGGGCGAAGCGATCTCCCAGGCCTATACCATCACCATCAAGCAGGACCGCTACAACCGTCTGGGCGAGCTGCGCGACCAGGCCGTGGCCCTGTTCGCCGGCGAGGAAGAGGGCAAGTTCCCGGCTTCCGAGGTCAAGGACGTATTCGGCCTGCTGGAATACCGCACCGTTCGCGAGAACATCGTCAACGGCAAGCCGCGTATCGACGGTCGTGACACCCGTACCGTGCGTCCGCTGCGCATCGAAGTCGGCGTGCTCGGCAAGACCCACGGTTCCGCGCTGTTCACCCGTGGCGAAACCCAGGCCCTGGTCGTCGCGACCCTCGGCACCGCGCGCGATGCCCAGTTGCTGGATACCCTGGAAGGCGAGCGCAAGGACGCCTTCATGCTGCACTACAACTTCCCGCCCTTCTCGGTAGGCGAGTGCGGCCGCATGGGCAGCCCGGGTCGTCGTGAAATCGGCCATGGCCGTCTGGCCCGTCGTGGCGTCGCTGCCATGCTGCCGACCCAGGACGAGTTCCCCTACACCATTCGCGTGGTTTCCGAGATCACCGAGTCCAACGGTTCCAGCTCGATGGCCTCCGTGTGCGGCGCCTCCCTGGCGCTGATGGATGCCGGTGTGCCGGTCAAGGCGCCGGTCGCCGGTATCGCCATGGGCCTGGTCAAGGAAGGCGAGAAGTTCGCCGTCCTGACCGACATCCTCGGTGACGAAGACCACCTGGGCGACATGGACTTCAAGGTTGCCGGTACCGACAAGGGCGTCACCGCCCTGCAGATGGACATCAAGATCAACGGTATCACCGAAGAGATCATGGAGATCGCCCTGGGCCAGGCCCTGGAAGCTCGCCTGAACATCCTCGGCCAGATGAACCAGGTCATCGCCAAGCCTCGCGCCGAGCTGTCCGAGAACGCCCCGACCATGCTGCAGATGAAGATCGACTCGGACAAGATCCGCGACGTCATCGGCAAGGGCGGCGCGACCATCCGTGGTATCTGCGAAGAGACCAAGGCCTCGATCGACATCGAGGACGATGGCAGCGTGAAGATCTACGGCGAAACCAAGGAAGCCGCCGAGGCCGCCAAGCTGCGCGTCCTGGCGATCACCGCGGAAGCCGAGATCGGCAAGATCTACGTCGGCAAGGTGGAGCGCATCGTCGACTTCGGTGCCTTCGTCAACATCCTGCCGGGCAAGGACGGCCTGGTGCATATCTCGCAGATCAGCGACAAGCGCATCGACAAGGTCACCGACGTGCTGCAGGAAGGCCAGGAAGTGAAGGTCCTGGTGCTCGACGTGGACAACCGTGGCCGCATCAAGCTGTCGATCAAGGACGTGGCTGCCGCCGAAGCTTCCGGCGTGTAAGTCGAGTCGTGATCGATGAAAACAGGGCCCTCGGGCCCTGTTTTCGTTTCCGCGACACGCTTCTCGGCGAAGGGGGTGAATCCTTGCATTTTGCAAGCCCTGCCATCGCCAATTCGGCATTCTGCAACCGTCTCGCTTCCGACCTGTTTTTTAACCTATTGTTTTTAAAGGATTTTATTTTAGAGGAAAACTGGCACAGCGCTTGCGATATCTACTATGCAACTGACGCCAGGAATGGCTGCAGTTTTTCGAAATCCATAGGAGAAACCGCAATGAAATTCAGCAAACTCGCTATTGCCGCTGCTACTGCCACTGCTCTGAGCTTCTCGATGGCCAATGCGTTCGCTGCCCAGCCCATCAGCCTGGCGGCCAACGACACTATGCAGAAAACCGAAGAAGCGGTTTCCGATACCTGGATCACCAGCAAGGTGAAATCCAGCCTGATCGCCAACAAGAATGTCAGTGGCGTCGATATCAAGGTCGAGACCAACAAAGGTGTGGTTTCCCTTTCCGGCAACGTGAAGAGCGATGCCGAGCGTGACCTGGCGATCGAGACCGCCAAGGGCATCAAGGGCGTGAAAGCCGTTTCCGCCGATGGCCTGAAATCGGTCGAGTAAGCGCCCGGGCCGAACGATCCCTTTTCCCTCGTCACCAGGAGGAAGACCGATGAATTCCGATGTGATCAAAGGTAAGTGGAAGCAACTCACCGGCAAGATCAAGGAGCGTTGGGGCGATCTGACCGACGACGATCTCCAGGCTGCCGACGGACATGCCGAATACCTGGTCGGCAAGCTGCAGGAACGCTATGGCTGGTCCAAGGAAAGGGCTGAACAGGAAGTTCGCGACTTCAGCGACCGCCTGTGAGCAGGTAGAAAGAAGCCCCGCCGGGATTGCCCGGCGGGGCTTCTTCATGGGCGCTGGATTCAGTCGCCGCGCCGGCTCTGGATGGCGCTGAGGCGGTTGCCCTCGAAACGGACGAAATACAGCATGCCGTTCCATGGGCCATAGATCCATTCCTGGACCTCGACCTCGTAGCGCTTGCCCCATTCCCCGACGACCTCGCGATAACCCAGGCTGTCGCGGCTGCGTGGCTCGCCGCAGCGCGCAAGGACGTCGGCGCTGCTGTCGCCGGTACTCACCAGGCGGCTGCCGCAACGCAGCGAATCGGCCTGAGCATGTGCCAACGGCAGCAGGGACAGCAACGCCACCAGCCCGGTGCGCGGAAGCGAGCGATTCAACGCTTGAACTCGATGCGTTTCAGCTTGTTGGCTTCGAAGGTCAGGATGTAGGTCACGCCGTTGCGCGGGCCGTACACCCACTCCTCGACCTTGAATTCCCGCCGATCGTAGCTGCCCAGGGTATAGCCGACGTCGTCGCGGTGATCCGGATCGCCGCACTTTTGCTGTACTTCGAAGGCCCGGTCGCCGACGCTGACCAGCGCACTGCCGCAACGCATGGTGTCGGCCTGCGCGCTCGCGCAGGCAAGGTAGAGCAGGGGGGCCGCGAGGGCGGCGAATCGCTTGTGCAAGGTATCACTCGCTATCCAGGTGCAGTTGGGTGTCGACATTACCCTTGTCTTCGCCTTCGGCGAAACTGACGTCGATCAAGTAGATGCGATCGTCCGGCAACTGGCCTTTCTCCACCAGGTAATCCTTGATCCGGGTGGCCCGGGCCTGGCCGATCTGGCGCAGCAGCACCTGGCTCTTGGCCCAGGAAGCGATCACCGCTTCGCGCATCTTCGCGGTGCGTTCGTCGCTGTCCAGTTCCTTCCACTCGGCCGGTGGCTGCTGCTTCAGGCGGGTCCGGTAGATGCCTTCGAGCAGCGGTGCCTGCATGTTCTCCGGCACCTCAAGCTGCTTGGCGTCGCTCGGTACCTTGTCGCCGCGACGCTGGAGCATGCGGTAGTAGGTGTTCTGGTATTCCAGTTCGAGACGCTTGGCGCCGATCGAGGGACCGTCAGCCGCGGCGGAGGCCACGCCTTCCACTTCCAGGCGCAGCGCCGGCCGCTCCTTGAGCGCATCGGCGAGCTTGTCGAGGTTGGCCTGGGCTTCTGGCGTCAGCTCGTCGCTGCCCGCGGCGAAGGGTACCGTGCCGAGATCCTCGTTACCGCCGGCGGCGAGGCCGGCGATGAACTTGAACGGCGCCTGCACGGCGCGCAGGACCAGGTTGCGCAGGGTCTGCCAGACGATCGGCATGACGCTGAACTCCGGGTTGTTCAGGTCGCCGGCCACCGGCAACTGGATATCGATGTTGCCCTTGGTGTCCTTGAGCAGGGCTACCGCCAGCTTCACCGGCAGGTCCACGGCATCCGGGCTGTCGACCTTCTCGCCGAGTTGCAGGCCTTCCAGCAGGACCTTGTTTTCCGCCTTCAGTTGGCTGCGTTCGATCTGGTAGTGCAGGTCCAGGTTGAGTCGCCCCTTGCGGATGCGGTAGCCGGCGAACTTGCCGGAATAGGGCGTCAGGGTGGTCAGCTCGACGCGCTTGAAGCTGGTGGTGATGTCGAGCTTCTTCAGCGGGTCGAATGGGTCCAGTTCGCCGGCGATGGTCACCGGTGCGTACTTGTCGACCTTGCCCTTGATGTCCACCTTGGCCGGCTGCGAGTTGCGCGTGTCGAGGGTGCCGACTTCGCCGCTGAGCTGCTGGATGGCGGTACCGAACGGCGGCATCAGGGTCAGGTCGGCGAAGTTCGCCGAGCCGTTGTTGATCCGTACGCCGCCGATGTGGATGCCCAGCGGCTTGCTCGCCGGCGCGTTCTTGCTTTCGGCGGCGGCCTTGCCGGACGAACTAGCCGGTTGCGGGATGATCAGCTCGCTGACGTTGGTGCTGCGATCTTCGTTGATGATGAAGCGGGCGTAGGGCTCCTCGAAGGACACGCTCTGGATCGACAGGCTGTCCTCGTGCCGATAGGCGAGGCCGTTGAGGGTCAGCTTGGTCCATTTGACGAAGTCGCGGTCCTTGATGGTATCCAGGGTATGCAACTGGCTGACTTCGGCGCTGCCGTCGACGCTGAAGGCCAGCGGCTCGACGCTCTTCAGGTCGACCGCCAGCTCGCTGCCAAGGAAGCCGCTGCGCAGTTCCAGGCGGATGAACGGCGAGATGTAGGCCTGGGCCATGCGCAGGTCGATGTCGCGGGTACTGACCTTGAGCCTGGCGCTGACCGGGTCGAGCACCACCTGGCCGCTGGCCTGGACCTGGCCGCGGTTGCCGAGGCCGGTCTTGAGCTTGAGGTCGAAGGGGGTCTTGCCGAGGCTGTCGACGTTCTGCAGGTCGAGGTCCAGCGGGCCGACTTCCAGCGGGACCTCGGTGGCCGGCTGGCGATCCACCAGGTGCGCCTTGTAGCCGCGCAACTGGGCGTCGCGCAGGACGATGTGCCAGGGCTTGGCAGGCGTCTCCGCGGCGGCTTTCGTACTTTCCGGCGGAGGCGTCTTTGCAGTGCCGGCGAGCTGTTGCGGCTTGTCGTTGGCCGCCTTGTCGATCTCCGCAGTCTTGGCCGTTTCCTGCCCGGTTGCCTTGCCGGTCTTCGGAGCCTTGCTCGTCTCTTGCTTGGCTACCTTGTCGGCAGCGCCTTCCGCGGCCTTGGCGGACTCTTTGTCGTCCGTTGCCCTTTCCGTCTCGGCGACGCTGGCGCCCTTCTCCGCCGGCCTGTCCTTGCCCGCTTCGCCCGAGGCTATCGCGGCTGCCTTGGCGGCACCGTCGGTTGCCGGTTCGCTGGTGGTCTTCGCCGCGTCGGTCGGGCAGCGGCGGGATCGGTGTTTTCCGCCGGCTTGGGTGCAGGCGCCTTGCGTGGCGGCGGCGTGAAGTCGGCGAACAGTTTCTGCCAGTCGAGCTGGCCGTCCTTCTCGCGCGCGGCCCAGGCCTCCAGGCCCTGGCTGCGGACTTCGCCGAGCACCACTTCCTGCTTGGCCAGGTCCAGGGTGGTAGCGGCCACGTCGAGGCTGGCGAGCTTGGCCAGCGGCTTGCCCTGGGGCGAATTGATGCTGAAGTCGGCGAGTTTCAGCGCGGCCTTGTCGAGCAGCAGTTGGGTGTCCTTGGACAGGTCCAGGCGATAGTCGCTGGAGAGGCTGACCACGCCGTTCTCCAGCACCAGCGGGGCATTGTCGCGGACATAGGGCCACCAGGCCTTGAGCTGGATATCCTTGACGCTCAGGTGGCCCCTGGACGTGATCGGCACCAGGGTTAGGTCGCCTTCCCAGTCGAGGCGGCCGCCGTTCGGGCCGGTGGCGACCAGGGTCATCTTCGCGCCGTCGTCGGGCAGGGTGCTGAGGTTGTGCAGCTCGAAGCCCAGCGGATCGAAGCTGAAGTCCACCGGCTCGCTCGGTCGCAGGTCCTGGAAGTGCAGGCTGCCCTCGGCCAGTTGGATGCGGTCGATGCGCAGCGGGAACGGGTCGCTCGGCTGTTCAGGCTCGGGCGCTTCGCTCGGCGGGATCCTGAACAGGCTGGCCAGGTTGAGCTGGCCCTTCTCGTCGAACAGCAGTTCGGTATGCGGACCTTCCAGCTCGACGTCGGCCAGGTGCAGCTGGCGTTTCCACAGGCTGTCCAGCTGCAGGTTGGCGTACAGCCGGCGGAAGGCGAGCTGGGGGTTCTTCTCCTCGCCCAGGCGCAGACCCCAGAGGGTCAATTCCAGGCTGAAGGGGTTGAATTCGATACGTTCGAGACGTGCGGGGACGGTGGCGTATTGCGCCAGTTGCTGGTTGGCGACGCGCAGCCCGATGCCGGGTATGAGCAGAAAGCCCAGCAGGCAATAGACGAGGAAGGTGATCAGCAGGGCGCTGACAGCGCGTTTCAGTCCTTTGGGCATGGCTCTCTTTCGTTTTCCGTTCTAAGCGGTGCGTTGGAGTATGGCACGGCCTCAAGGTTCCGACCGTGATTCGCGCCGTTTCAGAGCCTTTGGACGGGTATTCTTGCTGTCACGGCACGAAAGTTCAGTGGCTCACCGGCGGCAGACCCATGCGCCGGCAGGCTCGATGCATCGAAGCGTTGCGCACCGCCCAGCGCAGCAAGGGTACGCTGCGCCTGACGCTGCCGCGGATCAGGCGGCGTTGCAGCGGACTGAACGGGAGGTCGAGCATCGATCCGGCCCATTCCGGCAACAGCTCGGCGCCTGCGCGCAGCATCAGCGCGCCGAACGGCCTGGCCAGGGTGCTGGGCGCTGGTGCGTTGAAGAGAATCCGCACCACTTCGCGGGTGCGTTCGTCGCAACGCAGGCGTGGACGCATCGCCTCCAGGTAGGCGGCGATCTGCTGGCGGTCGCGCGGTACCGCGCGGGCGCCGAGGCGTTCGGCGACCAGGGCGATTTCCGAGTAGTAACGGTCCTGCTCGCTGCCCGGCAGGTCGGGATTGAGATAGCGCAGGTAGGACTTGAGAAAGCTGCTGACCTCGGCGACATGCACCCAGGTCAGCAGGTCCGGGTCGCTGGCGGAGTAGGGCGTGCCGTCGGGCAACTGGCCGATGACGCTTTCGTGGATGCGCCGGACCCGCTCGATCAGTCGCTCGGCATCGGCCAGCGGGCCGTAGGTGGTGGCCGAGATGAACTGACCGGTGCGACGCAGGCGCCCGAGCAGGTCGTCGCGGAAATTGGAGTGGTCCCACACCCCCGCCAGGGCCAGCGGATGGAGCATCTGCAGGAGCAGCGCGCCGATGCCGCCGATCATCATGCTGCTGAAGTCGCCGTGGACCTTCCAGCAGGCGGCATCGGGGCCGAACAGGCCCGGATCGCCTTTCGGCGACTCGAAGTCGACACCGCCGACGGCGAGCCCGGTAAGGCTCAGCACCTGGCTTTCGATATGGCGACGGACGCTTTCCATGGGGGGCTCGCTACGACAGGGCAGGCACGAGCTTAACCCAGGCGCCGGAGAGACTGGAACCGTCCCGCGCCGCAGGGCGGCGGGACGGTTGCGCGGGTCAGCGGTTGAGGCGGTTGTCGATCAACCCCTGCACCACTCCCGGATCGGCCAGGGTCGAGGTATCGCCGAGACTGTCCAGCTCGTTGCAGGCGATCTTGCGCAGGATACGCCGCATGATCTTGCCGGAGCGGGTCTTCGGCAGGCTGGGCGCCCATTGCAGGTGATCCGGCTTGGCGAAGCTGCCGATCTCCTTGCCGACCAGGGCCAGCAATTCCTGTTGTAGCGCCTCGCTGGGCTGACTGCCGGCCATCAGGGTGACGAACGCGTAGATGGCCTGGCCCTTCACGTCATGCGGGCAGCCGACCACTGCCGCCTCGGCCACCGCATCGTGCAGGACCAGCGCGCTCTCGACCTCGGCGGTGCCGATCCGGTGTCCGGAGACATTGATCACGTCGTCGACCCGGCCGGTGATCCAGTAGTAGCCGTCCTCGTCGCGGCGCGCGCCGTCGCCGCTGAAGTAATACCCGGGGTAGGGCTTGAAGTAGGTGTCGATCATCCGCTGGTGGTCGCCGTAGACGCTGCGGATCTGACTCGGCCAACTGGCCTTGATCGCCAGTACGCCGCTGCCCGCGCCGTCGATTTCCTTGCCTTTCTCGTCGAGCAGCACGGGTTGCACGCCGAAGAACGGGCGGGTAGCCGAGCCTGGCTTTAGCGCAGTGGCGCCGGGCAACGGGGTGATCAGGATGCTGCCGGTCTCGGTCTGCCACCAGGTATCGACGATGGGGCAGCGCTTCTCGCCGACCACCTGGTAGTACCACTCCCAGGCCTCCGGGTTGATCGGCTCGCCCACCGAGCCGAGCAGGCGCAGGCTGCTGCGCGAGGTCTGGCGGACCGGGGCGTCGCCTTCGCGCATCAGCGCGCGGATCGCGGTCGGCGCGGTGTAGAAGATATTCACCTGGTGCTTGTCGATCACCTGCCAGAAGCGCGAGGCGTCCGGGTAGTTGGGCACGCCCTCGAACATGAGGGTGGTGGCACCGTTGGCCAGCGGGCCGTAGACGATATAGCTGTGTCCGGTGACCCAGCCGACGTCGGCGGTGCACCAGTAGACGTCGCCATCGTGGTAGTCGAACACGTACTTGTGGGTCATCGCCGCGCCGAGCAGGTAGCCCCCGGTGGTGTGCAACACGCCCTTCGGCTTGCCGGTGCTGCCGGAGGTATAGAGGATGAACAGCGGGTCCTCGGCGTCCATCGCTTCCGCCGGGCAGTCGGCTGAGGCCGCGTGGAGCGCCTCGTGGTACCAGATGTCGCGGCCTTCGACCCAGGGTATGTCGCCCTGGGTGCGCTCGACCACCACCACGGTAGAGACGTCCGGGCAGTCCTTCAGTGCCTTTTCCACATTCTGCTTCAGCGGGATGTACTTGCCGCCGCGCACGCCCTCGTCGGCGGTGATCACGGTGCGGCAGTCGGCATCGAGGATGCGGTCGCGCAGCGAGTCCGGCGAGAAGCCGCCGAACACCACCGAGTGCACCGCCCCGATACGGGCGCAGGCGAGCATGGCGTAGGCGGCCTCGGGAATCATCGGCATGTAGATGCAGACCCGGTCGCCCTTTTCCACGCCGCGGCTCTTCAGCACGTTAGCCAGGCGGCAGACGTTGTGGTGCAGCTTGCGGTAGGTGATGTGCGCGGATTCGCTGGGGTTGTCGCCTTCCCAGACGATCGCGATCTGTTCGCCGCGGCGTTCCAGGTGGCGATCGATGCAGTTGTAGGCGACGTTCAACTGGCCGCCCTTGAACCAGGTGGCCTGGCCTTTCCTCAGGTCGCCGTGGTGGACGCTGTGCCAGGGCTTGAACCAATCGAGGAAGGCCTTGGCCTGCTCGCCCCAGAACTCGTCGGGGTTCTCGACGGATTGGCGGTACAGGCGCTGGTAGTCGTCGTCGTTCAGGTAGGCACGCTGGCGGACGGCGTCCGGCACCGGGTGGACGCTGATCTCGAACATGGCGGTTTCCTTTGTTTTTCTGCTCCGCAAGGTGTCGAGAGACCGCACGCGGCCCCTCTCCAGGTTCGACCAAGGGTGGGCCAGGCGAGAGCCATGTTCAAGTGCCAAAGGCGCGAGCGGGGAAGGCGCCGGGGTCAATCGCCGGACGGAATGAAAAAGCCCGGCCTAGGGCCGGGCTTTGGGGAGAGGCGGATCAGCCGCGATGGCGGCCGCGGAAGAAGTCGATCAGGCCTTGGGTCGAGGCGTCCTCGGCCGGGGTTTCCTCGCTGCCGACCAGGCGCGAATAGACACCCTTGCCGAGTTCCTTGCCAAGCTCCACGCCCCATTGGTCGAAGGCGTTGATGCCCCAGAGGATGCTCTGTACGTAGACCTTGTGCTCGTACATGGCGATCAGCGCGCCGAGGCGGCGGGCGCTGATGCGCTCGACCACCAGGGTGTTGCTCGGTCGGTTGCCCGGAATCACCTTGTGCGGCGCCAGGCGCTGCACTTCGGCTTCCGGCAGGCCCTTGGCGCGCAGTTCGGCCTCGGCCTCCTCGCGGCTCTTGCCGAGCATCAGCGCCTGGCTCTGCGACAGGCAGTTGGCGTACAGCCACTGGTGATGGTCGGCCACCGGGTTGTAGCTGCTCACCGGGACGATGAAGTCCGCCGGGATCAACTGGGTGCCTTGGTGCAGCAACTGATGGTAGGCGTGCTGGCCGTTGCAGCCGACACCACCCCAGATCACCGGCCCGGTGCCGCTGGTGACCGGCGTGCCGTCCTGGCGCACGCTCTTGCCGTTGGATTCCATGTCCAGTTGTTGCAGGTGGTCGGTGATATTCCGCAGATAGTAGTCGTAGGGCAGGATCGCGTGGCTGTTCGCGCCCCAGAAGTCGCCGTACCAGACGCCGAGCAGGCCGAGCAGCACCG
The DNA here is from genome assembly GCF_001457615.1 of Pseudomonas aeruginosa. Taxonomy (GTDB): domain Bacteria; phylum Pseudomonadota; class Gammaproteobacteria; order Pseudomonadales; family Pseudomonadaceae; genus Pseudomonas; species Pseudomonas aeruginosa. The sequence goes on along the minus strand of NZ_LN831024.1, from coordinate 5,352,886 downwards.
GGATGTTGCGTTCGAACGGCGCGGTCTGGAAGTGCTGGTCCATGTTGTAGGCGCCGGACAGCAGTTCCTTGAAGTTGGAGATGCCGATGGACATGGCGATCGGCAGGCCGATGGCCGACCACAGCGAGTAGCGGCCGCCGACCCAGTCCCACATGGGGAAGATGTTTTCCTCGCGGATGCCGAAGGCGATCGCGGCTTCCTTGTTGCTGGAGACGGCGATGAAATGGCGGTAAAGCTCTTCCTCGGTACCGCCCTGGGCCAGGTACCAGGCGCGTGCGGCCTGGGCGTTCTTCAGGGTTTCCAGGGTCCCGAAGGACTTGGAGGAAACGATGAACAGGGTGGTCTCGGCGTTCAGGCGGCTGGCCAGTTCATGGAACTCGCTACCGTCGATGTTCGCCAGGTAGTGGCAGCGCACGCCTTTCTGGGCGAACGGCAGCAAGGCTTCGGATACCAGTTGCGGGCCGAGGAAGGAGCCGCCGATGCCGATGTTCACCACGTCGGTGATCGGCTTTTCGGTATAGCCGCGCCACAGGCCGTTGTGCACGTAGCCTACCAGCTCGGTCATCTGGTGCAGGACGCGGTGGACTTCCGGCATCACGTCGACGCCATCGACCAGCACTTTGTCGCCGATCGGTCGACGCAGCGCGGTATGCAGTACCGGCCGGCGCTCGGAGGCATTGATCGCCTCGCCGTCGAACATCGCCCGGATCGCGTCGCTCAGCCGTGCTTCCTCGGCCAGCTTCACCAGCAGGTCGATGGTGTCCTGGCGAATCAGGTTCTTCGAGAAGTCGAGGAACAGTCCACAGGCGCTGAAGGAAAACCGCTTGAAGCGCTCCGGATCGTCGATGAACGCCTGGCGCATCCTGAAGTCCTGCAGTTCCTGGCGATGGGCGGCCAGGGCGCGCCAACTGTCGAGTTGCGTGGCATCCAGCGGAGTGAGGTGGTGCTTCATGGCTGACCTTCTGGTTGGAATTCGATGGCGCACTTATTTGAACATGAAAAAGCCCGGATGAAACCGGGCTTTATCCAGAGGGGGCGAGGTCAGGCGACCTGTATCGGAATCGCCTCGCTGGTATGGCTGAGCTGGTTGCCCGGCGCCATGTACAGCATGCGCGGCTTGTGGCTGGCCAGTTCGGCTTCGCTGTAGTGTGCGTAGGCGCAGATGATCACGCGGTCGCCGACCTTGGCCTTGTGTGCCGCGGCGCCGTTCACCGAGATCATCTTCGAGCCGTTCTCGGCGCGGATCGCATAGGTGGTGAAGCGCTCGCCGTTGTCGACGTTGTAGATCTGGATCTGTTCGTACTCGCGGATTCCGGAGAGGTCCAGCCAATCGCCGTCGATGGCGCAGGAGCCTTCGTAGTCGAGGACGGCATGGGTGACTTCGGCGCGATGCAACTTGGCTTTGAGCATTATGGCGTGCATGGGGCGACTCCTATCGGGTCCGCGGGGGGCGGCAGAGTATGGCGAGTCCGTGGTGAGCGCTCAAGCCCCCGGGAACCGGGGGCTCGGCATGCGTCAATCGAGGTGGACTGAGAGGTTGTCGATCAGCCGCGTACTGCCCAGGTAGGCGGCGACCAGGATCACCAGTTGGCGGTCGCCGGGTACCCCGGGGCGCAGGCTGATCGGCTCGCGGATTTCCAGGTAGTCGGGGCGCAGCCCGGCCTGTTCCAGGGCCTGGCGGGCGTCGGCGAGCAATGCCGGGAAGTCCTCGGCGCCGGCGCGGATGCGTTCGCCGAGCTGCCGCAGGGTGCGGTAGATCGCCGGGGCGGCGGCGCGCTGCTGCTCGTCGAGGTAACCGTTGCGCGAGGACAACGCGAGGCCATCGGCGGCGCGCACCGTCGGCTCGCCGAAGATCTGCACCGGCAGGTTGAGGTCGCGGACCAGCTTGCGGATCACCGCCAACTGCTGGAAATCCTTTTCGCCGAACAGCGCGAGGTCCGGCTGGACCATGTTCAGCAGCTTGCTGACCACGGTCGCCACGCCTTCGAAATGGCCGGGACGACTGGCGCCGCAAAGACCTTCGGAGACGCCGGGAACATGGATGCGGGTCTGCCCGTCCATGCCGTCGGGGTACATTTCCTCGACGGTCGGGGTGAACAGCAGGTGGCAGCCGGCTTCGAGCAGGCGTTCCTGGTCGGCTGCGAGGGTTCGCGGGTATGTGTCGAGGTCTTCGCTGGGGCCGAATTGCAGCGGGTTGACGAAGATGCTGACGACCACGAAGTCGGCGCGTTCGCCGGCTTTCTTTACCAGCGCGGCATGGCCGGCGTGGAGGTTGCCCATGGTCGGCACGAAGCCGATGCGCTTGCCTTCGCTGCGGGCGCGCGCCACCGCGGCGCGCAGTTCACGGACGGTCTTGACGGTGTTCATGCGTTGAATCCGTGTTCGGCGGCGGGGAAGGACACGTCCTTGACGGCGCGGACATAGGCCGCGATGGCGGCCGGGATGCTCTCCTGGCCTTGCATGAAATCCTTGACGAACTTGGGCGAGCGGCCGGTCAGCGAGAGACCGAGCATGTCGTGCATGACCAGCACCTGGCCATCGGTCGCCGCACCGGCGCCAATCCCGATCACCGGGATCTTCACCGCCTGGGTGATCTCTTCGGCCAGCACGCTGGGCACGCACTCCAGCAGCAGCATGGCGGCGCCGGCCTGCTCCAGGGCGATGGCATCGGCGCGCAACTGGCGCGCCTGGGTTTCCTGGCGGCCCTGGACCTTGAAGCCGCCGAACAGGTTGACCGCCTGCGGGGTCAGGCCGAGATGCGCGCAGACCGGCACGCCCATCTGTGCCAGGCGGGCGATCGGCTCCGCCAGCCAGGCCCCACCCTCCAGCTTGACCATGTGTGCGCCGGCCTGCATCAGGCGGACCGCGTCGGCAAGGGTCTGGGCCACGGAATGGCTGGATTCGAAGGCCAGGTCGGTGACGATCAGGGAACCTTTGTTACCGCGTTTCACGCAGGCCGTGTGATAGGCCATTTCCTCGTTGCTGACCGGCAGGGTGCTGTCGTGACCCTGCAATACCATTCCGAGCGAATCTCCGACCAGAAGCACGTCCACGCCGGCCTGGCTGGCGGTGTGGGCGAAGGTGGCGTCGTAGCAGGTCAGCATGGCGATCTTCTCGCCGCTCTGCTTCAACCCTTGCAGGGTGGTCAGGGTTACATCAGGCATGGAAAGGCTCCTCGTTGGGCCGGTGATGAGCCGGCGCGGGGCAAACGGCCACTTATAGTCCGGATGGGGTGGCTCGAAGTCAATTGCAGGTGTTACCGCATTGTTACGGCGTTACTGCCACTGCCGAACGCCGCGCCGCCTGCGGTTGCGCGCGCAGTGTACGCCCATCCGCGGCGTCCTTCGTCAGCTTTTCGGTAACAGTGTGAAGAGCCCGCCGCGAGGTATCCGCGCAGCGGCGGGCAGGCAGGGTCAGGCGCCCGGAAGGCGTTCGATGCCCTCGAACGGACAGGCCGCGAGCAGCTCCGGCAGGTGGCGGCCATCGGGCAGGCGCAGGTCGGGGGCGAGATCTGCGAGGGGATAGAGCACGAAAGCGCGCGCCTGCATGTGGTAGTGCGGCACCTTCAGGCGCGGCAGGTCGAGCAATTGTTCGCCGAACAGCAGGATGTCCAGGTCGAGCGTGCGCGGACCCCAGCGCAGGTCGCGGACGCGCCCCTGTTCCAGTTCGATGGCCTGCAGGGCGTCGAGCAGGTCGAGCGGCGCCAGGTTGGTGTCGAGGGCCGCCACGCCGTTGACGAAGCGCGGCTGGTCGGCGGGGCCGAGCGGGTCGCTGATATAGAGCGGCGAGACGGCGACCAGGCGGGTCTCGGGAAGCCGCTCGAAGGCGTCGAGGGCAGCCTGGATCTGCTCGCGCGGTTCGGCCAGGTTGCTGCCCAGCGCCACGTAGACGCGCTGGATCATTCGCCGCTTCCGCCGCTGCCTTCCTTGCGCGGCCCGCGGCGCCGACGGCCGCTGTTGCCGCCGCGGCGACGCTTGCGCGGGGCGCTGCCGTCTTCCTGGCTGACCAGGTCGCGGATCATGTTGCGCCGCTCGCTGTCGCTGACTTCCTGGTAATCGGTCCACCATTGGCCAAGCCCTTCGGTTTCCTCGCCGGCGCTTTCGCGCAGCAGGAGGAAGTCGTAGCCGGCGCGGAAGCGCGGGTTTTCCAGGAGCAGGTCGGCGCGCTTGCCCTGGCGTCGCGGCAGACGTTCCTGCATATCCCAGATCTCGCGGATCGGCAGGGTGAAACGCTTGGGAATGGCAATCCGCTGGCACTGTTCGCTGATCAGTTCGTGGGCGGCTTCCTGCATCGCCGGGATAGCCGGCATGCCTTTCTCCTGCAACTGCGCGACGCGCGCCGGCAGGGCCGGCCAGAGCAGCGCGGCGAAGAGGAAGGCCGGGGTTACCGGCTTGCCCTGGCGAATGCGCGCATCGGTATTGGCCAGGGCCTGGCGGATCAGCTTGCCGGTGTAGTCGGGGTTGGCCTGCAGTGCCTTGGCGCTGGCCGGGAACAGCGGCGCGAACAGTTCGTACTCGACCAGCAGTTCGAAAGTGCGCTCGGCCCGGCCGGCGAGGAACAGCTTGAGCACCTCGTCGAACAGGCGCGCCGAAGGGATTTCCCGCAGCAGCGGGGCCAGCCGGCGAATCGGCGCGGCGCTGTGCTTCTCGATCTCGAAGTCGAGCTTGGCGGCGAAACGTACCGCCCGCAGCATCCGCACCGGGTCTTCCAGATAACGCTGCTCCGGATCGCCGATCAGGCGGATCAGGCGATTGCGGATGTCGTGAACGCCATTGGCGTAGTCCAGCAGCCGCTCGCTGGTGACGTCGAAGTACAGGGCATTGATGGTGAAGTCACGGCGCTGGGCGTCGTCTTCCAGGCTGCCATAGACGTTGTCGCGCAGGATGCGGCCGCTTTCGTTGCTGGACGCGCGGCTATCGCCATCGTCCTGGCCTTCCGGATGATGGGCGCGGAAGGTGGCGACCTCGATGATCTCGCGGCCGAAGTGCACGTGTACCAGTTTGAAGCGGCGGCCGATGATCCGCGCGTTGCGGAATTCGGCGCGGACCTGCTCCGGCGTGGCGCTGGTGGCGACATCGAAGTCCTTGGGAGCGATGCCGAGCATCTGGTCGCGTACGCAGCCCCCGACCACGTAGGCCTGGTAGCCGGCCCGCTGGAGGATCTCGACGACCTTGACGGCGTTCCGGCTGAACTGGTCCCGGCGCAGGGAGTGCTGGTTGTTACCGATGACTTCCGGGGTTGTACGGACGGCGCGCGGACGGCGCAGGGGGGAACGAATGGTCTGGATCAGCTTTTTCAGCATGGATGTGTTATCGGGAGCACGATGTGGGTGATTGCACGCCTGCGTTGCTCAAACAGGACGGACGTCGGGTAATGCTGCGGCATTATCAGGACCTCTCGGGCGAGGCGTGTTCTGTACCCGTTGAATGTTTGGCCCCGCGACGCACAGGGCGTCCCGGGCGCCGGAACCGACTGCGCCATGCATCCTGACAGAAACGAACAGGGGCCGTACATCCTGTTCCCGCGAAGCGGGAGAGGGCCGGGAAGGCTGCGGTGAATCTGGCAAGGCATGCGGATGGCCGCATAGTCTGCGCGGATTCTAGCATTGGATGGGGAAATGGTGTAAGGCGAAGGAAAAACGGGGAAAACGGAGGGAGGGGGTGAAGCTACTGGGGGAGCCGAAGCTCCCCCCCAAGTAGGTGCGTGCTTTGTTTTTATTATGATTTCGGGCTTGTTGTTTTTGTTTGTCGACCCGTCCCTTGAGCCAGTCGCTTCAGGGATATCTCCCAGGCTGGGAGTTCAATAGCAAACGGATTGCTTTGGTCGCTGATGCTGCCATGATCGTCGAGCGATCCAACCAGTCTGTGCGCTGCCTCAAGGCAGTTTTATTCTTCTTCCGACTGGCTGCGGGACGGGTCCCGACAGCAACTCCTCTCCAAAAGAATCAGTTAGCTGCGCCTCCGCGATTTTGTTTTTGTTGTGCTGGAGTCGTTACGTGTTGTTTTTATTGTCTTCGTCGTTGCTTGTTATTGTTGTTGTGCCAATACATAAGCAGATGCCGTGCCAGTTTTTCGAAACCCAGTAAAATCAAGGGGTTGAGGTTTTCGGTGGGTCGGCGGAGGGCACAAAAAAACCGGGTTCCCGTTACCGATGAACCCGGTTTCTGTTACGCGGTACGTCCGCGGTAACAGGTTGCAGGGTGTTACGAGTCGGCCGAGGCCCCTGATTTACGCCGCGGAATGCCCAGGCGCTGGCGGCGTTCCCACAGGCATTTGCGGCTGATGCCCAGCTTGCGGGCCAGCTCGGTCTCGGTCATGTGGTCCTGGTGCTCGAGGACGAAGTGCTGGAAGTAGTCTTCCAGCGAAAGGTCCTCGGTGGGCTCGTGGTTGCTGGCCGCGGCGCCCGCCGGGCCGAGGCCGAGGTCGGCGGCGAAGTCGTCCTCGAGGTCGTCCAGCTCGATGTCGATACCCAGCAGGTCGGCGTGGATTTCCTGGCTCTCGCTGAGGATCACCGCCCGCTCGATGGCGTTTTCCAGTTCGCGCACGTTGCCCGGCCATGGGTAATGGCGGATCGCCTGTTCGGCGTCGTGGGCGAAGCTGAGCGGCGCGCGCCCCATCCGGGTGCACTGGCGAGCCAGAAAGGCGCGGGCGATCTCCATCACGTCGTTGCCACGCTCGCGCAGGGCGGGCAGCTTCAGCGAGATCACATGCAGGCGGTAATAGAGGTCTTCGCGGAATTGCCCGGTCTTGGCCAGGGTTTTCAGGTCGCGGTGGGTGGCGGCGATCAGGCGCACGTCGACCTTCTGCGATTGCACCGAGCCGACCCGGCGGATCTCGCCTTCCTGCAATACGCGCAGCAGGCGGGCCTGGGCCTCCAGCGGCAGTTCGCCGATCTCGTCGAGGAACAGGGTGCCGCCGTCGGCCGCTTCGACCAGCCCGGCGCGCCCGGCGCTGGCACCGGTGAAGGCGCCTTTTTCATGGCCGAACAGCTCGGATTCGATCAGGGTTTCCGGAATCGCCGCACAGTTCACCGAGATCAGCGGCGCCTTGGCGCGCTTCGACAGGTTGTGCAGGGCGCGGGCGACCAGTTCCTTGCCGGTGCCGGACTCGCCCTGGATCAGTACCGTGGAGTCGGTCGGCGCGACCTTGCGAATCTTGCTGTACAGCTCTTGCATCGGCGCACAGGAGCCGATGATGCCTATCTCGCCGTCGGCTGCCGCCGGGCTGGCGCCGCGCTCGCCGCCGGCCTTGCCGCCGTTGGCGGAGACCGGGGCCGCGCTGCGGTTCTCCTGGCGGTCCTTGAGGATGCGCGCCACGGCCTGGAGCATTTCGTCGTGGTCGAAAGGCTTGGCGATGTAGTCCACCGCGCCCATCTTCATCGAATCCACCGCCGAACGCAGGCTGGCGTAGCTGGTCATGATCAGCACCGGAATGCCTTCGGCGAGCTTGATCAGTTCGGTGCCGGGGGCGCCCGGCAGGCGCAGGTCGCTGACCACCATGTCGAAGGAGGGGATGGTGTAGCGCTCCTGGGCTTCCTGCACCGAGCCGGCTTCGCTGACCTGGTACTGGTTGCGCTCCAGCAGGCGTCGCAATGCAGATCGGATAATGGTTTCGTCTTCGACGATCAGAATATGTGCCATGTATTCAGCTCTCTCGACGTGCTCGTCTACAGCTCGGCCGTCGGGCCAGGGTGCCGCGGCAGGGTCACGCGGAAGCGGGTGCCGCCTTCTCGCTGGTGATCCGTCGGGCTCTCGATGGTTATCTGTCCATAATGCTCTTCCACGATCGAATAGACCAGTGCGAGGCCGAGCCCGGTCCCCTTGCCGGGGTCCTTGGTGGTGAAGAACGGTTCGAACAACTGGTCCATGATCGCCTTCGGAATGCCGCTGCCCTCGTCCTCGACGACCAGGTCCACGGTATGTTCCGAGGCTTCGCTGCGGACCCGGATCGCGCCGCCCGGCGGGCTGGCGTCGCGAGCATTGGAGAGCAGGTTGATCAGCACCTGGGCCAGGCGCTGCGAGTCTCCCTCGACCCAGTGCGCCGGATCGCAGAGGTTGAAGAACTCTACTTCGACGCTACGCCGGTTCAGCGACAGCAGTCCGATGGCCTCCTGGGCGACTTCGCTCAGGCACACCGGTTCCAGGGCCTGCAGGTGGCTGCCGGAGTGGGCGAAGCTCATCAACGACTGGACGATGCGCGATACGCGCTTGGTCTGGTCGAGGATCTGCTCGCTGATTTCGGTCAGCTCGCCGTCGCCTTCGCGTTCCTCGCGCAGGTTCTGCGCCAGGCAGGCGATGCCGGTGATCGGATTGCCGATCTCGTGGGCCACCCCGGCGGCAAGGCGGCCGATGGAAGCCAGGCGCTCGGAGTGGACCAGCTTGTCTTCCAACAGTTGGGTTTCGGTGAGGTCTTCCACCAGTAGCACCAGGCCGCTGTTGCCCGGCGCCAGGGGTTCCTCGATGGCCGCCTTGTGCAGGTTCAGCCAGCGGGTGTGGCCGTCGTAGACCAGGCGCTGCTTGTGCAGGTGCTCGTCGGGGGCGTCGATGAAACGTTCCAGCAGGCCCTTCCAGGGTTCGGGCAAGGCCGACAGGCGCGAACCGACGACCTTCTGCGCGCCGACCCCGGTGAGTTCCTCGATGGCGCGGTTCCACATCAGCACTTCCTGGTCCTTGGCCAGGGAGCAGACGCCCATCGGCAGGTTTTGCAGGGTCTGCCGGTGGTAGCGGCGCAAGGTGTCGAGTTCGGCAGCCAGGCCAGTCAGCCGGGAGTGATAGTCCTCCAGGCGGCTCTCGATGAAGTGGATGTCCTCGGTGACGTAGCTTTCTTCGCTGGTCTTGTAGGGAAGGAAGGTCTCCACGATGTCCTGGGCGACACTGGGTCCCATCAGCCCGGAAAGGTTCGCCTCGATGCGGTCGCGCAAGCGACGCAGGGCATAGGGGCGACGTTCGTCGAAGGGCAGGTGGAGATCGCGCAGGGCCTGCTCGACCTCCTTCTGCGCGGTCTTGGCGCCCAGCGGCTTGGCCAACTGGCTGGCGAACTCCTGCGGCGAACCGGCGAACAGTTCGCGGCGTTGCGGACGGCGTACGTTGTCCACCGCGCAGGCCTCGGCGGCGCCTTTTTCCTCGTCGCTGGCCTCGGTGAACAGCGACACCAGGGTGAATACCAGCACGTTGGCCGCCAGCGAGGACAGCGCCGCCAGGTGCCAGTTCGAATCGTCCAGCACGTAGATCACGTCGAACAGCGGCAGGTACAGGCCCTGTACGTTCCCCATCAGGGGCAGCAGCATGGTGATCGCCCAGACCAGCATGCCGGCGATCAGCCCGGAGATGAAGCCACGGCGGTTGGCGGTCGGCCAGTACAGCACCGAGAGGGCGCCGGGAAGGAATTGCAGGGTGGCGACGAAGGACACTATGCCCAGGTTGGAGAGGTCCTGTTCGGCGCCCAGCAGCAGGTAGAAGGCGTAGCTGGCCATGATGATGGCGACGATCAGCAGGCGCCGGGTCCATTTCAGCCAGCGGTAGATGTTGCCCTGCGCCGGCGGCTGGTAGAGCGGCAGCACCAGGTGGTTGAGGACCATTCCCGAGAGCGCCAGGGTCATCACGATGGTCAGCCCGCTGGCGGCGGAGATGCCGCCGATGAAGGCGGCCAGGGCCAGGGCCGGGCTGTCCACCGCCAGGCCGAGGCCGATGGTGTAGTACTCCGGTGTGGTCGAGGCGCCGAGGCGCAGCCCGGCCCAGAGGATCGGCGGTACCGCAAGGCTCATCAGCAGCAGGAACAGCGGCAGGCCCCAGCTGGCGGAAATCAGCGCGCGCGGGTTGAGGTTCTCGGTGAAGATCATGTGGAACATGTGCGGCATCACGATGGCCGCGGCGAAGAACACCAGCAGCAGCGTTCGCCATGGACCCTCGGCCAGCGGCGTGTGCAGGGTGGTCAGCGCGGTCTGGTTCTGCAGCAGCCAGACTTCCAGGCCTTCCGGCCCGCCGAAGACGCCGTACAGGGCGTAGAGGCCGATACTGCCGAGCATCACCAGCTTGACCAGCGACTCGAAGGCGATGGCGAACACCAGTCCCTCGTGGCGTTCGCGGGTGGCGATGTGGCGAGCGCCGAAGAGGATCGCGAACAGGGTGATCAGGGTGCAGAAGACGAACGCGACCCGCTCCTGGGCCGGGTCGCGGGTGAGAATGCTGATCGAATCGGTGACCGCCTGGATCTGCAGGGCCAGCATCGGCAGCACGCCGATCAGCATGAACAGCGTGGTCAGGGCGCCGGCCCAGGTACTGCGGAAACGGAAGGCGAAGAGGTCGGCCAGCGAGGACAGTTGGTAGGCGCGTGTCACCCGGAGGATCGGATAGAGCAGCACCGGGGCGAGCAGGAAGGCCCCGGAAATCCCCAGGTAGATGGCGAGGAACCCATAGCCGTACTGGTAGGCCAGGCCTACCGTGCCGTAGAACGCCCAGGCACTGGCGTAGACGCCCAGCGACAGGGTGTAGACCAGCGGATGGCGTACCAGCCGGCGCGGCACGTAGCCGCGCTCGGTGATCCAGGCGATGCCGAAGAGGGTGGAGAGGTAGGCGACGCTGATCAGGATCAGCTGGGTCAGGCTAAAGCTCGTCAGCATCGCGCTGGCTCTGCAGGATGAAAGTGACCACGATGAGGATCAGCCACAGCAGGTACGGGCGGTACCAGGCGCCGTTGGGGTCGATCCACCAGTCCATGATGGCGGGGGAAAAGAGATAGATGCCCACGACCAGGAGCAGGACCAGTCGGTAGATGTACATGCCGCTTCCCTCATGCTTGGGCCGGCAGGCTACAGGCTGCGGGTGGGTGCCGGCAAGCCGCCGGGCGGGCTACAGGCGTTCCTCGGGAAGGGTAGCGCAGCGCGGGATGCGCGTGGCGTCCCAGTGCGCGACGCCCCAGGCCAGCACCTCGCTGGCGCTGGCCTGGGCCAGTTCGGCCGGCGGCCGCTGGCCGAGCGCGCGCAGGGCGCGGGTCAGCGGCGCGGCGGCCTGCTCGGCGGGTAGTGGCGGGGAGCGGTAGGACTTGCCGAGCTTGTGCCCGTCCGGCTGGACGATCAGCGGCACGTGCAGGTAGCGCGGCTGGCTCAACCCCAGCAATTCCTGGAGGTAAAGCTGGCGCGGGGTCGAGTCGAGCAGGTCGGCGCCGCGGACGATGTCGGTGATGCCCTGCCAGGCGTCGTCCAGCACCACCGCCAGTTGGTAGGCGTAGAAGCCATCGCGGCGCTGGATGACGAAATCGCCGACCTCGCGGCCGAGATGCTGGCGGACTTCGCCCTGCACGCGGTCGACGAAGCGATATTCCAGCTCCGGCACGCGCAGGCGGATCGCCGCATCCTCGCGGGCGTGCCCGGCGTCGCGGCAGAAGCCCGGGTAGATCCTGGCGAATCCCTCAAGCTGCTTGCGCGAGCAAGTGCAGGCGTAGGCCAGGCCGCTGCGCAGCAGTTGCTCGACCACTGCGGCGTAGGCCGGGAAGCGTTCGCTCTGCCGCTCCACCGCGCCGTCCCATTCGAAGCCGTAGCGCTCCAGGGTTTCCAGGATCGCCTGCTGGGCGCCCGGGACTTCGCGGGGCGGGTCGAGGTCCTCCATGCGCACCAGCCAGCGGCCGCCGACGGCACGCGCGTCCAGGTAGGAGGCGACGGCCGCCACCAGGGAACCGAAGTGCAGGTAGCCGCTGGGCGTCGGGGCGAAGCGGCCTACATAGGAAGAGGTCATGGCGCGGGCGGTGCGGCGGGGAACGGCGGAAACGAAACGGGGCGCCTTGGCGCCCCGTCGGTCCGGCTCAGGAGCCGAGTTGCTTCTCGCGGATTTCCGCGAGGGTCTTGCAGTCGATGCAGAGGGTCGCGGTGGGGCGCGCCTCCAGGCGACGGATGCCGATCTCGACGCCGCAGGAGTCGCACCAGCCGTACTCTTCGTCTTCGATTAGTTGCAGGGTCTCGTCGATCTTCTTGATCAGCTTGCGCTCGCGGTCGCGGGCGCGCAGTTCCAGGCTGAATTCTTCTTCCTGGCTGGCGCGGTCGGCCGGATCGGGGAAGTTGGCCGCTTCGTCCTGCATGTGATGCACGGTACGGTCGACCTCTTCCATCAGCTCCTGTTTCCATTTGTTCAGGATCGCGGTGAAGTGCGCGCGCATGCGCTCGCTCATGTACTCCTCGCCCTTGGTTTCCTGATAGGGTTCGAAGCCGCGGGTCATCTGCTGGCTGCTCTGTTGTTTTGCTTTGGTGGACATGAATGGCCGCCTCTCACTTTCGCTAATCCTGTCCGCGGCAGGGTTCCCTCGCCGGCTCTCCGGCCCCGCGGTCGCAAGCGGGCGAACTTACCAGAACGATAACCTTGGCGCTACTCCCGGTTGTCGAGGCTGGTGTCGCCCGCGTAATGGCTTGGTTAGAATCGGTTTTTCCTCGCAAAGTTCGGAATATCCATGGCTACCTCCTATAGCGCGCGCAGTCGGGCCATCGAGCCTTTCCATGTCATGGCCCTGCTGGCGCGGGCCAACGAGTTGCAGGCCGCCGGCCACGATGTGATCCACCTGGAGATCGGCGAGCCGGACTTCACCACGGCCAAGCCGATCGTCGAGGCCGGGCGCGCCGCCCTGGCCGCCGGGCATACCCGCTACACCGCCGCCCGCGGCCTGCCGGCGCTGCGCGAGGCGATCGCGAAATTCTACGGCGAACGCTACGGGGTCGACCTCGACCCACAGCGCGTGCTGGTCACTCCGGGCGGTTCCGGAGCCCTGCTGCTGGCCAGCAGCTTGCTGGTCGACCCCGGCCGCCACTGGTTGCTCGCCGACCCGGGCTACCCGTGCAACAGGCATTTCCTGCGCCTGGTGGAAGGCGCCGCGCAACTGGTGCCGGTGGGGCCGGACAGCCGTTACCAACTGACACCGGATCTCATCGAGCGGCACTGGGATTCAGACAGTGTAGGCGCTCTGGTGGCGACGCCGGCGAATCCGACCGGGACCCTGCTCGATCGCGACGAACTGGCCGGCCTGTCGGGCGCCTTGAAGGCCCGCGGCGGGCACCTGGTGGTGGACGAGATCTATCACGGCCTGACCTATGGCGTGGACGCCACGTCGGTGCTGGAAGTCGACGACGACGCTTTCGTCCTGAATAGTTTTTCCAAGTATTTCGGCATGACCGGCTGGCGCCTGGGCTGGCTGGTGGCGCCGGCAGCGGCGGTACCTGAGCTGGAGAAGCTGGCGCAGAACCTCTACATCAGCGCGCCGAGCATGGCCCAGCAGGCCGCGCTGGCCTGTTTCGAGCCGACCACCATCGCCATTCTCGAAGAGCGTCGCGAAGAGTTCGCCCGCCGTCGCGACTTCCTCCTGCCGGCCCTGCGCGAGCTGGGTTTCGGAATCGCCGTGGAGCCGGAAGGCGCCTTCTATCTCTACGCCGATATCAGTGCGTTCGGCGGCGATGCCTACGCCTTCTGCAAGCACTTCATCGAGACCGAGCACGTGGCCTTCACTCCGGGGCTGGATTTCGGCCGCCACCAGGCCGGCCACCACGTGCGTTTCGCCTATACCCAGAACCTGCCGCGCCTGCAGGAAGCGGTGGAGCGGATCGCCCGCGGCCTGAAGAACTGGCGGCCCTGATGCGTTTCGAGCAGCCACTGGAAGAAGGCCGCCTGCTGCGTCGCTACAAGCGTTTCCTCGCCGATATCGAGAGCGCCGGCGGCGAGCGCCTGACTATCCACTGTCCGAATACCGGTTCGATGCTCAATTGCATGAGCGAAGGTTGCCGGGTCTGGTTCAGCCGCTCCAACGACCCCAAGCGCAAGCTGCCGGGGACCTGGGAGCTGAGCGAGACTCCGCAGGGCCGCCTGGCCTGCGTCAACACGGCGCGGGCCAACCGCCTGGTAGAGGAGGCGCTGCTGGCCGGGGACATCGCGGAGCTTGCCGGTTTCACCGCTCTGCGCCGGGAAGTGGCCTACGGCGTGGAGAACAGTCGCGCCGACTTTCGCCTGGAATACCCCACGGGCGCACTGTTCATCGAGGTGAAGAGCGTCACCCTGGGCTTCGACGAAACCGCTGTGGCGGCCTTTCCCGACGCGGTGACGCTGCGCGGCGCCAAGCACCTGCGCGAACTGGCGGCGCTGGCGCGGGAGGGGATCCGCGCGGTGCAGCTGTACTGCGTGAACCTTTCCGGGGTCGAGGCGGTGCGCCCCGCCGACGAGATCGATCCAGCCTATGGCAAGGCGTTGCGCGAGGCGGCGCAAGCGGGCGTCGAGGTGCTGGCCTATGGCGCCGAGGTGACGACGGAAGGATTGCACCTGGCGCGGCGCCTCCCGGTGCGACTCTGAGGCACGGCCGCGCCGTGGGGCGCGGCCACTCTCAGCGGCGTTCGAGCAGGACGCCGCTTTCCATGTGGTGGGTGTAGGGGAACTGGTCGAACAGCGCGCAGCGGCTGATCCGGTGCGTGTCGTGCAGTTGGGCGATGTTCTGCGCCAGGGTTTCCGGGTTGCACGAAATGTACAGGATGCGCTCGAAGCGTCGGGCCAGCTCGCAGGTGTCCGGATCCATGCCGGCTCGTGGCGGATCGACGAAGACACTGCCGAAGGCGTAGCTCTTCAGGTCGATGTCGGCCAGGCGGCGGAACGGGCGAACCTCGTTCAGCGCCTGGGTCAGCTCTTCGGCCGACAGGCGCACCAGGCTGACGTTGTCCACCGCGTTGTCGGCCAGGTTGGCCAGCGCCGCATTGACCGAGGACTTGCTGATCTCGGTGGCCAGCACCTTGCGTACCCGGGTGGCCAGGGGCAGGGTGAAGTTGCCGTTGCCGCAGTACAGTTCGAGCAGGTCGTCGTCGCGCTGGCCGAGCGCCTCGTAGGCCCAGCCGAGCATCTTCTGGTTGACCTCGCCGTTGGGCTGGGTGAAAGCCCCCTCGGGCTGGCGGTAGCGGAAGCGCCGGCCGGCGACCGACAGTTCCTCCTCCACATAGTCGCGTCCGACGACGATGCGCTTGCCGCGCGAACGCCCCACCAGGTTCACGCCCAGTTCCGCCGCGAGCTTTTCCGCTGCCTGTCGCCAGGCGTCGTCGATCGGCCGGTGGTAGCAGAGGGTGATCAGCGCGTCGCCGGCCAGGGTGGTGAGAAACTCCACCTGGAACAGCTTGAAGCCCAGCGCCGGGTCGGCCCAGGCCGCCTTCAGGCGCGGCATCAGTTCGTTGATGCGGCGGCTGGCGATGGGGAAATCCTCGATCAGGATCGGCGTGTGCTTGTCGCCCTGCTCGAACATCGCGTAGTGACGCTTCTCGTTGCCGGTTTCCCGCCACAGGCGGAATTCGGCGCGCAGCCGGTAATGTTCGCGCGGCGACTCGAAGACCTCCGGCGCGGGTGCCGCGAACGGGGCCAGCAATCCGGCGAGGCGGGACTTCTTGTCTTCCAGTTGCGCGGCGTAGGCGCTGGGGTCGAACTGTGGACGGCTCATGCGTTGAAGAAGCCCAGCTTGATCACGAACAGCACGGAGAGGATCACCAGCGCCGGGTTCAGTTCGCGCCAGCGCCCGGACAGCACCTTGATCGCGGTCCAGGAAATGAAGCCGAAGGCGATGCCGGTAGCGATCGAATAGGTGAACGGCATGGCCAGCGCGGTGACGACCACCGGCGCGGCGACGGTGATGTCTTCCCAGTCGATCTCTGCCAGGCCCGAGGCCATCAGTACGGCGACGAAGAGCAGCGCCGGGGCGGTGGCGAAGGCCGGTACGCTGCCGGCCAGCGGGGCGAAGAACAGCGCGAGAAGGAACAGGATGGCGACGACGATGGCGGTCAGGCCGGTGCGGCCGCCGGCGCTGACGCCCGCGGCGGACTCGATGTAGCTGGTGGTGGTCGAGGTGCCCAGCAGCGAGCCGCCCATGGCGGCGGTACTGTCGGCGATCAGCGCGCGGCCCATCTTCGGCATGTGGCCGTCCTTGCCCATCAGTCCGGCGCGCTTGGCGACGCCGATCAGGGTGCCGGAGTTGTCGAACAGGTCGACGAAGAGGAAGGCGAAGATCACGCTGACCAGACCGATGTCCAGCGCGCCCTTGATGTCCAGTTGGAGGAAGGTCGGCGCCAGCGACGGCGGCATCGAGACCACGCCGCCGAACTGGGTCACGCCGAGCAGGATGGCGATGGCGGTGACCACCAGGATACCGATCAGCACCGCGCCGGTGACGCTACGCGCCTCCAGGGCGACGATCAGGATGAAGCCGAGGGTGGCGAGGATCGGCGCCGGCTTGGTCAGGTCGCCCATGCCGATCAGGGTTGCCGGGTTGTCCACCACGATGCCGGCGTTCTGCAGGGCGATCAGTGCGAGGAACAGGCCGATGCCGGCGGCGATCGCCGAGCGCAGCGGCAGGGGGATGCTGTTGATGATCCATTCGCGGATGCGGAAGATCGACAGCAGGAAGAACATGGTGGCGGAAATGAACACTGCGCCCAGCGCGACCTGCCAGCTGTGGCCCATGTGCAGCACCACGGTGTAGGTGAAGAAGGCGTTGAGGCCCATGCCGGGGGCCAGGGCGATCGGGTAGTTGGCGATCAGGCCCATGATGGTCGAGCCGATGGCCGCTGCCAGGCAGGTGGCGACGAACACCGCGCCCTTGTCCATGCCGGTCTCGCCGAGGATGCTCGGGTTGACGAAGAGGATGTAGGCCATGGTCAGGAAGGTGGTGATCCCCGCCAGGATCTCGGTGCGCACCGTGGTGTTGTGCGCCTTTAGTTGAAACAGCTTTTCCAGCATGTTGGATTCCCCTGAATGTGCTCTGCAACGATCCCCATGGCGCCAGCAGAAGTGGCCGGCCGCGGAGCCGGCCGCCGACCAGGGAAAACCGAATTTCCGCGTGGCGGGCGTTGCATCGCTGTCTCGTCGGCGCGGTATCGCGAACGATCCCGGCAGACGGCTGAGTCCCGAAAATGCGCGAGCCGCATGAAACGACCCACGCACGCCAGGGGCCTCGCGGCGGCCTGCGTGGGGTTCATACGGCTCGAAAAGGCGCGCATCATACCAGTTCGCGGGAGAGGGGTGAATTTCCGCCAGTCTAGTCGATCGTCGCCTCGCGGAAGGGCCTGCTCGCCCGCCCGGCGCGGTCGGCGTTAACATAGGCGTTGGCGTCCGGACGGACGCTCCGCCCAGGTTTTCTGCAGTACCTCATCATGAAACGCTCGAAACTCGCACTCCTTCCGCTGGGCCTGGCGCTGCTGCTGGCCGCCTGCGCCAGCGATCCGCTGCCGATCCCGCAGCACAGCTTCGGGGTCTATGCCACCGCCAGTACGCCTTCCGCGGCGTTCCGCACCCTGGCCGACCCGCAGGGCAAGGCCATGCTGGTGGCGCTGAAGCCCAGCCTGACCCAGGCTGACGTACTCCGCGCCGAGGTCCTGTACGACCAGAACGGTCGACCCGGCGTCGAAGTCACCTTCACCGAACCGGCCGCCCGCCGCCTGGCCGCGCTGACCGGCGAGGCCCGGGGGCGCACTCTCGCGGTACTGGTGGACGGGCGCCTGCGCCTGGCGCCGCGGGTGCGCGAGCCGATCCGCAACGGCAAGGTCTATCTCGACGGGTTGGCTTCGGTCTACGAGGCCAGGGAACTGGCCGATCAGTTGAATGCGCTGGGAAGCCAGCCGGGGCGCTAAGCGCCCGGCTGGCGGCGAGGCTCAGAGCGTCTGGGCCTTGAAGGTATCGCAACTGGCCGGCGAGCCGCTCTCGAAGCCGGTCTTGAACCAGCGCATGCGTTGCGCCGAGGAGCCATGGGTGAAGGAATCCGGCACCACCATGCCGCGGCCCTGGCGTTGCAGGCGATCGTCGCCGATGGCGTTGGCGGCGTTCAGGGCTTCCTCGATGTCGCCCGGCTCCAGCCAGTTCAGCCGCTGCTGTGCACGGTTGGCCCAGACCCCGGCGAAGCAGTCCGCCTGCAGTTCCTGGCGTACCGACAGGCCGTTGGCGCCCTCCATGCGCGCGCCGCGCTGGCGGGCTGCGTTGATCTTGGCCGAGATGCCCATCAGGTTCTGCACGTGGTGGCCGACCTCGTGGGCGATCACATAGGCCTGGGCGAAGTCGCCGGCGGCGGAGAAGCGCTGTTCCATCTCGCGGAAGAACTCCAGGTCGAGGTAGACCCGGCGGTCGGCCGGACAGTAGAACGGCCCGGTGGCCGACGAGGCGAAGCCGCAGGCGGAATTCACCCCATTGCTGAACAGCACCAGCTTGGGCTGTTGGTATTGTGCCTGGCCGCTGGCGAAGATCTGTTCCCAGGTGTCCTCGGTGTCGCCGAGGATCGAGCGGACGAACTCGCTCTGCTCGTCATTGGCCGCCGGGCCCGACCGCCGGCCTGCTGCTGGGTGGCCGGCGCCGGGCTGTCCATCTGGCCGAGCAGCGACCCGAGGATCTGCATCGGGTCCTGGCCCATCAGCAGGCCGACCACCACCACGATGGCCACCCCACCCAGGCTGAGGCCCTTGCCGCCGATGCGCATGCCGCCACCGCCGCCTGCGCCTCCTTCGCCCCGGGCATCAATCACGTTGTCACTGCGTCGTCCTTTGCGCCAGAGCATGGCGGTTCTCCTGTACGTTTCGCTTCTTCAGTGTTGTCGTCGTCCGCCGCCAGCGCCACCCCGACCGTCAGGCCGAGGTCAGCAGCTCGGCGCGGGCGAGCAGTTGGACGTGGCCGCCGACCCTTACGCTACCGTCTGTCGCGACCTGGACGTCGAGTCGGCTCGGCCGGTCGAGGAAGCGTCCCTGGTGCAGGACGAAGGGTTCGCCGCGCGCGGCAAGCCCGTATTCCACCAGGTAGGCGGCGACCGGACCGGCAGCGCTGCCGGTAGCCACGTCTTCCACCAGCCCCAGGTTGTCCCAGGTGCGGCCCTCGCGCCCGTCGACGTCGAGCAGATAGACAAACGCCGCGCCGAGTTTATCCAGGGCTTCTTGCAAATCGTTGACCTGACGGGCTCGACCCAGTGCCTCGGCGGTCACCGGCAGGAGCAGGTAGGGCAGGCCGGTGCTCACCACCCGCGGCGGATGCCCGGACAGGTCGTTGGCCGATAGCGAGAAGGCTTCGGCGAACCAGCGGCAGGTCCCGGCGTCCGGGGTGGCGCCGAATTCGGCGCGGCCCTGGTCCATCTCGGCGTAGAAACCGCTGCCCGCCCGCACGCTGCGCAGGGCCACCGACTTGCTGGCCAGGTGCAGCGTCCAGTGCTGTTCGTTGTCGCCGCCGCGCAGGTGATGGAGCAGGGCGGCGGCGCCGAGCAGCGGGTGGCCCGCGAACGGCAGTTCTTCCTCCAGGGTGAAGATCCGTGCGCGGAAGGCCCGTGGGTCGTTGCCCGGCAGCAGGAAGATCGACTCGAACTGGCGCAGTTCGCGGGTCCAGGCCTGCATGGCGGCGTCATCGAGGGCGCTGGCGTCGTCGAATACGGCCAGACCGTTGCCGGTGAGCGGACGCTCGGCGAACACATCGAGTTGCCAGTAGCGTCGGGACATGGGCCTTTTCCTGTGAAATGGAATGAAAAACGCGAGGGGGGACTCGACAAGCAGCCTATCGGCCTTTATGTTCGCCGACAAGAAAGCGCCTGGCTTGCGCTTTCCAGGCCGCCGCAGCGGTCGGCGTCGCTCGGACGGTTCCGGGCGCTTACGTTACTCCGAGGACAGCATGGCTGAATCACGCCCTGCGCGCCGTTTCGCGCGCATCGACCGCCTTCCCCCCTACGTTTTCAATATCACCGCCGAACTGAAGATGGCCGCTCGTCGCCGTGGCGAGGACATCATCGACCTGAGCATGGGCAATCCCGACGGGCCGACCCCGCCGCATATCGTCGAGAAGCTCTGCACCGTCGCCCAGCGCGAAGACACCCATGGCTACTCCACCTCGCGTGGCATCCCGCGCCTGCGCCGGGCCATCTCGCACTGGTACCGTGACCGCTACGACGTGCAGATCGACCCGGAAAGCGAAGCCATCGTCACCATCGGCTCCAAGGAAGGCCTGGCGCACCTGATGCTGGCGACCCTCGACCATGGCGACACCATCCTCGTGCCCAACCCGAGCTATCCGATCCACATCTACGGTGCGGTGATCGCCGGCGCCCAGGTGCGCTCGGTGCCGCTGGTGCCGGGCATCGATTTCTTCAACGAGCTGGAACGGGCGATCCGCGAATCGATTCCCAAGCCGCGCATGATGATTCTCGGTTTCCCCTCCAACCCTACCGCGCAGTGCGTCGAGCTGGACTTCTTCGAGCGCGTGGTGGCGCTGGCCAAGCAGTACGACGTGATGGTCGTGCACGACCTGGCCTATGCAGACATCGTCTACGACGGCTGGAAAGCGCCGTCGATCATGCAGGTACCGGGTGCCAAGGATATCGCCGTGGAGTTCTTCACCCTGTCGAAGAGCTACAACATGGCCGGCTGGCGGATCGGCTTCATGGTCGGCAATCCCGAGCTGGTCTCGGCCCTGGCGCGGATCAAGAGCTACCACGACTACGGCACCTTCACGCCCCTGCAGGTGGCGGCCATTGCCGCTCTGGAAGGCGACCAGCAGTGCGTCCGCGATATCGCCCGGCAGTACCAGCAGCGCCGCGACGTCCTGGTGAAGGGGCTGCGCGAGGCCGGCTGGATGGTGGAGAACCCGAAGGCCTCGATGTACGTCTGGGCGAAGATCCCCGAGCCCTACGCGCATCTGGGCTCGCTGGAGTTCGCCAAGAAGCTGTTGCAGGACGCCAAGGTCTCGGTGTCGCCGGGGATCGGCTTCGGCGACTACGGCGACGATCATGTGCGTTTCGCCCTGATCGAGAACCGCGACCGCCTGCGCCAGGCGGTGCGCGGGATCAAGGCGATGTTCCGCGCCGACGGGCTGCTGTCGCCGCAGAGGAAGGTCGATAGCCTGGCGGAGTGATCCTCACGTCCTGCTACAAGGAAAAACGCCGTTTTCCCCAGGGAAAACGGCGTTTTCGTTAGCGTCCCGGGTACTCCGCCAGTACCGAGGCCTGGCCGCTCCTGGTCAGGCCGACGACCTGGTAGGCGTCCTGGCGGTCGTCCATTTCCATGCCCGGCGAGCCGACCGGCATGCCCGGTACGGCGGCGCCGACCAGGTCGGCGCGTTCGCGCAGCTTGAGGATGTCGGCTGCCGGCACGTGGCCTTCGACGAACTTGCCGTCGATCACTCCGGTATGACAGGAGCCCATGCTGTAGGGCACGCCGAGACGGCTCTTGACTGCGCTCATGTCTGCTTCCACATGGTCGGTGACCTTGAAACCGTTGGCTTCGAGGTGCTTGATCCAGTCCTTGCAGCAGCCGCAGTTGGCGTCGCGGTGGACGTCGATGGCCAGCGGTTCGGCGGCCTGGACCAGGGAACCGTGGAGCAGGGTGGCGGCCAGGACGGCCAGGGGTGCGAAGCGGCGCATGGGATTCTCCTTGCTGCGAGCGAATGCCGGGAGCATACCGCTGGCACCCGCCGCCACCCAGCCGGTGAGCTGTATCCACTTGTGACGAAGCGATGCGCTGCCCGCCGCGCCGGGTTGCCGTTGGGCAGGGACGGATTGTCGCAGCGAACTCGTCGGCGCGGTTTGGGTCTGCTGTCCTTAGGGTTGCCGGGGCGTTCGCCGCCGGTGTCGAACTGACCGCTGGGGCAACAGGCCCGAGGAGAAAGGGGATGCTCTTCGCCCGTTTGGTTTTGCTGGTTCAGGCGCTGGTATGGGGCGCGCTGGGAGTGCTGTACTGGGTGCGTCCCTACGAGATGGCCAATCTCAGTGGCATGCTGCTGATGGAGCCTTCGGCGGTCAGCGATGCGCGGGTGTTCTATGGCGGCCATCAGTTCGCCCTGGCGTTGTTCCTGCTGTTCGCCCTGCGCCGGGCTTCGCTGGTGCAGCCGGCGTTGATCCTGGTAGTGCTGCTGCAATCGATCCTGACCCTGTCGCGGCTATTGATTGCCTGGATCGAGGGCGGGATGGAGGCCGACGGCAACCTGTTCGGCCTGCTGTTCCGCGGCGCAATGGCTGCCCTGGGGATCGCCGCCCTGTGGTGGCTGCAACGGCGGCCGCCCCGGCTGTCGGCACCCGGCGAGAGCGCCGAGCGTCGCGAGGACGACTTCGACGGCCTGTGACATTCAAGGTTGACTGCGGCTCGGGAAGTCCTTCAGCAACTGCGCGACGCCGCGGTCGAACGCTTCCTGGGTCAGCGCCGGATCGTGCAGTTGGCGGCTCAGCACGCTTTCCAGAAGGACCCTGCCGTTGCTTTCGTCAAGGATGCGCAGCGCCAGCCTGGCCTCGGTGTCTTCGGTCAGTTGGGTCTGGGTGAAGACGCCATCCTGGGTGATCACCGGGCGCATTTCCAGGCCCGGCTGGCGTTGCAGGCCGAGGGCGTAGATCACCCGCAGGTCGCCGTGTTCCGCGTGGTAGCGATAGCCCTTGGCCTCCAGGGCGCGGCGCACGGCCGTATCGAAACGCTCCTCGAAGTCGATGCGGTGCCCCTCGGCGCGTACCGCCTGGATGAAGAAAGTCCGGTAATCCGCCGCTGTTACGCCAGGGGCGAGCCGTACGGGGCCCGGTTCATTGCGGCAGGCATAGAGCAGCAGGCCGAACAGGAGCAGCAGGACGAAGCGCAGGCTGAATCGGCGCATGGCGCGTTCCTTCCTCTTTTTTATCTTTGTGCCGCAAGCCTAGCCGTTGCCTCGCGGCTTGCCGCCCATCCCCCGTTGGGTCAGTCGTCCAGCTCCACCCAGAGGCCTTCGGCGTCTTCCCGGCAGGGCAGGGCGCGCAAGCGCTCGCCAGCGCAGGGGCCGGCGACGCACTCGCCGGACTCGATGAGGAACAGCGCGCCGTGGCTGGCGCAACGGATCAGGCTGGCGCTGTCGTCGAGGAAGGCATCGGGCTGCCACTCCAACGGGATGCCGCGATGCGGGCAGCGGTTCAGGTAGATGTAGGCGCGGCCGTCGCGACGCACCGCGAACAGCCGCCGCTCATCGACGAGGAAGCCGCGGCTGTTGCCTTCGGCGAGATGGGAAGAGGGACACAGGTGGATCATGGGCGCTCCGTTTGCCGGGATCATTATCCCTGATCCGGAGGACGGCTTTCACCTGTGGCATGGAAAGCGCCCGGCATGGCCAGGCGCTGGGTATGGGGGCACTTCCGTGTGCGAAGGGGTAACGGGTCAGATGTCCCAGACCAGGTTGACCGCGAAATTGCGGCCTGGCTGGGACAGTCGGTCGATGTTGGCCGGGGCCAGCGCCGAAGCCTCGCCGACGCTGTCGTAGCCGCGCACGTCATCCCACAGCCAGTATTTCTTGTCGGTCAGGTTGTAGAGACCGGCGTTGAGGGTCAGGTCCTTGCTCAGCCTGTAGTAGGCGCTGAGGTCGAGGACGCCGAAGCCCGGGGTCTTGAACTGGCTGGCGGTGCCATCCGGGGTGTGGAAGGTGCTGTCGTCGACGCGATCCTTGCGTTTGACCAGGGTCCAGCTGAGCAGCCCGCCGTAGTTGCCGTCTGCTTCGTCGTAGCCCAGGCCGAACACTCCGGTGAGTGGGTTGACGCTGTTGATCGGCTCGCCGTTGTCCTTGTTGCGACCGTAGGCGTAGGCCACGCTGCCCTGGGTGTAGAGCCCCTGCGGCGCGCCGAAGGCGCCCAGCTCCAGGCGGCCCTTGAGCTCGACGCCCTTGATCACCGCCCGCTCGATGTTGTTGGACTGGAAGGTCTGGCCGTTGCCGCCGGTGCTATCGGTATTCAGGGCGTCTTCGTCGATGAAGTCGCGATATTTGTTGTAGAACACCGCTACGCCGAAGCTGCCTTCGTCGAACTTGCCGCGCAACCCGGTCTCGAAGCTCTGGCTCTTTTCCGGCTTGAGGTTGGGGTTAGGCTCGATGTGGTAGCCCGCCTGCAGGTTCTCGAATCGACCGTACAGCGCCTTGGCGGTGGGCGTGCGGAAGCCCTGGGCGTATTGGCCGTACCAGGTGTAGTGCTGGGCGAAGTCGTAGGTCACGCCGAACTTGGGCGAAACCCGGTGCCATTTCTTGTCCGACTCGTCGACCGCGGTGTTCTGGCTCTGCTTCATGGTGCGCAGGAACTCGTCGGTGATGTGCGGCTCCATGCGCGTGTAGTCGTAACGCAGGCCGGGAGTGAAGGTCCAGTCGTTCCAGCTGATGCTGTCCTGGGCGAACAGGGCGTAGGTCTTCACCGTCGGATCGGGAAAGTCGCTGCTGCGTTCCAGGGCATCGCGCGGGCTGTCCGCGCCGGTGTCCAGGTTGGTGCCGGTGCCGCTGCGCATGCCGGTGACCTTCTGGTGCTTGAGATTGATCCCGTAGCTCAGCAGGTGCTCGGTCTCGCCGATGGCGAAGCTCTTGTCCAACTGGCTGTCGAAGACCCACAGGCGTTCCTTGTAGGTAGTGTCGCGGGTGCGCAGGACCTTGCGGGTGATCGGGTAGTAGAACTCGCGGGTCGCCTGGTCGGTCTTCGCCAACTGGTAGTTCAGGCTCCACTGGATGCGATCGGCGACCGGGCTGTCGAGCAGGAAATGGTGCTCCAGGCCGTAGCGCTCGCGAGTCAGGGTGTCGTTGCCCTTGCGCCACTGGTACATGCCGCCCGGCAGCATGCTCGGCGGGATGGCCGGCTTGCCCTTGTCGTACGGGCCGCCATAGGCGCTCTTCTGGTCGGTATCGACGTCGCTCTTGTACTTCTCGAAGACCAGCCCGAAGCGGCTGCCCTCGGCGTAGTTCCAGCCCAGCTTGCCGAGCAGGCTGTAGCTGTCGGCGTCTTCCGGGTTGGCTTCGCTGCGCGAGAGCCCGGTGCCGCCGTGGCCGCCGTTGGATTCGGTCTCGTGGCCCTGGCGGTAGCCATAATGCAGCAGGCCGTCGAAGTCGTCGGCGCGGCCGGCGACGGTGGCCGAGGTCAACCAGGAGTGGCTGGCCGACTCGTAGCCGGCCTTCAGCCGGGCGCCGACGTCCTTGCCGTCCTTGATGATGTCCGACGGGTCGAGGGTGAAGTAGCTCACCGCGCCGCCGATGGCGTTGCTGCCGTACAGCGCCGAGGCCGGGCCGCGAAGGATTTCCACGCGCTTTACGATGTCCGGATCGACGTAGTTGCGGTGGGTCTGCGCGTAGGGGCCGCTGAAGAAGTCGTTGGGCAGTTCGACCCCGTCGATCTGCGTAAGGATGCGGTTCCCGTCGATGCCGCGGATGTTGTAGCCGGTGATCCCGGCACGCTGGCCGGCGCCGCCGACCGAGACTCCCGGTTCGTAGCGCACCAGTTCCTTGATGTTGTTGACGTTCTGCCGGTCCAGTTGTTCGCGGGTCTGCACGCTGACGGTGCTTGGCACCGAATCCACTGCCTGCTCGGTACGGGTGGCGGTGATGGTGGTCGGGGTCAGCGGGACGGCGTTCCCCGCCAGGGCCAGGGAAGGGCTGAGCAACAGCAGGGCCAGGCAGGGGCGCAGGGCGAAGGGCGGGGAGAGCGGCATGTGGGACTCCTTGGGTCGGGCCGGTGGCGAATAGCCAGGGGGACGTCGGGCGCACAAGGTACTGCCAGAAAAACGCTAATGCAAATAATTATCAAATGGATTCAGATATGCGTTTTGTGGCAAAGTTCACCTGTTTTTGCGCGTAGCGCGACCGAACCGGATATGCCCGAGGAACCGTCGATGAGCAGCACTCCCAGCCTTTCCCATTCCCCTGCCGAGCTTTACCGCGCCTGGCAGGACCTGCGCGCCGAGCGACCGCAGCTACGCGCGCGCGACGCCGCCGCGCTGTTGCAGGTCAGCGAAGGCGAGCTGGTCGCCAGCCGGGTCGGCATCGATGCCGTGCGCCTGCGGCCGGACTGGGCCGCCTTGCTGCCGGCGCTCGGCGAACTGGGGCCGATCATGGCGCTGACCCGCAACGAGCATTGCGTCCACGAACGCAAGGGGCCGTATCGCGAAGTGACGGTCTCTGCCAATGGGCAGATGGGCCTGGTGGTCTCGCCGGATATCGACCTGCGCCTGTTCCTGGGGGGGTGGAACGCCGTCTTCGCCATTGCCGAGGAGACAGCGCGGGGTACCCAGCGCAGCATCCAGGTGTTCGACCAGCAGGGCGTGGCGGTGCACAAGGTGTTCCTTACCGAGGCCAGCGACGTCCGCGCCTGGGAACCGCTGGTCGAGCGCCTGCGGGCTGCCGAGCAGGAGGCCGTGCTGGCGCTGCACGAACCCCGCGCACCGGCTGCGGCGCTCGTCGATGCGCAGATCGATGCCGCCGCCTTGCGCGAAGGCTGGGCCGCGTTGAAGGACACCCATCATTTCCACGCCCTGCTGAAGAAGCATGGCGCGCAGCGCACCCAGGCGCTGCGCCTGGCTGGCGGCGAATGGGCCGAGCGCCTGGATAAGGGCGACCTGGCGAAACTCTTCGAAGCGGCGGCCGAAAGCGGATTGCCGATCATGGTGTTCGTCGGCAACGCCCACTGCATCCAGATCCATACCGGGCCTGTGTGCAACCTGAAGTGGCTGGACGACTGGTTCAACGTGCTCGATCCGGAATTCAACCTGCACCTGAAGACCACCGGCATCGCCGAGCTTTGGCGGGTGCGCAAGCCGAGCACCGATGGCATCGTAACCAGCTGGGAGGCCTTCGACGCCGACGGCGAACTGATCGTGCAACTGTTCGGCGCACGCAAGCCCGGCGAGCCCGAGCGCGACGACTGGCGCGAACTGGCCGAATCCTTCAAGGCGCTCTGAGGAGAGATCATGCGTATCGATCGACTATTCAACGGGTTGGCGCTGGGCATCCTGCTCGGCACCGGCATGGCCCAGGCCGCCGAGCTGCCGCAACGCTGGGTGAGCGCGGGCGGCTCGCTGAGCGAATGGGTGGTGGCGCTGGGCGGCGAGAGCAAGCTGGTCGGGGTGGACACCACCAGCCAGCATCCGCAGGCGCTGAAACAGTTGCCGAGCGTCGGCTACCAGCGCCAACTGGCTGCCGAGGGCGTGCTGGCGTTACGTCCGGATATCCTCATCGGCACCGAGGAAATGGGGCCTCCGCCGGTACTCAAGCAGCTCGAAGGCGCCGGCGTGCGGGTCGAGACCCTCTCCGCCAGGCCGGATCTGGAGGCACTGGAAAGCAACCTGAAGAAGCTCGGCGACTGGCTCGGCGTGCCCCAGCGCGCCGAGGCCGCCGAACTTGACTATCGTCAGCGGCTGCGGCGCCAGGCGGACTGGATCGCGGCCGCGCAGAAGAGTCAGCCGGCCCCGGGCGTCCTGCTGGTGATCGGCAACGCCGGCGGTCAGTTGCTGGTAGCCGGGCGCAATACCGGCGGCGATTGGGTCCTGAACCGAGCCGGAGCACGCAACCTGGCTACCCATGAGGGTTACAAGCCGATCTCGGTGGAAGCCCTGGCAGCGCTCGATCCGGTCGCGGTGGTGATCGCCGACCGCAGCCTCGAAGGTGATGCGGCGCGTGCCGCGCTGCTCAAGCAGAACCCCGGGCTCGCCGCGACCCGCGCGGCGCGTGACGGACGTCTGCTGGTGCTTGACCCGACGCTCCTGGTGGGCGGCCTCGGTCCGCGCCTGCCGGATGGCCTGGCGGCTCTCTCCGCAGCCTTTTATCCTTCCGCGAAACCGCTGAGTATGGAAGCCGCCCATTGAAATCGGTTGTTCGCCCCCGCGCACTGTTCGGTGCGCTGGGGATTTCGCTCGTGTTGGTCCTCTGGTTGTCCCTCGCCCTCGGTCCCGTCAGCCTGCCGCTGGGCGATACCCTGCGCGCCGCGCTGCGCCTGGCCGGGCTGCCGCTCGATGGAGCGGGCCTGGCCCAGGCGGAAATGATCCTCGGCCAGATCCGCCTGCCGCGGACCCTGCTCGGCCTGGCCGTGGGCGCGGTGCTGGCGCTGTCCGGGGTGGCGATGCAGGGCCTGTTCCGCAACCCGCTAGCCGATCCAGGGCTGGTCGGGGTGTCCAGCGGCGCGGCCCTTGGCGCGGCGCTGGCCATCGTGTTCGGCGCCTCGCTGGGTGGCTTGCCGGCGTTCCTCGCGCCTTACCTGCTGTCACTGTGCGCCTTCGGCGGCGGCCTGGGGGTGACCTGGCTGGTCTATCGACTTGGCCGCCGCGATGGCCAGACCAGCGTGGCCACCATGTTGCTGGCAGGGATCGCCCTGACCGCGCTGTCCGGCGCGGTGATCGGACTGTTTACCTATCTCGCCGATGACGCCACCTTGCGTACCCTGACCTTCTGGAACCTGGGCAGCCTGAACGGCGCCAGCTACCCACGACTCTGGCCGCTGCTGCTGGTGGCGCTGCTGGTGGCCTGCTGGCTACCGCGCCGGGCAGATGCGCTGAACGCACTGCTGCTCGGCGAGTCCGAGGCCCGTCACCTGGGCTTCGACGTCGAGCGATTGAAGGCCGAACTGGTGCTTTGCACTGCCCTTGGCGTCGGCGCCGCAGTGGCGGCGGCGGGGATGATCGGCTTCATCGGCCTGGTGGTACCGCACCTGATCCGTCTGGTTGCCGGTCCGGATCATCGGACGTTGCTGCCGGCCTCGATGATGGCCGGCGCCATTCTCCTGCTGCTTGCCGACCTGCTGGCGCGCCTGGCGCTGGCTCCGGCGGAGTTGCCGATCGGCATCGTCACGGCACTGATCGGCGCGCCGTTCTTCCTTTATCTGCTATTGCGGGGGCGGGCCTGATGCTGCGCGTGGAGAACCTGTCCATCCGCCGTGGCGGAAAGACTGTACTGGAAGGCCTCGAACTGGAGCTGCGGCCTGGCGAGATGCTCGGCGTACTCGGCCCCAACGGCGCTGGCAAGAGCACCTTGCTTGGCGCTCTCTGTGGCGAACTGGAGCCGGCCGAAGGGCTGGTGCTGCTCGACGAGCGCGGCCTCGACGACTGGCCGGGCGTCGCTCGCGCGCAGCGCCTGGCGGTGCTGCCGCAGAGTTCGTCGCTGGGCTTCGCCTTTCCGGTGGAGGCGGTGGTCGGCTTCGGTCGGCTGCCCCATTCCAGCGGCCGCGAGCGCGATGTGCAGATCGTCGCCGAGGCCTTGGCGGCGGCCGACGCCAGCCATCTGGCCGGGCGCAGCTACCTGGCGCTGTCCGGCGGCGAACGCCAGCGCGTGCACCTGGCGCGGGTGCTGGCGCAGCTGTGGCCGGGCGAGCCGGGGCAGGTGCTGCTGCTCGACGAACCGACCTCGGCGCTCGACCCGCTGCACCAGCACACCACCCTGCAGGCGGTGCATGATTTCGCCCGCCGCGGTGCCTCGGTGCTGGTGATCCTCCACGATCTCAACCTGGCCGCGCGCTATTGCGACCGCCTGCTGCTGTTGCAGAATGGTCGCCCGCACCTGCTCGGTACGCCCGAGGAAGTCCTGCGCCCCGAGCCGTTGCGCGCGGTGTTCGGCCTCGAGGTCCTGGTCCAGCGTCATCCCGAGCGAGGTCATCCGCTGATCGTCGCCCGTTGAAGGAGTCGCCATGCGCATTCGCCTGTTCGCTTTCTGTCTGCTGCTGGGCGGCTGCCAGTCCCAACTGCCGCCGCTGCCTGATTGGCAGAGCGCGGAAGGGCGCGACGATCCGCAGACGGGACGAATAGTCGAATTGCGCAGCGGCGTGACGCTGAGCCCGCAGCAACTGGTCGCACGCCTGGCGGCCGCGCCGCGAGTGATCGTCGGCGAGAAGCACGACAATCCCGATCATCATGCCGTGGAACTGTGGCTGGCGCAGGCCCTGGGCGAATATCGGGCGCAGGGCAGCCTGCTGCTGGAAATGCTCGATCCCGGCCAGCAACCACGGGTGGATGCGGTCCGCGCACAACTCGGGACCGGCAAGCCGGTGGCGAACCTGGAGCAGGCCCTGGACTGGCAGAAAGGTTGGGACTGGACGCAGTACGGACCCCTGGTGTCCTGGGCGGTTGCGCAACCCGCGCCGTTGCTGGCGGCGAACCTCCAGCGGAGCGAGATCATGCGCATCTACAGGGAGCGTCCGCCGCTTCCCGGAACGGCCTCCAGGCGTGACAGCGTGCGCCTGCCGCTGCTTGCGCAGATTCGCGAATCCCACTGCGGCATGCTTCCCGACGATCAATTGCCGGCGATGCTCGCCGTCCAGCAGCAACGTGACCGCCGTATGGCCGAGCGTTTTCGCGATGCGCCACTGCCGGCGATGCTCGTCGCCGGCAGCTTCCACGCCCGGCGCGACCTCGGCGTACCGGTCCACCTGCGCGACCTTGGTGCGGAGAAGGGTGCGCAGGTACTGATGCTGGTCGAGGCCGGGCAGGCGGTAACGACGCGTGAGGCCGACTACGCCTGGTACACGCCGGCACAGCCGGACAAGGACTATTGCGCGGAGATGAAGAAGGCACGTTGAAGGAAGGGCGCGAGGCCTGGAGCCGTGTATCGCGCTACGTTTTCGCGGGCAAAAAAAGACCCGGCAAAGTGCCGGGTCGAAACCGTGATTAGCCTGATGAGGAGATAATCTGAAGAGTCCGACTGCTTGGTCTCTCAGCTTACCTGCTGGCCTCGCGACCAGTTGTTGTAATAATAACTATTCTCATTATCAGGTCAAGCCGGTTCTCATTCATTCCATCGCCAGCCGATGAACGGTCGTCTCCGGCCGAATCGCAGGCAAAAAAAGACCCGGCAAAGTGCCGGGTCAAAAACCGTGATTAGCCTGATGAGGAGATAATCTGAAGAGTCCGACTGCGTGGGTCTCTCAGCTTACCGGCTGATCTCGCGACCAGTTGAGTGACATAATAATGATTCTCATTTCCATGTCAAACGCTTTCGCCAAACTTTTCTGCTAGCTAGTCGCGAGCCCTCTGGAATGGGCCTCAGGCGCTGCGGCGAAGGCGCAGCTGGGTCACTTCCCGGTTAAGCAGGTCTATCCGCCGGGCCATGCCTTCGATCAGGCTATGGGCGATTCGCGGGTTGTTCTGCATAAGGCCGAGGAACTGCTCCTTGGGAATCACCATCACCGTGCAGGGTTCGCTGGCGACCACCGTGGCGCTGCGTTTCTCGCGAGTGAACACGGCCATGGCGCCGAAGATCTCGTCCTTCTGCACATCGCCGACTTTCTGGCCGTCCACCAGCGCTTCGGCATGCCCCTCGATGATGATGAACACATGATCCGCATCGTCGCCCTGGCGGATCAGCGCCTCGCCCGCGGCGAAGTGGCGGAAGCCGGTGGCCGGGCGGACTTCCGGCTGCTTCAGGTGCGCCAGCGCATCGCCGAGCAGGGCAGTCTGTCCGATCAGGTACTGCAATAGCAGTTCCTGACGTTCCTGGTCAGCATGGATGTGCTGGAGCAGCGCATCGCGCGAATAGGGCAGCAGGCGGATCGGCTCTTCGTTGGCATGCCGGCAGGCGGGGAGCTCGAGTCCGCGTCGAAGGCCGAGGAGGTCGCCTTCCTGGAGGTAGAACAGTGGGCGTTCGTCGACCAGCGCATGCAGCAGGCCGCTTTCCACCAGGAATACCTGGTCGGCGGGCAGCTCGCGTTCCAGGTCGTCGCTACGTTCCAGTTCCAGGGCGGGGCCGCTGGGTGCCAGGCCTTCGAGCAAGCGGTGAGGGATCCCCTGCAGGCGATTGATCAATTGGTCGGCATAAGCCGGTTGCTCGCCGAGTAGATACATGGCCATTTCCTTGAGCTGCCTGGTCGGGAGAGGAGGTACGAACGTCCACGAGACGATAGGTGGGCGCCCGGGGGGAGTAAATATCTTCCCGTGGCAGGTGTGAGCTAGCTCTTGTTTCGCACGGGGAAAGTCTCCAGCTCGCCGAGCAGTGCGGCCTTGTGGTCTGGGGACAGCTCGTTCCAGTGAACGTCGAGGAGTGCGCCTTCGATGGCATAGAGCAAGACTTTCGAGGCTCGGAAGCCGCGCGCGCGGACCGCGCGATAGGCTCCCACCGAGCCGAGCCGACGCAGATCGGTGGCGCTGTGGATACCCACGGCATGCAACCATTGGGTCGAGGTTTTCCCGAGGTTTTTCAGGTTCAGCAGTTCGTCGTTCATCGTCGGTCCTTGCGATGCCGCTCAGAAGCGTGATGGCGCGGAACTGCCTGGAACCGGTCCGGAGCCGACAGGGCCGGCGCGATGGAGCGAGATGGCCGACGCGAGCGGCCTTCGCCCTTACGATCCGGCGTAGGCGGTCCGGGACCGATCCTCAGCCGGCCGGGTACCTGCCAGAAGTGTAGCGGCCTCCCGGCAAAACGTGGCCTGGCGTGGTCCTTCCGCTTCTCAGGGCTCCGGCAGGTAGCGCAGGCGGGTGCCGAAGTTCACCGACATGCGGATCTCGTCCGGCGCCAGGCGCAACGGGAAATACGTACCGGATATCTGCGCATGGGCCAGGCTGGCGCCCTCCAGGCGCGCCTCGCGCAGATCCACGCCGCGCAGGTCGGCGCCGCGGAAATAGGCATCGCTGAAGTCGACGCGGGCGGCATCCAGCAGACGCAGGTCGAGGCCGCGGAAGTCGCCGCCGGCCAGGTCGATCCAGCCGTCGGCCGGCTTCTGTCGGTTGAAGCCTTCGATGTCTTCGGCGTGGAGCAGTTGGTAGAGCGGCGAGTCGAGCTGACGGGGCGAGTTCATGGGCGGCGTCCTGTGCAGAAGGCTCGCCGTGAGTATAGAAGAGCAGCGGCACGGCGCCCGCCCTGGAGGGGCGGGCGCCATGGCAGTTCGTTCAGAGACCGGGCAGGCGCTGGCGAATGCCGTCGACCAGCCCGTCGAGGCTGGCCGCGTCGTGGGTGTCTACGCGCTTGCTCTGGACCGTCTCCGCCGCTGTCAGCGGCTCGCGGGTAGCCTGCTGGGTGCGGATCACGTCGAGAGTCGCGTCGGACGGATCCTTGCCTTCCGCCTGGCGTTGCGCAAGCCAGCCGGCGATCACCGCTTCGGGCGCCTGGCAGTCGAGGATCAGGAACGGCACGCCGGTTTCTTCCGCGATGTGGCAAGCGGCCTGGCGCTGATTCTGCTTCAGGTAGGCGGCATCGATCACCACCGGATAGCCGGCCTGGAGGATCTTCGCGGCCAACTGGTGAAGGTGCGCATAGGTCGCTTCGCTGGCCTGGCTGCTATAGATGCCGGCGGCGAACTGGCCCCTGTCGTGTTCCGGCTGCTCGCCGAACAGACGCTTGCGTTCGATATCCGAGCGCAGGCGCACGGCGCCCAGAGCCTCCACCAGACGCATGGCCACCTGGCTCTTGCCGACCGCGGAGACACCATGGGTGACCGCCAGGAAGCGCGAGGGAATGGCGCTGTAGCTTTCCGCCAGGTTGGCGTAGTTGCGGTACTGGCGCAGGGTCGCGGCGCGCTGCACGGCATCGGTCTGGTAGCCGAGGCTGAACAGCGCGACCTTGGCGCGGACCATGGCGCGGTAGGCCTTGTAGAAGTTCAGCAGTTCCAGGGCCTGGTAGTCGCCGGTGTGTTCCAGATAGAGGCTGACGAAGCGTCGAGCGTGGCACTTCAGGCCGCGATCTTCCAGGTCCATCGCGAGGAAGGCGAAGTCGGCGCAGACATCGGTGAAGCGGAACGGTTCGTTGAATTCGATGCAGTCGAACAGCACTACCCTGCCGTCGATCAGCGCGGCGTTGCCCAGGTGGATGTCGCCGTGGCATTCGCGGATGAAGCCCTTCGCCTTGCGCTCCTGGAGCACCGGCAGCAGGCGTTCGAAGCTGCTTTCCGCCCAGGCTTCGAGGGCATCCAGCTGTTGCAGGTCGGCCTTGTCCTTGAGCAGCGGGCGAACCTGCTCGAAATTCTGCCGCACCGGCGCCATGCAGGACTCGGCGGTGCCCAGCGGGTGCTCCAGCGGCACCTTCGGAGTGTTCTGGTGGAAGTGCGCGATCTGCTCGGCCAGTTCGTCGATATGCTGGTTGGACAGTTCGCCGCGGCCCTGGATTGCCGCCAGCAGGTTGTCCTGCGGGAACTGGCGCATCTTCAGCAGGTATTCGATTGCCTCGCCGTCGCCGCCGATCCGCGGCGCCTCTTCGCTGCCGGTGATCGGCAGGACCTCCAGGTAGAGATCGTCGGTGAGGCGCTGGTTCAGGCGCAGCTCTTCGTTGCAATAGAAGCGGCGCTTGTCCAGGCTGGTGAAATCGAGAAAGCCGAAATCCATCGGCTTCTTGATCTTGTAGGCGTAGGGACCGGTCAACAGGACCCAGGAGATGTGCGTCTCGATGACCTCGAAGCGCTCCACCGGGTGGGGGTAGAGGGCCGGGTTCTGCAGGGCGGCGATCAGGGTCTGGCTCACGGGATATCCTTGCCTCTGAAATATGCGAAAACCCGCATTATGGCGGGAAGGGGTGACAGTGCAAACCTCGCTGGCGGATAGCAACCATTTGCCGGATCGCCGGTCGAATGCGCCGCGCTGCCGCCGCGTCTATCCACCGGGGCCGCGCAGACCGTGGATGCCGCCGATGCGGTGTCTGTCCGCTGTGGATAAAGTACGTATAATGCGCCGCCATGACGCGTCCCCGATCCCCCCGTTCCCGTAACAGCAAAGCACGCCCGGCACCCGGCCTGAACAAATGGCTCAGCTGGGCTCTCAAGCTCGGCCTCGTCGGCCTGGTGCTCCTCGCCGGCTTCGCCATCTATCTCGATGCGGTGGTGCAGGAGAAATTCTCCGGCCGGCGCTGGACCATCCCGGCGAAGGTCTATGCCCGCCCGCTGGAGCTGTTCAACGGCCTGAAGCTGAGCAGGGAAGACTTCCTGCGCGAACTCGACGCCCTCGGCTACCGTCGCGAGCCCAGCGTGAGCGGCCCTGGAACCGTATCGGTGGCGGCCAGCGCGGTCGAACTCAATACCCGTGGCTTCCAGTTCTACGAAGGCGCGGAACCGGCCCAGCGCGTGCGCGTGCGCTTCAACGGCAACTACGTCAGCGGGCTGAGCCAGGCCAACGGCAAGGAACTGGCGGTGGCGCGCCTTGAGCCGCTGCTGATCGGCGGCTTGTATCCGGCGCACCATGAGGATCGCATCCTGGTCAAGCTCGACCAGGTGCCGACCTACCTGATCGACACCCTGGTCGCGGTCGAGGATCGCGACTTCTGGAACCACCATGGTGTGTCGCTGAAGTCCGTGGCGCGGGCGGTGTGGGTCAACACCACGGCCGGCCAGTTGCGCCAGGGCGGCAGCACCCTGACCCAGCAGTTGGTGAAGAACTTCTTCCTGAGCAACGAACGCAGCCTGAGCCGCAAGATCAACGAAGCGATGATGGCGGTGCTGCTGGAGCTGCACTACGACAAGCGCGACATCCTCGAGTCCTATCTCAACGAGGTGTTCCTCGGCCAGGATGGGCAACGAGCGATCCATGGCTTCGGCCTGGCCAGCCAGTATTTCTTCAGCCAGCCGCTGGCCGAGCTCAAGCTCGACCAGGTGGCGCTGCTGGTCGGCATGGTCAAGGGACCGTCCTACTTCAACCCGCGGCGTTACCCGGATCGTGCGCTGGCGCGGCGCAACCTGGTGCTCGACGTGCTCGCCGAGCAGGGCGTGGCGACCCAGCAGGAAGTCGACGCCGCCAAGCAGCGCCCGCTCGGCGTGACCCGGCAGGGCAGCATGGCC
The DNA here is from genome assembly GCF_001457615.1 of Pseudomonas aeruginosa. GTDB lineage: Bacteria > Pseudomonadota > Gammaproteobacteria > Pseudomonadales > Pseudomonadaceae > Pseudomonas > Pseudomonas aeruginosa. The sequence goes on along the minus strand of NZ_LN831024.1, from coordinate 5,317,460 downwards.
GACAGCTCCTATCCGGCCTTCCTCGACCTGGTCAAGCGCCAGTTGCGCCAGGACTACCGCGACGAGGACCTGACCGAGGAAGGGCTGCGCATCTTCACCAGCTTCGATCCGATCCTGCAGGAGAAGGCCGAGACCTCCGTCAACGAAACGCTCAAGCGCCTCAGTGGGCGCAAGGGAGTCGACCAGGTCGAGGCGGCGATGGTCGTGACCAATCCGGAAACCGGCGAGATCCAGGCCCTGATCGGCAGTCGCGACCCGCGCTTCGCCGGCTTCAACCGGGCCCTGGACGCGGTGCGGCCGATCGGTTCGCTGATCAAGCCGGCGGTCTACCTGACCGCTCTCGAGCGGCCGAGCAAGTACACCCTGACCACCTGGGTGCAGGACGAGCCCTTCGCGGTGAAAGGCCAGGACGGCCAGGTCTGGCGACCGCAGAACTACGACCGGCGCTCGCATGGCACGATCTTCCTGTACCAGGGCCTGGCAAACTCCTACAACCTGTCCACCGCCAAGCTCGGCCTCGACGTCGGTGTGCCCAACGTGCTGCAGACCGTCGCCCGGCTGGGTATCAACCGTGACTGGCCGGCCTATCCGTCGATGCTGCTGGGCGCCGGTTCGCTCAGTCCGATGGAGGTCGCCACCATGTACCAGACCATCGCCAGCGGCGGCTTCAACACGCCGTTGCGGGGGATCCGCAGCGTCCTCACTGCCGACGGCCAGCCGCTCAAGCGCTATCCGTTCCAGGTCGAACAGCGCTTCGACTCGGGCGCCGTCTACCTGGTGCAGAACGCCATGCAGCGGGTCATGCGCGAAGGCACCGGGCGTTCGGTGTACAGTCAATTGCCGTCGTCGCTGACCCTCGCCGGCAAGACCGGCACCAGCAACGACTCGCGCGATAGCTGGTTCTCCGGTTTCGGCGGCGACCTCCAGGCTGTGGTCTGGCTCGGTCGCGACGACAACGGCAAGACGCCGCTTACCGGCGCCACCGGTGCCTTGCAGGTGTGGGCCAGCTTCATGCGCAAGGCGCATCCGCAATCGCTGGAAATGCCGATGCCGGAGAACGTGGTGATGGCCTGGGTCGACGCGCAGACCGGGCAGGGCTCGGCGGCGGATTGCCCGAATGCCGTACAGATGCCCTATATTCGTGGCAGCGAGCCCGCCCAGGGCCCAGGCTGCGGGAGCCAGAACCCCGCCGGCGAGGTGATGGACTGGGTACGTGGCTGGCTGAATTGATCCGAGAGGACCTGACGTGAAGAAGATTTTCGTATTCGCCGCGCTTGCCGGCAGTGCCGTGCTCGCGGGCTGCGCCAGCCCGCAGCACGGGGCGATCCCGGTGGTGGATTCCGGTACTCCGGTGTCCAACCAGGAAAGCGGCGGTTTCCGCATCACCCGTACCCAGGTACCGCGTACCCAGCAAGGCGCCGCCACCCAGGGCATTCCCCAGGGCGGCGACTCCGGTGTGGTGGTGATGGTGCCGCAGGGCGCCAATTCCGCACCGATCCAGACTTTCCCGGCGCAGTCCGGCGCCGCGCCGATCAGCAGCGCTCCGCTCGGCACCGGCACCCAGTACCAGGCTCCGCCCAGCAGCGCCTCCACGCCACCGCTGGGTGGCAGCTACAACATGCCGCCCAGCGGCGCCAGTCGTTCCGCGCCCACCGGCATTCCGGCCTCCGGCTCGGCCGGCAGCCTGGCGGCCGACGAGCAGTTGGACGGGCCGGTCCTGGCGATGCTCACAACCGCCCAGCAACAGCAGGGCAGCGGCGACCTGAACAGCGCCGCCGCCAGCCTCGAGCGAGCCCAGCGCATCGCTCCGCGCGAGCCGCAGGTGCTCTATCGCCTGGCCCAGGTGCGCCTGGCCCAGGGCGATGCGGCCCAGGCCGAGCAGGTCGCGCGCCGTGGCTTGAGCTACGCCAATGGCCGGCCGGCCTTGCAGGCCGGGCTCTGGGAACTGATCGCCCAGGCGCGGGAGAAGCAGGGAGACTCCGCCGGCGCTGCGCTGGCCCGGCAGAAGGCAAAGGTCAGCTCCTGATGGATCGACGGGTCTATGCGCTGGCCGACCAGTTGTTGCTGATCGAGCGTGAGTTGCGTGCCCTCGGCTGGTGGAGCGAAAGCCGCCCCGCCCCGGAAGCGCTGGCCAGCCCCGAGCCGTTCTGCGTGGATACGCTGGCGCTCGAGCAATGGCTGCAATGGATCTTCCTGCCGCGGATGAAGCTGATTCTCGAAAGCGACAGCGCCTTGCCGCAGGCCTCGGGTATCCTGGCCATGGCCGAGGTGGCCTATGCGCAGCGTGGCGAGGAAGTCGCCGGTCTGCTGGCGGCGCTTGGCGAGTTCGACCGGCTGATCGGCGGGCCGTCATGAAGCTTCGGCAGTAAAGAAAAACCCGGCTACAGGCCGGGTTTTTCTTTGCTTCAAGCAAGGCGGAGAGCCGGGTCAGCCCCATGCTGCGGGACGGGGCTGTGTTCGCCTCAGCGGCAATTCTCCTGGATCGCCTTTTCGGCCTTGGCGATTCGCTCCTGGCGTTCTTCCTCGCCGAGGCGACGGAGTTCGCCCTTGCCTTCGTCGACCCTTACGCGCGGGTTGTTCTTCAGTTGCGCGAGGTTGTTGCGGGTCTCTTCGCAGAACTGCTTGCGCTCGGCCTCTTCCTTCGCCACTTGCTGCTTCACCTTGTCGTCGATCGCCTTCTGCTCGGGATCGGCCGGTTTCTGCTGGATGGTCGGTGCCGGGGTCGAGGGGGGCAGGGGGAAGTTGTCCGGCGGCGGGGCGGTCTGGGTATTCACCGTGGTCGCTTGCGCACCTTGCGGCGGTTGTGCGCCGAAGTGGGTGACGCCCTCGGCGTCGACCCATTTGTAGATCGGGGCGGCCATGGCGAAAGAGGAGAGGGCGAGCAACAAGCTGGCCGGGAGGATCATGCGTCGCATGCGGAGTCCTTGGAATGCGCTAACTGCGGCTAACTATAACCAAATCCGCCAGCGCGGCATGCTGCACGGCATCACAACCGCCGCCGGAGACGGCCTCGCCGTGGCAAGTCCTCGCGGGAATCATGGGCATTTTGGAAAAGTTTGCTCTAAATCGGAATTTTCTAGCCATAAAATCTGTTTTTGGTCATTGATCAGCTTTTTTATGGAAGGGTATGGCAGCTTCCTTGGAATTTTTTTTGATAATTTTCAGAATAAAGCTTGACTTGCGTTCGACGAATGCGAAGAATCCAAGCTCGCTGTAGCGGGCCGTCTGCAACCCAGTCCCCTCTCCGGCAGACCATGAGGTGCCTACCCGCGCCGAAAGTTACACCCTGCTTCGCGTTACCTCGCGCTGGGTGGAAGAGCTCCGTAACACCAGGCGCCCTTCCAAGTTTGCTCAATCGGCAGTTGACGTAGCCGGTGACTACCGTCACCCATGCTCTGCCGGGCAGCCAACCGAATTTCGGTCGCCCGCCCCTGGGTGGCCGTATAGCGTTCTAGAGGTGAAAACGTGGAGCTTTTATCTGGCGCTGAAATGGTCGTCCGCTCGTTGCGCGACGAAGGCGTTAAGTACATCTACGGGTACCCGGGTGGTGCCCTCCTGCATATCTACGACGCGCTCTTCAAGGAGCACGACGTGACCCACATCCTGGTGCGCCACGAACAGGCGGCTACCCATATGGCCGACGGCTACGCCCGCGCCACCGGCAAGCCCGGTGTCGTGCTGGTGACTTCCGGCCCGGGCGCGACCAACGCCATCACCGGTATCGCCACCGCATACATGGACTCCATCCCGATGGTGATCCTGTCGGGCCAGGTGCCGAGCAACATGGTCGGTACCGATGCGTTCCAGGAAACCGACATGGTCGGGATCTCCCGGCCGATCGTGAAGCACAGCTTCATCATCAAGCATCCCTCGGAAATTCCCGAGGTGATCAAGAAGGCCTTCTACCTGGCGCAGTCCGGTCGTCCGGGGCCGGTGGTCGTGGATATTCCGAAGGACATGGGCGACCCGACGCAGAAGTTCGAATATTCCTATCCGAAGAAGGTCAAGTTGCGTTCGTACAGCCCGGCCGTTCGCGGTCACTCGGGACAGATCCGCAAGGCCGCCGAGATGCTCCTGGCCGCCAAGCGCCCGGTGGTCTATTCCGGCGGCGGCGTGATCATGGGCAATGCCGCGGCGCCGCTGACCGAGCTGGCGCAGATGCTCAACCTGCCGGTGACCAACACCCTGATGGGCCTCGGCGGGTATCCCGGCGCGGACCGCCAGTTCCTCGGCATGCTCGGGATGCATGGCAGCTTCACCGCCAACCTGGCGATGCATCACAGCGACGTGATCCTCGCGGTCGGCGCGCGTTTCGACGACCGGGTCATCAACGGTGCGGCGAAGTTCTGCCCGAACGCCAAGATCATCCACATCGACATCGATCCGGCGTCGATTTCCAAGACCATCAAGGCCGACATCCCGATCGTCGGCCCGGTGGACAGCGTTCTCACCGAAATGGTCGCGATCGTCAGGGAAATCGGCGAGACCCCGAACCAGGATGCCCAGGCTGCCTGGTGGAAGCAGATCGACGAGTGGCGTGGTAACCGTGGGTTGTTCCCGTACGACAAGGGCGACGGCAGCATCATCAAGCCGCAGACCGTCATCGAGACGCTCTACGAGGTTACCCATGGCGATGCCTTCATCACCTCCGATGTCGGCCAGCACCAGATGTTCGCCTCGCAGTACTACAAGTTCAACAAGCCCAATCGCTGGATCAACTCCGGCGGTCTCGGCACCATGGGCTTCGGCTTCCCGGCGGCGATGGGCATCAAGCTCAACTTCCCGGACGACGATGTCGCCTGCGTGACCGGCGAGGGCAGTATCCAGATGAATATCCAGGAACTGTCTACCTGCCTGCAGTACGACCTGCCGGTGAAGATCGTCAACCTGAACAATGGTGCCCTGGGCATGGTCCGCCAGTGGCAGGACATGCAGTACAACAGCCGTTATTCGCATTCCTACATGGAATCCCTGCCGGACTTCGTCAAGCTTGCCGAAGCCTACGGGCATGTCGGCATGCGCATCACCGACCTGAAGGATCTGAAGCCGAAGATGGAGGAGGCGTTCGCCATGAAGAATCGCCTGGTCTTCCTCGACATCCAGGTGGACGCCAGCGAACACGTCTATCCGATGCAGATCCGTGACGGCGCGATGCGCGACATGTGGCTGAGCAAGACGGAGCGTACCTGATCATGCGACACATCATTTCCCTGCTGCTGGAAAACGAGCCAGGCGCATTGTCCCGCGTGGTCGGCCTGTTCTCCCAACGCAACTACAACATCGAAAGCCTTACCGTGGCGCCGACCGAGGACCCGACCCTGTCGCGTCTGACGCTGACCACCGTGGGGCACGATGAGGTGATCGAGCAGATCACCAAGAACCTCAACAAGCTGATCGAAGTGGTCAAGCTGGTGGATCTGTCGGAAAGCGCCCATATCGAGCGCGAGCTGATGCTGGTGAAGGTCAAGGCCACGGGCGCCCAGCGCGCCGAGGTCAAGCGCACCACCGATATCTTCCGTGGGCAGATCGTCGACGTCACCAGTAGCGTCTATACCGTGCAACTGGCGGGTACCAGCGACAAACTGGACAGCTTCATCCAGGCCATCGGCACCGCGTCGATCCTGGAAGTGGTCCGCAGTGGCGTCACCGGCATCGCCCGTGGCGACAAGACTCTGAGCATCTGAACTGAAAGCAGGCCCGCGAGGCCTTACTGAAGGGGAATTCCCATGCGCGTTTTCTACGATAAAGACTGTGACCTCTCGATCATCCAGGGCAAGAAAGTTGCCATCATCGGCTACGGCTCCCAGGGCCACGCCCATGCCTGCAACCTGAAGGACTCCGGCGTCGACGTCACCGTGGGCCTGCGTAGCGGCTCCGCCACCGTGGCCAAGGCCGAAGCGCACGGTCTGAAGGTTGCCGACGTGAAGACCGCCGTCGCCGCAGCCGACGTGGTCATGATCCTCACCCCGGACGAGTTCCAGGGCCGCCTGTACAAGGAAGAGATCGAGCCGAACCTGAAGAAGGGCGCCACCCTGGCCTTCGCTCACGGCTTCTCCATCCACTACAACCAGGTCGTCCCGCGCGCCGACCTCGACGTGATCATGATCGCGCCGAAGGCCCCGGGTCACACCGTGCGTTCCGAGTTCGTCAAGGGCGGTGGCATCCCTGACCTGATCGCCATCTACCAGGACGCTTCCGGCAACGCCCAAGAACGTCGCCCTGTCCTACGCCTGCGGCGTCGGCGGCGGTCGTACCGGTATCATCGAAACCACCTTCAAGGACGAGACCGAAACCGACCTGTTCGGTGAGCAGGCCGTTCTCTGCGGTGGTTGCGTCGAGCTGGTCAAGGCCGGTTTCGAAACCCTGGTCGAAGCCGGTTACGCGCCGGAAATGGCCTACTTCGAGTGCCTGCACGAGCTGAAGCTGATCGTCGACCTGATGTACGAAGGCGGCATCGCCAACATGAACTACTCCATCTCCAACAACGCCGAATACGGTGAGTACGTAACCGGTCCGGAGGTGATCAACGCCGAGTCCCGTGCTGCCATGCGCAACGCCCTGAAGCGCATCCAGGACGGCGAGTACGCGAAAATGTTCATTACCGAAGGTGCGGCCAACTACCCGTCGATGACTGCCTACCGCCGCAACAACGCCGCTCACCCGATCGAGCAGATCGGCGAGAAGCTGCGCGCGATGATGCCGTGGATCGCAGCCAACAAGATCGTCGACAAGAGCAAGAACTAAGCGGCTCCGGCGACAGACGAAGAAACGCGGCCCCGGCCGCGTTTTTTCGTTCTTGCCTGGCGATCTGGTATAAAGCCTGGGCCGGCGGAGTTGTCTTCCTAGTCAGAAGTGCTGTCGGCATATTCGTACCCCATCAGTTCCCAAGGAATTGTCCATGAGTGAACGTCCCGAGGAGCCGAACAAGGCCTCCGACGAAGAAAGCCTGCTGCCCATCGACGAACATATAGAAGAAGGGCACGACGCCGAAGGGCGGAAGGTTCGTCACCGCGGTATCTACCTGCTGCCCAACCTGTTCACCACGGCGGCCCTGTTTTCCGGCTTCTACGCCATCATCAATGGCATGAGCGGCCAGTTCGCCAACGCCGCCATCGCTATCTTCGTGGCCATGGTCCTCGATGGACTGGACGGCCGCGTGGCTCGCCTGACCAACACCCAGAGCGCCTTCGGCGCCGAGTACGACTCGCTGTCGGACATGGTCGCCTTCGGTGTGGCGCCGGCGCTGGTCGCCTTCGAATGGGCGCTTGGCAGCCTCGGCAAGGTCGGCTGGATGGTCGCCTTCATCTACGTTGCGGGCGCAGCCCTGCGTCTGGCTCGTTTCAACACCCAGGTCGGCAAGGCCGATAAGCGCTATTTCATCGGCCTGGCCAGTCCGGCCGCCGCGGCGCTGGTGGCGGGCACGGTATGGGCGTTCAGCGATTTCGAGATCCAGGGCGCCA